>CAZQVA010000033.1:0-2550 GCA_964596685.1 uncultured bacterium | reverse complement strand
CTCTCTCCACCTCCCTCCGCACCACCACCTCTAACTTCTCTGAAGGTATCCCGTGGTATGAACGCGCATGGCGATTCGTCACGTGGCTCTTCGGAGAGAAACAAGAAACGGTTGTGGTCACTCCTCCTGTCAAAGAAACTCCAATCGTTGTTCGTCCCACTGCAACAACAACGGTTGTTGTCAGAGAACCTGCGCGTGTTGTTGAGAGAACACCAACCACCGTTGTTGAGAACATCACACGGAACGTCATTCTCTCGGGAGTCTCACAAAGTGAATTGAGCTCGCTCCGCACCGAGCTTCTGCAAAAGATTGCTCAGATACCTGCTCCCGTTATCTCTTTCTCCGGTCCTGCAGTCTCCACGCCGCTCTCCGTGCAATCATTCGCCCCATCTCAGAGAATAGACAATCTTTCAAACGTCACCATCACCAATGCCACAATCACCGGAGGAAGTGTCACCGCAACCTCTTTCTCAGGAACACTCGGCATAGGATCCGGCGGCACCGGCACGACCACAGCGCCAACATACGGACAAGTACTCTTAGGAAACATTTCAGGAGGATACGATCTTGTCGCGACATCTTCTCTTGGTATCTCTGGAGGCGGCAGTCTCACTGCATCATCAACACTCGCAGACTTCTATGACGAAGTTAATATCGGACGAACCGCAACCACGACCATTCGCGGAGAATCAAACGCAACCTCCACATTCGCCGGCGGAGTATTCGCAGTCGGACTCCAGGTGAACGGATTTGCATCAACAAGCGCACTCCGTGTCTCTAATGGTTTCTTCCAGGACGCTCTCCTTGATTGTTCCAATGAATCAAACACGCTCCTCTATAACTCCACCACCGGCAAGTTCTTCTGTGGCGCTGACGCCGGAGGCTCCGCGGGAGCAGAGCTCAACTGGACCTTCTTCAATAACTCAGGCATCAGAGTATCCACCACCTCAAACTCTGTTCTTATAGGAGGCACCTCCACTTCAACTCTCGCTAAGCTTGAAGTACAGGGAGACGCTGACATCAGCACGAACCTCAATGTGCAAGGAAGAGGAACATTCGCAAACGCTTCAACTACTAATCTCTCAACGGTCTATGCATCATCAACGAATGCATTCTTTGGTTCTCTTAACCTCACCAACAGAAGCTTGGGTGGCTTGGCACTAGACGCACTCGGCAACGTATACAATGCAGCAACTTCAACTCTTGCGACTATTGCGGGGACGCTGGGGTTGAACCAGCTTGCACCGCAAGCTGCAAACACCATAGTTGGCAATGCCACAGGGGCAAGTGCATCTCCCACAGCAATCGCCACCTCGACCTTCTTTGGTGTCGGCGGGAACGGACAGATACTTGCGCAAATCAATGGTGCGATAGGGTGGGCGGCATCAACTACACTTGCAACAATCAGCGGCACTCTGGACTTAGCAGCTCAGGTCACCGGCATTCTCCCGACTCCTAACGGCGGCACCGGATGGGCGAACTTGCAGGCCAACACTCTGTTATTAGGAAACGGCACCAACAGACTCGCGACTACAACCGCAGGCACCAACGGCCAGGTACTCGCTCTCGTCTCCGGTGTTCCAACATGGGTCGCAACGACAACTGCAGGAACAGGTCTCTCATACTCAGGCACCGCATTCACGGTGAATACCACACAGAACATCAGCAGACTCTCCAACCTCACCTCAAACGGATTCGTCAAAACCATTAACGGTGACGGCACGCTCTCTGTTGATACCTCCACATACCTCACAGCAGCACTCACGTCTATTGGTCCTGTCGGAGCATTGCAGTCCGGTCCGGCAGTGACACTCGCCACATCATCAACTGCATTCAACGGACTCACGGCAAGTACCACCATCACCGCCTCGGGCAACACCATCACATTTGGCAACACCCTTGCAGGTCTTCTTGGTGCAGGCGGTGGTGGTACCGGAATATCTAACCCAACAGCAGCAGGTATTCTTCTTGGCTCATACGCAGGCGGAGCATGGCAGCAGCTTTCAACCTCATCTCTCGGCATTGCAATCGGTGACACCACAGGCACGCTCGCTGCTAACAGGGGAGGTACCGGTCTTTCATCAATCAGTCAGTTCGGCACATTCATCGGTGGAGCAGCAAACACGATTGTGCAGGTTGCCACCTCAACCTTAGGCATCAACTTTGCAGATCTCATCGGAAGCGCAACGGATGCACAAGTCGCAAACAACCTCACCATCACGGGAGGCACGATAACGAACAGCACCATAGACAACACACCAATCGGGGGAGGTACACCATCAACCGGTGTCTTCACGAACAGCACTTCAACGAACGCAACCACCACGAACCTTGCAGTCTCGGGACAGACGCGACTCTCGGCACTCTCTCTTGGTGGACTTGCGGTTGATGCTGTCGGCAGAGTGTATGCTGCAGCAACTTCAACTCTCGCAACCATCAGTGGTGCTCTAGATTTAGCCACCCAAGTGGGCACTTCAATTCTTGGTGCATCAAATGGCGGCACCGGATGGGCGAACTTGCAGGCCAACACTCTGTTATTAGGAAACGGCA
>CAZQVA010000032.1:0-2601 GCA_964596685.1 uncultured bacterium | reverse complement strand
AGATGGATGCGGGCAAGAAGCGCACCGATTTCCGATGCCAAAGTCTTAGTGATCGTTTCTGGTTTAAGAAGATCCCCCTGGACGCATTCCATTAAAACAGCTACATCGAGTCCCTCTTCCGGTTCTACAAGCTGAATGATTTTAGGCACAGGGACTTTGCCGGCAAAACGGCTTAAAAAATAAGATTCTCTTAGAAAGTCTCCTTTCCGAGAGCAGATCTTTAAAATCTGATCAAGGCGTTCAGACTCCGAAATTCTAAAGACCGCAGCTACCGTTGCGTCTTCATGGTCTATGAAGGTGAACTGAGCCTCAGGAAGATTTAAATGCTTTTTATAAAGAGGAATAAGAGATTTCACGCTACGTATTTTGCTCCTTATCCTCGACCCTTAGCTGCATGTTGTACAGGCTGGCGTAAGTCTTATCTAAAGCAATGAGCTCTTCATGGGTTCCCTGTTCTTCAATCCCTTTATCCGTCAGCACAAGAATTCTCTGAGCGTTTCTGATCGTGGACAGGCGGTGCGCTATGACAAGCGTTGTGCGATTTTTCATCAATCTTTCTAGGGAATTCTGCACAGCTCTTTCGCTTTCATTATCAAGGCTACTGGTGGCCTCGTCGAAAATGATAATTGGTGGATTTTTTAAAAAGGCGCGAGCGATGCTGAGCCTCTGCTTTTGTCCTCCGGAAAGTTTAACCCCGCGCTGGCCAATGTCTGTAGAATATCCATTTGGAAGGGCCATAATAAAATCATGCGCATTTGCTTGTTTGGCTGCGGCGATGATGTCCTCTTCCGCAGCATCAGGCTTTCCATAGCGGATGTTTTCTAAAACTGTGCCGGCAAAAAGATAGATATCCTGCTGGACAAGTCCGATATTTTTCCTCAGCGATTTTAGATTAATGCTTTTAATATCCTGGCCATCGACTAATATTTTCCCCGCGCTGACTTCATAAAACCTTGGGATTAAAGAACAGAGGGTGGTTTTCCCAATCCCTGAAAATCCAACTAGGGCCACGTATTCTCCTACATTTATTTTAAAGGAGATATTTTTTAAAAGATGGGGATGCTCCTCTCTATATTTAAAGCTGACTGCTTTGAATTCTATCTCTCCCAGAACCTGATCCAGCTCTTTAGCGTTTGGTTCATCTTCGATATCCGGTTCAACTTCTAAAACATCCATAAATCGGTTAAAGCCAGTAATTCCTTGCTGATACAACCGAATAAAATTACCAAGGCGTTGAATCGGCTCGATCAGAATAACGATATACAGAAGAAAAGCAAGTAAATCAGCCAGATTCATAGATCCTTTGACGATGCTTGCTGCTCCAAAAATGACAATGGCAACTGTCATGAGTTGAGTAAAGGAAATTAGCCCGTTATAGAAATATGCTTCAGCCTTATAGCCTTTTTGTCTGCTTTCGAAGAATTGATTATTTTCATTGGCGAATTTTTTCTTTTCGATTTCTTCATTCGTGAATGATTTGACTACTTTAATCCCTGCAAGAGTGTCTTCCACTTGCGCATTGATATCTCCGATTTTGTCACTACTCCTCTTTAATGCAGCGTACATTTTCCTTGCCGTATAAAATCCATAGATTCCCATAACAGGAACAAAGAGAAAGGCGATAAGAGCAAGCTTAGCATTGATACTCATCAAGATGACAAACGCTCCGATGAAATTTAAAAGGGAAATGATAGCGTCTTCTGGACCATGATGGTAGAGTTCGGCAAGATCGAATGTGTCATGGGATATTCGGGTCATGAGCTGCCCGGTTTTGTGCTCATCATAAAATTTGAAGGAGAGTTTTTGATAGTGATCAAACAGCTCGCTTCGCATGTCTCTTTCCATCAAAGCGCCCATGACATGCCCTTTGTAGTCGATAAATGCATGGCATGCTGCGTAAATGGCAATCAGGCCCAGCATAAGGCCGCCCATCATGTAAATTTGATGGAGGGCGTCCGTTGACTCAATCTGCAGCAAATTGGCCGTAATGTATCGCACGCATAACGGGATCGCAAGCATCGCTGCAGAGGCGATCACTGCGCAGGCCATATCCGCGGTAAAAAGTCCAAGGTAAGGTTTATAGTATGAAAAAAACTTCTTAACGCGGGAATGCTTTTGCATCATAAATATTTCCCCATAGCCCGGTCATCTGGATGGGTAGCTTCTCCATCCGGATTATTGAAGGGCATGTCTATGAACCCAAGCTTCTTGTAAAAATGATAAGCATTTGAAGAGCTTTCAGTTTGGAAAAGAAAGACGCCTCGCTGCTTCAATTCTTGTTCGCAATGATCCATCAAGCATTTACCCATCCCTCGCTCACGCCTTTGCTCATCGATGACTATAATGCGCAGAGCTGCTCTATCATTCGGCCATATTTGCACGTGGGCATACCCAATAACTTCATCTTTATCGTATAAGAGCCAATGGAGATGATCTTCCTGATCTATAGTCCAAGCATAAGGATCTTGAAAGTTCAAGCGATCAAAAAAGTGCCTTTGCCTAAAATCAAGAGCATCTTTTCTCTCTTTTTCAGAGGATATGAGGCGCACTTGCGGGTCAGTATTTGTTTTTAATGCTATGTCTACCACGCCATTCGGTTCA
>CAZQVA010000031.1:1898-3160 GCA_964596685.1 uncultured bacterium | reverse complement strand
GACGTGCGGCGGGTGGCGACCGCACCCGATCTGAACATGGCGCACATCGTTGAACTGCGGGCCGGCTTTGTGTGTCGCCGGGGGCATCCGATCCTGGCTCAATTCCCTGACCAGGTGCCTTTTGACGCTTTGTTGGCGTATCCGATGGCGTCTACCCCTTTGTCGCAAGAGGTGGCCCGCATCATGGTGGACCATTACGGTCCACGCGCCAATCCGGCCCACATGACCACCTTGCAGTGCGAGGAAATTCCCAGCTTGATCGATGTGGTGCAGCAGACCGATGCCATTTATCTGGGGATTTTGGGGGCCGCGCGGCAGGGACTGGCCAGCGGTTCGCTGGTGGAGCTGACCATGGACCCGCCTTTCCGCGCAGGGGCACTTCTGGCGCTGATCACCTTGGCGGGCCGCACCGAATTGCCCATCATGTCGGTCTTCAGGGAGTTTGTGACCCGTCAGCTCACCGATTGAGAACAACAAGGATTTCACATGCAAGAGTGGTTGCTGCCCATCGCGGTGGTTTTGGGTGGGTACACCGTGCTGGGCCTGACCGGCTTTGGCTCGGCCTTGGTGGTGGTGCCTTTGCTGGCCTGGAACTGGCCCTTGCCCGAGGTGGTGGCCTTGACCCTGCTGATGGATGTGCCCGCATCGGCGTTTCACAGTGGCCTCAACTGGCGACGGGTGCAGTGGCGTGAGCTGCGCCGCTTGTTGCCGGGCATGGTGGTGGGCACGCTGGTTGGCTTGTGGCTCATGCAGCACATGAGTGCCCGGTGGCCCCTGCTGTTGCTGGGTTTGTATGTGGCGGCTGCCGGGTTGAATGCTTTGCGACCCCGTACAGATCCTCAAGCGACGGTGGCCATGGGGTGGGCCTACCCGGTGGGCACGGCGATCGGGCTGGTGGAGATGCTGTTTGGCACAGCAGGGCCTTTGGTGGTGGCCTGGCTCAACCGGCGCTTGAGTGACGTACAGCAGATGCGGGCCAGCACGCCCATGATCATCACGGCCGCCGCTGCCACGGTGCTGCTCGGCATGGCTTGGGAGGGGCGTTTGTCGAATGGGCTGCTCTGGCAGCGTTGGACCGTGCTGATGGGGGTGGCCCTGGTCGGTGTGTGGCTGGGTCACCGCGTGGCACACCGGGTGCCCGCAGCACGCTTGCGACAAATCATCTGCGGTCTGCTGGTCATCAGCGGCCTGATGCTGGCGCTGGGGGCCTTGCGCTGAATGGGCTAAGCAATTTTGTTACCCCGAAATGATCGGGGGCCATG
>CAZQVA010000031.1:0-1798 GCA_964596685.1 uncultured bacterium | reverse complement strand
GATCGGGGGCCCATGGCTTTGGCTGCGATGGATGCCCGTGTGCGCGGGCATGACCTAAGTCGACTTACATCAACAGGTGTTCACCCGCGTTGTCACCGCCCAGGATCACGTAGTTGACTTTGCGGATGTCCATCAGCTTGGTGCCACCGGCATAGCTGATCGAGCTTTGCACGTCCTGCTCCATCTCGACGAGCGTATTGGCCAGCTTGCCCTTGATCGGCTCCAAGATGCGCTTGCCTTCCACGTGCTTGTACTCGCCCTTGTTGAAGTCGCTGGCCGAGCCGTAGTACTCCTTGAACAAGGCGCCATCGACCTCGACGGTCTTGCCGGGGGACTCTTCGTGGCCAGCAAACAGCGAACCGATCATGACCATGCTCGCACCGAAGCGGATGCTCTTGGCGATGTCGCCGTGGCTGCGGATGCCGCCGTCGGCGATGATGGGCTTGGTCGCCACGCGGGCGCACCACTTGAGCGCTGACAACTGCCAGCCGCCCGTGCCAAAACCGGTTTTGAGCTTGGTGATGCAGACCTTGCCCGGGCCCACGCCCACTTTGGTCGCGTCCGCGCCCCAGTTTTCCAGGTCGATCACGGCTTCGGGCGTGGCCACGTTGCCGGCGATCACGAAGCTGGTGGGCAGTTTGCCTTTGATGTACGCGATCATGTCGCGCACGCTGTCGGCGTGGCCATGGGCGATGTCGATGGTGATGTACTCGGGCACCAGTTTTTCAGCGGCCAGTTGGTCCACCGTGGCGCGGTCGGGGGCTTTCACGCCCAGCGAGATCGAGGCGTAAACGCCCTGGGCGTGCATGTCGCGCACAAACTGGACGTTGTCCAGGTCAAAGCGGTGCATGACATAAAAGTAGTTGTTTTGCGCCATCCACAGGCAGATGTTTTCATCCACCACCGTCTTCATGTTGGCAGGCACCACCGGCAAGCGGAAGGTGCGGCTGCCCAGCGTGACACTCGCGTCGCACTCGGAACGGCTTTCCACGCGGCACTTGCGTGGCAAAAGCAGGATGTTGTCGTAGTCAAAAATTTCCATGAGAAAACCAAGCTCCAAAAAAGGATTCGTTGAAAGAACGAGTGAGCGCTTGGCCTGGCCGGTTTTCTGGCCCTTGGAGGGAACCCGTTGCAGGTTCAGGGCAAAAAAAACCGGGCGCAAGAATCTTGGGCCCGGTGTCTGATTCTACCCGCATTGCCTGACGGCTTGTTTCGGACAAAGCGGCGAGCCACTTAGTTCCTACAATCTCCCCCTATGTTGTCAGACACCGCCTCGAATACTTCTTCCCCCTTGCTGGCCCAGCTCAACGACGAGCAGCACCGTGCGGTGGCTTTACCTGCCGAGCATGCGCTGATCTTGGCGGGTGCAGGTTCGGGCAAAACCCGGGTGCTGACCACGCGCATCGCTTGGTTGCTGCAGACCTCGCAGGTCTCGCCCGGCGGCATTTTGGCGGTGACCTTCACCAACAAAGCGGCCAAGGAAATGAAGCTGCGCTTGCAGGCCCTGCTGCCAGTGAACGTGAACGCCATGTGGATTGGCACCTTCCACGGGCTGTGCAATCGGTTTTTACGGGCGCATCACCAGCTGGCCGGCTTGCCGCAGACCTTTCAAATTTTGGACACGCAAGACCAACTCTCGGCCATCAAGCGCCTGTGCAAGCAGTTCAATGTGGACGAAGACCGCTTTCCGCCCAAGCAGTTGCAGTATTTCATCTCAGGCTGCAAAGAAGACGGTCAGCGTCCGGGTGATGTGCCTGTGCGCGACGACGAAACCCGCCGCAAGGTGGAGCTGTACCAG
>CAZQVA010000030.1:0-4970 GCA_964596685.1 uncultured bacterium | reverse complement strand
TTACCTGAAAAATCGTTGGCGCGCCTTAAAACCAGGGGGGGGTGTGAGCATGTACCATAGTTGCATTTCCGCAATCCGCCACAGTTGGACCTTCAAGAAAACTCATAAGTGCATCAGAAGCATTTTTTCCATCCCTTAATTTGAAGGTAAAACGTCCTGTTTTTTCAAAAAATTCGCTCTTTGCGTAACCGGTAAAAAATGATGGGTCCATCTCAGAATCAATTTCTTCCCTCAAATATTTACGGTAGTCATCCGGATACCAGACCCCTCTCATCATCAATTCATGTTTGTTAAAGAACTGGCTCATCGTAGCTATAACGCTACTAGAAATAGCCTTCTCCACTCTTCCTACTTCTTCCAAATTTACGGTTTCTTCTGGTTCGAGAGAAAGCGGTAAAAAAGAAGGTCTAGACGTATCTGATCCTGGTCTGCAGCAAGAAAAACCAATTTCTAAATTGCCATCTGTATCTCGCTCTTGTTTAATCACAGGGTACCATCGCCATTCATCATAAACACGAGATGCTGGGCATTCGTATAATATTTTATCAAGCACAGATAGCGGTAGATCTGAGGTGCTCAAAACAGAAATTTTATTTGTATCTGGATTATAATGAACTTCAAGGCCTTTATCTAGTTTTGCAACCTGCTGGCAAACAGCATTTCCAACGCGAATGCGTGCTGAACCAAATTTTTCTTGAGGCAACCCTAATAAATTTGTTGACAATGACATAAATCCCTTAAAATAAACAAATTTAAAAAGAAATTTTAATCAAACAAACAAATAAAATCAACAGAATTCCGGTCCAAATTTTATGCATTGGACTGAAAAGGGGATATAATCAGCAGGCTGCCTTTAATCACGGTGCACTAGCGGTGCAATGATGAACCTATTGCACCATCAAAATCCAATAAATTCCAGTAGATTTTTGATCAAAAATCCTTTATCATCATACTCATAGCGGTTGGATGGTATTGAGTTATATGGCGGACCACCGCCCTCATAACCCGTCGGTCCCTGGTTCAAATCCAGGTTGCCCCATTTACTTAAGCTGTTAGATAACAGGCATTTTCGTTCTGGTATAATGCGCTTTTTTCAACAAGGAAGTCATGATGTCAGAACTTTTGTCAGGATCTACCTCTTTCACGATATTCGCTATATATCATATAACGGTTCCCAAAATTAGGACAGGTGTTTGGGCTTATAGGCTTGATATTCGGACATTCCAATAAAAATATTCAGTAGGTGGTAAGGGGCATTGAGGATGCTGGCGTTCTGGTGGGACAGAGGGCTACCTTGCCCGGCCAGGGGCCGGGATGGCGCTGGTAAGCGCCATTGCAAACTTTGTTTGCGCGCGGTGCTCGTTTCATTGAGGCATGCCAACTGAGAGCCATAGGATGACTGTAACCACTTGAAGCTGATGGAGGATTCGGGGAGATTGAGGGCCTTGGCTATTTTGAATAGGGTCGTACGGCGAGGCATTGAACTGGATGAGAAAAACCTGCTAAGAGAGGGTCGGGGGATACCAGTTCTTCCTGAAAGCTCGCTGATACCACCTTTAGGGTCGATTTTCTTTCTTAAGTTGCTTTTTGAATTCAGCAACATCGTGTTTGATCTCATTGAGGTCGTCAAAGCGGAGGTAGGGGCGTTCTTGGGTGGTTTTAGGAGCATCGTTAATAGATTCTTGCAAATCAGCTATGATTTTGTCCCTTTCAGTAGAATCAGTTTCTTCTAGCCTCATCTCCATGAGGTCACAAAGCTCTTCATAACGCTGGCAATACTCCATGAGGGAATAGATAAACGCGTTTCCAAGGCCAGCGTGATGCGTCTCTTGAAGAATGTCAAGAACATGCAGGCTTTTAACGGGCTCAGACGGGCCCTGATAGCATTCTGGATGATACATTAATAACCTGCCTGTAAGGAACCCGAGGAACTATAGGTTTCGGAGGCAGTTCGGGAGTAGGGCTCTCTGAAGTGGCTTCTATTGACATGGTTGTAAGGATATAGAGAAAATACTAGCAATAATGGCGTAGCGATGGACAGCAGCTCCCTTAAATGTTCACTTCCCTCTGCGGGCGGCTTGGTCTAAAGCTTGGAGGCCACTGCACTGCTTAACAAAACACAAAAAAAAAGATTAAATTTTATACGAAGCCACAGGTTAGTTTATGCAAGCTATTTTTCTCTAATGATCGCGCACAAGTTATGTCCGTTAGGGGCATTAGGGCTTGGTGTTTTTAAAAATCTTGTTTTATATCCAACTGCTGTCTTTTCTATAAAAATTTTCCAAGATTCTGGAGACCAAAAATTAATATGCTGTGCTGTTGAATCTGTTCGGCCATTTGGAACAGTGAGTATCAAGGCTCCATTATCTTTTCGAATGTTGAGCAAATTATGTATTGCCAATTCAGGGTGCTGCAAATGTTCCAAAACCTCTGTGCAATAAATTACATCTGCATTTTTCGGAAGCATTTCTTTGATATCAGCGATGTTTTCCTGGATATTTGTTATGCTTACCTTTAACCAGGGATATGTTTTATTTAAGCGTTCTTTTGCGGATTGAGCGCATTCAATGCCGAAAAATTTAGAATTAGGAAACTTTTGATGCATGCAGGCTAACAGACCTCCAAACCCACAGCCAGCATCTACAATGACTTTGTCATCTAATGCGATTCCTTGTTGAAGAGTCCAATCAACAAGAGCTTTGTATGCTCCATCTTGGGCTTGTTCATATGCAATTCCATAAGGAAGCTTGAAAGTCAGCTCTGCCGCTTCCAAGCTATTCATGTAAAGCGCATCCTGGCTATCGAATATTTGTTTTAATTTAGATGGGATAGGGACTGCTGAATTGTTTATATGCCAGAGCTTGATAAGCAGATTTTCTTCATCTCGGGAAAAACTATAATTTCCAAAGTCCATTTTTTGAACAAGAGAAGCATGCTGTTGAGGATTGATCGGAGGTTTGCCTTGAAGGACTCTTTTTACAACTTTTTTAGTAAGGTTTTCATCGCTAGTCAGCCTCAGATTTGAAAATTTTTGATACCCCTTAGGTTCTAGCATGTTCCTGAATATATTTCAACAATGACGTAAATTTTAAGCCTTAAACAGCCAAAATCAGGCAAGTAAATTTTGGAATTAGCTCGTGAGTGTTTTTAAGTAGCTAATCTGGGTTTGGTGACAGGGCGTTCCTGCGAAAAAGATTTGGTACAAGTGCTGCTGCATAAATGTTGTGTTTCCGGTCAACCTTCGGCCGCTTAAGCAATCGAAGATTGAACTATTACTATCTGTTTATTGAGTGGCTTTCTTAAAAACTTTTACAAGCAAGCCTTTTAGGTATTCGGGCTCATGAGTTGCAAACCTCCTGGCTATTGACAAGCCAATGGAAGGGTTATATAAACTTATCATGTTCATTGCAAGCCTTCTAACTAAAGTCAGATTTTCTGCTGAATGCCCCATCTGATTAGTCGCGGCATCTTCTCGAAAAACAACATCTGCAACCCATTGTAGATTGTTTTCTATAGACCGATGCCCTCTTAGCCACTTTGCAATCAGGCCGATCTGTCTTCAACTGACAATCATCAAGAGATAGCTTACGTAGAAAACTACAATAGCGTCACATTTCACAGGAGCGGCCCGTACATGCATGCCACTTGCTTGTCTATTTCTTATAATTTGGCGCTATTATGAACTCTGTTATAAAGATGTTGAAGGGATGGCTCAAGATCCTTTCTTGCAGTTTCATCTAAATGATCAATAAAAAGAACACCGTTAATGTGATCATTTTCATGCATAATTACACGAGCTTCCCATCCAGAGACCTTCTCTTTGATCAAATTGCCATTTAGATCAGAATACTCAACTGTAATTTCCCTAGGCCGTTCTACCTCAGCGTGAATTGTAGGAATAGATAAGCACCCTTCCGATTCTTTCCAGGTTTCAGCGCTAGGCAAAGACACCTTTGGGTTAATGAACACCTTTACCTCTCTAAACTCTACCTTTCCCCTTCCCATCTCCACAGGGTTGCGAATAATAAAAAGTTTTATAGAGTGATGTACTTGAGGGGCTGCTAATCCTATTCCATCAAAGGCATCCATGGTATCGATCATTTCTTTAACAAGCTTGCGTACATCATCTGTAATAGTGAGAATTGGGTCGCCTATCTTACGTAAAATGGGATCTCCATAATAAGCAATGGGAAGGAGGTGGAGTCCTTTCATAGTTATTAAATTTGGAGCACGCCCTTTAGATAATTGACCATTACGATACAGCCATTTGCCTTTCACTTTTTCAAAATAGCTTCTCTCAGTAAACGAAACATCTTTATTGTCTTGAAAAAGATGAGCCACAAAAGTCACTGTAGCAAAAGAGTCGCTCTCTTGAGATCCAAGGATTTCTAAATCTTTAAATTCGGTAAGAGAAGAAAATTCCGTTATTTTTTGAGCCCACTCATTAGTATCATGGCAAAATTGAGGACTGGCTGGATGTGTAGTATGGATAATGTAGTCTGGCATGCACAGCGCATACGCTGCAAATCTCGATCGCATAAGTTGCAGAGCTGTATCGGGTCCCTTTCCTGAATGAAAAGGTTGGCAACATACCTCATATGGTTTACCGCTTCGACAGGGGCATAGCATTGTTTTATTTCTCCGCATATGGCATTTCTAGAGAATCCTTTTGGACGTCTTGATATTTTTCTATTTCTTCTACTGTCATTACTCATGTTTATAACGACAAATGCTTCCAGCTATACTATTCGGCAAGAGACAATAAGTATGCACTTCAGTTGGCATCTTCTGCATCTGTGCCGATTTCTTTTTTCATATGGTACCCAATAGGTGTTTCATTATAGAAATAACATTGCTCAACTAGATAATTCATCTTCTTGTAGAGTTTAAGAGCCATTGAATTGTGCGCAAATACTTGAATCTCCCTCGCCTAAAGGCGAAGGATTCCTGCTTCACAGCTCCCACTAATG
>CAZQVA010000029.1:0-5460 GCA_964596685.1 uncultured bacterium | reverse complement strand
AAAGTGTTACCTATGTCTGTAAATAAGTTGTTACCTATGTTTGTAAACCGGACCAAATAAGGATTTTTTGGCAGAAGGTTGTCTGGTGAAGCCTTAAGAAAAGCTTCCATTCTAGCTCTAAATAGTTAGCTAACACTTTGAATTACACCCAATGCGGTCGTCTATCTTTTTGTTTGGTCCAGCTATGCGCAATACTAGATTACATTTGGTTTTTTTTTGCAATTTGCAGCGATTTGGCGTACAAAATTCTGAAGAATGGATTGCGTCTCTTTAGTACACTGTATGGTGCTTTTCATGATGGCGACAGGAAGGGATAGCGTTATAGGTGGCCATTTCACGGCGTCTTTTTCTGTGCAAACAATCCATGCAGCTCCTGAAGCCTTTGCCTCTGAGGAGAAGCGCTTTAACTCGCTCTCTGTTGGAAGTTCATGGTCGATGCTAAAAAGTGTCCCTACGCAGTCAAAACCGTAAACGGATAGTTGTTTAATCAAACGTTCGGGACGCGCTAATCCAGCTACCAGGGCAATTGGACCGATAAATTTTGCAACAGGGGTGCCATCTAGATGGTAGAATCCCTCAAGAATGTATTGAAGGCATATCTGTGGGCGTGAAGTTGCAATAGGAGTATTCCAGGAGACGACCAGATCTGCAAGGTTAATGCGTTCTGGTAGATCTCTGAGGCGTCCTCTTGGGAGAAGCTTGTGCAGGTGACCTTTCCAAACGTCTCCATCGACAAGTTCAATTAACCAGTCGTATTGGAGGGCGCGATGTTGCATAGCGTCGTCAAGAATTGCCAGAGTCGCTCCCTGTGTTTTTGCAAGACAAGCTGCCCGGTAGCGATCTTTGCATACGATGACAGGACCTTTGTGACTGTGATTCATAAGTATTGGTTCATCGCCAAATTGACTTGCAAGAAGAGGGGTAGGGGCAGTTTTAGGAAGAATTTGCGGTTGAGAGCTTCTTTCAGATTGACTCTTATACCCTCTAGAGATAATAGCCATCGTTTCACTTTGGAAGTAGAGCTCTAACTCGGAAATAAGGAAGAGCGTAAAAGGGGTCTTTCCCATACCTCCAGCGTAGGGGCTGCCGATACATATAAGAGGGAGAGGTGCCTTTTTAGGGGTTTTAATGTGGTCCCAATAAAAATGTCGCAAACGGAGAAGCACTGTGTAGCAGATAGCTAGAATGCTCAGAGGAATCCGCCACCATAGTGGCAGCGGAGGGGTGTCAATAAGTTTTTGCCAAAAAAGTTCTAAGCGCATCCCATCAAGTGTTCAAAAAGTTCAATCATGATATGTAGGGCGACAAGGTGGGCTTCTTGAATGCGATCAGAGGTAGTTGGACCATCTACAATCCATTCGATCGTGGACATCCCACGCATGAGACCTCCATCTTTGCCTAATAAGCTAATGCTTGCCATGCCAATTTTTTTGGATACCTCGAGAGCCGTGACAAGATTTTTTGAGTTGCCGCTTGTGGAAAGAGCGATAAAAAGGTCCTCTTTGTGGCCAAGAGCCATGAGGGGGCGAGAAAAAATCTCATCAAATCCCATGTCATTAGTTGTGCAAGTAATATGGGAAGAATCTGCTAAAGCGAGTGCAGCAAAGGGAGGGCGAGTTTTGCGATAACGGCCAGTGAGTTCTTCAGCAAAATGAATCGCCTCAGCGAGAGAGCCCCCATTTCCTGCTAGAAGAATTTTCCCTCCTGAGCGGATGGTCTGTTCCATGGCGCGTGCTGATTCTTGTAAAAAGTGCTTGCCAGTAGGCGAATTGAGATGTTCAATTCCTTGAAGTGCTTGCTTGATTGAAAAATCAATGAGATTGTGCATTGCGTTGCCTTCTTGTTTCGTAGAGCATAATTGTGGTGGCCATTGCAACATTAAGAGAGTCAGCATGCCCGAGCATAGGGATCTGGACGGCGACATCGCATGACTTTCTCCAAACCTCTGAAAGGCCATATTGTTCAGTTCCCAAAGCAATAGCGACTGCTCTGCAGCAATCTTCATGAAAAAGAGGCTTGGTTGCTTCAGGTGTTGCAGCCACTACTTTGATGCCTTTGTCGCGCAAAAAAGTCAATGCCTCTTCTGAAGAACATTCAATCACAGGCACACAAAAGAGGGTGCCTACACTAGCGCGTACAGTATTAGGGTTGAAAAGGTCGGTGCATTGATCGCATAAAAGAAGAGCATCTGCACCCATAGCATCACAGCTGCGAAGAATTGTACCCAAGTTGCCGGGCTTTTCAATGCCCTCTGCAATGACTAAAAAAGGATCCTTCTTATTTTTTAGGAGCTTTTCAAGGTCATGCAGTGAGCGGTGAGTTTGGCGCGCAATGGCAAGAAGTCCATCGGGGCGATCGCGATAGGATATTTTAGTAAAAAGTTTTTCAGGGCATTGGTAGTGATGACCAGAAAGGCGATCGATGAGTGCCTTTTCATTAGTTCCAAGAAAGAGCTCGGGGCAAAAAAAGAGGGTTTCAATTGGCGTCTTAGCTTCTTGTGCGCGGCATAGTTCGCGGTAGCCTTCAATGATAAAGAGCTGCGATGTATCGCGCTCTCTTCTGTGGTTAAGGTCAAGAGCTTGTTTGATTTTTGGATTTTGTGCGCTCGTAATAAGTAGGGCTGTCTTTGAGAAGGGCATTTCTATTCCTGTCGATTTAAAGTCCAGTATACCCATCCCATCTGAAGAATTGGATTTTAGACAGAAGAGAAAGCCCCGGGCTCGAGTCAGAAAAAAAGTCCTCATATTAGTAATATGGGGGCTTTTTTTCTGGCGCGATCGCGGAAGCTTTTTCTTCGGCCTAAAACCAATTCTTCAGATGGGATGGGTATACATAGTTCCTTAGCTCACAACCCCCTTGGCGCGATATTGAACGATGCTGTCGCGTATCATCTGCATCCCAAGCCACAGAACACCGCAGCATATACTGATGTCAGCAATATTAAAAACCGGGTAGTGATAGCCCCAAAGTACGAATTGGAACATGTCGACGACGTGGCCATAAATAAAAAAATCGATGACATTTCCAATTGCCCCTGCAAGGATCAAAAGGAAGGGGAGTTGTGTTTTCAGATGTTTGTTAAAAAAGCAAAGGTAGATAAAGAGTGCCATAATCAAGGCAAATCGCACAAACATTAAATAAGGTTGAAAATTGGCAAATATTCCCCAGGCTGCGCCGCGATTGATTTCATGGATCAGGGAGAAATCGATTCCAATGAAGTTGCGGAAAACGACAATTTCAGAAGGTAAAAAAGGAGTATAATTGGGCAAGGTATGCACAATAAAGCTTTTGCTTGCAGCATCAAGCCCAATGATGACCAATAGGATAAAAAACAGGAGGAAAAAGCGTTTCGGGGATGGAGAGATCATTGCAAATAACCTTTTTCATAGCTCTCTTGCGCCTGTACTGTCATGGTGGCATAGGGAATGGCCTCTAAACGTGCCAGTGGAATAGGTTCTTTGGTGACATCACAGATGCCGTAATTGCCTTCGTGGATCTTTTCTAAGGCTCGATCAATTTGGCGCAATAAGGTGTATTCAGAATGTGAGAGCTCTAAGTTGATCGTTCGATCAAAATCGTCGGTACCTTGATCTGCCTGATGCTGAGAATACCCAGTAGCTGCCACAGGAGACATAACTTCCATGGTTGTGCCATGCAGGGTGTGAGTCAATTGGGCTCGCATAGCTTCAAGCTTTGTCTTGAATTTACTCCAATCCTTTTTTGTGAGTTCGCTTTTCTTTTGAACCATAACCTTCCTTACTCCTTTGATGTGGTGTCCTTATCGGCTTCTTTGCGACTGATATAGGCGATGGCTTTTTCAAGTTCACCAATATCTTTGAAACGACGATAAACGCATGCAAAGCGAATATACGCAATTGGATCCAAATGCTGCAAGTGATGCATCACAATCTCTCCTAATTCACGACTCGAAATCTCTCTAGCTTGCTTATCCATAAGTTCAATCATAATCTGATGAGCCACCTGCTTAATTTGTTCGCGGCTTATGGGGCGGTGCATGCAGGAGGCTTCCATGCCTTTCATCAGCTTTTCTACCTGAAAATCTTCAAAACGGCCATCGCGTTTATGGACTTGAATGGCTAGTTCTACTGTTTCAAAAGTAGTAAAGCGACGGTTGCACCCCAAACATTCGCGACGCCTTCTAATGGCGTTTTGTTCGGGCGCATTGCGCGAGTCGGTGACTTTTAGCTCGCTATCACCACAAAAAGGACATTTCATTTTCTAAAACTCTGGATTTAACTTAAAAGCCGCAGTAAAGCTTGTAAATAGCACGAACACTCTTTTTAAAACAACACGTTAATTTTTTAATAATTAAAATGAAATAAATTAATTATTGTTTACTAATTAACCGCAAGTGTGTATTATTAATTTGAAATTACATGAGGGTTTATGACAACTTTAGCCATCCGGCCTTTAGCTCATAAGGAAACGCACTCTACTTGGTTTGATAAGAATGCGGGAGTCCAAGTAGCTTCTATTGCTAAAAATGGAACGCGCTTGATGATAAACATCATGGAGCAAAATGGAGCGTCTGCTGAGAGCTTAAAGGAGTGCCGTGTTGCAAAAGATATATCTAATGCTACGAGCGGTGTGCTGAGTACATGGGTGGCTCTAGAGACGATATTGCGTGAGAGAACTTGGGATATTAAAAGCCCAGATGATTGGTTAATCTTCGGTCGTGATTTTACTAATGCATTAAATCGTGTTACAGAGTGGCCTACAAAACTGGTCTCCTTAAATATATTGCCATCTGCGGATTCAATTACCATTATGGGAAAAGTTTCCGATGCATTTGGCGGTGTTGCTCTTGGTTGTGCCATCATTGTGGATCTAAGGCGTTTACATAAGCAAAATCAGGCGATCTCGCGCATTGAAGAGATCGTCGATAATGAGGGTGTTGTAGTTGAGAATCCTCAATTAAAACACTTGAAAGAGGAAAAAAAGATTACTCTGGTGACATTGGCACGACGCGTTTTACAAGTTGCTGCTGCTGTGCTGATGTTAGGTGTAGTGGTTGCAGTGATGCATCCGGCTGTTCTCGTGCCTGTCGTTTCTGTGCTTGCAATTCTCGCTGCCAGTTTGGGGCTTTGGACAATTTGGAAGAAGAAGAAACTTGCGATGGAAAAAGGTGCAAGTTGATTACCTGAGCCGGGTGTAATTCAAAGTGTTAGTTAATTATTTAGAGCTAGAATGGAAGCTTTTCTTAAGGATTCACCAGACAACCTTCTGCCAAAAAATCCTTATTTTCCCCCTCTGTGCGCTCTGTGGGCTCTGTGGTAAATATTTTTATTTAAAACTTATGTTAATTATTTTGAACCACAGAGCCCACAGAGCACACAGAGGGGGAATAAGCTTTTATGCATTATTCTGAATGAGAATTAATAGGACTGGAGTGGGTATATTAAAAGAATATGAGTCCCTAGTTTTTCATCCTTCCTAACA
>CAZQVA010000028.1:0-5572 GCA_964596685.1 uncultured bacterium | reverse complement strand
GACTGATACTTGGGCTTCAAAATGGAAGCAATGGATGAGCTTCCTGGAGAATACGACAATATAGGTCAACGTCCAAGACGTCTTATGGTGATTCTCCGATCCGCAGTCACGGAGAGTGGGTTCTAATTCAAGTTGCTGAGTGAAGTGAAGCAAAGCAAGAATAGAAGCTCAGCAAACGAAGACTACCGTTTGGGCCTGAGCAGCCACATGTGCTTGATAGCTTGAAGGCGCTTAGTCTGTGATAGATTGGCAGAGAGAGAAAAGGGCTGAGGCAGAGTCAGTCACTGACTAAATGCTTGGATTCTAAGAAAATTTTAAAAAATTGCAAATAAAATTGATAAATATCGCTCGAGAAGAGTCAGGTGGGGGGATAACCTTGAGAATCAGGCACACAGACCACAGCCAAGTCATTGGTATCGATTTGCCCCCACTGGAATCGCTGCAGCAGCGGCGGAGGAAGAGCTTTGGCAAATTGTGGGAGTTTGGGGACTTTCCATCTTGAGAAGAAAAAACTCGAGTTTTGGAAAATGGTTTGCACAAAAACACACAAATACAGAAGAAGATGATTGGAAGAAAGAAGAAAAGAAAGATTTCGATGCCAGAGGTTCCTCGTGATGGCAGAAAGCTATCGAAATGCAACGTTTGCAGCTCTTGAGGAGTTTTACGAGGCAACTCAGTGGGAGATAATCGGAGATGCAACACCAATTGGCTGTCAGATTTGCCCTTCAGCGATTGGTACGGCCTTCAGACTGACTCCAATCAAACCATCGACTAAATTGACTTCTATAGGAACAACCTTAACGACAACCTGCTGCTCGACATCCTCCGTTCATCTTCGATTGTAATTCTTTTCTTTTTTTTGTAATTTTCTGCAGGGCAAGTTCCGTTTTCGCTATCGTTGTTGACGGAGTTGCTCTGCTTAGATTTGCCTTGTAATTCTCTGACTAAAAGCCTTCCCTCAGCAATTTGAATTTATTTTTGTCGCTTTACAACACACATCTTCAAGGTAAAAAAAATTGATTTAAATTTTTGTTTTTTTTGTTTTTCAAAAGAAGAAATAATTCTATTTTTTTGTCTGCAGGAACGATCGCAGCCGTCTTTCAACTTATTTCGCTGAAATATTTGGAATTTACTCACAACAGCTTAACAGGCAAACAAATAAAAATTAAAGTAAAGTTTTGTTTTATTATTTTTATTATTTTTCGTTGTGTTTATTGCTGCATTTTTTCTCTTTTTTCTCTTTTTTTACAAATTTAAACAGGCACTTTGCCAACTGAGATTTCTAATTTAAAACTTCTTCGCAGAATTTACTTTGAAAATAATCAATTGACAGGTGTGTTTTGATTGAATTTTTAATTTAATTTTGAAAAAGTATTTTTTGATTTTTAATTATTTTTGTGCGTGCAAAAAAGGGGGAAGTTCCTTCGTCATTGTTCGAGCTCAACCAGTCGGCATCGCTAAATATTAAAATTAATTTCATTGGTAAGTTGCCTTTTTTTTCGTAATTTTTGATGATTTTTTTTCAAAAATAGAAACAATTTTCTCAAATCTTTTTTTTTGGTTTTTTTTGCATTTATCAAATTAGGCGGAATTGCCTCAATTTCAAATCTTACAAAAATCAAATTTTTTAAAGCTGAATTACAATTTTTTTAGTGGTAATTTTTATGATTTTCTTTTTATTTTTGATTAATTTTTTTTACTAAAATAATTTTAACAAGATTTGAATTTTTTAAATCTTTTATTTCATCCAAAAAAATGAAGGCAAATTTCGCTCTAGCGTGTCTACTTTGTCAGGTGAAAAGAAGGAAAAAAGTCATAAATTATAATTTAAAGAAAAGAAAGGTTTATCTTTTAATTTTTGTAATTTTTTGTGTTTTTGAACTATTCCATCTGATTGGACTTCACTAACGAAATTATTTGTATTTTACTTGGCGGAAAATCTTTTTTACTGGGTATTTTTTTCAAGCGACAAACAGCATCGATTTTACATTTTTTACAAAAAATCTTTTTATTTTTATTTTATTTTATAAAAACTGTAAAAAAAAGGATATTTGTCGTCAATTAGATTTTCAATCAATAACTGCCATCTAATTGGTAAAAATAAAATAAAATAAAATTCTCTTTTTTGGATTTAAAATGAGTTAGATTTTTATTTTTTATTAATACTTTGAATGTTGTTGGTAGGAAATTTCCCGTCATCCGTTGGCTCGCTGCCTTTTATTGGCTAATTTAAATTTTCCAGGAAATTTCTTGACTGGAGCTTTGCCGAATATCTTGGCAAATCTACCAAAATTAGCATCGATTAATGTTTGTAAAATCAATTTGAAGGTTTATTTTTTTCTTCTTGCTGTTGTTGTTGATATTTTCTGCTTTTTTCTGCTTTTTTTCTGCTTTTTTCTGCTTTTTTCAACTCTTTTTGCGTTTTTATTTTTAAAAATAATCCTTCAAATTTAGGCAAAATTCCTCCTTCTTTGCAAACAATTGCCATTATTTACTATTTATATTTGTACAACAATTATTTCCCAGGGTTTTTTTAAAAATAAAATAAAAAATTTTCTGCTTTTTTAAAAATTATTTCATTAATTTCTGAAAAACAACAAATAGGATTTGGCTTTTGTGGCTTTTCAAAATTGAGATATTTTAGCATGTTTTCTTTCTTCGCTAATTTCTTCTTCGGTCTTTTGCCAGATTTTCCCAACAGAATGTCAAACCTTAGTGGGTTTTTTTTTACTTTCAAAATAATCGCTTTACTGGTCAAGAAAAAAATAAAAGAATAAATAAATCTAAAAAAATCATTATTTTCTTTCAAAAATTACTTCATAAACTAGAAAAGGAAATAATTTAAATTAATTTTGTTCTCTTTCGGTAGGAACGTTGCCGTCTTTTTTGCTAACTTTCCGAAGTTGTTCTCCTTTGTTGGCTTTTCAAAAAGTCCTTTTCTGGCACTATTCCATCCACTGCTGGAATGCATAAAGCAATAATTTATTTTAGTGTTGGCGGAAATAAGGTTGACTGGTAGGAAGCAATAATTATTGATACTTCACTCTCCTTGCTCTACTTTGTAAATTTATTGTTTTTGTAATTTATTTTTGATGATTATTTTTCTTTTTTTTCTTTTCTTCAATAATGTCTGTAGGAACTGTGCCTACTTCGATTGGCGATCTTTTACTACTTCAATTCTTTGATATTTCCTCGACTAACATCACTGGCACTCTGCCTGCTTCAATCTGTGATGCCGAATTCCTGCAGTATTTGACCATTCCTGAAGCCATGTGCTATCCCTCCTGCACTTCTCAAGCCATCGCCAGCTCCAACACACGGTGCCAAGATGGACAGGATGGACAAGATGCCTCTCTTTGTGAGATGTCAAAATCGATCAACGTCCTGGATCGCCTGTTGGAGCGAGCATTGGCGATCTTCGAGTCAGTGTACGGTCCCAATCACGAATCTACTTTGATAACCAAAAGGTCACTTCGAGGCTTGGGGAATTCAAGACCAAGAAAACCAATAGGTACAAGCTTGAGCAATCTCAGACACACATTTATTTGCACCTGTCCATTTGTTATTATTTTTGGCAAGAAAGGAAGAAAGCAACTCAACAAGAGGAGATTTTTTAGGCTGCTTTCTTAATTTCTTTTTTGATGGTGTTTGTTGCTTACTTTTTGTCATTTCTGAATGTCTTTTTTTTGTGCTGATTTGTAGATGACGTCAAGCTGGATTATTTTTGATTTGGCATTGGCTTGGATTTGTTTGAGGCATTCGAGAGAAGTTCAGCAAAAATAGACAAAAAGAAGACAAGACAAAAGACAAATCTGATGCTTTTTGCTGAGGGGGGTAAATAAGATGAAGTGAGAAAATTGAATGCTTTGCTTTTGCTTTAAATTAAGTGGCAATTCTTGTTGAGCTGACAAACTGACTCTTCTTTCTTTCTCAAAAAAAGCAACAGCAAGCATTTTTAAACACTATTTTTTTCTTTTTCAAATATCATTTTTGCAAATCGTTGGCAATAAAAAAAGCAAACCAAAAGCAAGAAGAAGCAGCAAAGTATCAAGACACTCTTTGAACTGCTCATTTTCCCCTCTCTCTCAATGTTTATCAATAAAAGAAGAGGGAAAAAGCTGTTTGTTTCGCATGGAGGGATTTTCAGTGAGCTGGATTCCTTCGACACTATCATCGCTGTCTCTGTCGACTTCATCAACTTTATTTTCCTTTCCTTTTTTCTTCTCTCTTTGCTCTGTTTTTTCTTCAAGGGGGGATTTTCCTCCTGCATCCTTCATTGCCTCATCAAAGTGCCTTGATGGCTTGCTTGATATTCTCCAAGAGTTACAAACAAACAGACAAAGAGAGGAAAATCACAAACCACTGCTCAAGAAATGACTTGAAGCTGTGTCATTGTGCCATGAAAGGAAACACCAAACAAAGAGTCGTCACTAAAAACACACAATTCGAGACAGCCTCCAAACATCTCCAGCAAGCGAGAATAAAAATCGACCAAGTGGCCATTTGGAGAGCTTTCTTCCTCCTTTTCTTTTGTTTGCTTCCCTTCGCAGTCGAGTTGTGGAGAAATGAATGAGGGACGCAACAGCCAAAGAGAGTGCTAAGCATGGCACTTGTAAAGGCAGCAAATATTGTGAGATATCCAATCAGGGAGGGGGGGAGCGGGGAGAGAGAGATCGGATTTGGCTTGAGAAAAAAAGCAAAAATGCGTGGAAATCCAGTTGAGCTATTTGTTGGCAATTTGGGGGGAAATCTGAAGTCGGCTTGAAGTGGTGTCAGTGCGTAACGGCTGTTAGACTTTATCTGGTCGATGTTTATTGTTTGAAAGGAAAGGAAGAGAGGAAGAATTGTTGGTTGGGATTGTTGAGATTTGGAAAGTAAAAGAAGGCGAGAATTGAGATCTAACCGAGGCACTCTGAGGAAGGACTTTTGACATACTTTGACGGGCGATGTCAGCTGTGCATGCAGCCAGCGTCACCAATTTAAACCAAGAAGAAGAAGAAGGAGAGAGAAATCCCCTCAAACAAAGCCTTCAAAAGTCCAGCTCAAATTTGCGACAAATGCTGTCAATCGTGCTGCAGTTCCCATACAGGGGGCGAAACACCGCCACTTCACCCAGCAGCCAAGGCCTCGATGCGTGGGGGAGGAGAGGGGAGAGGAGGGCTGCACTCAATGGAGAGCTGCTGTGAGCCGAGCAACAGCCCCAGCAACAACGACTCAGAGTTTCATCTCGCGATCCGAAAATGCCAAGAAAGCTGTGCATATCTCTGCCAGGCACAGATATTCAAGGTCGCTGCACAGCAAATAGCCATGTGCAGTAGGCATTGTAGGTGACTGAGACGGTGTTGGCAGTTTGGCTGAGATTTTTCAAAAAAAAAAAAAAAAAAAAAGTCCTTCCAACAAACCAACCAGACAGACAGACAGAAGACATGACCAGCTTTGAGAATATTAATGTGCGATATGTAGTATTTGCGCTGGCTGATTTAGGGGACGGCACCATCGCTGTGGCTGGCTACAATAACCGTATTCCGATTTTCGATGTGGAATCCAAACAACAAGTCGGCACTTTGGAAGG
>CAZQVA010000027.1:0-6651 GCA_964596685.1 uncultured bacterium | reverse complement strand
TGTTTTTAATGCTATGTCTACCACGCCATTCGGTTCAAACATACCGACAAACTGCTTGTACATCTTCAATCGGTCCTCTTCTTCTCCCGCAGTCAAAAGCAATGCTTGTGCATACTCTACAATATCTTCTACGATACGTTCATGCCTGTAATAGGCTAGGATAGCCCGGTTGATTTCAGTTTTTCCATATCCTTTATAAAAAGATTCTTCTTCGTGGGGTTTATTCCAGACATTATTTATCCCTCCGCCAATAAACATAAGATCGCGCTCTTTCGGAGCCATAATAGGATCGTCCCAGTCCACTATAAAGAGGGAGTCGTTATCATCGATCAGTACGTTTCCGCCGTGGATATCTGAATGGCACAGCACGAATTCAGACGATTGGTCCTGGATCTTTTGGCTTAAAGCTTCAGCCCGATCTACCAGATAATGAATTAGCTCCTTGTGTTTTCTCATAAAAGCCTGTAGTTTTAAAGCAGCTTCATCGTCTTTTAGATCGCCATCAATATGAGCATAAAGCGATCGAACAGCTTTCCTCCATTTATCCGAATAAGCTTCTTTCCTGATCAGATTTTTAATGGAAGACGGTACGTCAAATTCATGGACTTGCCTCAATATCTTGCCAAGAGCAATCCATTGATTGTCTTTTAGGTTATCACAAAATCCATTCCGCCCATTGACAAATGGGTATACAGTAAGGGTGGAATCGTTAAGGTGCCAAGACAGCTCGCCATTAGTTGTTCTGATAGGAGGAATGATCTGTTGAATCCCTGAAGCCTGAAGCAAAACCAATATCGCAACGCTTATATCGTAGCGATGGCCAGACTTCATCTTTACGAAATAAGACTGGTTGTTCTGTGTCTCAGCTTTATAAACGGACGCATCCATGTCTGCGCCTATTGGAAGAAGTGTTAACACAGCTGCTGAGATGCCATAATTGATGTTCAAGCACTGAATGATGAGTTCCATCATGTTTCTCTCAGTCATTTTAAGAGGGTTAAATCAAAACGGGAGATTGTGATCTCATATCTCTTGCAATCTTCCAAAAATTGGTCACTTGCCAGATAAGCATATTCAAGAGCGCGGCGGTTATGAATAGGGTCAGAGGGATCATCGTACAAATTAAGGCCTGGATGGCACATAATGAGGCTTTGGTCAGGGCAGTGAGAGATCCAGTTGAGAAATAAGGGGCGGTAGGGTTGATTGCTGTGGAGATTGTACAGTCCGCCGAACCAAGGAGGAAATGGGATATCAGCCTGGCGCAACTTGTTTGAAAAGCCAAAACAAAGGGTTTTTAAGATCAAACCTTTGATAAGTCCATCGCTAAATGAGCCAAGTCGATCTGGCGCGCGTACATAGGGTTTTGGTTGATTTTGCCAGCGTGCGGTAATTGCTTTAAGTAGTAAATGGGGAGTCTTGCCATAAGCGTGTACGTGGCGATGTCCATCGAGAAAATCGGGAAGGAATCCCATGTGAGTGACGAAGGTGTCAATTTGTTGTAGAATCCCGCTAAGGGTGAGTGGATAAGTTAGGTGGATACCAAGATCTACATCACTGTGTAGTGCTTTCAGTTCTTGTGTATAATCTTTCCAGAGAGCAAGTAATGTAAAGGAGCTAATTGCACTAATGCGTTTTGCCCTTGCAAGGCGCAAAATCCCTTCGCTGATTTGCGATGACTGCCCAAAGTCATCTGCACAAAGTGTAATTCTACGCATGATTCCTCATTTTAAAGGCCCAAATGCGACCTAAGAAGAATGTAAGCAAAGAAACAACAGCAAGGACGACGATAAGTGCCATATATGGACTCATGCTAGTGTAGCGAAGGAGTAGAAAGTATAGGAACTCATTCAAAAGAAAACTTAAGAGTGCTATGCTCGCAAAGCGGGGAAGGGTGTGTTTGTGAGAGAGGTGCCGCGCTTGAAAAGTAAAGAGTCGATGTCCCCAGTAGCTGCACTGAAAACCTACAGCAAAGCCAAAGATGTTGGCAACTAAAGGGTGTAGTCCATAGGGGATAAAGACAAATACAACGGCGATATAATGCATTACTGCTGCAGTGAAGCCGACAAGCCCAAAAGTAGCAATTTGGTTGAGAATCACGCTTCCTCTTGAGTGCGCACAATTTTTTTGACGATGTAGATTGGCCTATGTTTGACTTCGTCAAAAATCCTTCCGATATACTCGCCTAAAACACCAATCGAAAACAGTTGAATCCCACCTAGAAACGTGATCGCTACAGTGAGCGTTGGCCATCCGGGAGGAGCATCTGCGATCAGAAGTGCGCGCGCTACTTCCCACAATGCATAAAAGATAGAGCATAGAGAGATGACCGCACCAATGATTCCCCAAATGCGCAAAGGGGTATTTGAAAAGGCGGTGATACCCGTTAGGCCCAATCCAAAAAGTTTTCGAAAGTTGAATGAGCTCGTTCCTGCATGACGTGGGGCGACCTGGATAACAACAGATTTTTGAGTGAACCCTACCCAATTATAGAGACCTTTCATAAAGCGGTTGCGTTCAGGCAACTGTTTTAATGCATCGATTACAGCGCGGTCGAGTGCCCTAAAATCCTGTGTATTCTCGGGGATTTTGTTCGGGCGACTAAAATTCATGACGCCATAAAAAAGGGCAGCACCAGCACGTTTGACCAACGATTCCGTGTGACGGTCAGAGCGTATGCCAAAGACCATATCAACACCGGATTTCCATTCATCTAAAAATTGAGGAATGTAAGAGGGAGGATGTTGAAAATCACCATCAAGTAGGATAGTGACATCACCTTTCACATGATCAATACCAGCTGTTAAGGCATTTTCTTTGCCGAAATTACGAGAAAGCTGAATCAGAGTAACAGGGAAACGGTGAGCCTCATTGATCACTTTTTCCGCAGTCGCATCGCGGCTTCCATCGTCGACAACGACAAATTCATGGCGATAATTTAGGGAGTTAAAAAGAGTGTGAAGCGTATCTAAGAGGGTAATTATATTCGCTTCTTCATTGTATGCTGGGATGATACAAGAAACTAAAGGGTCGTTTTTGCGTACAGTTTTCATAGATAAAAGACTATCAGAGTGGCTCTTTCTTTTTCATCAAGTGATAGATGCCTGCACCTGTGGCGATCGTAGATATCGGTTCAAATTTATCCTGTAAAGCGGGTGGAATGGTGCTTTTATGGGGGATGGCAACAAATAACTCTTTAGATGTGATGCACAATTTATCAAAACGGGCTTCATCATGTGTGGTGATGACTTTCCCATTGGAATAAAACTCTGCTGAGAATTCCGCCTTATTTTTCCAATAAAGGAGTGGAGCCTGTGGGTTGTTTGCTTTCCAGGCATCGATGACTGGTTTTTGCGTGCGCAAGAGAGCTGGATTTTTAAAGGAAATGCCAATGGCAATGAGGCAACAGGCAACAGGAACAAGTGAGCCAATCCATACTTTTTTGTTCATATTAAGGGAAAAGCGATCTGCCAGTAAGATAGCAATGGCGGGGATACTAGGAAGAGCGTAGGTCCAAATAATATTGCGCGAAAAAGTGAAAAACAGCAGAGGAAATACCGCCCAAAGCAACCAGTAAAGGGACCACCCCTGCGGCAACGAGGTTTTCTTAATGAATCCTCGCTCCCTTATCAGGGACCAAATCCCCAAAACTGACCATGGAAAGAGGGCGATGAGGGCAAAGAGCCAGATCATCCCAAAGGGTACGGCATGTGCAAATCCATAGCGATCGCCAGTCCAGCCAGAGACGAGGAAACGGGAGAAGTGTTCGCCAATAAAGAAGTAGTGAAGGAAACCCGGAGTGCGGCTCTCTGCAAGGATAAACCATGGTGCTGCGATCAGTAATCCAACTAATCCTCCCCACAAAAACGGAAGACGCTTGGGTACACTCTTCCACAGCTTTTGCTGGGTAATCCAAATGAGGAGAACGGGAGCTGTAAGCGCCAGTGGTAAAAGTCCTTTAGCTAAAAGTCCTAAGCCAAGACTTATGAAAAATATCCACCCCCATGCTTTCTCCTGGCGGATAACAGCGCGCCAAAAAGCGACTTGTGTCAGAATTAAGGAAAAAATAAGAGTTTGGTCAGTCATTACGCTGCCAGCGCTGATAAAAAAGAGTAGAGAGCTGGCGATGATTACAAGAGCTAGCCAACCATTTCTCGATCCTCGTTCTCTCTTAATCAAGTCATACATCAACCAAAGAGCAATTAAGGAGAGTATCAGTGAGGGTAAACGTGCTGCAAAGGGGGTAATTCCCAACAAACTCATTGATGCGGCAGCAAGCCATGTTGAGAGAGGGGGTTTTCCTAAAAAGGGGACTCCATTGCTATGCTGAAGCGTGACCCAATCGCCCAAAGTCGCCATTTTTCGAGCAATTTCACCATAGCGCGCTTCTGTGGTATCCATCAAAGGGATACTTTCCATGGAGATAAGGCGTACGAGAAGAAGGAGAAGGAGCAGCCATAGGGCTGATTTTGTCGACATCCACTAACTTTGGTATCAAAAGAGCTCGATGATACCAAGTATAGTGAATGTCGTCAAAGCTCACAAGCGGGTTACTTTTGTTTAAGATTCGCATTGATTAGGATGTACCCGCGATCAACTTCTCCATCCTTGGTGTTCATGCTCTTATATAGGTCATAGACCTTAACCCATGTCCAGGGAGTAAAAGCACTCCATGTGTCTAAAATTAAAACGGAGTCAGAATTGGAGTCGTAAGCGCCGATGGGTGAAAAATGGCCTCCTTCGAGGGAAGAAGTAAGATCCAATTTGTAGTTTACGACAATATATTGGCTTGGCGTTTTTAAGAGTTGCTTGACAAGCTTTCTGAAGGCTTCGATATCTTGATCCGTGGAGCTAGTCGCATGCACAGCCTGAGCTGTAAGTCCTTGTAAGTTAAGTCCTTCAGTCAATTGATCAAGAGTTACACCAACAACATATTTGCCGTTGACCTGAGTTTTTCCATAGATCACATCTTTGTCTAGGTGACCCTTAACTTTGGCATTAAAGAAATTGTCCTCTGTCCAGGTAAAATTTCCTTCGATGGTGTGGTTTTTTTCATCATACCATGAGCCAGCGAGAGAAATGGGGGGTTGTTTAGCGCTATTTGCATAGACTGAATTAAGAATAATCACAGCCGATGCAATGCCACAGCTTAGAATGTTGCTTTGTGGAGCATAGTGCGTCGATAGTGTAAAAAACGCATTTTTGTAGTTCGAATGATCAAAGCGCTCAATACCCTCTTCAGAATTATAAGGGATTACCGCAATCGTATTAGAATAGGGGCTAACCGTATATTTTTCATATCCATAGTCAGAGATTTTCCAATCAGAGCGATCTGCTCGATCAGAATTGCACCCGACAAGTGTCAGTATTCCGAGAAGAAGACATATTTTTTTCATGGATTTTCCTTGGTTGATAAAAGATCTTTTATTTTAGCTTATAGCCTTCCCGGTACATAATGTAAATAATAACCATTAACTTTTTGTAAAGATAGGGGTGGGCTAAACACTCTACTTTCAAAAAATCTAATTGACAATCCTGTGTATATATAATGCTGCAATGAGCGAAGGGAAGATGGGTCATTTGATCATTTCCCAAAACTACATAGAGGAGATGAAAGAATGAGTACAGAGAAAATGGTTCGCAACCAAAAGCACAAAAAACTTCCTCGAAAACCCTGAAAAACAAGAAAGGTGGGATGTTTGGGTATACGGCAGGACTAACGGGTACTACGGGTACGGGTGATTTTGATGCTTTTAAATCGGAATGATAAGAGCCCTAGACAAAATCCCCGTTTATGCTTAAAGGGCCTTTTTTCGAAGGGCCCTTTAAATTGACATGTGTTGCCCGTGAGAGTGATTAAGCGTCTTTATGCGTCAGGACAGCATTGGTGAGACGACTCACAGCGACGATCTTGTTGTCATCATTGACAATCTCGATATTCCAAACCTGTGTCGTTTTTCCCAAATGAATAGGTTTAGCTGTCGCGGTGACTTTACCCCAGGTGACAGGACGAATATGATTGGTGTTAATTTCTAGGCCTAAGCAGTAATGGCGTTCATCCAAGCAAAGATACCCCGCTACAGATCCAACTGTTTCTGCTAGAACACATGACGCCCCTCCATGGAGAGAACCCAGTGGTTGGACCGTTTTAGGACCTACCGGCATAGATGCCGTTAAAAAGTCAGGTCCCAACTGAAGAAACTCGATCTCTAAAAATTCGATCATCGTGTTCTTCACAAAATGTTTAAGGGAATGTATATCTAGGTCACGTTTCCAAATTGTCATATTTAAACTTATTTTATAATTGATGTGATTTAAACTGGACCTTAGACAAGCTGTTCAGATAGATTACCACCACACGCTTCTAAAAGAAATAAAAACTTTTTTATGATTTATTTTTTTTTCACATACCCCGACGAAGGAAAGGGTATGTGAACTATTACATTAAATCACGGATTTCTGCTTCGGAAAGCCCTGTCGAGGTGATGATTGCTTTTAAAGAAATCCCTTGTGATAAAAGAGAGCTTGCAATTCGTTGACTTGCCTCTCTTTCGCCTTCTTGCCGCCCTTTAAGAACACCTTTTTCCATGCCTTCGAGCACACCTTTTCGCATGCCTTCTTGGAGTCCTTGCTGTCTATAGTGGTTGACAATTG
>CAZQVA010000026.1:0-10610 GCA_964596685.1 uncultured bacterium | reverse complement strand
GTCTATATGAATTGATAGGGCACTGATCATCTCTAAAAGAGATGTCAGCGCACAAGTTCTTGATTTGACTTGTACTTTACTTCTTCTATACTGTCTAAAGAGCCTTTTAAGTGCTTTCGAACACTCTGTTTCTCGCGTTTTGTTTTCGAGAACGGACTAGAGAATAGCGAAAAGCTGATTTTCCAAACAAGCGTTTTTGTTCGATTTGGCGAAAAAAGAGAATAAGAGCCCTCAGAACATACTCTAAAGGCGCTAAAAAATGAAGGGGTCTAGAGAGACGTTAGCTCGCTGACCCACCGAATTGACCAAAGAGGCCCATGATACCGATTACAATCAAGTAGATACCAACGATGTAATTCAATGCTCTTGGGAACACTAATATCAAAATACCCGCTAAGAGGGCAATAACTGGATGAATCACTGGATGCATACACTATACTCCTTTGTCTGCAACATTTTCCTTATGCTCGATTTTCAGTATAATGCGCAACTTTTTCTTCAACTTGAGTTTAGACAAAAATTCACTGGAGGTTTACGATGAAATAAAGAATTTATTATTCAAACGCGAGAACATGATTTAAACTATGTCTACAAAGAACAATCGCCGGTTTGAACGACTTTTTGTTGGTGTGAGTTCAGCCTTCTTTATACTCCTTTTAGGGGCAACTGTCGTCGCACAATTCCCCTCTACTATCTCAGAAAAGGTCGGGATAGAGAAGATGCAGCCCATACACACTAAGAAAGCTCCCATTCCTTCTTCAACCGAGTAACCTTTTACTTATGCTTGCATCGCTTGCCGCCCTTACCCCTATGTATCTGTTGGCCAATGTCCACTGCACAGGAATGTGTGGCCCCCTTGTATTTTGCTTGGGACGTCAAGCCAAAAGATACTATTACTTTCTTGGAAGAATTTGTGGATTTACTCTCGCAGGAGCCTTAGCGGCCAGCTTAGCACTTCTCCTCGACACCTCTCTTGCACCTTTCTCCCTTGCTTGGCTCACAAGTATCCTCTGTGGAGCTATCCTTCTTCTCTTTTCCCTACATGAAATTGGCTTATGGCATCTTAAACCCTTTCAAACCTTCCACAAGATCACACAGTATCTTGCAACCAAAAGTTTCAATGCACAGCGCACCAGCCTTTTCCTTATCGGTATGGCAACGCTTCTGTTGCCTTGTGGTCAAAGCATTGCAGTCTTATCACTTTCAGCTCTCATGCCCACCATTCCTTTAGGCGCTGCAAACGGTTTACTATTCGCCCTCTTAACTTCTCCTGGGCTTATTTTGGCCATGCACCTACATAAGAAAATTCGACAACTGCGCTATGCAAAAGCCTGCATCTCTTTCTTAATGGGTGGCGCTGGCCTGATCGCTATTTTACGTGGTTTAGCTGACGCTGGCTTTATCTCCCATATAGGAGTCAACTTTTTTACTACCCATTTAACCATCTACTAAAGGATGATCGCTATGCCAAAACATTATGAACTGATCGTAATCGGCTCGGGACCAGCCGGTGAAAAGGCCGCCGTCAAGGCCGCATATTTCGGTCATTCTGTCGCCTTAATCGAGGCTGAAAGGAATTTAGGTGGCGCAGGAGTAAATACAGGCACACTCCCCTCTAAAACCTTAAAAGAAACAGCCCTCTTTTTCTCAGGCAAACGCGACAAAGGTGTTTTTGGCGTAGATCGAATCCTACAACACAACGCTCGCCTTGAAGATTTCATGTACCGAAAGAACTATGTCGTTTCTTTTGAATCAAAAGAGGTCTACGAGAATGTGGTTCGCCATAATGTTTCCCTTTATCAGGGATTTGCTTCTTTTGATGACCCACACACCATTAGCATTAAAAAATCCAATGGTTCTGTCGAACAACTGACTGCCGATTATTTCATTATTGCCACAGGTTCATATCCCGTCCATCCCAAGGAGATTCCCTTCGACAATAAGCGTGTGCACGATTCCGATACAATTTTGAATATTGAGCGCATGCCCTCTTCAATATGTATCGTAGGCGCAGGAGTCATTGGCTGTGAGTATGTCACCATTTTTGCGAATATGGGATGTAAGGTTTATCTAGTCAATCGCTCTGACAGTATTTTACCCTTTATCGATAAAGAATGCCGCGACGAGTTAGTCAATTGCATGACGCGCGATCAAGTCGAAATCTTCTTCAATGATGGTATTAAAGAGATGAAGGTCCCTTCTGAGCCCTTTCCGCCCATTCAAATCGAACTTAATACAGGCAAAAAAATTGAAGTAGACATGTTCCTATTTGCTGCGGGACGTAATGGCCACACTAAAGAGTTACAGTGTGAAAAAATCGGCATCAAAATGGGCTCACGCGAACAATTACTCGTCGACGCGCAATACCGCACCAATATCCCCAACATTTTTGCTGTTGGCGATGTGATTGGCTTTCCTGCTTTGGCAAGCACAAGTATGGATCAAGGACGTGTTGCTGTCAGCCACATCTTTAATACAGGTGATTTGGATAGTTTAGCGAAAGTCATTCCCTACGGAATCTATACAATCCCAGAGGTCTCCTTAGTCGGTATTACAGAAGAAGAAGCGATCAAACAGAAGCTCGACTATTGCGTTGGCAGAGCGCGCTATACTGATATGGCGCGAGGTCGCATTATGGGCCTCCAAGAAGGTTTCCTAAAATTAGTGTTCGATAAAGAAAGTGGCACGGTACTTGGCGTCCATATCGCTGGAGCTCTTGCTACAGAACTTATTCACTATGGCATGGAGATTGTCACAAACAAGAAAACAGTGAACCACATAGTCTCTACCGTATTCAACTACCCCACGCTGCATGACCTTTATAAATACGCCGCTTATGATGGGCTAGGCAACCGCTCGGGCCACAAAATTCGCGAAGTATGAATATTTTATAAGGAATTTTTGAATGACAACATCAAACATGGAAGAGATCTCTCAAGACCTGCTGAATAGGGCCTCACTTGATCTTCAGAATATGAAGGCACAAATCCTGCACTAGCGGCTGGTCTTACTGCTTTAACTGGAACTGCCTGGGTATTAGGTAAAATCTTATGGGGAGTAGCAGAAGTAGGAACGGTCGCATTGCCAATTGCAGGCGCGATTGCCGGAGGTGTATTAGGTTCGGTAATATTTCCTGGGCTAGGAACTGCAGCAGGAATAGGAGTAGGCGCGCTAGTTGGTGCATTAGCAGGATCTTTTGCGCGCTTGACGCTCGCAGTTATTGCTCGTGAATTATGCGATAAAGTAGAACAAGGTGAGGCTAGCGGGTTCCTGGCGGAAGAAGCTAAAAAAAGTTTCATTGTTGTCTTTGGAGCTCTTTACGCTATAGGTTGCATGTTAGATAATAAGAGGTACTAAATATCTTCATCCTAAGGCACCACAATAGGTTTGCTATACGCCTGAATCTCCATAAAGCTTTTTGAGCCGTTGTCTGCTTGCCCACTCACCTGGATGGGCTCTCCCTCATGCGTGCGCAAATAACTAGGATACTCTGCTGTAAATTGATGTAGATCCCAGGTTGCTAGCGCTATACGCTCTGCTTCAGAATGTACCGAGGCGGCTATTCCATGATGTTGCAGCATAGCCATTACAAGCACCTCACCAATGGCGGCACTTCCTCGGTGATAGGGGCATGCATGCGCCCAACACCAATGAAAAAGCCCAACGTGCTGTAGCAATTCCGTGCGACCTTTATCATTTGTGCTATCATACTTTGCTGTACCTAATTTCTTATACATTGATTCAAGCAAAAAAATCATCTCAAGCAACGCTCTCCTGCTCGTATGCCTCCACTTTAATTTGGATCCATTATTCTCATAATGAATACTTGTCAGGGGCAATTGACATATTCCGCCATTGGGAGCTCGAAACTTAATGATGCATTGTTGGTTTACCAATGCTGCCATCTTGGCATAAAGGACCGCATTGGGGAGGGTATTTTGCACCACTGTTTTTAAATCACCTTCTCGGAAGCTGCCGAAAGCATATGCCGCTGGAGCCCCTGTCTTCAAGGCAATACTTTGACGCCAACCTCCCAACCTTTGTATTATAGAAGCAAATGAGAAAGATGGATCCTTTAAGGTACTCGTAACCCAGCTTATCGCATCTTTCTGACGTGCTTGATAAATTTGATGGCGAGCCGCTCCTCCATACATTGATACATCTCGCTCGCGCTGAGTTGCGCTTACTACTTCTGACGATAGGAAACTACTAGTTGAGGGTTTAATAACTCCTTTTTCTACGAGCCATTGATACATGGAGGGAAAGAGCGTCTCATTACTGAAACCATCGCCTTCTTTCCATTGTTTTAAACATTTGTTTAGAACATGAGGAAAAAACTCTTCTACTAATGCTAACCCTTCTCGATCTCCTCTTAAAATAAAACGATCAATCGCATGTTTTACGGCAAGCTTGATGAAGTGCTTATCTCTATACTTTTTACAGAGGCGTACAAAAGGACGATAGTCTGATTCAATGAGCTGTATAAGATCAAATCCCTTCCAGTCTATTTTTTCCCATAAGTGCTCGGATGTATTCTCTGCAAGTGCACATGCAAACCGGAAATTGATGAGATGCTCAGGTGTAGTTGTTGTGCCCAAAGCACTGCGAGGAAGGTTAATGAAAACATTCTGAAATCTTTGAATCAGATGATTTTGAAAATCTTCTAACGAATTTATGGGATCTTTTATATCACTGCCTCTAAAGAAATAGGGCAGAGTGGGAACTTTCTGAATAAATTGTAAAATCTCTCCGTGCAATCCAGGATCAACATGCGGCAAAAAAAGTTTAAAATCATTAAACACTCTTTCTGCAGCGGCCGCAGAGAAATATTTCTCTGCATTTTGACGAAATAGAGTCAAAACATCCTTCCACTCTGGCTCATCTATGACTTGAGGATTTGGCTCTTGCGCTAGTGACTGCAAGGAAACTTGATCAATTTTCTGTGCCGTCGTGTCCATCATGAGATGCGATCTTGACTGAGAAGGATCTATGCCCATCCCACCTGAAGAAGATGGGTATATCACGGTAAAGCGATGTGTGTGACGCAATGCCAGATGAACAGCTAAAAGCATCAATGTAAGTGGCAAGAGGAGAACGTAGGAAGTGACTTTTAAGGCAATCTTATAATAAGAGAGCCTTTCTTTGTCCTCCAATGAGACCTCATTCCCTTGGAGCACCTTAGCACGCCTGCCCCCCAAATAAAACCATTGACTCAATCCACCAAGAAAATCTTCACCATAAGACGCAGGTCTTTCATAATCAATCGATGCAAATAAGGGAACGGCTTTCATAAAATCACACTTAAACTACTAATAACAGTTTATATGCGATTATCTTTAATCCCACCTATAAAAAAGTATGGTATATCTCTGCAAATTCCTGTGGAGAAGGAGTGGCTAAGGCAAAACGTTCCGCATCAGAAGCAAGCTGAACACCAGTAATGCCATGATAAGCTAACAAGGCTATTACTATCACCTCACCAATAGCTGCGCTTCCCCTGTCATAGGGACATGCATGCGCCCACCACCAATGAAACTCCCCTATGCGTCGAATGATCGCGGTGCGCTCACCAACATTTAGACTACCAACTTGCATCTGTAAAAGCAGATCAAAAAGCATCTGAAGATACGGCATTAATTTCTGAAGTTCTTCACGTCGCGTATGTCTCCATAACGCTTGAGTTGGAGTATAAAGGATTGTTTCCGTTAATATTACCTCCAGCACAATGCCATCGGCATCTGTGATCGAAGCCTGAATCTGCTGTCCCGCTAATAAGCGCATACGCAGAAATACCGCATTATTTTCTGGGGTGTTATCCACTCTTGTTTGCAATTCACATGTTCTGAATTGTCCAAACATTCTTGCCGTATTATTATTCGTTTTTGCTGCTACACTATGACGCCAGTTGCCCAGAATAACCATCAGCTCCTCTAGTGTCACAGAACATATTCCTTGCAATCTTCTCAAGGTATAGATAATCGCATCGTGTTGTCTATACAAATAGGTCTTATGGCAAGATGTCCCTCCATAAACCCGAGTGGAACGCGTACGCCTAATCGGCAAGCTGTTGCTTTCTGTTGGCGTGATAGGTGGTGCAGCAGAAATTACGCTATGTTTATATAGCCAACTAAATGTCGACGGAAATGCCAAAGTCTTAGCCAGGTTACTGAGTGAATGGCGCAGCTGCACTATCAATTCAGGAAAGACTAAGATAAGTAGATCCAGCACCTCGCTATCTCCACATAGAATTGCCTCAGATGCAATTTCCATTAAATGTTCCGATGTGACATTTTGAGGAGCATGAATTTTAATCATCGATAATACAGGCTCATGGAGGGCACTTACAACCTCATTCACGTTAAATTTATCAAATGGAAAACCTATCCATAGGCTGCTTGGTGTTGTTTTAATAAGCTTGGAAGTCAAAGATAAATACTCGCGTCTTTCACATGGATTACCGCATTGCGCATGATGTCTAGAAAAGCCACGTATACAATATTGTTGAAAGTTGAAAAGTGAACACAACATCTCCTGATCTTCATCTTCATCTTCAAAGAGGTAGGTCAACACGCGCGGATGCTTTTGTATCCAAGAAAAAACCTCCTCTCTCACCTCATATGGAGTGTCACGGAAAAGAGCTAACCAAACAGGCATAATGCGCGGTGCATATCTGAAAGGATTTTTTATGACTCCCAAAAGTGTTTCTAAAGCAATTAAACAATGGTATGCTTGCTGGGCATTCAGTGTATTTACTATCGATTGTACTTCAAGCATTGCCCTTGCGGCCCCATCCCCTAGATGCTCATCAAAAATATCCTTTAACCTTTGATAGAGTCGATTCATAGACGCATCATTATCGATCCGCGCAACGGAACGAAATCCTAATGCAGAAGAACTTGATGAAGGCTGAGCGCAAGCACCTTCCTGGTCTAAAAATGACTCACAAGGGCGCTGAACAATTGAATGTGTCATGCTTTAATTTTAACGTGCCACCGACTTTAAATCGACTTTTGATCTCCTATAACTGGACTTTAGAGCCTTTGCAAAACTATCTGCAATATAGAGTAAACAAAGGATATAAAGTTGAAGAAAAAATCTCTCTCACAACAGCCAAAGCCCATAAGAGAGGGGCTTTTTCTTCAGAATTGCTCCTTATAGCGCTCCAGATTGCGGATAGTTTTGCAAAAGGCTCTAAAGTCCAGTTACAATTTTCAAGTTGATTGACTATCGATTAAAACGATACAATCGCCATTTTAGACTTTCCAGATTAAGAGGATTTTCATGAAGAAATCATTCGCCACTCTCGCCTTGAGCGTGATCACACCTATTGCGCTCTTTTGCACAGACGTGCCAGAGTCTCAACCGGTCAATATTGATGCTGTTTCTGAAACTTTTGGACACCTTTTAGTTCAGAACCTGAAGGACCCAATCATCAAAATCAATATCGAAATGATGATTAAGGGTATGCAAGATGAGATTGCTGGCAAACCTGCTCCAATGACTGAAGAGCAATATATTGCAGCCATCAATCAACTTCAACAGACTGAATTAAAAAAACTGGCTGCAAGCAACCTAGAAGCTGCGAACGCTTTTTTAGCAAAAAATGCTAAAGAAAAGGGAGTCGTTGTCTTAGATGACGGTAAATTACAGTATCTCATTATTAAACAAGGCGCTGGAGAAAGCGTTAAAGAACACTCCACCCCTCTTATTAATTATACTGGCACCTATATCGATGGTACAGTCTTTAACAGCTCTTTGGAGGCTGGTGAGCCGATCGCTTTGCCCTTAGATCAAGCGATTACAGGGTTTGCTCAAGGAATTGTAGGCATGAAAGTGGGCGAAATTCGCAAAATTTTCGTTCATCCAGATCTAGGGTATGGCACACGCGGACAACTCCCTCCAAATTCTTTACTTATCTTTGAAGTAGAAGTTATCAAAGCAAATACAGACCAAGAAGTGGTAGAGATTATTGAAGAAGAGTCTAGCGTTGATTAACATCGTTCTCGTCAGCCCTCAAATCCCTCAAAACACGGGAAATATCGCGCGTACTTGTGCCGTCACTGGTGCGCGCCTTACTCTTGTGCGCCCTTTGGGGTTTACCCTTAGCGACCGTTCAATGAAACGCTCTGGTCTCGATTATTGGGAAGGTGTAGACGTTGAGATCATTGACGATTTATATGAATGGCTTAAACAGCAGTCTGCACCTTTTTTCTTTTTTTCTACAAAAGGCACCACTCTTTATAGTGAAGTGTGTTATCCCCAAAATGCCATCCTCATTTTTGGCTCTGAAACTTCAGGACTACCGGAAAAATGTTTTACAACATGGCCGGAACATTTCGTCACACTTCCTATGCGCCAAGGTCAGCGCTCTTTAAATCTCTCTAATACCGTTGCGATTGCCGTATACGAGGCCTGTAGACAAAATCATTTTGCATCCATGACGCCATGAAGGCTGAAAAGGTAAGCTCGACTTTAAATGTGTGCTCTAACGTCCACGCGTATAAATGCCGGCGCGCTTGAATTTATTCCAAGACTCTTTATGCCGCAGCCAATTGTGAAATCCCTTAAGACGCCACCATACCGTACGATGGCGATAGCCAACTTGCTCCATCATGGCATAAGCCACCATTTTCAAAAGAGAGGGTACATTTTGATAACATCCAAATGAACGTTCTTCCAGTAGTACAGCAAGACAACTGGAAAGAATCCCTACACCATAGAGAACAGCAATAAAGAGAATCATAAAGAGCACATCAACGACTCCCATAAAGAACCCTAGTAAGACAAATAGGCCACCAAAAAACTCGACAAAGGGAGAAAGGGCATCGATAAAGAAAAAGCAGGGCAAACTAATCCAACCTAACTTTCCATAGCGCTTTTTAAAAAAAACCGCGCGATGTTTCCACAAAACTTGCCACAAACCGCGCTGCCAGCGCTCACGCTGTTTTGATAACGTTTTATAATTGACAGGCACTTCAGTCCAGGCCAAAGGATCCGGAATCGAGCGAATACAATAAGGTATCTGGCGCTCTCTTAGATAGCGATGCAAGCGAACAACAAGCTCTAGATCTTCAGTCACTGTATCAGTCGAGTATCCTCCTGACCCAATAACAGTCTCCGCATCAAATAACCCAAAAGCTCCAGAAATAATGAGATTTCCCCCCAAAGGGTTCCAGCCCACGCGTCCGAATAGGAAGGCGCGCATGTATTCTAATACTTGAATAGCGGGAACGAAACGGTCGGGAAAGAGAATTTGCACCATGCGATTATTGCGAAAAATACACCCATTTGCTACACCAATAGCACTCCCGATAGCAAAGGTATTAGGCTGCGCTAAAAAGGCCTTAACGATGACAGAAAGAGCCTCTTGTGTCACCAAGGTGTCTGCATCTAAAGCAATAAATAATGAGGAATAACAGCAATTTAACCCCGCATTCAATGCGTCTGCCTTTCCTCCATTTTCCTTGTCAATCACCAGTAAATTAGGCCATAGACGCGAGCGCCAATAGCCACGCACTTGCGCCGTCTTAAGTTGTGCTCGAGGGGTTATTTCAGGAACTTTTGCTAACTGAAAAGAATCTTGTAGCATCTTCATTGTGGCATCTTTAGATCCATCATTGATCACAATAATTTCTTTATGCTGATAAGGTAATTTCAGAAGATTTTGTAAATTAAAAACGATCTGTTGTTCTTCATTAAGGCAAGGGACTAATAAAGTCACTTTAGGCATATAAGAAGAATTAACCAACAGATCAAAACGCTCCAGGCGAATCTCTCGTGTGCGGCGATATAATTGAGGAATCGATCCAATCGTTAAAATTACATAAAACCCTTGGATCGCAATGAAGTAGTAAAACACATAGAAGTCCACCTCTTGTATGACATGCCCCCATTGCATCTTAAGAACTATACTCCCGTTGATATTTAATGATCTGCAGACATTTTTCCACAACAATCCATGGATGAAATGGTTTTAAGATATAGTCAAAAGCACCTAAACGGAAAGCTTCCAATATTCCTTCCTCCCCATTCATTGCAGAAAGAAAAACAAAAGGGCGAGGCTCTGTTGCTTGCTGCAAATGATGACACCACTCCATGCCTTCTCCATCAGAAAAGAGCCGCTCCGAAATGATTAATCCAACTTTATGGTGTATGAGTAAATCGTTAGCTTCTTGCAATGTTTTTGCTGTCACGACTTGTATCGATTTTTGCTCAAAAGCAAAACTCAAAACATCTAAAACATCGTCATCTGGATCTAGAATGAGCACAATAGGGAGATCTGCTTTTTGTAAATTAACATTCCAACAAAGCTCTTGACTACTGTTATGCATTGCATGATAGACATCATCTAATTCATTAATGACACATTTTCTACAACATTTCTGAACCCAAATCTTAGGACGCTGGCCATAAAGAAAATGTATCTCCTCAATAAATGCGATTACTTTGCGTTGCGGCTCCAAAAGCGTATATGGCAAGCGCGTCACTAACATGGAGTCTTTCCATTTCGTCATCAATTGCCACCCAAATCTCTTCATCCATGTATGCACTAGTTGCTGCATGATTGAAGGCGCATTTTCATCAAATACAATAGCTACTAGAAAACCTTG
>CAZQVA010000025.1:0-14091 GCA_964596685.1 uncultured bacterium | reverse complement strand
TGCTCATAACGCGTGCATCGTAGCTTAAGAATTGGCTGGAAAGCAAGGTTTTTTTCTTCACTTTATACCTTTTGCTTACTCCACATTGCAGATAGATTTGCAAAAGGCTCTTAACTGGACTTTAAAGAAATAAATATCCTATAGTTGCACTTCCTTGCCCCATGGAGGAGCAACTACGTGATGACTAATGAAAGAGGTCAAGAGCATATGAAGCAACGAAAATATCATATCGGTTCAGAATCTGAATATAAGGCATGGTATCAGCATTCTATCAATGATCCCCATTCCTTTTGGGATCACCATGCAAAAGCGCTTGATTGGCTTACTCCTTATCATACGGTAGTTAATGCGGATTTTGCACGCGTAGGGAGCTCTTCATATGTCAATTATTTTGAAGGTGGCGAGCTCAATGTGAGCTATAACTGCGTAGATCGACATGCATCAGAAGATCCTGAAAGAGTGGCCATTTATTGGGAAGGGGAATCGGGAGAAGAGCGTACGGTTACCTATCAGGAGCTTTTTGAAAAGGTTTCAAAGACTGCACAGCTGCTTCTTGAGTGTGGTGTACAGAGAGGAGAGCGCGTTACAATTTTTATGCCAATGATTCCTGAACTTGCAATTGCTATGTTGGCATGTGCACGTATAGGAGCTATTCATTCTGTGGTTTTTTCAGCTTTTAGCTTGAAAGCACTTGTCGATAGAATGGTCGACTGTGCTTCCTCCTTTGTTATTACAGCAGATATCGGTCATCATAATGGTAAGGAAGTTCCTTTAAAAACAGTTGTTGATGAAGCTGTCAAACAGACTACAACGGTTAGGGGTGTTTTAGTTCATCGCACACTAAACGCGGCGACTGATGAATGGTTGCCACATGATGTTGATTGGAAGGAAAGTTTAAAAAACATTTCCAAAGGAGCATTGCCCGTTGCGATTGGATCGGAGGATCCTCTTTTTATCCTTTATACAAGTGGAAGTACTGGTAAGCCAAAGGCTGTATTGCATACAAGTGCTGGTTACCTTCTTTATACTTACATGACGTTTAAGTATATATTTGATTACCACAAGGAAGATGTCTATTGGTGTACAGCCGATCTTGGATGGATCACAGGGCATTCATATGTGGTGTATGGCCCACTTTCCAATGGAGCTACCCTTGTAATGTACGAAGGAGCACCTCTTTATCCCGATGCTGAACGCTACTGGCGCATCATCGAGCGTTATCGCGTGACGATCTTTTACACAGCCCCAACAGCTATTCGCATGTTTATGAAACTAGGTGAAGAGGGACCTAAAAAATATGATCTCTCATCGCTACGTCTTTTGGGATCTGTAGGGGAGCCTATTAATCCAGAAGCATGGTTGTGGTACCACCGGGTCATTGGCAATTGTCAATGTCCAATTGTTGATACATGGTGGCAGACAGAAACTGGAGGGATTTTATTGACAACCTTGCCAGGAGTGCATCTCACTAAACCTGGTGCAGCCGGTTTGCCATTTTTTGGAGTGGTTCCCCGCGTTGAGGATGGCGCTTTATTCATTGAACGTCCATGGCCAGGGATGCTCAGAGGGCTCTATAATGACACAGCATATGAGCGTACGCGGGCGACTTATTTTTCTATAAGGGAAGGGGCTTATTTTTCAGGAGATGGTTGCGAAGTCGATAGTGAAGGGTACCATTGGCTGAAAGGGCGCATGGATGATGTATTGAATGTAGCTGGACATCGTCTTTCAACTGCAGAGATAGAAAGTGCTCTTGTGGCTCATCCTGCAGTCGCTGAAGCGGCGGTCGTGGGTGTTCCTCATGCAACAAAAGGACAGGGAGTGTATTGTTTTGTAACTCTGAAATCACATGTGCCTTCTTCTTTAGAACTTGAGAAGGCTCTTGTCTGTCATGTACGTCAAGAAATTAGCCCTATCGCAACACCCCATGCGATTCATTTTGCTTCAGGTCTTCCTAAAACGCGCTCTGGAAAGATTATGCGAAGAATTTTACGAAAAATTGCGTCACATGAGGTTGAGGAGTTAGGTGATTTAAGCACGCTTGCTGATCCAGCCGTTATTGACCATCTTATCGCGACAAGAAAACCATGATTATTGAAGTGAAAGTCACACCACGTGCGCGTAAAAGACTCATAAAACAAGAGGGGAATCTATTAAAGTGCTATGTGATGCGCCCGGCAGAAGATGGACGTGCCAATGAAGAGGTGATTGAAATGATAGCTTCTCATTTTAGAGTCGCGCGCTCCTCTGTGAAGATCATCTCAGGGGAAAAATGTCGCCTCAAAAGAATTTCTGTAGCGGATGTCGATTAATTAATCGAGTTGGAAAGTACAATGGCTATGTTCAATGCTAGTGCATAGAGTGTCCATAGTGAATAAGGCAGAAAAATCCATCCAGCACATGCTTCTTTTTTCCAAAATTTGTAATTAGTGACCGCGACAGTAACAAATAAAATCAATAGATTGACAAGTGCTAAGAAGGGCATTTGGAGAGTAAAGAAGAAAAAAGACCAGATTGTATTTAAGCCTAATTGAAGGTAGTACCATCCTAATGGTTCCTTCCAAATAGATTTGCGAAAAAAACCATTGATCCGCCACACTCGCCATGCAGAGATGGCCATAAGAATATACATGATTGGCCATATAACGCCAAAAGCCCAGTTTGGAGGGGTCCAAAAGGGTTTTTCGAGATGGCGATACCACCAATCGTGCACTGAAAATGAGGTAAACCAATTGCCCAACAACATTGAAGCAATAGAGAGCGCTAAAAAGAAGAAGAACACACGTTTTTGTGATGTAGGTGCTAGTGAATATCTCATGAGTAAACCCTCCATTCGTCCTAGGCGTTTAAGAAAAAATCCTTTAATTAGAGAGCTTACTGCAGAGACTCATTTGTCTCAAGATTCCTTTGTCTATCCCTATTTTGTTATCCCCGGTACAAAAGAAAAGCAACCAGTCAATTCTATGGATGGGATTTTTAGATTTTCAATTGACACTTTATTGCAAGATGTCGAAAGGGGATTAAAATATGGGGTGAATAAGCTGATGCTTTTTGGTACCCCCAGTAAAAAAGATGAAGAGGCTTCAGAGGCTATACACCCATTGGCTGTAATTCCCGAGGCGATTCGTCAATTAAAGAAAGCATTTGGTGATGATATTTACCTTATGAGTGATCTGTGTCTTTGTGCTTACACTCATCATGGCCACTGCGGTCTTCTTTGCAAAGAAGTGGTCGATAATGACACCACATTATCTGTTTTAGGAAAAATGGCATTAGTGCATGCAGAGGCGGGAGTAGATATGGTGGCTCCATCAGATATGATGGATATGAGAGTTCGCCATATTCGAGAAACTCTTGACGGCTCCGGTTTTTTTGATATTGCGATCTTTTCTTATGCTGCAAAATTCGCTTCAAATTATTACGGACCTTTTCGAGAAGCAGCTCACTCGGGAGTTGTCAAGGGAGATCGCAAATCTTATCAACTCGATATGCGCAATAAGAAAGAGGCATTAAGAGAGATCCTTCTTGACGAAGCAGAAGGGGCAGATCTCTTAATGGTCAAGCCTGCACTTGCCTATCTCGACATTATTCATCAAGCAGAGGCAATTTCTTCTCTTCCGATTGGTTGTTATAACGTTTCAGGAGAGTATGCCATGGTTGTGAATGCCGCTAAGGCTGGACTTATTGATGAGAGAGCGATCGTTTTAGAGAATTTTTATGCCTTTAAACGCGCGGGGGCTTCTATCGTTATTTCTTATCATACACGAAAAGCTTTGGAAGAGTATTGGTTTGATTAAACTGATTCGTTAGTGTATAATTTAGTTTTTAATCTAACGGTTTATTTCATGATTTATTCTTCTACTCCATTTGAAAGTGGTTCGATCTTCCTCTGGGGTTCAAATATATGGTCAGTTCAAAAAGGAGAGGATAATGGCGTGACGGGAAGCGTCAAGCGTGTTTTCCGGCAGACTCAAGAAGAAAAGGAAGCGGCCGTCGTTAAATATTGTACCTCTTGTCAGAGTACCAAAAGCTGCCCTTTAAAGGGCGAGGCAGATGTTTTAGCGTCCCTAAGAGATGTGCCAGGTGCCGTACAAATATATGGATTGGCCAAGGTGCAGGAACTATATCCCCTTTCAAATCATTCGGGCTATTGTATCTTCATGGAAGATGCGGGAATGAGTTTGTCAAAATATATTACAGAGTATGCACCCCAAGGGATGAAGCATAAGGAAGTGCAAGTAGTTGCAAAAATGCTTTTTGAGTATCTTTCTGCCTCATTTAAAAAGGGAATTCTTCATGGTGATATAAAACTAGATAACGTCTGCTGGAAAAATGGAGAGGCTAAGGTAGTTGATTTAGGGCGCGCTGTTACGCGAGATAGACTATTAAGCGGTAAGAGGGATTATATTCTCTATGCAAAGGACTACTCTGCCCCTGAATGGACTTATGGATTAGATGATTATTTCCGCGCACAAAATGTCGACCTCCTTTTTAAAGGAGAGATGTGGGCGGCGGGATGTGTGTTATATGCCGCGTATACGGGAGACAATTTGTTTTCGGCTGAATGGAATCCTTGGCTGAGATTCTGGGCTAAAAGAGAGGGGAGTTCAACGATCATTCCTATTACTGATAGCTATATGCAAGTGTGCTCTTTTTCTCCTTATGATCTAATGCAGATACCGCGTGCCATTCCCCCGTCCTTTGAACGACTTATACCTTTCATTGAGGCAACAGCGGCTCATCTTCCAGAAGATCTTAAGGCCGGTTTTAAAGAAACTAATTCTTTCTATGCACTCCTTTCCCGTATTTTTGTTATCGATCCGCGCCAGCGCATATCTCCAGAAGAGGCCTTAGAAAGTGATTTTTTAAGAGAAGATTTTGAAGAGATGGGTGCTTGATGGGAGTTTTTCTAGGTACAAATTTCTTTTATCATTTTAATTGTGCTGTGGGTGATACTTTTCAGTGGCAAGATAGAACATGGTGCATTGATAAAAATTTAGGATGTGGCGTATCTGGAGTCATTTGGCGCGTGCATACTCAAGATGCGGGCGAAAAACTGGTGCGCGTTTTTAAGCAATGTCTCTCCTGCACGGGTGAAGACTCATGCATGCAGAAGGAAGAATATAGGATCCTAAAAGATTTGCAAAAAGAGCCGTCGATTATACGGGTGTATGCATTGACCTCTTTTCAGGAGCTTTTCCCTCATCTGCGTGATCAAAGTCACTGTCTTTTTATGGATTACTTGGGTGAATCAATGTTGGACCTGCTCAAGCGGGTGAAGATGAAAACCCTTAGTGGATTGGGTATTGGTCGTGTTCAAATATTCGCTCGTGCAGTGTTTGAGCAACTTGGTGCCTTAAAACGATCGGGTGTTGTACATGCTGATGGCAAACCAGCTAATTGGTGCTGGAATAATGGTGAGCCCAAACTCATTGATTACGGTTTAGCAGCTACTAGACAAGATTTTGACGAGGATACATTTTGGGAGCAATATACCTTTGAGTACCGCCCTCCAGAAAAAATGTATGGCCTCGATGGAGATCTTTACGATGAAGATCCCAATAATATTTATGCGGCCGATATGTGGGCGGCTGGATGTACCCTTTTTGAACTATTTACAGGGAAAATGCTTTTTGGTGCGACTCCAAACTGGTTGCACTTGTTAAGGTTAAAACAACCCAGTCAAAGTGATGTGATAAATGCGACTTATTTTTATAGGCAATTAGGGTCATTTGGTTTGTCTGATATCGTTAATTCGAGCCAAGACAGCCAAATGTATGCATTAAATGGCAAAATCATCCATGATGTTGACGAGCTTTTCGTACAGAAAAAGGCTCCTGAAATTTCTTTTGCAGAGAAATTACCGCGCAATGAAGACCAGCTCGAGCCCTCCTTGCGCATTGACCCTACGCGGGTTGATGAAGCAAATCGTGATTTTTGTGCCTTATTAAAAGGACTTCTTGTGCTTAATCCGCGCAAACGTTGTTGGAATGACACGTTTATGACTACAGACTATACCACAAAAGGCTCTGAACTTCAGGCAGTACCTATCCATGAATAAAGAAGTTAAGCCCGTTACTGGCTTTGCAACCGTTGTGGCGGATGCCTCTTCCTTGGGACTCGATCTGAATCGTCACCTTATTAAAAATCCTGAAGCCACTTTCTTTATGCGCGTAGAGGGGACCTCTCTCTTTGAGCGCGGAATTCTCGATGGAGACATTCTTATTGTTGATCGTGCTGTGATTCCAAAAACAGGGCAACTTGCTGTTGTGATTGATGCGGATGAATTTACCATTCGCGAATTCAATTCTACTCTTAACATGCCGCTTTGGGGAGTTGTGCGATGGGCGATCCACAAAGTTTAAATCGTTTTGCTCTCGTGGATTGCAACAACTTCTTTGTTTCCTGTGAGCGTGTTTTTAATCCATCTTTACACAAAAAACCTGTTGTTGTGCTTTCTGGAAATGATGGATGTGTGATCGCTCGCTCTAATGAAGCAAAATCCTTGGGAGTTGGCATGGGCATGCCCTGGTTCAAAAGCCGCGATGAAGCTGCCTTGAGTCAAGTCATCGCTCTGTCTAGTAATTTTTCACTTTATGCCGATATGTCTGAGCGCGTGATGCGTCTTTTGCGTAAAATGTGTCCTATGGCGGAAGTTTATTCGATCGACGAATGCTTTCTGAATATTAGTGAGATTCAAGAGAGCAAGCGCCTGTCCTTTAGTCGACAAATTGTTGCAGCCATTGATCGCATGCTTGGTCTACCAGTTTGCCTGGGAATTGGTTCGACTAAAACGCGCGCAAAATTGGCTAATAGCGTCGCTAAGAAATCTGAAAAAAATGCACGGGTGTTTGATCTTGAAGCACTTTCCTCTTCTTTACTCCTTTCTTTTTTTTCACAACTTCCTGTAGAGGATGTATGGGGAATAGGGCATCGCTTAAAAGCACAACTGCATAAACAACGGATCTTCACTGCCAAAGATCTTTATCTTCTTGACCCCGTTGTGGCACACAAAAGTTTTGCTCTCCCTTTACAGAGGACTTATGAAGAGTTAAAAGGGCATATCGCTCTGGCTAGAGAGCCAGATGCAATGAGGAAGAGTATTACGTATTCACGTGCTTTTGGCGCTCTGCAAAAAGATCTTGGCCCAATTGAAGAGGCTCTTGTGCATTATATTGCAAACGCAGCAGTAAAACTGCGCTTGGAGGGGCTCATGGCAACGATGATCGATCTATTTCTTGTATTCCCCATGACTAAAGATGGTCTTCCACACTCCTCTGTTTCATTAAGAGTACCACTAAATGAGGCGACTAGCAGTACGCGCGATCTGATTGCAGCGGCTCAACATGCTTTGAAAAAGATTTACCGGGAGGGGATCTTTTATCAAAAGGTTGGAGTGACTCTACATGGACTTGTCCCTGGGGACACCAAACAATATTCTCTTTTAGGAAATCCTCAGCACTTTGCCAAAGATGAAAAACTGATGAATGTCGTTGATGCCATTAATCAACACTATGGGAAAGGAGCGTTGAAATGGCTCAAAGAAGGGATTGCTCAGGAATGGAAAAGTACTTCGCGTCATTGTAGCCCAGCCTATACGACTGACTGGGAGCAATTACCGCGCATAAAAATTTAGATACACATTATGAGGGATTTCTGAGTATGATACATTGCTAATGAATGCTAAAGCAAGAGGAGGCAGTCATGGCAAATATTACGCTCAAAGGAAATCCCATCCACACAAGTGGCACACTACCTGCAGTAGGATCTTCAGTTCCTGCTTTTCGTTTAGTTGCTGCCGACCTTTCAGAAAAAACACGTGCTGATTTCTCTGGCAAAACACTCGTTTTGAACATTTTTCCAAGTATCGATACAGGCGTGTGCGCTCTGAGCGTCGAAAAATTTTATCAGACGCTATCAAAGGCCCCCAACATTATTGTTGTGAATATTTCCAAAGATCTACCATTTGCACAGGGGCGTTTTTGCACAGCAAAACAATTACAAGCGACCACCCTTTCGGCATTTAGGTCTTCATTTGGTAAAGAGTGGGGAGTTGAGATCATTGATGGACCTTTAGCTGGTCTACTTTCGCGCGCTGTAGTTGTTGTCGATGCGAATGGAAAAGTTACTTACACGGAACAGGTCCCAGAAATCACTCAAGAGCCTGATTATGCAAAGGTGACTCAACATTTAGGCCTATAATATGGTTTTGTTACAGGAACTAGTACATTTTTTGGAGGCGCATTTTGCTAAGCAAGGTGCCCCTATTTTAGATTACTGCATCAATGGAGTGCAGGTGCAAGGCAAAGCAGAGATCAAGACGCTGGCGTGTTCAGTCTCGGCAAGTCTTGCCTCGATAGAAAAAGCAGTAGCCTTAGGTGTCGATGCATTACTTGTACATCACGGCGTCTTTTGGAATAAAGAACCCCTTAAGCTCGTTGGCAGTAAAGCTAAGAAAATCGAGTTGCTGTTGCGGCATGGGATCTCTCTGATTGCCTTTCATCTGCCTCTCGATAAAGATCCTATCATCGGCAACAATTGGCCGGCAGCTAAAGCACTCGGTCTAGAAAATTGTGCATCCTTTGAGGATGTAGGCGTGATAGGCGAGTTATCAAGACCATTGATTCCTTATGATTTCCAAAAAAAGTTAGAAGATTATTACCAGCATCCTGCAGCAGCAGTCATTCCGAATACAGTAAATCTTATCAAGCGTGTCGCTCTAATTTCAGGGGGAGCTCATCGCTCGATTGAACAAGCAATACAACAGGGGGCGGATGCTTTTGTCACCGGTACTCATGATGAGCCTATATGGCATATTGCTCGTGAAAATCAAATCAATTTTTTTGCAATGGGACACTATGCCACAGAAGTGGTAGGCCCTTCAGCTCTTAATGCCTTCTTGCATAAAAAATTTAAAATACCCTGCCATCTAATTATAGAGGAGAATCCCTTTTAATATGACACAAGATCGCTCTGCCATTGTGCACTTTCTAAAGACCATGCGTATGAATATTATCGAAGCTTTTGAAGGATTGGAACCGCGAGCGAGATTCCAGCACACGGAATGGCCGCATCACACGGGTGGCGGAGGAACGATTGGCTTATTAAGAGGAGATGTTTTTGAGAAAGCGGGCGTGAACTTTTCAGAAGTATGGGGAGAAAATTATCCCCTTGATCCATCAAAAGGCCCATTTTATGCCACAGGTGTCAGTCTTATTACCCATATGAAAAACCCTCACGCGCCAACAGTGCATATGAATTTGCGTTATATTGAAGCAAACGATCGTTGGTGGTTCGGAGGAGGGTATGATTTAACGCCGATGGGTGTGGTCTATGATGAAGATACACATCACTTTCATCAAGTCGCTCGTAAGAGCCTCGATCCATTTGGGTTAGAAATCTATCCTCAATTTGCGCAGAATGCAAAGGAATATTTTTACATCCCTCATCGTAAAAAGGAACGTGGGGTGGGGGGAATATTTTTTGATTACATGAATCGTGAAAACCCCAAGGCAGATCTAGCATTATGGAAGTCTGTTGGGGATCATTTTATCGACGCAGTTGTGCCGATCTATAAAAAGCGCATACATATGCCCTATGGCGATTTAGAAAAGCAAATTCAAAACAATCTAAGAGCACATTATGTTGAATTTAATTTACTTTACGATAGAGGGACCAAGTTTGGGTTTTCATCTGGCGGAAACCCCGAAGCCATTCTATGTTCTATGCCGCCATGTGCTGCTTGGTAAAGAATAAGTGAAAAAATTGGTTCTTTGGTGCAGTGTTTTGCTCTTTTCATACGATTCCTCTTTGGAAGTCGTTGGGCCCGACACTGCATCCGTTGTTTCTCCTCCACAATATACAGAACTTTCAGCGACCACTTTGGGCAAACAGCATCTTGCTATCTATTTGAGCAATGATGAAGGACAGTGGCTCGGTTTTGTAAATGGTTTCAAGAGCATCGGTATTCCTTTTATCGTTACTGATAATTTAGCAGATGCCCTTGAGTATCAGTGTGTGATTCTCTATCCCCTAGTTTCTGGCAGATTATTGACTCCTGATGAAATTATGATGTGCCAAGAACATGTATTCAATGGGGGAACGCTTATCGGGTTTAATGTTGTGGGAGGACTCAAAGAACTTTTTGGAATCATTAGTGTCAAAGAAGATAGGGTGCATCATCGCTGTTCCTTTTTGCTAGATCATTGGAGTCGGGGATTCGTAAGCAAAGAAGAAACTATGGTTCCTATCGACCGTGATTTTAAAACGCTAGGATACTTGCCTTTTCCCGAAGTGCGCATTTTGGCAAGTTATGAAGATAAATTGCCCGCTATTACCTGTCATAGTTATGGTAAAGGAATGGCTATTGCTTGTGGGGTTGATATAGGATTTTATCTGGCTCGTTGTTATAACCGGCGCGCTGAGATTAATAATGCGACATATTGTAATACCTATTTTCCGGCATGTGATGTATGGTTAAGATGGTTAAAAGCATTATATAAAGACCGTGAAGCAAATGCTGTAACGCTACATCCAGTTCCTCAAGGAATGCCGGCGAGTGTTCTTATCACCCATGATATTGATTACATTGCCTCTTATGGTAATATTGCTGCATATGCCGAAATGGAAAGCTCCCTCGGTATCCCTGCCACCTATTTCATTCAGACAAAATATATAAAAGATTATAACGACCGTTCTTTTTTTGAGAAAGAGAGCCAAAATATCTTACATGATTTGGTGAGTTATGGCATGGAAGTAGCCAGTCATAGTGTTGCTCATGTTTCAGATTTTGCACAGATTCCAGAAGGGACAGGAAGAGAGTCTTACCCTTCGTATGAACCGATGATGATTGAAAAAGGGCGATCTAAAGGGGCGACTATTTTTGGAGAGCTGCGCGTCAGTAAATTTTTACTGCAAATATTTAGTGAGGTAGAAGTAACTGCATTCCGCCCGGGACATCTTCTTTACCCTTATTGTTTGGCGCAATTAATGGAGGCGAGTGGTTATCAGTTTGCTTCATCAGCACCCTCTGGAGAGGTGCGTTCCTATTTACCCTATCAGCATTTTTATAACGGGGAGTATAGCGCTCTAACGCCAATTTATGAATTCCCTATTGCATTGGAGGACGAATTACATCCGCGCATTATAGATGGTCAATATGTGGCTGAAACCCTTTTAAATCATTTAAAACGCTATGGAGGTTGCTGCACAGTACTTGTTCATCCGGAGGAAACAGGAGCAAAATTGGCGTGGCTAACCTCTTGGTTACAAGAAATTAAATCTACAGTATGGCTCGATACGGTAAGTCGATTTGGACGATGGTGGCATCAACGCGTCAACACAAAAATTGATGTATTAGAAAGAGGTTCAAAAAGAATAATTATTTGCCAAAGTAATGAGCCCATTTGTAATTTAGTGTTAGAGCTGCCAGTTGGTTGGCAATTAAAGTCCCCTTCTCAATTAGGCATACAACAAAAAGGGTCTCACCTGCACATTGATAGTACAGAGGAGACCCTTATAGTGGAATTCACTAGTGTGTTTTAATCGAACAACTTAACTCCGCGTTTTCAAGAGGTTTTCAATGCAGAAGGACAGCATTGCTTTTTGGTTCGCCAAAAACTACTATTAGCTGGCTTTCTTCTGCTCATACCAGCCTTAAAGAGCGTCTAAAAACTTATTCAAATGTGTTTTCTATATATTGTTCTAACTCTCTCATGAAGGCAGCTTTCAATTCTTCATCTCTAAAGAGGGGATTGTCTCTAAAAAACTGTTGAGCTGCTTGTTTCAGCGCTTGAGGATCTGTCATGTGTTGATGCTCCTCTCTAGTCATAAATTGAGCAAAAGCCTGTGTAGGTGTCAATGAAGGTGCTTCTTGGTCAATATGTACGCCTTCAAGGCGCCCTTGAACCACGGCAACTAACAGCCGCTGCAATTTGCCGGGTTGGCAGGTCACACGGCCATGTTCAATGGATTCAGCAAGGGCGTTAACTAGGGATTGTGCTGCAATATCTCGATCCTTTTCATCCTGAATATTTTGAATAAAGTACCATAGGCGTCCTGTGACTTCTTCTCCATTGGTGCTTAGAGCCGTTCCTATAGGGAAGGTGGGGTATGCTGTGTTGATGAGCGAGACAAATTCATCATTTTTGGTGGGTCCTAGAAGAGCATGGCGTGCATTTTCTTTGCGGGGATCCGTTAAAGGGAGGTCTTCGATAAATTGAATGCACTCTTTTGAGTACTTATCAAGGTCTTGTGATGACATCTGTGTGGTGTTATCTCGCAATAAATTAAAAGCCTTTTCTGTAAGATTGTCGCGTCTTCCTGCATGGACGTTGAGTGCTGGGCCCTCTTCTTGTAGTGCTCCTAAGTCGATGTTTTGTGGACCTCGGTAACCGGGTCCTAGGAGGCGTTGTAGCAGGGCTTGGCGGGTTGCGGGCTGTGGGAAAAGGTTATTTTCTAAAGATATAACAGCATTTTGAGGTAGCTGGAATATCATTTCCGGTAGTGCAGTAAGTTGGTTGTCGCAAAGATCGAGCCCAATAAGGTTCTGAAGTTGACCAATCTCTACAGGAAGGGAGATGAGTTGGTTGTAGCTAAGATAAAGCTTTTTCATTTGAAGCAGGTTGCCAAAGGACTCTGGTAGTGCGGTGAGTTGGTTGTTGGCAAGATTAAGCCATTTCAGTTGAGACAGGTTGCCAAAGGACTCCGGTAGTGCGGTGAGTTGGTTGTTGTCAAGACGAAGCACTAGCAGTTGAAGCAGGTTGCCGACAGATTCTGGCAGACTCTTTAGGTTAAGCTCATGCAAATCAAGAAAAGTACATCGCTCGTCAAATGCCTCTAAAATTCGCTTCTTTGCTTGTAAATAATTTTTTTTAGACTCAGAAGGAGCCTCATTGACCCAATTGTCTAAATCGTTTTTCATTTGCTTTCTAGTCATTTTGAGTGGGAGTTTTGTGGTAGTCGCTGCAGTGAGAGTTTTATTAACGAGTTGCGATGAGGCAGTTTGTGTTCCTGGAGGATGGTGGCGAACTACCCAGTTAGCAGTGGCACGTGCGGCGTGATAAAGGCCCACTGTAAAAATTCCCAAAGCAATCGAGGCGATGAGCGCTTTTTTGTGGTCTTGTGCATCGAGCTCTTTGGAGTAAGGGTCCAAGGCAAAAGTACTGAAAAAGTTGGAGAGTGTGAGTTTCATGAAGCTACTATTTTTGTTATTTTATTAAAGTGAATTGTAGCATACGCATTAATTAAAAATAATTAAATTTTAATAACACATGTAATTGAAAAATCATTACGTAACACCAAAGCCAGTCCTGAAACCATCGAAACCCTACGACAGGAAAAATCCAAACCTATTCGGGAGGTGAAGTCTTCACCAGCCTTTTTAGTTGGACGTGGCTTTCATGAGTTAGGGGCGCCTTGTCAGGGCATTAACGCAACAAGGGCTCTAAAATGTATTTTGTATATATTGTTCTAACTCTCTCATGAAGGCAGCTTTCAATTCTTCATCTCTAAAGAGGGGATTGTCTCTAAAAAACTGTTGAGCTGCTTGTTTCAGCGCTTGAGGATCTGTCATGTGTTGATGCTCCTCTCTAGTCATAAATTGAGCAAAAGCCTGTGTAGGTGTCAATGAAGGTGCTTCTTGGTCAATATGTACGCCTTCAAGGCGCCCTTGAACCACGGCAACTAACAGCCGCTGCAATTTGCCGGGTTGGCAGGTCACACGGCCATGTTCAATGGATTCAGCAAGGGCGTTAACTAGGGATTGTGCTGCAATGTCTCTATCCTTTTCATCCTGAATATTTTGGATAAAGTACCATAGGCGTCCTGTGACTTCTTTGCCGTTGGTGCTTAGATTCGTTCCTATAGGGAAGGAGGGATATACTGTGTTGATGAGCGAGACAAATTCCTCATTTGTGGTGGGTCCTAGAAGAGCTCGTAGTGCAAGTGCCTTGCGAGGATCTTCTGGGTTGAGATTTTTGACAAATTGGACACACTCTTGTGAGAATTTGTGAAGATCTTCTTGTGACATCTGTCCGGTCTTGGAGCGCAATAGCCTAAAAGCATTTTCTGTAAGGTTATCGCGTCTTCCTG
>CAZQVA010000024.1:0-21801 GCA_964596685.1 uncultured bacterium | reverse complement strand
TCGTTCAATTGAAGCAGGTTGCCTAAGGACTCCGGTAGTGCGGTGAGTTGGTTGTGCCTAAGAGAAAGTTCGTTCAATTGAAGCAGGTTGCCTAAGGACTCCGGTAGACTCTTTAGGTTAAGCTCATGCAAATTAAGAAAAGTAGATCGCTCGTCGAATGCCTCTAAAATTCGTTGCTTTGCTTCTAAATAATTTGTTTTAGACTCAGAAGGAGCCTCATTGACCCAATTGTCTAAATCGGTTGTCATTTGACTTCTAGTCATTTCGAGTGGGAGTTTTGTGGTAGTCGCTGCAGTGAGAGTTTTGTTAACGAGTTGCGATGAGGGAGTTTGTGTGCCTGGGGAATGGTGGCGAACTACCCAGTTAGCAGTGGCACGCGCGGCGTGATAAAGGCCCACCGTAAAAATTCCCAAAGCAATCGAGGCGATGAGCGCTTTTTTGTGGTCTTGTGCATCGAGCTCTTTGGAGTAAGGGTCCAAGGCAAAAGTACTGAAAAAGTTGGAGAGTGTGAGTTTCATGAAGCTACTATTTTTGTTATTTTATTAAAGTGAATTGTAGCATACGCATTAATTAAAAATAATTAAATTTTAATAAAGTATATGAATCGAAGAGTAGAGATTTCCGCTTTTCACGGCTGGTGTGTGTGAACATGCGTCAGTGTTTGAAAGGCTAAATGTCAAACACTGACGCGTAAAGGATTAACGGTGTCCGCCGCCGCCACCAGCGCGACCAGCTCCACCTACACGTCCGCCACCGTAATCACGGGCGCCACCATTGCCATAATTGCGATCAGCACCTCCACCATAGTCGCGATTGCCATAGTCGCGGGCGCCATCACCGTTATAGTCGCGGTTACCGCCATCGTAACCACCATTGTAATTATAATCGCGATTGTAGTCGCCAGGATGATTGTAGTTGTCAGGGTGGGCATTATTCCAATTGTGGACCCATGCATGTCCATCCCATTGATCTTGGTCCCAGTGACCATTTCGCCAAGCCCATGCGCCATTGTTCCAAGCCCAGGAACCTCCAATCCACTGTGCTCCTGCATAAGGAGCAATAACCCATATTCCAGGTACCCATACCCATGAATTTGCGGACCAGCTCCAATATCCATTATTCCAGACGTAGTTATCGCCTGGTGATGGTGGAATTGTCTCTTGTTGAGGGGCAGGTGGGGCGACATTCACAGTCTGTCCATCAGTCATGATGACTGCCTGGCCCGCAAGCATAGGGGCGGAGTTAACTAATAATGCACAAGCTATCCAAAGCGCTTTTTTCATAATATTTACTCGTGATTTAAGGATTTATTTTGACGATAGCATATTCAAAGAATTTGTATAGAGAAAATTTTAGATAGCAACCATTCTTGTCCCTTGTTTACAAATTTAGTAGAGGTACAGTAGTATATTGTTCAGGGAGTGCAGAATTATACCTTCTGCAATAACATCTTATGTCTACACAAAGAAGTTTCTGTTTTAAACAATTGGCTCCTTCTCAAATTTCTCTCCATCACCATCATCATTTCCATCAATAGATTCTTTTGAATACGCCCTTAAGGGTGTATTAGCTATTTCATTTACCCTGTCAGAGGGTTGATTTTATTATTTTTACATTGTTTTTATTATGAAATGGATCATTGCTATGATTGCATTCTTGAGCCTTTGCTTGGCAGGATGCAATTCAAAAAATACCTCCAATTCGCAATTTCGTGTCGGAGTTGCAGCGGGATATGCACCTTTTGTTAGTGTCAATAGCGCTGGCGAATATGAGGGGTTTGATATTGAAGTGGCTCAAGCCATTGCAAAAAAAATGGGGCGTGAATTAAAGATTTTTGATCTAGGTACGATGGCTTCGCTTTTTATCGCCCTTGACCAAAAGAAAATCGATGCGATTTTTTGGGCTCTTTCTATAACAAAAGAACGCTTGGAGAAATGCGCCATGGTGCCCTATCAAGGGGAGCCTTCTCTTTATTTCTCCTTTCTTTTTCCGACGAAAAAAAATTACACAACCCTTCAGGATTTTGAGGGGTTAACAGTGGCGACTGAGATTGCTTCTTGTCAGGAAGCAGTGCTAGAAAAATACTCAAAAATAAAGTTAAAAAAAGTCGATAAAGTAATCGATGGGCTTTTGGAGTTGCAATATGGCAAAGTCGAAGCCCTCTTTGTAGAACCAGCCATTGCGAGAAAGTATGCTAATGCAGGTTGTGGTCTTTCTGAATGGAGACTTTACCTAGAAGAGGAAGATAAAATATATGGGGTAGGTGCTGCAATTGCCAAGGAGAATACAGCTCTTATCGTAGCAGTCACAGAAGCGATTGAAGAGCTCAAAAATGAGGGGGCACTCGCTGCCTTAGAAAAAAAATGGGGGCTACAATGACCTCATATGGCACTTTATTTTTTTCTGGACTAGCAACTACCTGTGAAGCGTGGTGTGCTGCTTGTCTCGGGAGCCTTTTTTTAGGGTGGCTCCTGGGGACATTGGGATATTTGGGGTATTTTGAAAAAACAATCACCGCACTCACTGCAATCATTCGCGGGATTCCCGCTTATGTACACATCTTAATAGGATATTTTGTCATCCCTGCTCTACTTAACATAGATATTTCAGCGTTTACTGCGGCAACATGTGCTCTTGCGATTTGCTCGGGAAGTTACGTAGCTCAGATTGTAAAAGCATCCCTTATTCAAGTAGGAAAAGGGCAAAGAGAAGCTGCTTTTGTCCTTGGCTATTCTACTTTTGAGACAATGCGCCGCATTCTCTGGCCACAAGCTCTGCAAAATAGTATGCGGGCATTATTGGGAGAGATCGAACAGTTGTTAAAAAGCACATCGCTCCTTGCAACAATTGGAGTGATGGAATTGACACGCACGGGCATGAATATTGTTAGCAGAGAACTGAATCCAATTGAAATTTATCTCATTTTAGCGGCCTTGTATTTGGCTCTCTCCTTGGTTATCAACCTCTTGATTGCGTTATGGGAAAGGAAGTTCTATGTTTATTGCAGATAATATTACGGTCCGAGATATCCTGCGTGATGTTTCTATACGATGCAATCGAGGCTCCCTTTCCTTCCTATTGGGACGAAGTGGCTCGGGAAAAACAACTTTATTGCGCGCCATCGCTCAATTAATTGCTTATGATGGAACCATTAGCTTGGGCGATAAGAATCTAGCCACGATGCGAGCAAAAGAGCGCGCCACTTATACAGGAATAGTCTTCCAAGATTTCCAGCTCTTTCCTCACAAAACAGTCTTGGAAAATTGTATGGAGCCATTACTTGTGCATGGTAATGATAAAAAATCAGCCAAGGAAAAGGCGATGTCCCTTCTCATACATTTTGGCTTGGAGAAATTAGCTTCTACATTTCCTGTACGTCTGTCAGGGGGGCAGAAACAACGCGTAGCCATATGTCGTGCCCTTTCTTTAGAACCTCGACTTTTACTGATGGATGAGCCAACAGCTTCTCTTGATCCTTATAATTCCGTTCTCTTACAAGAGATGATCAAGGAGCTATTAAAAAACGGATTGACTTGTATTATTGCTACCCAAGATATGGAAATTGCTAAAAAAATGCAGGCGAAGCATTATTTCATGGAAAAAGGGCGCTTGAATGAGTTTACAGGTGAGATCGAGAGCATGTATTTCTTTTAATGAGAAGTCATGTTATTCAATGTGCTTTAGGAGGCACTTATGACAAAAATTGGTATTATTGGGCTGGGAAGCTTTGCGAAGAGGCGTCTTCTCCCAGCGCTTTTAGAGGTGCCTGAGCTTCAATTAGTTGCCGTATGCAGCCGAGATTCTGCAAAGGCACAAGCAGCGGTTCCCTATGCAAAGGTCTATACGGAAAGAAAGGCACTTTTAAGCGATCCTGAGGTGGAAGCTGTCATCATTTGTACACCTAATCACTTGCACGAAGAGGACGCCATTGCTGCGGCAGAGGCTAACAAGCCGACTCTTTGTGAAAAACCTCTAGCACCTACTAGTCGCGCTGCAAAGAGGATTTTGGATGCTTTTCGCTCACCTCTCCTTGTTGGACACTATTTGCGTTTTAAACCCTCTGTACTAAAGGCCAAAGAGCTCTTGCAAAAGGGTGCTCTAGGGCCTTTGAGAGAAATCCGAGCGCATTATGCTCTTCCTGTCCCCAAGGAAAATTGGAGGCACAAAAAAGCATACGGGGGTGGTTGCATGCAGGACCTAGGCATCCATCTCATTGACCTGATTCATTTTATTTCTGGCGAAGAGATCGTTTCAGTTAAAGCAGAGGCGATTTATGAAGAGGTTGAAGAGAGCGTTACTGCAGTCGGTCGACTTGCTAATGGCGCTTTGGTTACTTTTGAATGCTCCTTTCAGCAACCTTTGCGCAGTGGATTCGAGGTGATCGGAGAAAAATCTAGAATTATTAGTAATAATTCTCTCAGACAAACTATAGATCCAGTAGAAACTCTCTGCCACATTCAAGAAGATGATTCGCTCCACTTTTTCCCACTCAAAGCGACCAACCCTTATGTTGATGAGTTACATCATTTTGCCGAAGTCATCGCAAATAAAGCTCCTTCAATCATTCCAGGAATCATCGGTCTTCAAAATCAGCTGGTTTTAGAGAGAACACTTGCGGGCTGATAACTCTCATGCTGGCAAAGCAAGCTATTGACCGTGTCTTCAGAGACAAGTTTTTTAAGGTTGTATTTAATAGGCGGGGAAAGATGCAGGGCTTCTTTTCCATCCTTAGATAAAATGCGATAGGCCTCGAGGAGGAGATGGTATAATGAGATGCCTGCCGCACGACAGTAACGTGCGATGCGATTTGCTTTTTGTCCAACAGGTTGATTTTGCAAAATATTGATGAAGGATTGTCGCAAGAGTTCAATGGGTAAAATTACCTCGTTTAGGTCGGTAAGAAGGTAGCCAATCTCCTCCGGTGTCATACTAAAAATAAAGTTTTTGAATGATTGGGTGTTTTTAGTAGGCAATCCAATTTTTGTCAGTTGAGAAAGGCTGTATTTTGTGAGGTCATGCGCGTGGAGGGTGTGATTTAAGGGGCCTTTAGCAAGCAGGGTTCTATAGGAAAATTTGTGAAAAATATTGTGCATTCTTAAAAAAACGCGTCTCTTCCAATTAACATGCGGTAAGGCTTTAAGGGCAATAACGCGTATAGGAAGGCTTGTTCCATCGGGGCGAGTAAGAAGGTAGCGCGATGCATGTTGCCTATCTTCAATATAGGACCATTCGGAAGTTTGATCGCCACCATTTAGACGCATAACAACCTCATAGAAATGCAGAAGCCTCAAGATATCAAATAAATTATTATTTTACAAACATGACAAGTGTTAGGAGGTAAGGATTTGCCATCTCTCAAAACAGCGATTGATTTCTTCTTGGAGTACAGCCATTTCAGCGCATAATTCAGAACTCCGCTGACTGTTTGTAGCAATATCAGGGTCTTCAAGAGCTAGTGTCGCCGCAGCGAGTTGCTCTTCTAAAGAGCAAATTTTTTCTTCCATCATGGCAAGCTCGCGCTGTTCATTATAGGAAAGTTTTTTTACTTTTGGTTGAGTTATGGGTTGCGACTTTTTTTCTTTTGGCTCAAGAACTCCTTTTGGAGTTTCCTCTTTGATGGTGCGCTCATATTGTAGGTAATCGGCGAAGAAATGATGACCTTCGTGATCAAGTACAAGAATTTCATTACAGACGCGATCCATCAGGCAGCGATCATGACACACCATCACGATTCCACCGGGGAAGTTGAGAAGATTTTCTTCCAGCATTTGTAGAGTGGGGATATCTAGATCATTGGTAGGTTCATCTAGAATGAGTAAATCCGCAGGTTTCAACATGAGTTGGGCAAGAAGAATGCGTGCGCGCTCGCCTCCTGAAAGCACCTTTACAGGGAGCACCAAACGGTCTGGTGTAAAAAGAAAGCGTTTTGCCCAACCATTCACATGAATCCACTCTCCATTAGATTGAACGTAATCTCCAAGTGGACTTAATGCTTCTTTGAGCGTTATTTCATCATTGATTTGTTGCCGATGCTGATCAAAATAGACTACCTGAAGGTCGTCAGCAGTTTTTACATTTCCCTTATCGGGTGAAATTTGACCTGCTAAAATTTTTAATAAAGTACTCTTGCCTGTACCATTTTTCCCAATGATACCGATACGTTTACCTGGCGTAATTGTCAGATCGAGTGCTCGAAAGAGCGGATGATTTGCGTAACTTTTTGTTAAATTATTTCCCACGAGCAATTTGAGAGTTTGGCGCTCGGAGGCAACAAACTCCATCTTAACTGCGCGTTGCTGATTACGTTCATGTACTTTACCGACTGTTTCAATCAACGCTTCTGCTCTTTGCACGCGCGATTGCGACTTAGTTGTTCTAGCCTTGGGTGAGCGGCGCATCCAATCTACTTCATGACGCATGGTAGAGCTTAAAGCACGCTCTTGTTCTTGCTGAGCAATAAGAAAAAGCGCCTTTTGTTCAATAAATGTGCTCCATGATCCATCTTGAATGAATAATCCGGCCGGAAAGCAAGGGTTAAGCTCCATTGTTTTATTGGTGACGCGCTCTAAAAAGTAGCGATCGTGACTAATGATCACATAGGGGAGAGATAGTTGTTTGAGAAATTTTTCTAAGAATAAAATCCCTTCTAGATCGAGGTGGTTAGTCGGTTCATCGAGTAGGAGGATATCTGGTTCTTGTATAAGCGCTGCAAGTAGATCCAGTCTTTTCTTCCAACCGCCGGAAAGGGTATCAGCCAACTGATCTGGGTTATTAAAGTGAGCTTGACTGAGCAATTTAGCGGCAGCTACTTCTGCATCATCGCGATGGGGGGCGGCATTTAAGAGGCTATTCCATATCGTTGTCGAGGAGAAAGTAGGTGTCTGGCTACAGTAACCAACACGCAGCCCCTGACGTTTGCACACCTTTCCTTCATCAGGGGTTTCTAGATCAGCAAGGATCTTTAGAAGCGTTGATTTACCCGAGCCATTGGGGCCAATAAGCGCCAAACGGTCTTTTTGATGAACAGAAAAACTAATTTTCTTAAAGAGCTGATGTGAGCCCCAGGATTTACTAATCCCTTGAATATCGATGAGTACAGACATAAGTATCTCTAATATAGCAGAAAGAGAAAGATATTGAAGAGTAATTTCCATCTTTGCATGATATGGCCTTAAACCTGGACTTTAGACAAAATCTAATATCCAGTTAAATTCGACAAGGGATCACATGGTACTTATTGTTACTGGAGATAGCGGATTTGTAGGTCAAGTGCTTACCAATACAACGCGCGTAGTCCCTTTTCGCGATCCTTCTGGTGAGCGTATCGACTTATTAGATGCGGCAAAATGCAGAGAGTTCTTTTGTGAGAATACAGCGGAATATGTGATTCACTTAGCAGCTCAAACCCATGTTCCCACCTCATTTACTGATCCAAAAAAAACCTTTGATGTAAATTTTTTCGGCACCTTAAATGTGCTAGAGGCCTTAAAAGCGTCAGGGTTTAAGGGGCGTTTTCTCTATGTAGGCTCCTCAGAAGAGTATGGATTAATACCCGAAAGTGACTTGCCTATTGTAGAATCTCAACCCCTAAAACCCAGAAATCCCTATGCCGTCAGTAAAGTAGCGGCAGAAGCGCTCTGTTATCAGTGGAGCGTGATGGCGTTATTCGATATCATCATGGCGCGCCCTTTTAATCATATTGGTCCCGGTCAGAATGAGAAATTTGCTATTCCACATTTTGCCAAGCAGATTATCGACATCAAAAATGGCCGGCAAGAGGCAACAATTCAGGTAGGGGATCTTCTCGTTACGAGAGATTTTACTGATGTAAGGGACGTTGTAGACGCTTATTTACTCCTCCTTGAAAAGGGAAAAAATGGTGAGGCCTACAATGTTTGTTCCGGTCAAGAAAGGTTACTTGATGATATTTTAAAGGACCTTTTATTAATTGCTGGGGTTGAAGCCAGGGTTGTCTCTTCAAAAGATCTGATAAGACGAGCAGAACAAAGGCGCGTGCAGGGAAGTTTTGCAAAGTTAGAAAAAGATACTGGTTGGAGACCTAAAATAGCCATCAGGCAAACACTAAAAGATATTTTACAGTTCTGGGAGACTTAACGTTGCGATGACAAAAAAGGCGCTTATCACCGGTATTACAGGGCAGGATGGTGCATATCTTGCAAAATTGCTATTAGAAAAGGGTTATGAAGTCCATGGAATTAAGAGACGCGTCTCTCTTTCAACGACTAGCAGATTAGCGACTCTCAAAGAGCATAGAGATAATGGACAACTTCAATTGCATGAGGGTGACCTATGTGATGGCGCTGGCTTAATGCGCGTGATGGGGATGGTGCAGCCCGATGAAGTGTATAATTTAGGCGCGCAAAGTCACGTTGGCATTTCTTTTGAGACACCTGAATATACTGCTAATGTTGATGGCTTGGGTACGCTGCGTTTATTAGAGGCAATTCGCCTACTTGGATTAGAAAAAACATGTCGATTTTATCAGGCATCTACATCAGAGCTTTTTGGAAAGGTACAAGAAATCCCTCAAACTGAACGTACTCCATTCTACCCCCGTTCTCCTTATGCCATCGCCAAGCTGTTTGCCTATTGGACAACGATTAATTATCGAGAAAGTTATGGAATCTATGCGTGTAACGGCATTTTATTTAACCACGAATCTCCTATGCGGGGAGAAGAATTTGTAACGAGAAAGATTACCTCGGCGCTAGCGCGTATTCAGCATGGAAAGCAGGAATCACTTGCTCTTGGCAATTTAGATGCTAAAAGAGATTGGGGACATGCAAAAGATTATGTTGAAATGCAATGGTTAATGTTGCAACAAGAGACCCCTGATGATTTTGTGATTGCGACAGGAAGGCAGCACTCAGTGCGCGCTTTTATTGAACGAGCTGCCCATGCGATAGGAGTTGAGTTAATATGGAAAGGGGAAGGCATTCAGGAAGTAGGCATTGTAAAAAGCATCACAAAAGATAGTGGCTCTATTAAAGTAGGCCAAATAATTATTACAATCGATCCTAAGTTTTTCCGCGCCGCAGAAGTCGAAACTCTATTAGGAGATGCTAAAAAAGCTTACGATCACCTGGGATGGCGTCCAAAAATTTCATTCGATGAGCTTGTTGTTGAGATGATGACAGCAGATTTAAAGTTGGCATGGTAAAGCGATGCGCATAGCAATTGTTCATGACTGGCTAACTGTATACGCAGGTGCAGAGCGTGTTTTAGAGCAGATGCTGATGGTTTATCCAGAGGCAGACCTGTTTAGCGTTGTCGATTTTTTGCCCGAACGAGAGCGGGGATTTATCCTCAATAAGCCTGTGACGACTACTTTTGTACAGAAATTGCCTTTTGCAAAAAAGTTTTACCGCAATTATCTTTCCCTCATGCCCCTTGCCATTGAGCAATTAGATCTCAGTGCATATGATCTTGTGATATCGAGCAATCATGCTGTTGCAAAAGGTGTGCTGACAGGTCCTGATCAACTGCATATCTGCATGTGTTATTCACCTATTCGTTACGCATGGGATCTACAACACCAGTATTTGCAGGAATCTGGGCTGAATAAAGGGCTTAAAGGATTAATTGCTAAGTCCATGCTCCATAAGATGCGTCTTTGGGATCTTAGAACGGCTAATGGCGTTGATCAGTTCATTGCGATTTCTGAGTTTATTGCTCGACGCATTCATAAAGTGTATCGGAGAGAGTCTACTGTGATTTATCCTCCAGTTGATATTGCCGGATTTACTCTTCAAGAAAAGAAGGAGGATTTTTATCTTTCTGCTTCAAGAATGGTCCCTTATAAGAAGATGGATCTTATTGTTGAGGCGTTTACAGCTATGCCAGAGCATAGATTAATTGTAATTGGAGAGGGCCCAGATTTTAAGAAAATCAAAAGTAAAGCGGGCAAAAATGTGACATTAATGGGCTATCAACCATTTAGTGTATTGAAGGATCATATGCAGCGAGCAAAGGCTTTTGTATTTGCAGCAAAAGAGGACTTTGGGATTACCCCCCTTGAAGCAGGGGCATGTGGCACGCCCGTGATTGGATATGGTGGAGGAGCTCTTTTAGAAACGATCAAAGGGCTTGATCAGGAAGAGCCCACAGGATGTTTTTTTGCAGAACAAACAACGGCAGCTATTATATCAGCGATCAAAACTTTTGAAGAGAATCGCACAAGGATTACGCCAGCTGCTTGTCGTAAAAATGTAGAAAAATTTTCGCCGGAAAGATTCCGTCAAGAATTCCTTTCCTTTGTCAATCGAGCTCAAGGAGTCTGGGTGTAATTCAAAGTGTTAGGAAGGATGAAAAAACTAGGGACTCACATTCTTCTAATACCCACTCCAGTCCCCATTAATTCTCATTAAGAATAATGTGTGACAGTTTATACACCCTCTGTGTGCTCTGTGTGCTCTGTGGTTTAAAAAAAAATTAACACAAGTTTTAAATAAAAAATTTACCACAGAGCCCACAGAGCACACAGAGGGGGAAATAAGGATTTTTTGCCAGAAGGTTGTCTGGTGAATCCTTAAGAAAAGCTTCCATTTTAGCTCTAAATAGTTAACTAACACTTTGAATTACGCTCAAGGAGTCTAGCTTATAGCTTCTCATGTTTTTTGCGCTTCTTATCGGAAGAGGAGCTGGTCTGCTTCTTCATCTGCCACATTTGCTCAATAGGGTCGGTTTTCAGATAGATGTGATAGGTTCATGCCCAATTATGCGGCACAGCCGTTTTATAAGAAATTACGTCGATGTTCCATGGAGTCACTCGCTCATCCCAGCGATTCGTCAGCAGTTAAAAAATAGGTATGATTGGATCATCGCTTGTGAAGATGGGATTTTAAGTGAAATACTCACCTCGAATCTCTCATTGGAGGAGAAGCTCAAAATCCTTCCCGTTACAGGGACTGATCATTTTTATCATCTTTTCTCAAAGATTGGTCTTCATAAAGCGTTTTTAAAACATGGGATTAAGACACCTGTCTCTTTTATAGTTCATAGCAAAGCTGAGTTGATGAGCAAGAGCCAAACACTTGATTATCCGCTTTTTTTAAAACAGGATGCATCATCAGGGGGGCAGGGGGTAAGGGAATGCCATGGTATAGGGGATGTGGATCTTATTGAGGAATCATTTTTTGCACAACCTATTCTTGTGCAAAAGAAAATTTTTGGAGAGACCCTAGATCTCTCTGGAATTTTTTTAGAAGGACAATTAGTACATTTTAGTTATGCAAGGCAAGATAAGGTAGTCTATCGCCATTTAGGGCCTTCATGTTTGCGCACATATTCTCCACTCTCCTCGATTGAAAAAGAGTGCTTTGAAGCACTTACACAAATTGGTAAGGCATTAGGTGTGCATGGTTTTACCAATATTACCTGCATTCGGCAAGCAAATGGTGAATACTATTTTTTTGAAGTAGATCTAAGACCAAATGTCTGGGTGGATTATGCAAAATATTTCGGTGAAGATCCCGCCGAAAGAATCCGTCAGTGGTTTCTTGAGAGAAAAACCCTGACTTATCCTGTGAACTCTAAAGACTCTTCTTGTGATAAAGTGGTGCTGCCTTATTTTTTGCGCTTGAAATTATGGGAATTACTCTTCAATCGCTACAAGGTATGGAGATATCTTCCCTGGAAAGAGTGGCGAATTCTGTTGCGCTTGATTGTACGAGGTAAAATGGCGGCACCTTGTAAAAAGTTTTTACGAGAGGCAGTTTTATGGCGTCGTAAAGAATTGTCCATGTAATCCAAGGGGAATTTGATGAGGGGCCTTTGCGCGCGCTAATTCTTGAAAATCATGGGCATTAAGTATTAATAAGAAGGAGCCACCCTCTTTCTGATCAATTACAATGGTGATCACCACGCCATCATCTTCGCTCTGATAGTTGCAAGATGGGATAAAGACGGGCTCTCCCACCAAGCAGTCTGTCTGATGCCACTTGAGGAATTGTTGCGTTGCGAGGTTAGTTTTGTATAAAGTGTCGCGAAACGCAGTATAAGCGAATTGGTAATGCGTGCCATCATAGCTTGGATGGATGCGAGGAAATTCACACGGATTGTCGCTGAGAAGCTGTGAGGTGATACTTGGTTGATCAAGTTGGTAGGTGAATCTCTCGAGATGGGGGGTAAAATTCCAAAGATATTTTTCTATATTACTATGATAAAGAGCATCGCTGGTAATGATGGAAGGATCCTCATAGGTGACAAGATCAATCACTAATGTATTCTGATTTTCATAAGCATTGATGTGATGAAATGCAAAAAAAGGATGCGTTGTAGCGCGGGAATGAATTTGCCCGGTATTTCGCTGAATCACAATAAATTCCGTTCCACGCTCTGGTTCCCAATGAAAGTTTTTAATGAAGGGGAGCCCCTTTAATAGCATATCAAGGGGAGAAACAACCAGCGGGAATGTCGTTAATATAATGTAGTGATCTGTGATAGCAAAGCTATGCATATAAGAAGGTTTATCAGTGGGGATGCGCGCAATAATTGTACGCGATGAAGAGCCTGGTGCTATCGTGTAGATCGTGTAATAACTTGTCTTGCCGTATTCAATGAGGTAGTTGATATAAGCGCCGCTTTTTCGATCGTAATGAGGGTGCGCTGATTCCCATGATCTTTTCTTGGCTAAAGAGTCTCTATACTCAAAAGGTCCAAGCGTTTGTAGTGTATTGAGATCAAAACGGATAGGAAGCGGGATTTCTGTAAGGGCAATATAGTCTTCTGCAATTTTTGCAATATTGACATTTGCATTAGGCATCGTAGAGGGATGGAAAAAGGAGAAAAACTTCTTAAAAATACTGCGACAAGGATCGAGAGCAAAAGCTTCATAGTCCAAGCGTTCATTTTTAAATGCCTGATTCCACGCGTCACTATGCAGGAATTTATTCGAATAATGCAACTGGCCCTCTTCGAAGGTAAAGGCATGTAGCATCGCTAAACCATCAAACCAGTGGCCTGTGCTTTTTCCATTCACAATAACTTCTACAGGGCCATTACGCACAAATGTCCCATGAAGCCAATTTGGAATGAGCCCAGTGATTTTTAAAGGGCAATGAAGGACTTCATGCTGCAGTTGTGCAAAAATCATAATGCCCTGTAATTGCGTCGGTGATTTGGGAATTTATTTCGCTAGAAAATGAGAGGCCAATGGGATCGATAATCAGCCATGCATCTTCAAAGTCAGTATCTGTGTGTTCTTCATTTTCAAACCAACGAAGGGCTGTGATCGTATAGATGAATGTGGTTGCATCTTTTTTTTCTACAGATAATAGGGAACACACCCCCTCGACATGACGATCCTTGTTTTTAGCCTTAAAAAAAGCATTGCGAGGGGAATTTTCCAAGCGCTGCTGAAGCAATACAAAAGCCTGCTCTTTAGAAAGGTCTCCACTATTTTCAAAGGGAGCCTCAGTAAAAAAAAGATTATTGAAAATGCCATGCATTGTAAGATTCTGATCTTTGATTGTTGCTTGAGAAGCGTTCTGAATCAGCAATGCATGAGGTTGAAAAGAAGGGGATTGATTTGATTCACGCCATAATGCAAAGGCATTAACAAGTAATAGTAGGACTAACAATATAATGATTGTAGTATGACGAAAATTATTTTCTTGCGACATGTGGGGCCCTCCTACCTCATGTCTCATATATTGAATTTTTAAATATTATATTACAAATCCAATCTGCTTCAATAGGCCACGCAGCTCAAAAATAGGCAGGCCTCTCATGGCGGTATAAGAACCTCTCATAGAAGCAAAATAGTTGTTCCCATACCCTTCAGCAATACCTGCTCCTGAGGAATTTAGGGCAGCAGGGCATTCTTTTAGGTAGGTGTCTACTTCATCTGGTGGCACACTAAAGACAATAAAGGCCCCCACTTCAATCGTATGACGCTCCTTGATGACCCACTTATTGCCTGTGCGCACTCTTTTCTCTAAGCAACATGCAGTGACGACATGGACCTCTCTATCGTAAGATGCAAAAAGCATTTCTTTTGCATTGGCGATATCCCGTGGCTTGCACAAGATTTGCCCCGTTTCAGGAATTTGTACCAAGCTATCTGCGGTAAGTAGAAAAATGTGCTCTTGTGGAATATTGATATCGGGAAGAATCAAAGACTCCATTTTATGGCTAGCAATACCTTTGACATAATTGACAAAGTCGCCCGTCCAAGGTGTCTCTAGCTCGGAGCTAGAATGTTTGATCAGGCGAAAAGGAATTTTAGCATCGCGCAATAACTCCTGACGTTTTTTAGACTCCGATCCCAAAAATAAAATATCACTCATTAGTTCGCTCTGTTATAGAAAAGAATTTTAGTTTTTGATTATAATTGGAGAGCCTTTTTTTCGGTAGGATCTCTATGAGCAATGAGTTAATTTTCTTAGGCTATATTTTATTGGTGGCAAGCTCTACTTTAGGTGCCCTTCGCTTTGGAAAAGAGGCATTAGTAGCATTGATCGTCATGCAATGTCTTTTGGCCAATCTATTTGTCACCAAACAAATCACTCTATTTGGAATAGATGCAACGGCTAGTGATGCTTTGGCTGTAGGCGTATCGTTAAGTTTAAATGTTCTACAGGAATATTTTGGTAAATCCATCGCCTTGCGTGCCGTTTGGATTAGCTTTGCGGCTGGACTCTTTTATACACTAGCTTCCCTTTTACATATTGCCTACTTACCTAGTGCTTTAGATCAGTGTCACAGTCATTTTTGCGCTCTTTTGACGCCAATGCCAAGGATTTTAGCAGCTTCCTTAGTGGTCTATCTTCTGATCCAACAAATTGATTGTCGGCTTTATGGTGCCCTTAAAAATGTACTCGAGGGCAAACATTTTATTTTACGCAATTATACAAGTGTTTTGTTTACTCAATTTCTAGATACGGTGCTCTTTAGTTTCTTGGGACTTTATGGACTAGTAGACAACATTAGTTCTATTATTATTTTTAGTTACCTTGTTAAGGTGATTGTAGTCGTTTCAGCAACACCTTTTATTGCATTTTCAAAACGTTGGTCACCTGCATGAAACCCTTTTTTTTCTTTGAGATCATTCATCAATCCAAGCGTTCTAATGCCCGCACAGGGCGCATCCATACGCCTCATGGGATTATTGAAACCCCTAATTTTGTACCTGTTGCTACACATGCGACGCTGAAGACGATAGACAGTGTGTTAGCAGATCCCTTACAGATTCAGCTTCTTTTTTGTAATACCTACCATCTGATTCTTCATCCGGGTCCAGACACAGTAGAAAAAATGGGTGGGCTACATCGCTTTATGCGTAGAAATGCCCCCATCATTACCGACTCAGGTGGATTTCAAGTATTTAGCTTAGCTTATGGCAGTGTCAAAGATGAGCTAAAAAGTAGAGGGAAGAAGAAGCAAGACGGCTCCCTGTTAAAAGTCACCGAAGAAGGCGTCCTATTTCGCTCCTATCGCGATGGACAAAAAGTATTGCTTACTCCTGAATCCTCTGTCGTAGCTCAAAAACAACTGGGCTCGGACATTATTATCCCTTTAGATGAACTGCCGCCGTATCATATCGATGAAAGAGCTTTGCGGCGTTCATTTGATCGGACGCATCGTTGGCAAAAACGTTCTTTACAAACACATTTGGCTAACCCAAAAGAACAGGCGATGTACGCTGTGGTTCATGGAGGGGTGAATCCTGCCTTGCGTAAGGAAAGTTGTGATATTTTAAGTGCAGAGCATTTCGATGGGTTTGCCGTCGGGGGGAGTTTAGGTAAAACGCGTCCTGAAATGATCAGTATGTTGAAAGAAATGATGCCCCATTTGCCAGACCCTGCGCCGCGGCATTTACTCGGTATTGGCGATTTACCGTCGGTACAAGATGCTGTCCCTTTGGGTTTTGATACATTTGATAGTTCCTATCCAACCAAGTGCGCACGCCATGGGATCTTACTCGATGGAGAAAAATCGGTAAATATTACACAGACAATTTATCGCGATGATCCACGAGCACCTTGTGAAAATTGTCAATGTCACTGCTGCAAGCATTATTCACGTTCTTATCTCCACCATCTTTTCAAAGCGCACGAGCAGACTGCTCACACCTTGGCCTCGTTACACAACCTGCACTTTATGATGCAATGGATGAAACGTTTTAGAGAGCAGATATTAAGAGATGAGATCTAGACATGAAGAGGGGTATTTTCTTAGTCACCCTTTCAGGGGCACTTTTTGGTACTATGGGATATCTAGGTACTCAAATACTCGGCCTTCATTTCTCTATTGAAAACATGCTGTTTTGGCGTTTTGCCATAGCAGCCGTGTTATGTCTTTTATTTACAATGAAAGGGGCAATTAAGCTCCCTTTCAAAGCACTGATAAAAACCTTGCTGATCGCATCAGTCAGTTACAGTGGTTGTACAGCCGCTTATTTCCTCGCTAGTCGATATATTGGCACAGGATTAGCGATGGTGCTTTTTTTCTCATTTCCTATATTTGTTGCGTTACTATCATGGACTTTTGGACGAGTCAAAGTTTCGCTTCTTGCTGTGGGAGCATTAACAGCCGTTATTATTGGTCTCATTTGCCTGCATGGTGGCGATAGGCAAAACATAGCGTGGCAAGGGATATCTCTTGGGGTTTTATCTGCTTTATTTTATGCAGTGTATTTGCATAACAGTCATAACAATGCGCGCCATATGGATGCAAAACTTTTGACTCTTTTAGTTTGCGTTGGAAATGCTTTTCTATTTGGAAGCTATTCCTGTGTTGCAGATTCATTTCAACTACCGACAAGTTGGCAGGCATGGGTATACATAGTGGCGCTTGCTACAGTAGCTACTGTCATACCCATATGGCTATTATTGAAGGGGTTAAAAGAGGTAAGCGCTATTCAAGGTGCTATTTTATCCGTCATGGAACCGATCATTACTCTTCTGATTGGTGTGATGATACTCAAAGAGTCGGTAGGGCCGCTGCAAATGGTTGGAGTTGCGATTATTTTAGCAAGTGCAGTTGCTATTCAATTTGACAAGAAGCGAGTGCGTAATATTAATAAAAATACTATCATCATTGAATGATTACGCCACTTGCAGAGTCCCTGCGTCCACTCACTCTCGATGAAATTGTCGGGCAAGAACATATTCTTCATAAAAATGGCCTTTTGCGACAGCTCATCTCCAATCAACATCCGCTCTCTGTGCTTTTCTATGGACCTCCTGGATGTGGTAAAACAACTCTAGCAAGAGCTTATGCACAGAGTTTTAATGCAAAATTTATTGGCATCAGCGCTGTTTCTACTTCAGGTGTCGCACTCAAGGAGCTTTTAGATGACATCAAAACTAAGCCCCTCCTTTATCGCCGCCCTTTTCTTTTTATTGATGAAATCCATCGCTATAACAAAGCACAGCAGGATATTCTCTTGCCAGACCTTGAGCGTGGTGCATTTACGCTTGTGGCTGCCACAACTGAAAACCCCTCTTTTGCCCTAAACAATGCATTTTTATCACGCCTACGCGTACTTACACTCAATGCATTAAATGAAGAGGATTTAAAAAAGATCCTAAATCGCTATGAAAGCATATGGGGTGCTTTACCAATTACAGAGGAAGCTAAAGAGTTTTTGATCCATCAAGCGCAGGGAGATGGTAGATATTTGCTCAACCAGGTGGAAAATCTGACGGCAGGCTTAAAAGGGGAAAAGGAACTCAGAAACCTACAAGAGGTCATGCCATTCTTGCAAAAGAGAGCCGCCCTCTATGACAAGGAGGGTGAATCACACTACAATCTTATCTCTGCCCTCCACAAATCTGTACGTGGATCTGATCCAGATGCTGCATTATATTGGCTATGTAGAATGCTAAAAGGAGGAGAAGACCCCCTTTTCGTTGCTAGACGTCTTATTCGAATGGCAGTAGAAGATATTGGTTTAGCTGATCCCCAAGCGCTTCCCTTAGCCCTTAGCGCACAACAAACATACCAAGTTCTCGGTTCACCAGAAGGCGAATTGGCACTAGCAGAGATCACAATTTATTTGGCTTTAGCACCGAAAAGCAATGCTGTTTACAAGGCCTATGGCGAAGCCAAGGAAAATGCTGCGGCAACAAGTCACTTGAGTCCACCTGTCCACATCCTCAATGCACCCACTACGTTGATGAAGGAGTGGGGATATGGTCAAGCCTATGCCTATGATCATGACACTCCATTGGGTTTTTCTGGGCAGAACTATTTCCCTGAAGAATTTGAGCGCAAGGAGTACTATGCACCTGTCGATCGAGGTTTTGAAAGGCAAATGAAACAGCGATTAGACTACTTTAAGAAGCTGCGTTCACAAATACAGAATTAGCCTCAATCTTTTTATCAATTAGTTTGGTTTTATAGAGCTGATCAATCAATACTTCCCAGCGCTCCTTTGTCATAGCTCCCAGACCATTATTTTTAGTGACTTCATCCTGAATATAATAACGAAGGGTAGCATTCATGATGTTCATTGAAGGGGCGGAAAGGTTTGGATTTAATCCAGCAAGAATTTCATTGATAGGAGCGGGCTTATCAAGGTAGCTTTCCCATCCCCTTTTCACAGCTCTAACAACTTTTGCTACTAGCTCAGGAGAGCCGTTGACTAGGTCACCACGCGCGACCAGTACATTTTCATAAGGATCATAACCTGATGAAGAGATGAGAATCGTATCGACAGCAATCCCCATTGAAGTCATGACTGTTGGTTCAGCATATTGATAGCATTGTTGGATGGCTTGAAAATTGCCGATGAATAATGCAGCATTTGTAGCATCCATCGCAAGGACGCGCAGGCCTGTTGGGCCGTATAATGCAGAGAGATAACGGAAATAGACTGCCTGATCCGGAGCGTAAATAAGATTAGAACTTTTCCATAGCTGTTCTAATGAGATAAAGGGGCTTGTTGCATGATACATGAAGGCTAAAGGAGAATGTTGAAAAGTTGCATAAACCCCCATAACATCTTTCCCAGAAGCGCGCTCTACAACAATTTTATCTGCACTGACGATAGAAAAGTCGACCTGTTTTGCAAGTAGTGCATCAAACGCTTCATACAGAGTTTGTTGTTTTATAATCAGAGAGACATCGAGCCCTTCTTCTTTAAAATACCCGCGCTCTACTGCTGCATAAAATCCTCCAAATTCAACGCTGGGGGCCCAATTGAGTGCAATTTTAATAGGTTTAGAATCAGTTGAATTGCATCCTATCAGTGCCAAGATACACCCTAATAGGCTGAAAAACATGAGGACAAAACGTTTCATAAAGCACCTTTATTTTATTACACTGATAAAGGTGCTTAGGGTATAAAGTCAAATCATTAATAGACCTCTTTCGAAAAGTCTAATGGCTAAAAACGAAACTCAGCATTAACAGCGGCAGCTTTTTCATCGCAAAAGCGCACTTCAGCAGAAACTGTCATTCGACCAACATCAACGAGAGTGACGCCTAAAAGATAGCCGAAATGACGTTGCGATTCTAGTTTTTCGGGAATTGCTGTAACCTCGTCATTAGTAGGGACGAGGACGCTTGACCACTTAATTGCAGCATAAGGGGCGATAAAGCTGAATTTATGAGTGATCCCTAGGGCAAATTGCCACTCGCGCCAATAGGCGCGGAAATCGCCAGGAATGGCAATGTCAATTGTGCTTCCCTCTGAACTGAGTTCTGTGACAGCGTAAGAATGAGGGTGTTCAAGCCATGCATACTGTGCGTCTATGCCCGCATATGTCGTGCCGCAGCGTCCCCATGTGCATTCCCAAACGACCAATTTGGCGCCTAGGCCCCACGAAAATTTAGACTTATCGTGTACACTGGTCCATGTGTCTGTTGTATAAAGGGTAAGATCAGATTCACTGACACCTGCATAGCCATATACATCCAATCTTTCTAAAAGATTTAATGTTAAGACACCTGCATTGGTAAAAATACGAGCGGGGAACGCAAGCGTAGTTCCCGATTGCAAATATCTATCAAAGACATAATCACCACGGTAGCCAAGTTTAAAAGCCCAGCAGTTGCAATCATCGCAAAAGAAGACTCCATCTGTTTCAAAAGCAGGGGCTCCTGGATTATAAACTGCCAGACTATAGAGGGCAGAGGAAATGAAAAGGGTGGTAAGAAGGGTGAATCGCGCTAGCATTAAGTCCTCATTTCATGTATATGCATTCAGAGACGTAAGTTCTGATGTAAGGAACGTGAGGCCAATTTAAAGTCGGACTCACGTTAAGGAATAAGAATTTACTCAACATCGTACATTGTTGCAAAATGATTTCTTATCATCTCCTATAAAAGAGGGAAAAATGCTGAAAGTAGGCATGCAAGCACCTGAATTTAGCGTCTTTGATCACACAGGGAAAATAGTATCGCTGAGTGATTTCAGAGGACAGAAGGTCGCACTATATTTTTATCCAAAAGATATGACACCAGGGTGCACACAACAGGCATGTAGCTTAGCAGCAGGGTACCTGGCTCTGAAAAAGGCAGGTATCGTTATTCTTGGAGTCAGCGGTGACACTGAAGAGAAGCATAATAAATTCATTAAAAAACACGCTCTACCTTTTCAATTGCTTGTCGACCCAGCGCGCGCGCTTTGCATGCTTTATGAAGTCTATAATCCCAAAAGTTTTATGGGAAAGACCTTTTTAGGGATTCATCGCACGACCTTTTTAATTGATGAAAAAGGTGTCATTGTGGACATCATTCAAAAACCAAACACAAAAGATCACGCCAAAGAGATTATAGAGCGGATGGAAGGACATTCTTTTAAAAAATGCCCTTCTCAAAGTTAAGAAATTAGGGTTTTTTTACCATAGCAATAACCGTGCTCATGGCTCCAAGAACCTCTTTTGCTGCAGCTTCTGTCAGGGCTGCTTTTTCTTGTTCACTGAGAGGTAATTGATCAAAAGCCTTTTCGATATCATGATGCCAGCGTTCTTTAAAATCCGGAACATCGCTGACTTCTTCTCGAAGTGTAAATACTCGCACAGCATTGTCCTCAACGTATGTAGGGGCGGGGGATTGCTCTATGCGGCGTAAGTAAAATGCTCCTACAGAGGCTCTATTAGTTTGCCCACTCGATAATATGCTTCCATAAAGCGCATAAATAGCCCCCATGATTGGTAATGGCTGTTCCTTGCTTATTAGCTCTTTTAAATGAGCAACGTACTCTTTTGTCGCTTCATGTAAGTCGAGAGCTCCCGGATCATAAATTCCTTTCCATGTTTCAATGTCCTTTTCAATCTCTTTTGAGCGCCATAAGAGAGGGAAGTTAAAAGAGTTCGGGCCATACTTTTCTGAGATTATCTGCTGTGCTTCTTCGATAATACAATGGAGAGCAAAAAGGTTATGGAGATAATTAAGGTACTCCTTTGTACAAAAGCCCTGCTTATCAGCGTTAATGAGCTGTTTAAGAAATGGAGATTGTCTGGCTTCTAAATGCTGACTTCTACGTGCCTGATCTAATGCATCAAAAAAAGGACGTGCGATTTTTGGTGAGTGAATAGTGGCTTCCGCAGCTCTTAGGTAGGTTGCTGCTGGATTGTTTTGGGCGTCATCTGTTGGCTCTTGAAGCGCACTTACTGGCTTTTGACGTTCACTTCGAGGAGCTGCATCTCCCCACGAAGGAAGAAAGGGTAAAGTAAGACTAGGAAGAGCATTAGTAACGGGTAGTGACATGGGTCTCCTTGAGATTTTATTTAGTTAAGAGTGGTTTACCTGGACTTTAGACAAAACTCTCTAAGTTGAATCTCCCTCACCTAAAGACGAAGGATTCCTGCTTCACAGCTCCCACTAATG
>CAZQVA010000023.1:0-28498 GCA_964596685.1 uncultured bacterium | reverse complement strand
TTGTCAAACGATATTCGTCGGGGCAGAAATTGTGTATTTCTACTCCATGTACATTTGATCTTTGTAACAAAATACAGAAGGGCCGTTTTCTCTGATGCGATTCTCAAAGAACTGTCTGCCATTTTTGATGCTGTTTGTAAGGATTTTGGAGCACATTTAGCGGAGTGCAACGGGGAGCATGATCATGTCCATCTTCTCGTCAATTATCCGCCCACGATTGCAATTTCCACGTTGGTCAATTCCCTCAAGGGCGTGTCATCACGGTTAATTCGCAAAAAAGGCTATCGAAGTATGCAAAAAGCCTTATGGAGCCAACATTTATGGTCTCCTAGTTACTTTGCGGGCAGTTGCGATGGTGCCCCACTAGATACCTTAAAGGACTACATCGAGAACCAGGGTAAACGAAAAGAGTAAAGCCACCAATCACTCTGTGAAAGATGGCTTTAGCACCTTTACATCTCATCCGTGAACGGATGGGTTTTTCAGGTGCAAGGGATAAAATGAGAAACACAATCTTAACCTTTTTACTTGTTCCTTTTTTTGGACTTGCAGGAGCTTCAGAGCACCCTTTTGATTATGATTTGCATCTCTTCTCCTCGCCTGGAAGCAATGGGCGTACGATGATTTGTTTTCATGGATATGGAGATAATTATCAACTTGCAGGGACGCTTAAAAATCTCTATCAGCCAAACACCGCGCTTGTGAGCTTTAACTTTCCTGAATATGATATCAAACAGGGAAGGAAATACGACCCAAAAACGGCTTCCTTTGGCACAATCGATGAACTTCTCCCAGCCCTTTACGTAATGAAGAAAATTGTTTTAGATGAAGGACTAAAATCAATTGATCTCTATGGATTCTCGGCGGGAGGTGGAGCTGTTATCAATGTAATTGCAGTGCTTAACGGAACGACTCATGATGCGGAACTTAAAAGAATAGGAATTGGGGCTAAAGAAAAGAAGAGGCTCCTTTCTGCTATTCAGCAAGGAATTATTGTCCTAGATACTCCTCTTAAATCTATAGAAGAAATCATCGACTTTAGGGGGTCTTCAGAAGAGTTTGAGATTTTGGCTGAAAAATATAGAACGCATGGTTTCAGACCTATCGACTCACTGAAAATGCTCCATGGGCTCTCTCTGAATATTTTGCTCTATTTTGACAAAAAGGACGAAGTCTTGTCGAATAGAGATGACCTGCTTTATATCCAACAGCTGCAAAAAAGCCAGTCTAGCGAACGGCTAACTGTGATTATAGGAGATGAAGGAGGGCATATGGCTCCCCATTTTTCTCTTTGGAAAGCTTATACCGAATTTTCGGTGCACTAGCGGTGCAAAGAAGTGCAACTTTTATGAATTTGCTCTAGGGCGTGTCATCAATTGACAATGCCTCCATTCAACAACATATTTGCAGTGCGGCTTATAACGATTGGATCACGTTGAGTTGGATGGAAATCTCCCGTCTGCATCGCCCATCGGTCTCTGGTTCAAATCCAGGTGGCCCCATTAGCCATTTTTAAGATAAAAGTTTTGAAAGATAATTGCGTTGGCAGTTACTAAAAGCCGATTTAAAGTCGAATACGCGTTTTCATACCGTCTACATTAAATAAGGATGGTATTCTTGTTAATCTATTATGCTCAAAATCAACATTTGTCAGTTTCAAGCATCATCCTAAAAGTATGGCTATTTAGATGGTCCTGTTGAAAATGGGTTAAGGATGGAAATGAGTTGACATGAAGAAGCTTGATGTGTGAAAAAAGGGAGCTCTTCAAAAGGCCAGGAATTCATACAATGGCTGAACTTTTAAAATGAATGGGGATATTATGACAAAAAACGCCGCTCTTCCTATCAATCTTCTAGATAATCCGAAATTTAAAGAGTTTATAGATGCCTTCACACACATATCCAAGGCTTCTGAAACGATCTCCTTGGATGAGGGGCGTAAGCTTAGCAGTGAATTTTTTCTTTCGGGAGATACTGTGTATGAATCAGTTCATCGTGTTGAAAATATTGAGATTCAAGGAAGAGATCAGACGAGCATCCCGTTAAGGATTTACATACCGAATGATTCCAAGATGCTTCCTGCCTTAGTTTATTTTCATAGAGGGGGATGGGTGTTTGGCAATATTAATGAAGCTGATCCAGTCTGCCGAAAATTAGCAAATCATTTAGGTTGCATCGTTATATCGGTAGAGTATCGTTTGGCGCCAGAAAATCCTTTTCCAAAGCCGTTGAACGATTGTTATGATGCTACCGAATGGGTGTATGAGCATATTGCCACATTTGGAGGCACTAATAAAAAGATCGTCGTATGTGGGGAAAGTGTTGGTGGTAATCTCGCAGCAACAGTAGCTCTAATAGCCCGAGATATGAAAAAGTCTTTTATATCTGCACAACTGCTAATATGTCCTGTAATCTCTTCGGTGATTAATGAAGCGCCATATAACAGCTGTGTGGATCAATATTTCCTAACGAAGGATGCAATGCATTTTTTCTGGAACATGTATCTTCAATCTTCTGAGAATTACAATAAGCCCTATGCTTCACCGGATTTAGCCTCTGACTTTAAAGGACTTCCGCCAGCAGTCATTATTACAGCAGAATATGATCCTTTGCATGCTGAAGCTGAAAATTATGCTAATCATCTAAAAGCAGCAGGCGTTCCAGTGTTATCTAAGTGCTTTCCAGAAGTTATTCATGGTTTTATCGATCTCCCAATTTATGATGAGAGAGCAAAAATTGCCTGGATCAATGAGATAGGTCAACTTTTAAAAGAAGTTGTGAAATAAAACAAAAAACTCTTTTGACTGAGCTTTAGAGCCTGTAGCACTCCAGATTGAGGGTGGTTTTGCACAAGGTTCTAAAGTTCAGCGCAATCATTTCCTCTATATTGAAAACCTCATGAAGAATTGTCGTATTAAAAAGCGAAAAATCTCTATTTCTCAAATATATAATTAAAAATATTCTTTAATAAAAATCATTTTTTATGTTAAAGTGGTTATTGGCGAAAGGAATAAAAACATGTGTAATTCTATATCTACAGCTGCGCCTTCGATTTCAAATTTATATTTCCCCCGTCTATCAGATAAGGAATCTTTATGTGAGCGCATAAAGGGGGCTTTTCAGTGGGAAAAGAGAGCAAATGCCGCAGAGAAGAGGCCTTATTTTGTTCATGTTCGTACTCAAGAACGCTTTAACAATGATCCGATTTTTTTGGTCCGTTTGAAGTTTCTGTTTTCTCCTCTTGCAGCGGCTCTTGTCACTCCCATCGTGATATTATCTAATTTAGTAAGGATTTCTTCTGCGTTAATTACCTATTTGAGTGTAGATGAAGTGAGTTGGCAAGATACTGCAAAAAAAATTGTGGCGGCTATGAAGTCTTTAGGCTCTTTATGGAAGCTGCCTATTTTAATTATTTCCGCACAGACTGTAGCGATTTTAGGCTTATTATCGCCTGTTGATAATGGAGTATTAACGGCAAGACGCTTTATTGGGCTATTTGAACGTATATATCATGGAAAGATAAACCAGCCTTTTTATGAAATGGTCCGTCAAAAAGGTCCAAAACCGCATTATATGGCGCCATGTCTGCAACCAACGGCTTGTATAGAAGTTGGCAAACCTTAAAGAAAATGTTCTATTCACTCAACAAATTTCAAACTGATGGGCTAGAGACCTTCGGTCATATTGCAGCTAAAAAAGCATACGAAGCTTTTGAGCCTTTGCGTGGGCGCTTAATTGCACAAGGGTATCACGCAAAAGTTCATACGGTGACCTATCTGGAAGGTGTTGCCGGTCTTTCTCAGAAGAATTCAGAAGAAAGTGATGAAATAACCAATCTGCTCAATCGGAGTAGTCGCGGTCTTTAAAGCGTCTTTAGTTTAAATACAGTTTTGATTTCATATTTATTTATATAAAATATTTGACTTATAAATAATGATTAATGCATAATATATTTATAAATTGAATAAAACAAACTCAAAAGAGGGAGTGATTGTATGACAACAGGAGTTAATAGTTTAGCACAAGCAACGCAGTTGGGATTCTGGGATGCGGAGAACGCGAATATTCATCCAGATGCACCAAAGAGAGTTCAAGACACAAGAATAAAATACCAGGATACGAGAGACCATAATGCGATGGCGGGAATAGTGGGGCTAGCCTCCTTCGCTCTTGCTGGGGCGGTTATAGGGGCGGCTTCTTTAGTAGCACCAGCCCTGTTCGGGCCATCAGTATTGCTTGGTTGCGTGATTGCGGGAGGTGCTGTTACTGTCGTTGGAGGTACAGCGTTAACAGTAAGTAACCATATGCAGGCACAGCCCATGAGACAATGGCGTCAGCTTAAGGATAGAATTGGGCATGAACTTAAAGAGGTGCGCTCGGATCAAAAGGGACCGGAAGCTCAGTTGAGCCCTGATCAGGCAGCGCAAATAAGTGCTAAGGAAAAGATTGTGGCATTTTTAGAGGCGCAAGGAATTTAAACCTCGAGTGCCTGTAGGTGTGATAGCCTTCTTGCAAAGGAAGGCTATCTTTTTTTTAGGATTTCATGTTCTTCATATAATTTTTCTAAAACAGTAAAGAGATCGTCGATCTTTTTTTGTGTATGAGTCATTTCTAAACACAATTCTTGAAATTTTTTGTCTGCTGGCGTGTAACTTTCAAGATCCTTTTGAGAGTGATTTAGGTGATTTTCTAAAGCAGAAATTTCTTTTTCAGCAGTTGCAATCTTGTTTTCAATCGTGCGCAGTAGGTTTGTTTGAGAGGGGTTGTGAAAAGAAGGCGCAGCGGATTTATTCGGTTTGTTTGGGGAGTTTTGCTCCTCTTCTGGCCATCCTAATTTCTCTAAAAATTCTTCATAATTTCCCTGAAAAACGCGCTGTTCATTTTTGGAACAAATCACAATTTGCGTTAAATTCAGTCTTTCTAAAAGAAGTTCACTGTGTGTGACAACAACGACAGAGCCAGAAAATTCCTCAAGGGCATCAATCAGTGCTTCGACAGATTCCATGTCCAGATGGTGGGTCGGTTCGTCGAGAAGGAGTAAATTGCATGGTTTGCCAATTAATTTACCGAGGAGAACGCGTGCCCGTTCACCCCCAGAAAGCACCTGAATGGCTTTTTCTGCTTGTGTGCCGCTGAACATCATTGTGCCGGCAATTTTACGCACTTCGGTGTTTGTTAAACGTGGATTGGCAGTTTTAATTTCTTCTTCTATGGTGTGATGGGGGTGTAAACGATCGATGTGTGTTTGCCCGAAATAACCGATATGGACATTGTTTGAAAGGGTAATGGATCCGCTTTCGGTAGGCAGCTCACCCGTTAGAAGACGTAAAAGAGTGGACTTTCCATATCCATTTTTACCAATGATGGCGATACGTTCTTCTCGATTGATTGTAAGAGAGAGGTCATTGATGAGAGGCGGGTCCACGGATGCATAGCGAAAAAGGACATGGCGTGCTTCTAGCATCTTTTGGCTGTTAAAAGGGGCTTCTTGAAAGGCGAATTGTAAATTATAGAGATTTTTTAATGCCTCAAGCACGGGCATTTTATCGATCATTTTTTGGCGAGAACGCGCTTGTGTCGCTTTACTTGCCTTTGCTCCAAATCGTTCAATGAATGATTGCAGGTGTTCCTTTTTCTTTTCTAGATTAAGACGTGCGCGCTCAAAGTTCTCTTCTGCTTGTAAAATCTGCGCAAAAAGCGCTTCAGTGCCTCCCTGTGCTTTAATCACTTGATGGCGATGAATGCCAAGTGTGGCATTGGTGACACTGTCCATAAATTCGCGATCGTGTGTGATGAGAATAAATTCGCCGCGCCATTGTTTTAAAAAGCGTTTTAACCACCGTAAAGAGAGGATGTCGAGGTAGTTTGTAGGTTCGTCGAGAAGTAGACAATCTGGATCGCTGGCGAGTACTTTGGCTAGATGTAACCGCAATTGGAAGCCACCAGAGAATTCAGATGGATCGCGATCGAGGTCCTCATCTTTAAAACCAAGGCCAAAAAGGATTTTTTCTACGCGCCAGCTTTCGTCTCTTTCTTCTTCTTTTAGCCCTAAAATCGCTTCTTGTAGAAGTGTAGGAGCTGAAAAGCGAATATGCTGATCAAGAGTTCCTATGGAATAGCCTTTTGGAATAATAATGGAGCCTGTATCGGGCGTTTCCTTGCCTAAAAGCATGCGGAACAAGGTACTTTTGCCGCTTCCATTGCGCCCTACAAGCCCTAATCGTTCTTTGGGTCTTAAAATGAAGGAGGCATTTGCAAATAGGCTCGTGCCATGATAAGCAATACTGATATTTTCTACTTGGATCATGGAGTTAACCTTAAAGCTTTTGTGCGCAAAAATAAAAGAAGAACGAGGGCTGCCATAGCGAGCGAAATACCCCCTACGATAGGCGGCATGGCAATGGAAATACCGAGCAATGGACCTGCAAGTAGGGGGCTGATCCCAAATGCGGCGCTGTCAACGGAATGCATAAGACCGAGGATCTCTCCTTGGCTATCGGCATCAGCACTATTTGAGATTAATGTTGTGACATTTGGCCAAATGAGGGCGAGGAAAAATTGAGTAAAGGGCAAATAGACCCACATTAGTGCCCATGAGTTGAAAAACACCATCATGAGGCATAAAACACTTGTGATGACAAGGGCATAGAAAAGGATTGATTCAGCGCGAAAGCGGTTGATGATAGGGCGGATAAGTATCCCTGCAGAAAGAACATAAAAAGCAGCAGAATAAGCATAAAAGTTGCCGATTTCTTTTGCAGAAGAGCCAAAATCAGCAATCCAACTGACGGGAACAAATTCATAGAAAAACGACCAACCGAGGCAGAAAAGAAAGAACTGCAAAAAGATCACCTGGGTGTGTTTTCTTGCAAAAGCCTCTTTGAGGTGTTTGAAGCCAAGAGCGAGGCTAATGTGGCTAAAAGCGCTTTTGGGGTGGGTTTCCTGAAAAAAGCGTCGCACAAGTTGCGAGTTGATGAGTGTGACTCCTGCAGCCATAAAAAATGGCCATCCAAAGCCAAATGCCGATAGCCATCCCCCTAAAAATGGTCCAACGGCAAATCCAAGACCACAACACATAGACATCAGGGCAAAATTTTTGGATTTTGTTTTGCTGGTGCTGAGATCGGCTACTGAGGCAGCCATCGCTGAGGCATTGCCAGCTGCAATACCTACAATCGTACGTCCGATGATAAGTAAAGGGATGTTTTCTAAAAATGTGCCCAAAAGACAGATGAGATAGCCAAATGTTGCTCCATAAAGTGTATAAACGACGATTTTTTTGCGTCCGCGTTGATCTGACAGCATGCCGAGGATGGGACTGCTAAAAAATTGGGCTAATGGCATCGCAGCAAGAAGGATTCCCAGGTATAATCCGCGCGTCATCTCAGAGCAGTCTATGGGCAGGAAATGACATTCTGAACTAAAAATCATTGTAGAAAACATGGGATAAACAAGTCCGATTCCCATCCAGTCGATGAAGATGGTGAGCAGAACGAGGAACAGGGAAAGGTTGCGCGCGCGCATAGAAAAACCGTTGGGGAACAATCTCGAAAGAACATTATGACAAAAGAGCTTGTTTTATTTCATGATTTTTTTTCACTAAAAAACGACAAGAAAAATTAAAAACGTGAAATTTATGATAAACCTATGTACTTTAGACTTAAAAGTGCAAAAAATAAGGATAAAACCATGGCATTTAGCACAAATTTGCGTCAGTTTCTTGAGATTCCCTACGATGAACTTGAGGAGCTTAATTTAGAAGCAAAGCGCCGTCAGCTGGAACGACATACTTCATATGACCTGCAAACCTATTATATCAGTTATCTTACGGAAGAAAAACGGATCAAAGCAGTAACTGTAGGTTTTACTGATTTGGAAGGGCGTTTTCATATGCTCGATTATGATAAGAAATTTCTTATCAAATCTTTCGATAACCTTACATTTGATGGCTCATCCATACGAGGATTTTCCGCAGTAAGAGAGTCTGATTTGCGTCTTGAAATTGACTGGGGTACATTTCGTTGGTTGCCTGCCGATGTGTTTGGTCCAGGAAAAGTCATGGTTTTTGGCTGTATTAAAGGACAAAGTGGAGCAGATTATCCTTCCGATATGCGTGGGAGACTAAAGACGTATGTCAATACTTTGTTTGTCGACCAGAAGATTGAAACAAATATTGCAGTTGAATGTGAGGGGTTTTTATTCGATGGAATTGATGCAGAGCAAAATTTCAGCGAGATGAACCCTTTTAGATTAGTGTCTTTGGGGGGATATTACCATAGTCTTCCTAAAGATCGTTTGAAGTTGTTTATTGATGCTTTAGCAGAGGCTCAGCGTGCATTAGGATTTGAAAACGAAAAGGATCATCCCGAAGTGGCCCCTTCACAGTTTGAGCTAAATTATAAGTATACAGATGCTTTGATTGCGGCAGATCAAGTGCAACTTTATAAACTGACTGCCCGACAAGTCGCTGCAAACATGGGAATGACGGCGTGTTTTCTTCCTAAACCGATTTCGGGAATCAATGGTAGCGGCATGCACGTCAATCTTTCCCTCACAAAAGAAGGAAAAAATATCTTTTGGGATCCACAAGGTGAGGATCAACTTTCATCTTTGGCGTGGAGTTTTGTGGATCGCTTGTTGAGCAATGCGAATGATATTTGTTTGATCATGAATCCAAGTGTTAATGCATATCGACGGCTTGATCCACATTTTGAAGCGCCTAATCAAATTAAAGCTTCAGCTGTTGATCGTACATCAATGATCCGTATCCCTTTGGGTAATGCACAATCCGCTAGAATCGAGGTGCGTACTGTGGCACCCGACGTCAATCCCTATATGACATTTTTAGCCGTTCTCAAAACAGGTTTTCTAGGTCCCATAACTGAAATGTTGAACGCTGAAAATCGACGAACACGCACACGTTTCTTGCCAGGGAATATCTATGATGCCATTCGCCTCATGAAGGGCAGTAATTTTGCTCTTGAACTTTTAGGGGAAGATACAAAGGAGAAATTTATTGAGCGCAAGCTTTTTGCAGCGGACCGCTCGCCTAAGGAGTTGGGCGTACAAGTTAAAAGTAGTGAAGTGATCTTTCACCATGAGATCACAAATCAGTACCTGCTGTCTCGATTCTAGGTGGTAGTTTAGAATTAGGGGCCTTTTGCAAGAGACTCAGATCTTCAGTGTTTTTTCAAAGGGCTCTTTTTGGTTTAAAATAATTTGCGTTCATTCTCTTTAATCTGCTAGCATGCCCGCTTTAGGTCTTTAAAGAGTGCAGAAAAGAATATGGACTGTAACAAGTTAGTGGCAGCGTTACAAGGATTAGCAATTTCTGATGCTAGCTGGGAAAGAGCAATAGAGCTGTTGTTAGAGTGTAAAAAACAGCAACGCCACCTCTATATCATCGGTAATGGCACGAGCGCGGCCATTGCAGAGCATTTTCAGTCTAACATGATTAAGAATGCCCATTTACATACAACGACCTTTCTTGCACCTGCTTTAATTACTGCCTTAGGTAATGATTGTGGATTTGATCAGGTCTTTTCTCATCCTTTACAATACCTATTTCGCCCGAAAGACCTTTTAATTGCCATCAGTAGTTCTGGGCGCTCTAAAAATATATGTGATGCTGTCCAATTGGCAAAAGAAAAAAAAGGTGCAGTGATTACGCTTTCCGGTGGATTAGCTGGCCAATTAAAAGAAATGGGTGCGGTGAATTTCTGGGTACCTACAAACGAAACGCCGGTGATTGAAAGCGCTCATTTTTTCATTTTACGCTCGCTGACAGAAGAGTTTATTAAAAAAGGTTGCTCCTTATGCTGATTATTTCTCGCACTCCAGTACGTATTAGTTTTTTTGGCGGAGGAACGGATTATCCCGGTTATTATGATCGCCATCCAGGTGCTGTTTTGGGAACAACAATTGATAAATACACCCATGTGAGTGTGAGTACGCCCGGAGATTATTTTGATCACAAGATTCGCGTAGGATATGCCCGCACTGAATTAGTGAAGCATCACGATGAAATTGAACATCCAAGTGTGAGAGAATGTTTGCGGCATATTGCTTTTGGAGCGTCACCTAACCTTGACGTGCATATTTTTTCCGATTTGCCCGCTAAAACTGGTTTAGGCTCTTCTTCATCTTTTACAGTGGGTTTTTTAAATGCGCTATACGCTTTAAAGGGTCAAAAAGTAAGTAAACAACGTTTAGCTGAAGAAGCGTGCCATGTGGAACAGCGATTGATTCAAGAAAATGTCGGTTCGCAAGACCAATTTCATGCTGCCTTTGGAGGCGTTAATGTCATTGAATTTAGCCCGCATGGTCATGCAGTACGCCCTGTCATTGCTTCCCGCGACAAGATGAAGAATTTTGAAGATCATATGATGCTATTTTACACGGGACTGACGCGTCATGCCAGCGAGGTGGTGAAAGAACAGATTGAAAAAACACATAGCAAAATTAATGACGACCATTTGCGGCATATGTACAAGATGGTCTTTGAAGCAGAAAAAATTTTTACTGAAGCCCCTGTCGATAGAATGTGCATGCAGTTGGGAGAATTATTGAATGAAGGATGGCGTTTAAAAAAATGTCTATCAAGTAAAATTTCTAATTCGTTAATTGATGAAGCATACACAGCAGCCATACGTGCTGGAGCCTTAGGAGGCAAGTTATGTGGTGCGGGTAGTGGCGGTTTTCTTCTTTTACTCGTTCCACCTGAGTGTCAAACAGCTGTTAAAAATGCATTAAAGATGTTAATGAACGTGCCTATGCGGCTGGAGAATACAGGTACATCAATTATCTATATGAAGGACTGATATGATAGACGCAGTCATATTAGTAGGTGGACAGGGCACGCGCTTAAGGGAAGTGGTGCCTCATTTACCTAAGCCTCTTGCACCTGTTGCAGGGCGGCCATTTTTAGACATTCTAATTCAACAATTACTGGAGAGTGCCACTATTGGCAAGATTGTTCTAGCCGTAGGTTATCGCGCTGATAATATTGTGGAGTATTATAGGAAGATGTCTTTGCCTGTAGTCATCGAATTTTCATATGAAGAAGAGCCGCTCGGTACAGGAGGTGCTCTTTTGCAAGCTCTTGGTAAAACAACAAGTGAACTTGTTTTGGCAATGAATGGCGACTCATACCTCGATTATAACATCAAAGATTTTCTTGCTAGCTATCGCTCTCCCATTACTCTCGCATGCGTGCAAGTGCAAAATGCTAGTCGTTATGGGCGTGTAGAAATGGATAGTGCAGGACGCATTGTACGTTTTTGTGAAAAACAGCCGCTAGAAGAAGCTGGATTAGTGAATGCAGGGATTTATCTGCTGGAGCGAACACTTTTGGAGCAACGCTTCGGAAAGAAATTTTCTATCGAAACGGATGCTTTCCCTGTTTTGCTGCAAGATGGTATGTGGGCCTATCCTGTTGCAGGTGATTTTATCGATATTGGAACAAAAGATTCTTATGAATTGGCACAGAGATTATTTGAAAAGGATGTAAGATGAAGGGCAAGATTTTAATTACGGGGGGAGCGGGTTATATCGGTTCCGTATTGACCGAGATGCTGTTAGTGGATGGCTGGCACGTAACTGTTGTGGATGCTCTACAATATAATCCCACTTCATTATTGAGTTGTTGTCGCTATGATACTTTTGAGTTTATCAAAGGAGATGTGGCAAATATCGAGCTCATGAAACAGTTAGCTAGCAAAGCAGACATTATTATTCCTCTTGCGGCTGTCGTGGGCGCTCCTGCGTGTGCAATGAATCCCCAGGTGGCAACGCTTGTCAATAAAGATGCCGTTTTGTCCTTGTTGCCATTTCTCTCAAAATCTCAGCGCATTTTATTCCCCAACACCAATAGCGGCTATGGTATTGGTGAATCAGGAAAATTTTGTACTGAAGAGAGCCCTTTGCGTCCAGTATCCCTTTATGGCCGCTTAAAGGTGGAGGCAGAGAGTGCCTTGCTCGCATGGGGCAATGCTGTTTGCTTCCGCTTAGCCACGGTCTTTGGTGTTTCGCCTCGCATGCGTCTCGATCTATTGGTCAACGATTTTACCTATCGTGCTTACAACGACAAAACGCTTGTTCTTTTTGAAGAACACTTCAAGCGTAATTATATCCATGTGCGTGATGTTGCGGGAGCCTTTCTCTTTGGAATTGCCAATTATGAGCGTATGCAAGGACAAGCCTTTAATGTGGGGCTCTCAAGTGCCAATTTGAGCAAACGCGAATTGAGTGAAAAGATTAAAGAGTATGTTCCCAATTTATATATCCATGGGGCGGCCGTGGGTGAAGATCCTGACAAGCGTGATTACATTGTTAGCAATGCGAAATTGGAAGGTCTGGGATGGACTCCCAAGTATACTATTGATGATGGCATTAAAGAGCTTTTGCGAGCCTATAAGATTATCCGCAACAACCAGTACACGAACTTATAAGCAAATGGCGTCATCATGCACATACTAGTTACGGGGAGTCGAGGTTTTTTAGGAAAATTTCTCTCTCGGCGCCTCGAAGAAGAGGGGCACACTGTTGTAGGGGTCCATTCGAGCAATTGTGATTTGACAGACCCGGCATCCCTACATCAATTTAATGATCAGATTTTTGATCAAATTTTTCATTTAGCTGCCTGGACGCAAGCGGGAGACTTTTGCCTTCATCATCCAGCAGAGCAGTGGGTTATCAACCAAAAAATTAACACACATGTTATTGATTGGTGGCAGAGTCATCAGCCACAAGCTAAATTAATCGCTATGGGCACAAGTTGTGCCTATGACGAGCATCAGCCCTTACAAGAAGAGTATTATTTTGAGGGTAAACCCATCGACAGTCTTTTTACCTATGGAATGACGAAGAGAATGTTGTTGGCTGGACTTATGGCGCATGCCAAGCAGCATCAGTTGCGCTATAACTATTTTATTCCTTCTACGATGTATGGACCTGAATATCACACAGATGGTCGGCAGATGCACTTCATCTTTGATCTTATCCGTAAGATTTTACGCGCTAAGTTCTATGGAGAGGTGGTCGTGTTATGGGGAGATGGTGAACAGAAGCGCGAATTGGTGGCTGTAGAAGATTTCGTCACGACGATGTTATATCTTGTAAATACGCAAGATAATCTCATGGTCAATATTGGAGCGGGCCAGGAATACTCGATTAAAGAATTTGCAGCGGCAATTTGCGAGCATGTCGGCTATCCCGTTGAAAAAATCACTTATGATACCTCCAAATATGTAGGAGCGCGTTCTAAGGTGCTTAATATCGACCGCTTGCGACGTTTAATGCCACATTATGCGCCAAGAGGTCTGAAAGAAGGGTTGGCGGCAACTATCGATTGGATGATTGAGAAACGTGAAATTTTGATTCCGGAGAATGGATAATGAAGTGTCGTGTCTGTGATGCAACGAATTTTGAAGTGGCGATAGATCTTGGTGAGCAGCCTTGGGGAAATCATTTCTTAAAGAAAGAAGAGGTGGGTAAAGAGCCCTTTTATCCTTTAAGAGTGCTTTATTGCACGCATTGTCAAACGGCGCAGCTCGATTATACTGTTCCCAAAGAGGTGATGTTTTCGGACCATACCTATCTGTCGGGGATTACGAAATCTTTGAAAGCACATTTTGAAAAACTGGCTACTGAGGTCGATCAACAGTTTTTTGCTAATAAGAAGAGCGGTAAGCGCGCTTTAGATATAGGTTCTAATGATGGGTCACAACTGGAGTATTACAAGCGACTGGGGTATGACGTACTAGGGGTGGAATCTTCGAAAGGGACTGCGGCAATTGCTGTACAAAATGGTATTCCGACGCGCAACGCATTTTTTAATCTGGCAACAGCCGAAGAGATTAAAGAGCCCTTCGACGTGATCAATGCCTCTGGTGTTTTTTTTCACCTCGAAGAGTTGCATTCTGTAACAGAAGGGATTAAGAAGCTGCTTAAACCAGATGGTGTCTTTGTTGTGCAATTTCTTTATATGAAAAATATCATGGATAACACAGCCTTTGACCAAATCTATCATGAGCACCTTTTGTACTACACTTTAAAAACTCTTCAGGTCTTGTTGAAACGCCATGATCTTGAGCTTTTTGATGCTTATGTATCGCCAATTCATGGGGGGTCTGTGATGGGTTTTGTTGGGCATCCAGGCGTACGTCAAAAGACAGAGCGCTTGAAGAAGTTAGTTGAGGAAGAAGAGCACTCACAATGCAATACCTTGGCTGCCTACCATCGCTTTGCTGAAGATACGCGCCGTTTAAAGGAAGTAAATCTTGCCTACTTGCAGCGTGCAAAAGCTGCCAATAAACGCGTCTTTGGCATGGGCGCTCCGGTCAAAGGAAATACTCTTTTGAACTATTTTGGAGTGGATCGTTCCCTAATGGAATGTCTTGTGGAAAAGAACAGGTTGCGAAAAGGCCTTTATAGCCCTGGCAGCCATTTAGAAATTCGTATCGAAGAGGAATTAACAGCGCCTCCAGATATTTATTATGTTCTTGCATGGAACTTTAAAAAAGAAATATTAAATAATAACCAGCATTTAATTGATCAAGGGGTGGAGTTTTTCTTCCCTATCAACCCTAAGGAAGTGTAAAAAATGTCAGCGATTTCAAGAGTCGGGCATCCAAGTGCTCATCCATCATTAAGCGCATCTCATTCTACTCCAACTATCAATGTCCCCGAATGCTTGCAACGCATTGCATCCGTAGCATTAGAGCGGTTGTATTCAAAGAAACTAACTGCGAGTCAGGTTTCATCATTCAAATGCTATGTAAAAGTGCTCACGCCTTCAGTCGGAGACTACACGAAAACACAACTAACTAATGGAAAGATGAATGATCTGATTCATGATCTCTTCAAATCCATTGCAAGTGATTTTCAAAGTCAAAATGTACCTGCAATGAATCTTGAGGTGACAGTTCTAGCGATGAGCGATGTAAAAGAATTATACGTAGCGACTGTAAAAGGAGAAATAGCCTTTGATCAGAGCGGAAAGATGGCAGTGAATACGATGGAAACAGCGTTAAAAATCCAGAAAGGAAAAGAACTGGAATACTGCAACGTACTAGCAAAGCGTCTTGGTCAGTCTCAAGATAGCATCTTAGATAAAGATCTTAATTTCATTGGGATTTCTGCTTAAGATGTCAGTGATTACACATCCACGCCTTGAGTGTCTACCTTGTGAGGATCTTTCAATACGCCTTGCATCAGTTAGGGACGCTGGCAAGGGATTGAACATACACTCTGCTAAATGTTATGTGCAAATCACCTCTCCCTCATGTGTAACTTTTGATCAGAGGGCTCAGATAGCTGGCGATGGTGCGCGTTGGAATACTTTCATTGAAAATTTCTTCGGCGACATTGCTTCCAGCATGAAGGGCCCTTCAAAAACCCCTCTTATACTTTCTATTGCTGTAATCATCAAAAGTAAAGAAGGAGCTTTCTATTATATCGATCAAGACGACCATCTAATTCTCATTCCATGTGGTAAGGAAGTGGGCATCTGTGATGAAATTGCTCAGCGCTTTGGGCGTCAATGTGGTAACACTCTAGACGAAAAAAAAGAGTTCATTGTTTATTAAACATGAGATTTAAAAGTCTAATGTCTTAAGGGTGTCTTTTTGGGCAGCATCTGCGCTTTGCGCATCCCGCTTCTTGCCGCTTTTCCTCATAGAGAGCAAAACCATCGGCATTAGTGATCCACCCTCCGCCTAGTGACTTATAAAGGTCGATGTAGCTGATGAGATGATCTCCCTGCGCCTGGGCTAGATCAATTTGTGAATTAAAGAGCTTAGTTTGGGCATCAATCACGTTGAGGTAGTCCACTTCACCGTTGTCGTAGCGTATATTTGCAAGAGAAAGGTAGTCAGTGAGTGCAGATACGCGGTCCGTTTGGACGCGAATGATTTTGCTTAATTGAGTCTGTGCGATAAGTGAATCGTTGACTTCTCTAAATGCCTGTAAAATCGTTTGTTGGTAGTTGTAGACAGCCTCCCAGCGCTCCTCTTTTGCTCGTGTTACCTGACAGGTAATCCGATTGGCATTAAAGATCTGTTGGGTGAGATGAAAGCCATATAACCATGTTTGTGCCGCGTTGGAAAAAAGGTTGCTAAGTTCCGTGCTGGCTGCACCCAACATGCCCGTGAGGGTGATTTGAGGAAAATAAAGCGCTTTTGCTCGCCAGACAAGCGCATTTGTTTCCATTAATTTGTCCTCTGCTTCTCTAATGTCAGGACGTCGGCATAATAGCTCTGAGGGAAGCCCCATGGGCACACATATGTCGCGATCAAGTTCATCCAGAGTTTTTCCGCGTTGTAGGCAAGTAGGATTAATACCTAAAAGAACACATAAAGCATTTTCTTCTTTTTGAATCGAGATGATATAACTTTCTGCGGAAGTTTCAGCAGAGAGTAATTCTGCTTCAGACTGCTTGACCTCCATCAGGGAAGTTAAGCCGCCTTCAAAACGTAATTCAGCGATTTTCAACGCTTCCATACGCGATTTAAATGTTGAACGTGCAATCTCCAATTGTTTGTCGTATTGCCTTAAACGCATATAAGTCGCCGCTACTGCGGTAACAACTGTTTGTACAACAGTGCGCCGTGCTTCAATAGTCGCTAAAAGAGCATCTTGTGCAGCTTCAGTCGAGGCGCGAATACGCCCCCAAATATCGAACTCATAAGATGCAGAGAGGTAAGGATTGTAGTAGTTAGTTGTTCTGGGTGCACCAAATGGTAACGTATGTGTTGCGGCAGAGAGTTCTTGGCGCAATACGGTAAGATTACCATCAAGTTCCGGATATAAATAAGAACTGACAATGCATAGTTCAGCGCATGCTTGACGCACGCGATGGATAGCCATCTTTAGATCCTTATTATTTTCTAGCGCAATACGGATATAGCAGTTAAGGACATGGTCGTCAAATTGTCGCCACCAAGCGATATTACATGCTGTTGATGTATGATTCGTTGGTTGCCTCCATCCACAGGGAATATCCAAGCATGGACGTTGATAGGGCGGCTCGAGGCGACATGCGGTTAAAAGGAGTGTCGCAGTGACTAGTGAAGCGATCAATGTTTTATAAGTGAATTGTGAGGAAAACTTATGAAGGATCATTGTGTCCTCCTTTCGTTTCCTTGTCTTCTACATGTGCTTCTTGCTTTTCCTTCTCCTCTAATAATCGATTGCGCGTGGCTCTTTCTTCAATAATGCGGAAGAAGAGAGGTACAAAAAGTAAGCCGCAGATGGTGGCAACAATCATACCGCCTAAAACACCCGTACCCACAGAGTGGCGACTTGCAGCACCTGCACCCTTGCTTGTGACCAGGGGAACCACACCCAAGATGAAAGTTAACGAGGTCATCAAGATAGCTCGAAAGCGCAAATGAGCTGCTTCTAAAGCGGCATCTAGGGGGGATTTGCCCTCTTGACGCTTAATAATGGCAAATTCCACAATCAAGATCGCGTTCTTTGCACTTAAAGCAACTAATGTCAATAATCCAATTTGAAAATAGACATCATCACTCATACCGCGCAGCCATACGATCAAGAAAGCGCCTAAAACGCCAAATGGGGTAGCAAGCATCACTGCGGCAGGGAGAGACCATCTTTCGTAGAGTGCAGAAAGGATGAGGAAGATCATCAATAATCCTGCAAAAAGAGCGCTCGTAGAGGCCCCTCCAGTTGTTTGTTCTTGGTAAGCCACACCACTCCATGCTGGATACATTCCTTGGGGAAGCACTTCTTCCGCAATCTCATTCATTGCTTTCATGGCTTGCCCTGAAGTGTATCCAGGAGCTGGCCCTGCATTGAGACGCACGCCGGGGAATCCATTAAAACGACTAAGGAGATTGGGTCCTTTATAAAATTTTGTACTTACAAATGATTTTAAAGGAATCATATGACCGTTATTGGAACGCACATAGATTTCACTGATGTCATTAGGGTTAGAGCGGTAATTGGGATCTGCTTGCAACATTACCTGGTACACGCGACCATATTTGTCGAAGTCATTGACATAGAGCGAACCGATAAACAGTTGGACCGCTTGATAGAGATCCTCAATGCTGACACCGAGGGAGATTGCTTTTGATTTATCTACGTCGATATACAGCTGCATGGAGTTAGGTTGGAGATTAGAGATCACAGGAGAGAGTGCAGGGTAGTTCTTTGCTGTGTCGACAAATTTTTGAACGACAGCCCCTAAATCATCAATGGTGGCATCTCCACGACTTTCAATCCAGAATTCAAAGCCTCCCACAGTCCCTAACCCTTGAATTGCTGGTGGGTTAAAGACCATGATTTTTGCATCGGTGATGGCCCCGTATTTTTTCATAAGATCCGCGCGTACAGCATCAGCGGATTGATCAGGCTTGGTGCGTTCAGACCAGTCTTTGAGAACGATAAACTCTGTAGCGATGTTGGTTCGATTCAAGCTCTCCATCAAGCTGTAGCCAGTGAGGGAGACGAGATGGTTGAGCGTGGGTTCTTCCTTGGTGATATTCCAAATTTGCGTTGCAACATCTTCTGTACGCTGAAGTGTCGCGGTATCAGGCAGGTTGACCATGCCGATGAGGTAGCCTTGGTCTTCATTGGGAACGAATGCTGGAGGTACTGTCACAACTAGCCAGCCTAAGAGGACCATCAATAAGACGAAGAAGCAGCAACCAATGATGCGCCGTGTCGCCATGAAGCGTGCTCCAACGATATATTTATCTGCAAGAAGACCAAAATAGTGGTTAAAACCTCGTGAAAAAGCATTTTCCTTAGTATGAGGTTTGAGGAGTAGAGCAGAGAGCATGGGGCTTAAAGTTAATGCAACGCCTCCGGAGATCACCACTGAGATCGAAATCGTCAGCGCGAATTGTCGATATAATTGACCGGCAATTCCCCCCATAAAGGCGACAGGTACGAATACAGCAACGAGTACGCATACAATAGCGATCACAGGTCCCGTGACTTCTTCCATCGCTTTAAAAGCAGCTTCCTTGGGGGGCAATTTTAATGCGCGCATATTCCGCTCGACGTTTTCAACGACGACAATCGCATCGTCGACCACAATACCAATTGCTAGCACCATGCCGAATAAGGTAAGGGTGTTAATTGAAAAGCCAAAGACATACATTCCTGCTAAAGTACCAATGATCGATACCACCATGGCAGCGACAGGAATAATTGTTGCGCGGATATTTTGTAAAAAGAGTAAGACGACAAGGCATACCAAAACAGCTGCTTCACATAAGGTAATGACAACTTCTTTAATGGAGATTTTGACAAAGAGAGTCGTATCGTAGGGGACAGAGTACTCAATGCCTGCAGGGAAATCTTTAGCCAAGTTAGCCATCGTTTTTTTGATGTCTTCAGCAACATCTAAGGCATTAGCTCCATATTGCAAATAGGTGGCTACCAATGTGGTGCCCTGATTGTTGAGTTCGCCGTCGACATCATAGTTTTGAGCACCTAGCTCTGCATAACCAACGTCGCGCAAAAGGACAACGGAGCCATCGGGGTTGGCCCGAAGGATAATTTGATTGAATTCTTGCGGATCGATAAGTCGCCCTTGAGCAACAACAGAGATTGTCAAAGGAACATCGGGATTCATCGGCTCTTGTCCAAGCCGCCCCGTAGCAAACTGTTGGTTTTGTCCTTTTACAGCATCGATCACGTCTTGAACGGTGATACCCATTTGAGCCATGCGATCGGGGCGTAGCCACAGCCGCATCGCATATTCTTTAAATCCGATGATCGTAACATTACTTAGCCCTGGAAGTAACTGAAGCTCTTGAACAACGTTGATATTTGCAAAGTTGCTCATGAAGATGTCATCATAACGCCCGTCTGTAGATTTAAGGGCTACGATGAGCAAAATGTTAGGCATCTGCTTTTGAACGTTTACGCCCTGCTTCTGTACGGTTGTCGGTAGTTGGGACATCGCTAAGTTGACGTTATTCTGCACGTTTGTTTGAGCGATATCAGGATCAGTGCCGATTTCAAAGTAGACGCTAAGCGTCATTGAGCCCGCAGAGGAGTTCTGAGAATACATATAGATCATGTTCTCAGTGCCGTTAATCTGCTGTTCCAAAGGTGCTGCTACTGTGTCCGCGATCGTTTGTGCGCTAGCGCCAGGATAAGTTGCCGTTACCTGGATCTGCGGAGGAGTCATATTGGGGTATTGTTCGATAGGCAGCGTCACCATCGCCATGATCCCAGCAAAGACCAAGATAATGGATAGCACGCTCGCTAGAATGGGTCGTTTAATAAAAAAAGGGGCAATCATGATGTGGGGAGTTCCGGTTGGGGAACAGTTCCAGTGATCTGTAGAGGAGCGCCAATTTGTACTTTGCTGATGCCACTGACAATGACGCGATCGCCTACTTTTAGCCCACTTGTAATGATCCAGTAGTTTTGCCACCAGTCACCCAGTTCGACAAGTGCCATTTCAGCGCGATCGTCTGCGCCTGTAATATAGACAAATGGCCCCTTGTTGCTTTGCATCAACGCTTCTTGTGGAATGATGATTGTGTCCAAGTAAGTGGCCCCGCTGACGCGCACCTGAACAAACTGCCCCGGCTTTAAAAATGCTTCTGGGTTAGGAAAGGTTGTCCGGACGCTGATTGTGCCCGTTTGTTGATTATAAGCGGGTTCTGCAAAGTCAACGATCCCTTTGTAGGGATAAGTGGAATTGTCGGCCAGAATCAAACTCACAGTGAATTTAAGATCCTTGGGGAAAGCCATTACCTTGTTGCTCACATTTTTACGATTGCGCAGGATTTCTCCTTCAGAAAGGCTAAAATTAATCCAGATGGGGTCAATGGCAGATACAGTTGTCAATGGTTTTGGCAGGGAAGAGGTAATTAGAGACCCTTCGCGATAATTTGCGGCGCTAGTGATGCCAACAATAGGGGAGGTGATTGTGGTATAGTCGAGATTGAGCTGTGCTTGACGTACATTTGCATTAGCTGCTTCTACAGACGCCTCTGCTGCTAATTCTTCGGCGATTGCATTGTCCAAATCGCGTTGGCTCGCAGCATTTAATTTATATAGCGGTTCCATGCGCTTTCTTGTCTGTGTCGCATTCCATAAAATGGCGCGTTGACGAGCAAGTTCAGCTTTTGCGCTATCTAAAGAGGCTTGAAAAGGTCTTGGATCGATTTGGAAAAGTAAAGTGCCAATATCAACCATGGCGCCTTCTTGATAGGCAATCACATCTAGATAGCCTTCAACGCGTGCTCGAATGTCAACGAGGTGAGAGCTTTCTGCTGTACCAATTGCTTGAAAGACCGCAGGGATGTCGCGCTTCTCGACTTCAAAGACAGTGACTGTTACGGGTGCCGCAACAGGTTTAGGTTTCTCTTTATGACATCCAGAGAGGATTAAAAGGCTGCAGAAAAGAGTCACTGCTTTGGAGCGGTTGAGAAGTTGGGGCATAATCGCTAGTAAACCTCGTAATCGTCATTGTGATATTCTGGCATACCCAATACCCGATGAGAAAGTCAATCAAATTTTCATATACCACTTTCTTTGTGTGATTTGCTAGACTGCAACTATGAGCGGAGTGCGTGAAATAAAATATGAAATCCGGTGGATTAGGATTTCGGCCTATGCTTCGATAGTTTTAGGCGTATTCGGCATGTGGTTGACGTTGGTGACAGAATCAAGCGCTATTATGCTTGATGCTGCCTATACGTTAGTTTGTGCCGCTACTGATTTGATTCTTGCTGAAGCATGTCGAAAACTTACTGCTCCAGCAAACAAATCGTTCACTTACGGATATTACAAATTCGAACCGTTAATGATCGTCATTGAGGGCTTGCTGATTTTAGGATCCTCTGTGCTTGCACTAGTCACTTCGATACGCGACATTATTCATGCGCGCATGCCGGCTTTTTTTGGTTTATCGATTGCTTCACAAGCAAGTGTTGCTATTTTTAGTTGTGTATTAGCGGCGCTTTTGTGGAAACGCAGCAAACAACACCATAGTGCGCTTTTAAAGGCGCAATCTGTCGAATGGTTTATAGACGGTGGTTTGAGTGTTTTTATTGCTTGCGGATTCATTATCGGGCTAGTCCTTTTACATACGCCTTATGCCTATTTGGTTAAATATATTGACCCCATTCTTGTATGCGGTATCGTTTGTGTTGCGGGATACTTCCCCTTTACACTATTGAAGAATGGAATCAATGACCTTATTGATGCAGCTCCTAAAGGGTCAGTGCGTTTGATGCAACATATTGAGGAGATGGGTAAAAGTGCCTTTAAAAAGATGCACCTTCAAGGCACCATTCAAGTAACACGTTTCAGGAAAGCAGGCCGTAAATATTTTATCAAAATCCATTATGTTGGTCAGGCTGATCCGCCCTTACATGAGTTAAAGCAAGTGGTCAACAACCTTCAATGTCAGATCGATAAGGAATACGAAAATGTTGAAGTGCAGATGTTAATAGCGGAACCTCTTGCTTTGGACAAATCAATCTAAGTAGTACGTCAGTTCGATTTTAAATCGCCCTTTAACTGCTCTGTGAGCTTGAATTTTTGGCCGCTTGCGCAGCTTGCGGCCCTCTTATGAGGCTTTGATGGAGCAAGACAACAATCAAAGATGCGGTCATCTATGCATATGTTATTGCTTGTGCATCAAATGCACCTTACAGACATTTTAGAATGAATCACTGCAAGAAAAAGGTCCTTTTAGTGCACTATAAGTGCCTAACAAAAAAACAAAGAGGACCAAATGACAGACGTGACAGTACTATTCTGCAGTATAGTTGCGCAAAGGAATGAAAAACAAGCGCATGCCACTCTTGGATAGGCTTTTACTCAGAAAACGAGGTGTTATTGAGAGCATCATTGACCAGCTAAAGAACATCTTTCAAATTGAGCATTCCCATCATCGTAGCCCGGTCAATTTTGTGGTAAATCTATTAGGCGGTCTAATTGCTTACGCTTTGCAACAAAAAACACCAAAAATCCTACTCACACCCGAAGAAGAGACATTTTTATCACTAGAACATGTTGTGGTCTAGGATTGGCTTATTATGAGAGTATCCGTATCTTTGCTTGTCGCTTCGCGCCATCAAAGCCTCGTAAAGAGGGCCGCAAGCTGCGCAAGCGGCCAAAAATTCAAGCTCACAGAGTAGCTAAAGGGTGATTTAAAATCGAACTGACGTGTATTTACTAGTGGCATAAAAAAATTATGTTTTTATTTAAAAATAGAGCTGGTTGAGATTGATCTCAAGACATTTTCTTATTAGACAATCTTAACGCCGAGGTAGACGGCTTATGCATTGTCTTAAGTAGCTTGCAGATGCGCAATTGCTTGAGTATTAGTCGTAAAAATTTGTTCTTTGCTAATGACACCGGTGAGATCATAGCGATGGAGCAGGTTTATTAGATTTGAACTTGCGTGAGTGATAGCGATTTGAATGCCGTTATCTTTAATGAACTTCACCGTGTCTTCCAGTGCGGAAGCTCCAGTAGTATCGAGATCTACTATCCCTGTTGCATCTAAAATAAACAACCGAATGTGAGTCTCTTTCTTCTGCAAGGTGCGTGTGATTGCATCATGTATACCATCCGCAAAAGCTGTGGCATTAAAAAAGAGTAGAGCGAATTCAAAGCGATAAATCAGAATGCCTGGCATGGTAATGATGGGTTGGGATTTTTCGTTAGCAAGGAAGAACTGATTTTCGCTGTCTTTATTGACAACTCCAGCAAGTGGCCGCGATGCACGCATCACCACCATTACGGCAGATAGGACAAAAGTAATAATAACTGCCTTAAAAACGCCGATAAATAGGACGCTAACGAGGGCGATAATGGCTAGCCAAAAATCCGCGGAGTGTTTCCGTTGCAGATCGCGTAATTTATCCACTTCGACAAGGCTTAAGACTGAATTAGCGACCACTCCAGCTAATGCAGCCATGGGAAGCATGGAAATGACGTCTGAGTAGAAAATCAAGACGATCCCAATGGATAAAGAAGCGACTATACTAGGAATTTGGCTTCTTGCTCCGACAGAAACCATCGTAGCTGTTCTTGAAGCGCTTGAACCCATAACTAATGCACCGGTCAACCCTGCTGCAATATTGGAAGCGCCAAAAGCAAAAATTTCTTGGTTGATATCAACTTTATCGCCATATAGTTGAGAGTAGCGCTTTGTTAGAAGTAAACCCTCTGAAAGGGTTACTGCACAAATGATTAAAGCACTAGGGAATAACTGAGCATATTCATCGAATTGAGTAGGAGGGAGTTTAAAAGAGGGCAGACCTGCTTTTAAAAACCCTAAGATTTGCACACCATAGTCCTCAAGGTTGAATACCTTGACAATGAGCATCATCAATATGATAGCAATCAATGCACCAGGTAATCGAGGGGTATAGCGTTTGCCAAGTCGGATGATCAGTATCGTCCCTATGCCGATGAGCATGGAATACCAATTAGAGAGGGGAAATTGCACGATAATTTTATTCACAAGTAAGACAAAATTATGTGCGTTTCTAAGCCAGGAATCACTGTCGGGAAAAATCGTATTGATTAAGGAACTATCGATAGGTGAGTGAGCGTCATGGGGAACACTCATAATCCGATAGAGCTGATGCAAAAAGATCTTGATGCCTAAACCACTAATAAATCCGATAAGTAGCGGTTGTGAGAGGAAATTGAACAAGAAACCTAATCGAAAAAACCACAACAAAAAGAATATAAAAGCACAATTTAGTGTTAAGGCTATAAGAGAGCCATCCATTCCTAGAGAAAATAAAAGTAGAGTAGGAATTAAAGCGACGACGGGAGCGTCGGGGCTTGCAATCAGAGATTTCGAGTCAGCAAACAGAGCAAAGATCAATAAAGGAAGTAGCGCGGCGTATAAACCCAGTACCGGTGAAAGATTGGCTATTTGAGCATAGCCCATATTTAGAGGGATGATCAAAGCCGCAAGCGTAAATCCAGAGAAAATTTCTCTGGGTAAATCAGCAGCAGAAAGGCCTGTTAGCCCTCGAAAAATGGATGGTAGACGTAGATAGCGGTTTGTCATTTTTCATATACTGATAGGAGAATGGGGATATTTTTTCTATAAAAATATTTTTATTCATCCTGGGTGTTGTTGCGTAAATACCTTTATAAAGCCTGAAGGTCAGCCACCTTCTGGGCTATGACCCACCTTTAGTTGGAGCGATACCAAAGAGTCTGAAAGTTTAGAAAGCTCCCCTTTATTTGATTCAAAAGTAGAAATTTTTCTTTGGTTGCTACAAGCAAGATAAAATTAAATGAAAATATTAGTTATCATCATTTATAATCGCTCACAGTAGAAGACCTGATAATCAGCTTATTGGGATAAAGGCCTTGTCACGTAATACAGAAGAACGCTAAGGTCTAAGAATAGAAGAGGGCGTCAATAAAAAAACAAATGGAACCAAGGGAGGTGCAGTATGGACAAAAAAGAGAGGCCAGTAAAAGCCATAAAAGAAAAAGGTAAAGTAAAAGTACAGTTAAAAGCACAACGGGCGGTAGGGGGAAGTATCAGACAACCTAAGTGGAATCTATGCTGTTGCTAATAAAAATCAGAATAACGATATCACCCCTCTTTACCGTTCTCTATGGGCACTACTGTAAAACAATAAATAAACTTTAAGTTACTTATGATTTTAATTTGAAAACTTTACAAATATAGCTGTTTTAATAGATAATTTCCCTCGTTTTTCTCGTGAGAGGGGATTTATGAAGAATTTCAAGTGGCTATATTTGCCCCTGTTGCTATCAGTAGTAGCTGTCCCGCTATGGGCACAAAATGATGATGTCGAAGATATGAATAATCGCGACGACATTGAAGCAAGAGCGTTTATTCGCTATCAGCAAGACAAGATCGAATTGCCGGAAGGTGAGGAAGGGTTGACAATTGGCGGTGATGTGCGCGCAAAGTGGGTACGCCAAAATAAAGAAACACAAGGATATCGCACGCGCGGTAGTGGAGCAGCCAATCCTGTAACCATTCCTGAAGCGGATGTCACAACAGTCGCAGGTGAGCCTCTTTCTTCTAAAGCCTCTGTAGATCGTTGTAATATCTCTGCGCACTTACAGGCCGATTATGAAACAAAACTCAGCTGGATGCAATTACGTTTAGAGTTTGGCGATCACGTCGGTATTGAGAATACAGAGACAAGAAGCACTTTAGAAGTTGCTTGGATGGGCTATGAGTTCTATCGCTGCGGCAAGTTTGAAGTATTTGGAGAAATTGGGCGTCAGCCGATGCGCAATATTTTTACTTCGCGCATTCAATTCAACAGTGTTTTTAACGGAATTCTTTTGACTTATGAGCGCCCGCTCGGTTGGTGGGGCGATTTTGTCATTCACGGCGGACCCTCTGTTGTGAGTTTCCCTCTCGACCAGTATGCTTGGTTTGGTGAAATCGGATTAGAAGATATTGCAAATACGGGATTCTATACGCTCTATTCCTATGCGCATTGGAAGCATAGTCGTGCTCCCGCACAGTTGCGCTATCGCTATATCAACTCTCAATTGATTGTGGGTTATCATTTGTTACCAGAGAAATTAGGTTATGACTCCAAGATCCAGGCGGGTTTTTTAATTAACCATGCGGCGCAAGCAATTCCTGTTTCTGCTAATGCTAAACGCAATACAGCTTGGTATTTAGGCGTACAAATTGGTCAGTTGAAAAAAGCAGGAGATTGGCTCCTTGATTGCAGCTATCAGGTCGTTGGGTATCAAGCAGTTCCTGATTTTGACTATTGTGGTATCGGACGTGGAAACTATACAAGCAGGGGCGATCTACCCGCTGTAGCTTCTCCTACTGATCCAGATGCATTTCAACCAGGTACTAATTTAGAAAATCTGGATCCAGCAACTGCTGAAGGAAACAACAACTTTAAAGGGTTCCTTGTGCGTTATTACTACAACATCACAAGTGACTTTACGATCAAAGCAGAGCTTGACTACTCTGTGGCGAAAGATGAAGTTGTGGGTGGTAAGAATAATAATCGTCAATGTGAATTGGCTCTCGTTTACTCTTTCTAAGTTACGTGCGGCGCTGTCAGAGATGATAGCGCCTTCTTTCATTTTCATCTTTGAGAAGAAATCAAAGGTGGTTCAAAATGACATTTGATGAAACGCTCGATCCTGTTATTTTCTTTAGCCATTGGGTTATTTCTCCTTTTAGTGATGCCTAAAGGGACGCTATTTCTATTTCGTTCCTCTATACTCTCTCATTTTTCGCCCGCAGTAGATCCCATACTTTCGTATCACGATGTACTTCAAGTGGAAAATGGTCGCCTAAAACAGACCAATGCACAATTATTGCAACTTTACCGCCAAGAGTTACAACGGACAGAAAGTCTTTCACTGGCTCTCGATCTAGAAGCTATCAGCGATGGCTACATGCAGCGACGCTATGCAGAGTTGCGCGCTCTTCTTGCCAAAAGTCTACTTGCATTACCAGCACATCCAATTGCACAAGAGAGACGTTATTGGAGTGATGGGTGTTGGATTGATGTAGGCGAAAGTGATAATCGCGGAAAAAACAATCCAGTGATTGGAAAAAATAGCCCTGTGGTTTGGCGTAATTGCTTAATTGGTATGGTGGAGCGTGTTTTTGAAAATCGCTCATGGGTGCGTTTATTGACAGACCCCTCACTCATGCCTGCTGTACGAGCTGTTCGTGGAATTATACCTGCTTTACATAGTAATATAGATCTAAAAGTGGCACTCAGAGCCTTGTTACTCCAAAAAGATGCAAATGGGGATCTGGTAGAACTTTTGCAGCAGATACAGACGCTCATTGCTCATACCGAAGGAGGCTCGCATCTAGCGAAAGGATACGTTAAGGCAGCGAGTAGCCCCCAATGGCGCCGTCCAGGAAGATGGCTTGAGGGCATTGGTTTTAATTACGAATTTGAAGATCAAGAGGGAAAAGCCAGAGATTTAAGGAGCGGAGGGATCTTTGCAGAAAAAGATAGTGAGCCAATTGTGCAACCGGGAGACCTTTTAGTGACCACAGGCATGGACGGAGTTTTCCCAGCGGGCTTACTTGTAGGTTATGTCAAAACGATCAAACCTCTTAAGGAAGGAGATGTGAGTTATAAATTAACTGCTGAACCTTGTGCTCGCCTGGAAGATACGGATGGATTACTCTTTGTGTTGCCTCCCACAACTTAAGGTTCTTTATGGGGTGTCCTTTTTCTAGTAATAACTAGATAGAGAAATAAGGAAGGCCATAACGCGATCGTGGCTCGCTAACAAGACCTTTGTTGTCTCGCTCCAGCCGAAAATTGGGTCATGGCTTAAGAAAGTGGCCTGCCTTCAGGTGCTATGAAGGGGTTTGTGCAACAGCGCCTTTCTCTATGTCCTCTGCGGTTGTTTTGACAGCTGCAAAAGAATTTTATGTAAGTGTAAATAAAAATTTTTACCACAGAGCTCACAGAGTACACAGAGGGTGCAATTACAAACATAGGTAACAACTTATTTACAGACATAGGTAACACTTTAA
>CAZQVA010000022.1:0-28518 GCA_964596685.1 uncultured bacterium | reverse complement strand
TTACCTGAAAAATCGTTGGCGCGCCTTAAAACCAGGGGGGGGTGTGAGCATGTACTGGTAGCTAATACATGAGGAACTTGCGATAAACGGTGGCAGATTGTGTACATCAGCGCATCGTCATAGCATCTATCTTTAATAGCTTTGTGCGCAATAAATGGTTCAAGAGAAGTTTTTCCTGCTTTATAGGCTTCAAGGAAATGAGTGATTTTCTCTTCATCGGATTGTGTTTGTAATTTTTCTGAGTTAATTGGCGCTCTTTGCACGACGACAGTTCGAAGAGATATTCTCATAGAAATCACTGGGAGGTGCATTGCTTGGACTTGTTCAGAAATTTTAGGCGCAATGGTTATATTGCCGATTTGTACAATTTTTTGCCGACATGTAGGACAGGAATTGTTCTTGTCATGCCATTTCCCAAGGCATTCTAAACAAATTTGATGGATAATAGCGTCCGTTGTTTGATGTTTATGCCCGTAAGCTTTGTTTTTAACGGTATAAGATTTATTGCAGCAATAACATACATTGTTATCGCTGCTAGCAGTGGGCACAAAGGCAATAGATTGGGTCATGGCATGAGAGCAGAGTAAAAGGGAAGAGGGGCATAATGATTATCAAAGCAGTCAATTAAGCGCGACAACATATGAAAGATGCAGCCTTCCTTTTCTTTGTACTGGCTGGCAACTTTTCCATTGATATGTAGAATGGCGCGGTTGTACAAAGGGCATGTGGGCAATTTGCTGCGCTTTGCCCATTGTTCAATACAATTTAAACAGGTATGGTGAACATGGGTCGTAACGCTACATCCCTGCGTATGGCCATAAGCAGGCAATTGGGATGAGAACGCATGATAACACACATAACATTCGCCCTTATGCAAGGGATCCAGTACAAAATTTACGCCATTCGCTGTCATTAAATTATAACCAAATAATACTCCACTCAATTTTAGCATGATCTTTATTTGGCTTGAATTGTTTTTTGAAGCCCGCCCTTCTAACACCCCTTGTGTTTTAAATAAATAATTATAGCACCTAATTAGGCTGGCATCATAGGATAGCAGCAAAATAGATAGGTTCCTATGTGTCGTTTTATCGAGAAATACCCATTCTTCGGCGAGGTCCTCTATGGCTGACTTTTTCAGTAAGTTAACCGACATGGCAAATGCCGACCTTAATAAGAATTGGATTACTGAAGAATATGAGGTAAAAGGGAAGGACCCACGCTTCATCCGAATTTTAAAATCGATCTTTAGCCCAACTAGCTATAAGGACATCAATGCCACTATTCTCTTAGGCAAGATCAAAGAGGATATAAACAATAATGTAGCTAGTCAGACTGCTGAAAAAATCGGACTAGCAGTGAGCTTTCTAGGCGAGCTTAAAGGGAAATTAAAAGGTACCAGACAAGAGACCATAAAGTCACTGATAACGATGCTAACGATGCAGCTAGCAGCATGTGACAAGAAACACGAAGATGTTAACGATCAGTTAGAGAGCACCAACAGCCAGGTAGAGAAAGCAAATGCTACGATTGCAACGCTAAAAGCAAAAAACATCCAACTTGCAGGTGATGCAGATGATTCAGCATTGCTGATTGCAGAGCAGGCGGACCTTCTCGCACAAATATGTAGCTTGAGCAGCCAATTGAGTGAATTAAAAAGACAGATAAATTCGCTTAGAGAAGATGTAGCCAAAATAGAAAAGATTAAGGAAATTAGTTCACAACTTGAAGAAGCCTTGCGTGTGGCCACGCTTAAGCTGGCCTCAACGGAGGGCGAGAATGCAGCGCTTCAACAAGAAAATGCACGGAGCCACTCTGAGTTAGAAGCACAATCAAAGCAATTGGATAAGAATGTAGCAGAGTTAAGCAAGCTACAAGGGCAGATAGAGGACCTTGAGAATAAACTACAAGTAAAGGATGGTCAGTTAAATGAAAAAGAAGGGATAGAAGAAAAACTGGCAGAAAGCAAAGATGCAATTGCGCGTTTACGAAGCAGTATAGAGGGGCAAAAGACAGGACATCAGGAGGAGATCGGAAAGCTCACTGCGCAAATTAGTCACCTCACTGCTGAGAAAGCAAAAATTGCTCAAGGTGTTCAAGAGAATGCAGCGCTCAAGAAAGAAATTCAGAATTTGCAAGGGCAGTTTTCACAACTTGCTCACGACTGTACAGCACTATTCAAGGAAAAAAGAGCGGACTCTCCACTAAGTGAAACTGATCTATCTATGGCAGAAACCGTCGATGGAAGGGAATCTCCTACTCAAGAGGTTGCCGAAAATATTCTCTCGATAGTTCAACAGCTCGTTGAGGAACGAGATGATTTGAATCATAAGCTAGAAAGCTCAGAAGAAAAAGTCAGTGCCTCAATGGCTAATCTAGAGGAGCAGAAAAGCAAACAGGTGCAACTAGAAGAACAGCTCCATGTATTCAAGCAACAGGGGCAAGGGCAAGAAGCGTCGCTGAGAGACTTAGAAGCAGCTTTAACTCAATCGCAAAAGGAAGTTGAAAGCGCTAAGAAAGAGGCTGATGCCTCTAAACTGGAATATGAAACAGCAAAAGAAAAGTTGCAGCAGGATTTTACTGATAAAGGCGCTGCTTTACAAAGGCAGCTCACTGAGCTACAAGCAACTTTTGAGACACGGTTGACTGAGCTTAGTTCGCAACTTGAAGGTGCTAAAGAAGATCTTTCGACCTCACAGGGTAAGGTAGAAGAACAAGAACAACTACAAGCTTTACTGCGCGCGCAGATTGATCAACTCACCAGAAGAGAACAAGGCAAGGAAGAGGAGCTCAACACATTACAAGCGGCCTTAAAGCAATCAGAACATAAGCTTCAATCTGCTAAAGAAGAGGTTGGGCGAGTTAAAGCTGAGTATGATGCAGTCCTTGCTTTAGTTGAACGACAGGAAGGTCAAATAAAAGAGCTGGCAGTAGGAATACAAGACGCTATTGATGCCCTTAAAATTAATGAAATTCGTGTAGTTTCAGAGAGCGCTCTTTCCGGCAATGGCGAATTACTAAAAGAACAGGTGGACACATTCCTTGCGGCTATACGCGAAATACCTGTAGAGGATAAAGCTGCACGCAGGCGAGACGCAGAGTTAGCAAAAGCAGCTAAAAAGCGCTTACAAGCTGCTGAAGGAATTAAAAATCTTGTAGAGAAATTGCCAGATGCAGTACGCGCCGCTTCTATTACAGCACTTTCAAATGAGGAGATTGTAAACAACCTCTCCCAATTTGCAGCGGCTTTAGAGCAGATTGCCAAGTATAATCAGCCAGAAGACAGACGAGAGGTGATCGAAAATCTAGCTTTAGTCGTGGCTAATGGGATGGCTGATCTTCCTCTTGAACAAAAAGCCCCTATCAGACAGATCCTCGATAGTGTATGCAATGCTTGTACCTGGTTGAAAGATGAACAGTCAATCAAGTCGTGGCAAATTTTAGCGACTCTATCTGAAGAAAATGGGGATATAGAGATTCTGGACCGCCGCAAGATTGAAAAGGCGGCTGAAGAGGCAATCGGTCAAGTCGATAAAATATTAACGCATAATGAACTCAATGATGGTCAACGTGCCAACTTTAAGGACGGAATGCAAAATGTCATTTTAGATTATCTGGAGAAATTAGGCTTTTCAAGTTCGCCAGATGGTGTCGACGCTTTAGTAAAGTATGTTAGATCACATGGAAAGTTTCCAAAAGCAATTGCAAGTTATCTATCATGCGGACCTAGAAACCTCTTTCAAGCGCAAGAGCAGCTTGCAAAAATGCTCTATCAGTACACCGCTTGTGATTCAAAAACACACAATCGTTTCAACACTGTCGCCTCCTTAACAAATCTCTCTTGGCTGACAGAAGCAGGGAAGAGCTCCGATGCAAAAGCTGAAATTCTACTAAAATATATTCAGAGCACTCCACCTCAGACAGCGCGCACCAATGAACAAGCTCTTTGGGGTCAACAAGTACACAAAATTATGAACGGCAGAAAACCAGATCCGATTTATGCTCCCGGTGGTGCAGGAAAAACGGTGACGGTACAGCAATTTATGCGGCTTATCGAGGCTATTTTCCCAAAAAACCGTTCCGTTTTTTTTGTCAGTCCCTTCGCGCAGAAACCTACGGGAACTGATGGCATCTTAACAAAATTATTGCCTCCTCCCAATGATAAAAATGAAATTTTAATTGAAGTGGGTGATCTGACAACAGACGCGATGCAAAAAGCTGCCGTTGCGATTGATGAATGTCATATGATACGCCCCGAACAAAAAATATTTCTGGTGAATGACAAGAATGAAAAAGTAGAGGTTCCTGCCTACTTACAACTCACTGCTACTCCATTGACGACGGGATATAATCTGACTGAGGCTACAGCAACAGCCCTAGACGCCGTGAAAGCAGCAAAAGATGAAATCGAGAAAGTGCTTGCTGCTAAAGACGAAAAAGCGTCCGAAATAATGGATAAAGCAGAGCTTGTGGCCACGCTCAAGGCATTTATGGACGATACAAACCAGAAGATTTTAGCGCATTCAGGGCTCAATGATAATGTAAGGGAGAAGGGGAAGGCCCTTCGTGAATTGTTAGAAAAACCTAGCTCCACATATGAGGACCTGAAAAAAGCAGCAAAAAATTTTATAGGTGGTAGACTTCTTGCAGAAAAAGGAGCAACTGGAACTGGATTACTTGGAAATAGCACGAGTTGGGGGGTGATTAAGGACGATCGTAACTTCGTACGTTTTGTTGAACGTATTGCCTTAAAGATAGATCCAATAAAAGCAAAGAAGTATGCCGATTTAACTACCTATTGGGAGAGGGAAGAAAAATTAGTGAAGTTGGAAAAGGATGATACCAAAGCAGATAGGATCATTAATCAGGCTGTTGAGAAGGCGCGACTTAAGGATCAGCGTATGGTCCAACAAGTTAATTTGCAGAGTGCGCGCGATACATTAACACAAGAAGAAAAACGCCTTGAAACAGCTTTGGTGCACCATCAAGAACTCGCTAACTCCTTTACCATCTATCATGAGACGAAAGAGCGACGTGAAAATGCGATGGCTGCAATGCATTATGAGCCTAGTACGTTGGCGAATTGGAGCGAAGATCAAAGCGCATGTATCACCAAGTTAAAGGATGCTCTTGATAAGGCTAAAAGCAGGCGCGTTCAATTCATATTGCCAGGGCTTCGATTTAACAAAGACATGCTACATGCATTGGTTGAAGGGTTAAAAGAAGGCTCAACAGGCCGTGTCTTTATTTATCACGATTCAGAAAAAGGGTCTACAACCTACGGAGAAGATCGCTGCATCAAAGTAGAAGCTGATGGAAGGACAAGAGAGCTATCGCTTGCCACCTACAGACACGAGATAACAAAAGAAGAGCCATTGACGATCGAGCAGGTTCGGGACAATAAAGAGCAGGTGGTCATGCTGTATGATGACACCAACAAACAGGGAGGCGATTATGGCCTCTTTAGTCGTGCAGACCTCACAGTAAAGGCTCCCATCGATCAGTTCATATTCCTCGATATTCAGGCAAGTAGCGAGAAGAAAAATCCATCTGAAGCATTGAGTTCTGCAGATATGTATCAAGCACAATGCCGACGACGAGGGAAGCCGGGTGTTGATGATCAGCCTTCTCCTGTCATCTATGGAGCTGTGCGTGATCTTTATAGTGAGGCAACGCCTGAAGGTAAACGCACCATGTTAAATGCTTTGCCTATAAGTGTTTTGCAAAAAATGGTGACCGAGGCTTCAGGAGATCAACTTACGCGGGCGCTTGCAGGGACAACTCTCTCTACTAAGGAAGCCCTTGTTAATATGCTTGCACAAAGATCACTACGCGACACTTCTAAAATCTCCCTACTCTATTCCATGGAGAAAAAACAAGCTGAGATAGAGGCTATTCTTCTTCAATCTGAAGCTATTGAGCATATAAAAGATAAAGTGCTCGCTGTAGTGGCAAAGCACACAAGAGAGCAATCACCACACACCTCGCTACACACCTCGCTTGACAAGTTGAAAGGGTTAGTGAGCGAAATCAGGAAGGATCAGCCTCTTGAAAGTAATATTCGACGCATTGCCGACAAAGTTGAGACGATTAAAAAGCACTTCTTGGAGCAACACAAAAAACTTACTCCAGAGGCAAAACTGATTTCTTCGCCAGCAAAAGCAAGTCTCCCTCTTCGACTCCAAAGAGGTGCGCCTGTACAACCCATCCCAACAGTAGCACAACGCACCGAAGAAGAGAATCAACTCTATGCCCTAGTGCTTGAATCGCTTAGTACGATAGGACTTGTAGAGGCCTACCTGCAGCAGTCCTCCCCACAAAAAATCTAATAATAGTAAAAAAAAGGAGTATACATATGCTGAGACCCATTGACAACAAAGATACTCCTAAGCCTAGTGACTTTGCAAATCAAGCCGTGCAGTGGCTTGATCGCGAGTGGAAGCGTCTCGATCCTGTACAAGCGCAAAGCGCAAGTAAAGTTGCCTTGTGTGTTGCTGCGCGTATCGGCCTTATCGTTCTTAACATATTGACGGCTCCTTTGCGATTCATTGCAAGTTTTACAAAGGCAAAAGAACTATCAAAACAGGACACAGCGACTGCACCTGCCGTGCAGAAAGCAGTCACTAACGTTGCATCAAACACTTTGCACCCTGTCGAAGTAAAAAGATTGACAAAAGTCAGTCAACCATCTTTTGATCTGCTCAGAAAACACTATGAAAAGTTACTTGGGGATTTAGAAAGGGATGTAAGTGAGCAAATTGAAAAGATGCGTCAAGAGATTAAAGCGGTTGATCGAAATAGATTGCCGCCGAAAGATCGCAAGGAATTAGAGGGGATTGAGCAATCACTGAATGTGATTGAAGCGATGAAAAAACCCACCTTTCAATCAGAGGATTTTCGAGAAATCAAAGGAGATCGCATTAGGGTCCCAGGGGATGGCAATTGCTTGTTTCATTCAATGGTATTGGCGCTTCGCCTTGCTGAAAATCATGGTACGGCTTATTTTGAGGAAAAAAAAGCGCAATATGAGAACCATGCAGCCCTACGTACAGCTGTTGTCAACTGGTTAATAGATAACCAAAAGGATGAGACTGTTATTGATCTTCTTGCTGCAGCAATAGGTGAAACACTTGAAGCAAAGAAGACACAGCTGAACGATGCAATAAATACAAAGACGTTTCTCGAAGGAGAAGGAGAGAATGTGAGAGGGCTCGATGCGCAAATAAAAGAATTGGAGACCGAGATAAAGAATTTTGAAGGATCAGATGCAGTCGAGTACTATTTATCCCGAGCCCAACAGAATTATTTTTTTGCTTCTTCACCTGAACTTTATGCTCTCAGCGAGATCTTCAAGGTGTGCATAGAAATCGAACAGGAAATTGATGGGGAGCGAAGACCTGACCTTACGCAAAAGGTTGGTAAAAATGACCAACCAGTCATCAAACTGGTCCTATCAAATGTGCACTATGAACCCCTCATCAGCTAAAGGCGCATTTGAAAAAAGCTTAAGGTTACAACGCTTGCAATAATCACTTTCTTTTGCGATAACTTTTGGCAGTATGTGAGAGGGTGGTGATTGAGATGGGTAGTTACTTAGATTGGGTAAAGAATGTAGTAGAGCTGTGTGAACCAGAAGTCGTCCATTATTGCGATGGATCTAGGGAAGAATATCAGTCTTTATGTGATTTACTTGTGAGGCAAGGGACTTTTATCCCTCTGAAACGCCCTCATTCTTACCTTGCGCGCTCTAGTCCACATGATGTGGCTCGCTCAGAGGATGCAACCTTTATTTGCTCAGAAAAAGAACGCGATGCAGGCCCTTCTAATAATTGGCGCAATCCACAAGAAATGCACGGACATTTACGGAGTCTATTCAAGGGATGCATGAAGGGGCGTACGCTTTATGTGATACCCTTTCTTATGGGCCCTTTGGGCTCGCCTTTAGCACGATACGGGATTCAAATTACCGACTCTCCTTACGTTGTGTGTCATATGACATTGATGACGCGCGTTGCAAAGGAGCATTTTGAAACGATACAAACGCATGCACATTTTGTTAAATGCATTCACTCTCTAGGCGTCCCCCTAGAACGAGGACAAAAGCCCGGTACGTGGGACTGTAATCCTAAGAAAAAATGTATTGCGCATTTCCCCGAAACGCATGAAGTGTGGTCATATGGAAGTGGCTATGGCGGCAATGCGTTACTAGCAAAGAAATGTTTTGCTCTTAGACTCGCTTCGGTAATGGCGAAAAAAGAGGGCTGGTTGGCAGAACACATGCTCATTTTAGGGATTACCAATCCTCAAGGTGTTAAAAAATATTTTGCAGCAGCATTTCCTAGTAGCTGTGGCAAGACGAATTTGGCAACGCTTACCTCTAATCTTCCTGGCTGGAGTGTTGAATGTGTAGGCGATGATATTGCTTGGATGTACTTTGATCATGATGGGCGTTTAAGGGCGATTAATCCGGAAGCTGGATCTTTTGGAGTGGCTCCAGGAGTTAATGCAAAAAAGAACGGGTCGCTTTTAAAGATGCTGCAAAGTGATACCTTATTCACAAATGTTGGCTTAACGCCTGATCATGATGTATGGTGGGAAGGACTGACAGATGCACCACCTTCTGGTGTGATTGCATGGGATGGAACAGAGACAACACGCCCTGTAAGTCATCCCAATGCACGCTTTACTGCGCGGATGTGTCAATGTCCCGTTGTCGATCCACATTGGGAGGATCCTTCTGGCGTTGAGATTAGCGCGATTCTTTTTGGCGGTAGGCGTTCAGATACAATGCCTTTAGTTCTCCAATCATTTAATTGGCGCCATGGCGTCTATCTAGGAGCTACACTCGCTTCTGAAACTACAGCGGCAGCGGAAGGTGCGCGCGGCGAACTGAGGCGAGATCCTTTTGCGATGCGTCCTTTTTGTGGATATAATATGGCCGATTACTTCAAGCATTGGCTATCAATACCGGAACATTATCCTCATGCTGAATTGCCCTTAATTTTCCATGTAAATTGGTTTCGCAAGGGGAGTGACGGCCGCTACTTATGGCCAGGTTATAATGAGAATATACGCGTTTTGAAATGGATCTTTGAAAGAACAGAGCAATCTGATGATAATATCTTAGAAAGCGCTTGTGGGATGTTGCCACGCGCACTCGATTTAAAAGGGCTCAATCTGTCTGTCAAGCAAATCGATGCATTATTTTCCTTGTCGAAAACGGAATGGCAAATAGAATTACAGGCAGTAGAAGAGTTTTTGAAAACTTTTGGAGATGATTTACCTCAAGAGTTGCTGAATCAATTCCGTCGTATGCAATATCGTTTAAGGATGCAAGATTAAAGGAGAGAAAATGGCAAAGATCCGTGTTTGCGTCCTATGTGGAGGGCGTTCAGCTGAACATGCAATTTCTTTGATTTCGGCACGCAATGTTGTCGCAGCACTCGATCAAGAGCTCTACGATGTCCAAGTGATTGGTATCCGCGCGGATGGTAGATGGTTCTTGCAGCACAAAGAGCATTTTTTAGCCATGGACTTGCATGCTGCGCATGTTGCCCTCCCCATACAAGTTAGAGATGAGTGCACTCCAACGCGTTTAGCCCAAGAACATGCGATTGATGTTGTTTTTCCAGTGTTACATGGTACTTATGGTGAAGATGGAACCGTTCAGGGATTATTAAAGTTGGCTGACGTACCTTTTGTTGGTGCAAGTGTTCTTGGATCTGCTATTGGGATGGATAAAGATGTCACCAAACGTTTATTGCAACAGGCGGGCATCCCTGTGGCTGATTTTATTACCATCACGCGCCAAAAGATCCCTTCATTTGATGAGGTTGTAGCGACTTTGGGTTTGCCACTTTTTGTGAAACCCGCCAATGCTGGTTCTTCTGTGGGCGTTTCTAAAGTCAATCATGCCGATGAATGGATAAATGCATGCGCCCATGCTTTTCACTATGATCGTAAAGTGCTTGTCGAAAGGGCCATTGTAGGAAGGGAATTAGAGTGCGCCGTTCTTGGCAACGCACATCCCATTGCTTCTTGCTTAGGGGAGTTGATTCCTCAGGATGAATTTTATTCTTATAAAGCAAAATATCTCATGGATGAGGGAGCACTTTTTGAGATACCAGCTTCTATCCCTTCCCACGTAATGCAGGCGGGACAAGCGATGGCGATCAATGCCTACCGCTCCCTTTGTTGCGAAGGAATGGCGCGCGTAGATTTCTTTATGGAAAAAGATGGATCTTTACTGATCAATGAAATCAATACGATTCCAGGCTTTACAAGCGTCAGTATGTATCCTAAATTATGGCAAGCCAGCGGATTGGCCTATTCTGAGCTCCTTAATCGTTTGATTGCTTTGGCCATTGAACGTCACCAGGAAGAGAAGTTGCTTAAGACCAGTCTCTAAAAACTAGGGACTCATATTTTTCTAATACTCACTCCAGTCCTTAGTAATTCTTATCTAGCGCATGGTATAACAGCTTATATGCCCTCTGTGTGCTCTGTGGGCTCTGTGGTTAAAAAAAAATTAACATAAGTTTTAAATAAAAATATTTACCACAGAGTCCACAGAGCACACAGAGGGGAAAATAAGGATTTTTTGGCAGAAGGTTGTCTGCTAAACCCTTAAGAAGAGCATCCATTCTCACTCTGAAATAGTTAACTAACACTTTGAATTACACCCCTATTGTGGGAAGCATCAAGTTTATGTTATACTCCTCCTCATCGATCATCTAGAGGAAGAGCATGCATATTACTGTAGAACCTTTGAGCGAAGAACAGAAGAAAAAGAAATATACCGATGAATCGCAATTGGGATTTGGTAAGTTATTTACTGATCGCATGTTTATGGCGGACTGGTATGCTGATAAAGGGTGGATCAATCCGCGTATCGTACCATGGGCGCCCTTTGTGCTTGAGCCCTCTTGCCTTGTTTTTCACTACGGTCAGGAGATTTTTGAAGGGCTAAAGGCCTATAAATGGGCGGATGGTTCTTTGGGGTTATTTCGTCCTGAAATGAATGCACGTCGCTTTAACCGCTCTGCAGACCGCATGTGTATGCCAGAGGTGCCAGAAGAATTATTTCTCGCTGCTGTCAAGAAACTTGTAGATTTAGAGCGCGATTGGGTGCCTTCTTCATTTGGAACAGCGCTTTATATTCGCCCCACCATGATTGCGGTAGAACCTGTTTTGGGTGTCAAGCCCTCGTCGCATTATTATTTTTATATCATTTTGTCACCTGTAGGAGCTTACTACGCGAGTGGTGTTCATCCGATTAAGATTCTCGTTGAAGATAAATATGTTCGTGCAACACCTGGAGGTACAGGGGAGGCAAAAACGGGAGGCAATTACGCAAGTTCTTTGAAGGCGACTTTGGAGGCGAAAAAGAGGGGATTCGAACAGGTACTTTGGCTTGACAGTCTCAATCGTCGTTATATTGAAGAGGTCGGTGCAATGAATATGTTCTTCGTTTATAGAGATCATATTGTTACAGCACCCCTTGCAGGATCAATTCTACATGGAATTACACGCGATTCGCTCATAGAATTAATGCGACAAGCGGGGCATAAGGTCCATGAGCGACATATTTGTATTAATGAACTCATGCAGGATATTCGAGATGGGAAAGTGGTAGAGGCGTTTGGTACGGGAACAGCTGCGGTTATCACCCCCGTTAATGCGCTTTGTTATCGCAATGAGACTGTCTCAATTGGTGGAGAGGGGATTGGTCCCCTCGTGCAAAAATTTTATACGCTACTGACTGATATTCAATATGGACGTATAAGCGAAACATTTGGTTGGATGCAGAAGATCTAACCATGACGGCGTTAACTTTTTTCGAACATGTAAATAACGATTTAAAAGACCTAGATCTGTCTATTAAGTCGGATGCCAAGCTTTTATCAGACGAATATCGTCAACAGCAACGCGCGCAATTGACTCCACGGCAAGTGCAGGCATACTTAGCGACGCGTTTACCTGCGACCTTTGCGGCAGTACAGCACGTATTCGATAAGATTCCACTCGAGCCAAAAAGTTTTTTGGATATTGGTGCTGGACCTGGGACTGCATTTTGGGCGGCTTATCAAAAATGGCAAGTCAAAGGCATAGCCATTGAACAGAGTCCTTACTTTGCAAATTTAGGGGCCCGTTATACTGAAAGCGCCACTTGTCAGTGGATCCTGGCAAATGTAGAGGAGATGCGCTTTTTCCCGGATGTAGAGATGGCGTGTTGTTCTTATTCGCTCGGCGAACTTAATGAGCCTTTAAAGCTGCTCGAATACATATGGCCGGCTTGTCAGACGCTCGTCTTGATTGAACCTGGAACGCCGAAAGGGTTTGATTTGATACGGCGCGCGCGTCGGTGGCTGCTTTCTGAAGGGGGATTTATGGTAGCGCCTTGTCCCCATGGCAAGGAGTGCCCATTATTACCTGGGGATTGGTGTCATTTTGCAGCGCGCCTTGAGCGCTCATCGCTTCATCGACGTCTTAAAGATGCTGATCGCGGTTTTGAGGATGAAAAATTCTCCTATGTAGTGATTTCAAAAGAGGAAGTTGCACTTCCCGAGAGCAGGATTATCAGACGTCCCGAACGCCATTCGGGTCATATTGAAATGACATTATGTGAAAGTGAGGGCAGTGTCAATAAACGCACCTTATCGCAACGTCACAAAGAGCGCTTTAAAGCGGCGAAAAAAAAGGATTGGGGAGAGGCATTATAAGTGAAAGTTTATGTTCTTCATTTTCCCTTGACGCTTGATCAAGAACAATTATGGCAAGAAGTAGAGCATCTAGAGCCTCTTTATAGTGAAGAAGATGAGAAGGCGGGGCATCTTTTCTGTCGCCATCTTCCTCATATCCTACCAGATGGTGTTATCGATGTAACGTGCGAAGAATTGCCGGAAATTGACTGGGAGGCGCAGTGGCGCGAGTGCGGCGCTGACTATCGCGATGGTTATGTACATTTTGCTTACGGTAAGCTTGTTCCTGGAGCAGGTTTCGGTGACAGTGCGCATCCTACCACACAACTTATGTTACAATTGATGGAAGATAGGGTATCGGGGCGCGAAGTTGTCGATATGGGGTGTGGCAGCGGGATTTTATCTATAGCAGCAGTTCAGCTGGGTGCTCAAAAAGTATGCGCGGTTGATATTGATCCACTTGCTTGTCAGCATACTTTAGCAAACGTAGCCCTCAACCAATGTAGTGACCGAGTTATTGTCGATATCCCTAAGAGCTTATCAAAGGAAACACTTCTTTTAAGCAATATGACCTTAGGGGAGCAGCAATGTGCTTTTGAGTCCCTAGGGCACTTGCATCAACAGATTACTACGGTGATTGTCAGCGGATTGCTCAAAGAGCAGTATGAAGAAGGAGTGCGCTTTTTAGCGGAATATGGATATCGCGTTGTGCAGTGCGAAGAAAAAGATCAATGGATAGGAGTAGTATGTCAGCGGTCATCTTAAAAAAAGGGCGCGATAAGTCGGTGCGTCAGGGACATCCTTGGATCTTTTCTGGTGCTGTTGATAAGATGCCACCCTGCGAGCGAGGAGAGCTTCTTGAGATACACAGCTCCTCGGGTGAATGGCTTGCATGGGGGTATTTTAACCCCCAATCGAATATTATCGGACGTGTCTTGTCGCACTCTCAAAAAAATCCACTTGAGTCATTAAAAGAAAAGATGGTCGCGGCAATCAACTTTCGGAAACAGTTTTTATGTTTGCCCCATACAAATTGCTATCGGCTGATTAACGCTGAAGGGGATGGGCTGCCTGGCTTAATTGTCGACGCTTATGATAAGCATCTCGTGGTCCAAATTTCAACGGCAGGGATGGAGAGACTAAAAGAGCATCTCATTGAGTATCTTTGTTCAATTTTTGAACCCGTTTCGATATGGGAAAAATCTTTGTTGCCAGCGCGCAAAGCAGAAGGTTTAGCTCAGGTTGCAGGGCAGTTGTATGGAACAACACCTTTAGAGGTGCGCGTGATAGAAAATGGCGTTACTTTTCTGGTCGATCTACAACATGGGCAAAAAACAGGTCTTTTTCTGGATCAACGACAAATGCGTCAGTGGGTTAAACATCATGCAGCTGGCAAGCGCGTGCTCAATTGCTTTGCCTATACGGGCGGATTTTCGCTTTTCGCAGCAGAGGCACATGCTAGCCGCGTGGATTCTGTCGATATTTCGAAGGATGCGATGGAGCGAGCCGAGAAAAATGCTGCAGCGAATGGTTTTTCAAATATGCACTTTTATGCAGCAGACGTCTTTGATTTTCTTCGCCAGCAAACGCTTGACTATGACCTTGTGATTCTTGATCCACCAGCCTTTGCGAAATCCAAAAAAGACATCGTTAGTGCGTGCCGGGGATATAAGGAAATTAATAGAACAGCTATGCAAGGGATGCCACCTGCATCGCTCTTACTAACCTGTTCTTGTTCCCACCATATCGATTCAACTCTTTTTCAACAGGTCATCTTTCAAGCAGCCTGTGAGGCAGGAAGAGATGTGCGTATTATTGGGCGTCACCAAATGGCAGAGGATCATCCCGTTCATCTGAATCATCCAGAGGGGGATTACCTCAAAAGTTTATGTTTGTTTATTGAGTAGCGCTCTGATTTGGGCTCAAGTTTGCCGAGTCTTCGATGGAAGATACTAGATTGGTGCTCTTGATAGATAGCTTTTGACCATTATATACCCATCTCACCTGAGGAATTAATTTTAACACGTGAGGTTTTTTCTGAATCGAGCCCGGGGCTTTCTCTTGGTCTAAAATCCAATTCTTTAGATAGGATGGGTATAAGGAATATCAATTAGTTAGATTCCACAGGGCATTTGAAGGGTTGATGTTAAACTTCTTAGTAAGGTGAGTTACTAAAAGTCCAAAGGCCCGAAATATATTTCTAACTTGTATAGGATGTTGGTGGACTAATATTAAGTGATTGTAAACGAGATTTATAGTATTTCTTTAAGAAAGATGCAATTTCAGGATGATTTCTGACTCCTTTTCCATAAATTTCTGCAAGGGTAGTGGCATCCGATGCATTACAAATTTCTTGAATCTGTAATTGATACACTGGTGAATTTAAAATTTCACTTTCTTGATAACTTTTATTTAACGCTCTTAATTTCCAAGAAACATAACACCAAAAAGACTTACATATGATAGACGATAAAGCTAATCCAAAAAGCAAAGTGGCTAACAAGGGCACAGAAGACCAATCTTGATTAGCTTCTTGCAGTGCTTGGAGAACCGAAATGATGCCGGCTGTTAACTTCCATATAGTGAAAGTAATAGATAGCAGTGATGCAAAAATATAAAATGTCAAAAAGGCTGTATTATGTTTCTTATAACTACCATTAAAAAGTATTAGAAAAACAATTACGCCAATTAAAAAATTCAGTATATATGCCCCGATGCTATCTTGAATTTTTGTTGATACGGAGAAATTCATAAGCAGCAAGGATAATATCATGAGGGGAATGATAAATTCGCACGCTATCGAAAGAAGCAACCAGCTCTTCTTAATATCATTTTTTTTTGTAAAATCTCTACTCATTTTTATTACCTATTCTATTCAATTATATAAAAAATTCATGGGTAAGGGGTTGTAAATTCTTGGTTTTTGCCAGAGAAATATTCTGATAGTTCATCTTCAATGTGTCTTATTGATTGTGTTGATCCTGAAGTAATAGAGAGGTTGGTTTTTTTTCTTAGGTGGTCGATTCCCAGCTGACTCCACCAATCATACCGATCTTGTCTTGTTGGAATTTCATGTATCCTTATGTAGAATGCAATAAGGAGGCCATGTCAATGACGAACCTGTACTTTACATCACTTTTTAACATGCGTTCATATGCTGAGTTGATCTGCTCGATAGAGATCATTTCAATATCGCAAGTGACATGATGAGCTGCACAGAAGTCGAGCATCTCTTGTGTTTCTTGAATCCCACCAATATGTGAGCCTCCAATCGATCTGCGCTGCGCGATTAGGAAAGAGACATTCGTGGGAGGATGTGGAGTCTCTGGAGCACCTACAAGACACATGGTGCCATCGAGTCGCAATAACTGAACATATGTGTCGAGCGAATGTGGCGCAGAAACAGTGTTTAAAATAAAGTCTAGTGAATTTTTCTGCTTTTTGAGAGCATCAATGTCCTTTGAAACTACAACTTCGTCAGCACCCATCCGTTTGGCATCTTCGATTTTATGTGGCGAAGTGGTAAATAGCGTAACATGGGCTCCTAAAGCATGTGCGAGTTTGATGCCCATGTGGCCCAGGCCCCCTAAACCTACAATACCCACTCTTGTATTTTTTCCTACATTCCAATGTTTAAGGGGAGAATAGGTCGTAATGCCTGCACAGAGCAATGGAGCGACATTAGGGAATTGAGCTTCCTTGAATTGCTTAGGAACGTGGAGCACATAGTTGTGATCAACGACGATTGATGTGGAATATCCTCCATAGGTCTTTGTCCCTAAATGAGGATCGGGGCTATTGTATGTAAAAGTTGGTGTTTGGTGGCAATATTGCTCTAAGCCTGTTTTGCATGCATGGCATTCTCTACAAGAGTCAACGAGACAACCGACTGCAACAATATCACCTACTTTGAATTGAGTGACTTGAGCTCCAATATGGGTGATTTTTCCAAGAATTTCGTGCCCTGGAACAACAGGATAAGTTGTCCCGCGCCATTCATTTCTTGCAGTATGAATATCGGAGTGACAGACTCCGCAATAAAGAATTTGAAGCTCTATGTCGCAAGGTCCCACATCGCGGCGCTGGAACTTGAAAGGGGCTAATGGAGCTTGTGCATTTGTTGCCGCATAACCAACTACAGTCTTTACCATTGAGGCCTTCCAAGTTAAAAGTATATTCCTCGCAGGAGTTATACTAGGAACTCAGATTTTTGTCTAAACTCCAGTAATACAATACGCTGAATCTTATTTTGTGCCACATTACTTTTACGGCTGAGGAATATTGTGAAACACACCTTGTTTACGAATGCCCACTTTGATGAGCCATTCGGCAAAAGCCAGTTTGAGATGAGAGAGGTAGCGCAAAAGAGGTGAAGGCCTTTTTAAATCAGGGACTGCATTTTTCTGAGGATAGAAGATATAGACGGGAATGACCCCGATATCCTGATCTTCTTCCTGGCTTTGCGTCACCTCTGTTCCCGCGGGCAAAGGGAGCCTTTTATAAGCATTTTCTGTAAGAAGAAAGTAGCGCTTTTCTTGCACTTTGTTTTTTAATAATCTATGCAAGAGGATGACATCGACTCCACTTAACTCTCTAAAGCTGCCAATATCTACTATAGCGGCGTTCCCCCAGTGCGCGACAATCTTTAAATTTAGTTTGTCGATATTTGAGCAGCCGCCGCATTTACAATCGGCAGATATTTGCATCTTATGTAACTTGTCATAAAAAATGGAAAAGAGGCGCAATAGGCGATTGGTTAATGCTGCACGATTGTTTCCGAAAACTTTCTGAGCTTTTTTTTCAGTCATAAAGAGAAAGAGAGCATCTCCTTCTAGCTTTGAGATTTCAAGAGGTACCTGGACTTCTTTTACCAAAGCAGAAATCAATTCAGTCACAATCAAAGTGCCGTGAGAATAGTCCATCTGATTTTTAAGCATGAAGGCAGTATAACCGCTGATATCTGCCATAAAAAAATACATTGGTTCTTCTTGAGACATTTAAGTCACCTTCTCTTTGAAAAAGATTCTTTTAATTAAGGCGTCTAGCGAAATATAGCCGGGTCCAAAGACAAAGATTAAAATAGCTGCAAATAGGTAGGTGAAAGTATCTTGCATAACAAAGCTCTCGGTGTCGGAAAAAAACATTTCTACAACGATCCTATGTGCTGTGATAAAAGCTACACTCATGCTGCACATTAAAGGGATGCAGATGAGGCGTGATGCAAAACCAAAAAAAAGAAAAATTCCACCAATTAGTTCTAACCACCCGACAAAATGGGCTGTAATATCAGGAAAGGGCAGCCCTAAGGTTTGAAAATAGGAAATGATGGGTGCGATATTTTGCACTTTTCCTAAACCAGTTTCAAAAAAGAGCCACCCCCAAATTAGGCGAATAGCCAGCAAGAGGGGAGAGTGTAGGGCATTGCCAACAGAGATAATGCCGCGATAAATTGTAACCGATAATGACATAGTGCTTATACTCTCCTCAGACTAAGGCCCCTATAATCGGATTCTACTGTTAATGGACCAAAAATGCAATACCTTCAGAATGCAAAAGGCTCTTAATAGTGAATTATTAAATTAATGCAATTTGCTATATTGGGGTCTAAAGGAGTCATGATGGATTCAGCTGGCTTTATGCCTTCGAGTGACGGCTGGAGGAGATTTGACGCATTAGATTTAGATCCTGTTATACTAACGAACAAGCTTGATCATAAGCCTTGTCATTGTAAATGGTTAGATCTTGCTGAAAATAGAGTTGCAACAGAACTTACTATCACTGGCAGAAAAATAAATGAATATGTTCAGCGAACTTATGATGCTATTCGTCCATTATTCCCTACTTGGGCGGATGCTATGCCAAGGTATAGCCATCATGCAATCGTAGAAGCACCTTCCATAGAGATGACATGTGAGGCTACGGAAGTTCATATACAAGATGTAATATCTGATGTTAGAAAGGGTGTGGATTACAATGGCCTTAACATTGTAAATGATTTTATTGAATTTTATAAAAACCAACGAGCTATAGATCCTAAACTGAATAGCGTAGTGATCTTTCACCGTTTCCAACCCGACTCAAGAAATGAAGCATCATTAACTCATGGTACTACTTGTGTTGGAAAAGCATGGGATATTACTCAAAGATTGAAAGAAATATCTGTAGTGGGTCATGTTATTGTAGAATCTGCAGGACCAGATGAACCACCAGTGCATGCTGCTGTGGCAGTTCCATGTAAAGATGGAGTTCTTTTGGTTGATATAGAGCAAGATGTTCCAGTGGTAGCATTAAAACCTACACAACCATTTGTCAAAATTTATCCTGGAAAAGGCACTCCAGATGCACCTGAACCTCCAGATCAAGATAACCCCGACTTAAAATTGTCTATTGAAATAATAAAGACACCCGGAAATTATAAAACTCCAACTCCACTAATTGTGAAAAAAGAGAATTTTACAACAGAAACACCCGTAAAAAAGAATTCTTATGCGCAATTTGTACTGCGCCCAGATACCAATCCTGATCAAAGTGTTATGAAAAGGTGGCTTGTGAGTGCAAATTATTATCCAGTTTCTTCGGGAATGATTGAGGGGAAAGAACAACACGCAATTCAAGTAAATATTACAAAAAAATACGAAAAAGTTACTTTTAATATAGGAAATAAGAAATTCCGTATTCCTCTTGATGCTTTTGATTCAAAAAAACGAACTATTGATAGGTCTAAATTAGTAGGAGACGTAGCCCTCAAACTATCTCCAGAAGAACTTGAAAAATTCAGAGATGTCATTTTAGGAAAAGAAACCGATCACCCTGTAGGAGGTAGTTTTTTTAAAGCCTTTAAAACATCAAAAGATTTGTTGATGGATCAGATTTTCAATATTGTGGAGCACAAGCAACTATTACAAGAGCTGAGAGAAAGATAGTAAACGTCTTCTCATGAATTTCATCGCGTCGACTGCGTTGACTTGCTTACTATTCTTTGTAAGAAAAACGCACCAGTATTTCTTGCAATAGAAAATTTGATGAGTTTAGTCCCCTCGTAGAGTATCCTATTGATCATACAGAACTAACATCAGGAAGGGGATATGGAGACGAAATGGTTGCTTTTAGCAGCTTTATGCGGTCTTTGTGGATGCCTTTTTGGGAATAGCCAAAGAGTTGTTCGTTTACATCTATCTGAGAACATCAATTTCTTCGTTTTGTGGATTTTGTAAGAAGCACTTTGTCAGAGTTGTTCCCATCTCAAGGATCTATCCATGGAGAGATAGAGCATTAGGACCGTTTGCAAACAATGACAGGACAACCTGCTTTAGATCTGACCTATGATTCGTGGAAAACCCATGTGTAATCTCTAGAATTTTGTGGTCACCATTCTTTTCATATATTCCATGAATTGATAAACTTTTTATATTTAAAAAACGATCTGGGCTACCCTAGTTCAGAATGTATAAAGAAAAATAACAATAACATGCGACCTTAGTCCTTCAACAAGGGGTCAGTTCTTGAGGATTGTAAAATTGTGACCGTTCTATCCATTGTAACCCCACTTTTCCCTTCTAGACAATCAGAAGTCCGACATCGCGAGATAGTTGAGAGTGTTGTCCAAGTGATGGTGTCAAAAATCTCCTTGCAGTTCGAGCAGAATCTTTGCCCTGCGCCCTCCTTAGCAACGCATCAATTGATGAATAGGGTGGCCTTGGTGACTGGTGCTTCGCGGGGACTCGGTCGGGCGATGGCAGAGAAGCTGGCAGCCTGCGGAGCGAAAGTGGCAGTCAATTACTTTGGCAGCCCCGATCTGGCAAAAAATGTGGTGGAGACAATAAGAAAGGCTGGAGGTGTGGCAAATGCATTTCAAGCTAACGTTACTGAAGAACAGGAGGTTAAGGAGTTATGTAAAGCGGTGAAAAGTCAGCTCGGCTCCATTGACATCTTGGTAATTAATGCTACAGGGCCTCAACCGTTCATTCCCATCGAAAAATTGACGTGGGATGATATGCTTCAGCAGCTTAACTTTTTTGCTAAAAGTCCCCTACTATTGGTTCAGCAAGTCGTTAGCGAGATGAAGGCTCGTCGATATGGACGTATTATTAACATTGGTTCAGAGGTATTTGACAGGGGGGTTCCAGAGTTTAGTAGCTACGTTTCAGCTAAGGGAGCTCAGCTTGGACTCACTCGCTCCTGGGCAATGGAGTTAGCCAAGCATCAAATTACCGTGAACAATGTCTCACCAGGCTGGATTCCCACCGAACGGCATGATAGCGATCCTCAGGAGATGAAAGAGGCCTACGCCAAGGCTGTTCCAATGGGTCACATGGGCGAACACCAAGATGTGGCTGAAGCGGTAGCTTTTCTAGCGTCAGATGGCGCTAAGTTCATCACAGGTCAGAAGTTGTCGGTTAACGGAGGGAATTCTTTAGTATAGTGGATTGCTGTAGAGCTCCTAAGGGGAGCCGCCAAGCTTCGCAAGGCGGCCGCATCAAGCTTAGTAGTTGCGATTAGAAAAGCATAAGGAAAGGGCTTTGATTTTTTCGACATTTTCGCTGACACTTGCATCGTGTGTATCTATTTCCAAGTCATAGACAGTATCAACATGCACTTTAAAAAACTGTCCTCTAGCAGATCCTACGATGCGATTGCCTCGTTCCTTTTCCCTTTGCTCCAGAATGGGAAGTGGCGCATTTACCCCAACCAATAAAACTCTGAAGTCTTTTAAGATTTCCTTCCATTCGTTAAGCTCTTGTTTTCCAAAGGAAACATCATCAATCACAATACAATGACCCATTTTGGCGAGCGCAAGCACTACTTCTTGAAGTGTTTTTCTTATCTTTTGAGCATAAGGTCCTGTTTGTAGTTCTTGAATTAGGTTGCCAGATGTATCCACACTTGCTTTCCAGCTATACCCAAGGGGAGCTTCTCCTCCAGTCCAATCATTAATTTTTTCTGGCATCCATCCAATAATTTTATCGATACCGACATGTAAAAACGGCTCCTCAAATGCATTCTGTAAAGCTTTGGCAAGGGTTGTTTTGCCGCTACTTGAGGGTCCATTGAGAAAGACGATTTGTATAGACCTGTTTATCATCGTTAAGCGACCTTTTTTCTGTATTTCACCCGGCATTGATTGCATCCAAACGCGCTTGGTGGAGGAGCAGGGGATCCTCGGTTCTGTCTGTTGGGTAAGTAGGGATGGGAACACGTAGTTGTGTGCTTAAATTTTTTAAGATTTGTTGATGGTCGATGATTTTTTGAATTTGGGCGCGGATCTGGGTCTGCGGAGTTTTGAGAAAGCCTCCCGCAAGAAAGGTCGCCAGATCTGCTTGGACTTCGTCTGAACTGAACTTGGCAAAAGGGATTTGACGCCGGAGTGCGTTGCGTCCTTCACCTTTTTTGAAGGTGACCTGTCCCTCGTGAATATCCACCATCAGGGTGATTGCCGGTTCAGGATCAATATCTCTAGTGATTGGGAAAGCGATCCGATCCACCATGTATTTTAGCATCACAGGGGCGGTGGGAAGAATCGATAAGGGGTATTCAGAATGTTCGTGCTCTAATCTACCTCCTAGAAGCGGCCTAGATTGTCTCCTGTGCAACGTGCTGCGTCCATCTGGCTTACTTGTGACGTAAAATGTTTGGACTCCTCCAGGCACTTCGCTTTCATTAGAGCTGTCTGGCTTGACAATTTTGATCGCATCTTGCATCCACAATGGCTCTAGAAGAATGAGACCATCTCGACAGGGGATAACAGCCGCAGTATGTTTCGATGGGCCTAATGGGCCGTCTCTCTCTACTACAGCGTGTCCTTGCACCCCAAATTCCTCTCTCAAAATATCCAAAAGGGCTAACGCTTGCCCTGTACAAGATGCACCATGGAGATGGGCCAACCGATTGGCCTCAGGATCGAACTGGCGGTAAATATCTAGCTCTTTGCCCCCTCCGCTTTTTTCAAAGAAGTCAATAAAGTCGGTCACAGTGTGGAGGCTGTTGTAATCGGTTGAAGAGGTGTATTCAAGAACTCGTTTTTGGATTTTTTGAGCGACTTCTTCACATGACCCCTCATTGATCTCTCCCACAACAGTGCCGATCTGCTCGATTCCCGCCAACCTGATCTGAGCGGTCTTATTAATACCTTGAGCTAGTGGCAAGAAGTGGTGGTGTAGGTAGACTGGTTGAATTGTTCGGCGATACCGTTCGACAGTTGGAGAGAAGGGGAGTGCATGGCTACTATCTCTTGCGGTAAAGGTGGTAGTTTTCTCAGAGCCGATCGGGATATCTGCCGCGAGGTCTAACGCATGGAGCGCAAGAGCTCGACGCTCATCTGCGGGGGCGATCTGTTCTAGAAGAGCATCGATGGTTCCTAAGGCTGCAGCCATCTCAAGGCTCTTATGCGGTACAGATAAGATGCGCTCTTTGAGCTCATGGAGATGGGCAATCGGCTCCATGAAGCGACGTCCCAGCTCTTTCTTAATTGCGGCTGGTTTGACTCCTTCTATTGCGCGCATACGACCCATCTCCTCTTTCACAAGAGAGATTGTCTTCTGGCACTTTTTTAACTTTACTTCGATATCCTCATGGAAAGCCGCTGTCTCTAAAATGGTGTGCCCTAATTCTGTCACAATTTCAACGCGTCGCTGTTTGAGTTGTTGAGGAGCATCTAGAGAAAGTTTCTTTTCCATGGCCTGTTGCACAGCCTGTTTAACATCTGGGAGTTTATACCGGTAGGGTTTCTTTGGCTCCGTAGCAAGAGGGGATGAGTCGAGAATTTTGTGTGCTAAAGCAGCATCTCCTTCTGTAGGCACAGAAGGATGAGACGAAGGCTCTTGAGGTGGAGAGAGAGTTGCAGGAGGTTCCTGTGAAAAAGGAAGTAAAGAAGACATAAGTTCTCGAGGCTTTTCTTTAATCTAACAGCAATCAATAGTTTTTTTCACTAAGGTTGTCAGTAAAAGGTCTATTGTGCAATAATACCCAGTAACTAGGTATTTTTTATGCGATTAGTTAATAAAACAAGATATGCGATTTTGGGTGTACTTCGTGAAGAGCCAGCCACAGGATATGAGATCAAATCCCTTATGGGTCGATCAACAGTCTATTTCTGGAGAGAATCAGATTCGACAATTTATCCGATGCTGAAAGTTCTGGCAAAAGAAGGCAAGGTGCTATCTGAGATTGCTTATGTAGGAAAGAAAATGAAAGAGGTTTTTTCCATCACAGAAGTGGGACAAGAGGAGTTTCGAGCTTGGCTTGAGGCTCCAACGAGTGAAGAAACCCCACGTAATGAATTTTTGCTTAAACTCTTTTTTGTTACCAATCGAAAGGAGATAGTGCGGTTGTTTCAAGAAAGATTAGAAAAAGTTAAAAAGAGGCATGAAGAATACAAAAAAATCGAAGAGAGATTGGAGGGTATAGCTGATTCGCCTCGTAAGATGATTCGTCTCAAGGCGTTGAGGTATGGAATCGCTCTTCTTAAATCAGAAATTCATTGGTTGAATGATGAAAAAGATAAGTAAAACGAAAAATCAAATACTAATCATTGGCGCTGGGCTTGGAGGGTTGGCTTTGGCTCAAGGACTTATAAAGGTGGGATTCGAGGTTACAGTTTTCGAGAGAGATGAGAGCCCTTTAAGTAGAGCCCAAGGGTATCGAATTTCGATTCGTTCATTGGGTATGCATGCATTGGCTGCATTATTAACCCCTGAAAAAATGCGTCGCCTATCAACAGCAAAAGTTAGAGATGTAGGGGATGGATTTACCTGCGCCAATGAGAAAATGGAACCCTTTTTTACTGTTCCACAAGGCCAGGATGCGGCTGTGCAATTTCTTCGTTCAGAATTGAGGAGCCTTTTACAGGAAGGTGTTAATATTCAGTGGAACAAGCGTCTTGTCACGTTTGAAGATAAGAACGACCAAGTAATTGCCCATTTTGAGGATGGATCATGTGCCATTGGAGATTTACTTGTTGGATGCGATGGCAGTGGATCAATTGTAAGGGAACTTTTACCGTCAAAGTACGGAAATAGCCTTGGATCAATTCCAAAGGTTGTTGATAGCAATCGTGCTATCTTTGGAGGACAAATTGATCGTACGGCTGAATGGGACCAACTACTACCTCTAAACAAATCAGGATTGGTTCGTTTTCTTGGTCCGCATTCTCACTATATGGGAGTGTGTTTTTCAGAGCGTGCTGACAGACGCCCTACAGTTTTCTGGGCATTTTCTGAAGAAATAGAAGACCGCAATGCTCTTTGGTATCAGTTTGATCAAAGATTGGAATGTCGCACGCGGATATTGGATCATTGCAAACGGTTGATGGAAAATGAACCCTGGCATGAAAATTTGAAAAAGCTGGTGTATGATACTCCGGCAAAAGAAATCATGGCGCCATGGCTTGTCCGTACTACTCAATTTCCTGATTCAGACCAGTTCCCTCTAGTTTCAACGGGCAGAGTAACTCTTTTGGGTGATGCAGCTCACGCTATGCCAACAGAAAAAGGCCTGGGAGGAAATAATGTGCTTGAAGATGCAAGAGTGCTATCGTCGCTGTTATCAGCTTCGCCACATCCTATTGATTGGCCGAAATTGATAGAGCAGTATGAAAGGGAGATGTTTGCCAGAGCGAAAATGGCTGTTCAGGAATCTGAAAACGCAGCTGCATATTTCCTTAATCTTCGGACTCAATCATAATACCAATATGCAGATTCAAAGCCTCCATTCCTGGGTAGCGATTTTTTCAATAAAAGTGGGGTCATGCGATACAGCTACAATAGCCCCTTCAAAATTCAAAAGAGCCCTTTCAAATGCCTCCAAGGTCATGAAGTCGAGATGGTTAGTCGGCTCGTCTAATAAGAGGACATTTGGTTTTTCAAGCACAAGCGCCAGCAGCATCATTCTCTTGCGCTGCCCTGTGCTCAGCGTGGAAAATGAACGCCTCAGCAAATCGGTTCCTCCTAAAGCTGCTTTATGAAGCTCGCGTCTTAATTCCTCTTCAGAGAGCTGGTATTTGCTCTCAAAGTACTGCAGCGGCGTTTGATCCATAGGCAGCAGTTCGACCTCCTGGTCCAGGAAAGCTATTTTTAAAGTAGGTGCCCTGCGGATGCTCCCTTTATCCAGGGGGAGATTGCCGGCAATTGCCTTTAGAAGGGTTGTTTTTCCGCATCCATTCGAGCCTGTGATAAGAATTCTGTCTCCTCTGCAGATGGTCTTGCAAAATCCGGAAAACAAGATTTTATTTCCATACGCCTTGCTTGCATGGTCTAGTTCAATTGCAACGGAGGATGCTAACGGTGATTCGGCAAATTTCAGGCCCTTGATGCTTTTCGGCTTTGGGTTGGAGAGAAGATTGGACTCGATTTCTTCAAGGCGCCCTTTCATTGCATCGAGTTTGTGCTGCAGAGACTTCTGATGCTTCTCCCCTCTTTTGTCATAGACCATGATATCGCGGTCTTTAGGCGGAGGCGCCTTGCCTTTGGAGAAGGTGATTGCCTTGAGTTTTTGCTTTAGGTCCGCTCTTTCTTCTTCCTGAGCTTCATAAGCTTTCAGTTGCCTTTCCAGAATCCTCTCCTGCTCTTCCAGGTAAAAATCATAGCTCCCGCCATAGCAGGCAAGTTTTCCATTTTTGATTTCAATAAGGCGGTTGCAGGATGCGTTCAGAAACTTGCGGTCATGCGAGACGATTACGCATGCTCCCGCTCTTTGCTTCAAGGCTTCTTCCAGCCATTGAATCATCTCCTGATCAAGATGATTGGTAGGTTCATCCAAGAGCAGAAGATCCGGATTTTCAATCAAAGCTTTAGCGAGAGCTGCACGCACACGCTGTCCGCTGCTTAAGCGCGACATGGATAGGTCAAGAAGGCTGCTTTCGATCTTCAACCCGCGCAGTACTTGTTCAATCGGGGCCCGGCGGTATCCGCCTAAGCGTTCATATTTTTCATGCAGTTCAGCCCATTCCGATAAACGGTTTGGGTCTTCGAGGCAGGCGCCCATTTCTTTTTCGAGGTCGGACAGAGAGCTTCCCTCTATGAATTCCCTCACAGAAACTGAAGAATCAGGCAAGATGATTTCTTGCTGGAGGAATCCGATCGAAAGGTTGGATGCTTTGCTTAATCTGCCTGAATCGGCTTGTACTGTTCCAGCCAGAAGTTGAAGAAGCGTTGTTTTCCCGGAGCCGTTCTCCCCAATCAGAGCAAAAACGTCGCCTTCATTGATTGAAAGAGAGATGTCCTCGAAGAGGGGAAAAGAGCCGAAAGATTTAAAAAGATGTGAAAATTGTATAAAGAGCCGAGACATAAGTTTGATCCTTGGGTTTGTTTTAGCTAACAGATTGGATTCAAACTTAAATTTTCACTGGACCAGGCTCCTTAATTAGGATGAATATTCCTCTATTCTATCATAGGTTTCGAACGATTTCAATAAATTTTGATGGTTTAAGGCTCGACTAACGGCAAGACTGGCTGCGCCAAGGTTAAAAAACGGCTAGCGTCGAGGTAGTCCTGAGCCTATCAGCATGAAGCTAGGATAAGGCATAGTACCACTCAACAATCTCTTAAAACGGATAAAGGATTCAAGTTGAGTGACAAAGGGTTTTTAGAGATCTTTAATTAAAAATGTTTTTAATTGTTTAAAGTACATATCCTGATCTTCAACATAAGGAAAATGCCCACAATCTTTCATTAATACATATTCTGAATTTTCAATGCTCTCATGAATTTTTTGAGCAGTTATTGGAGGAATTGGGTCCGTATCACCATGTAAAACCAAAGTTGGGATTTGTAAAGACTTAAGGGATTCGTGTAGGTTAAACGATTTTTCAAAAATATTAAGGCGAAAATTTTCATAGACTTTTGCTCCGTTAATTGAAGCAGTAGGCGACATATAAAGGCTTAGCAAGTCTGCACTGTTTGGGTTATAGCAGTATGTTTTAAAAATTATCCGATACATTTTTTCCATTATTGCCGGGTTTCCTTCGACAAATTCAAGAGTTTGATGAATCGCTTCCAATTCTTTTTGATATGGAGACATGCGCCTTGTCCATTCTTGGCAGAAAAGAGTGATTTCTTCCGAAGAGGCAGGCAGGGAATTTGAAAGAATTAACTTTTCTACATGATCAGGATGGGCAATTGCATACTGCATAGCTAAGAATCCGCCCCAAGAATGTCCAAGGATGGAGACTGTATTAAAATTCAATGCTTCACGAATTGCATCCAAATCAGCAACAAATGTCTCAATATTAATTGTACCAGAGTTAATTTCACCTGTTGATTGACCGCAACCTCTTTGATCGTAAAAAATTACAAAATTATCCTCTGCTAATTTGTATAATTGGGGTAAAAGATAGTCCTGAGTAAGTCCTGGGCCCCCATGCAACACAATTAATGGCTTTCCTTTTCCAATGGCTCTGTAGAAAATTTCAGCATTCTCGATTTGAATAAAACCATCTTTTGCGATTGGCTCAACTGTATATCGATTTGAGATCGATTCTTGTGCATTGAGAGAAAATGCAAACAAACAAAAAATTATTATTTTTTTAATCATATTTAATCTTTTACTTTTTTTACGAAAAATTATTTATCCGCATCTAATATCGATTCAATATAATCGCGGTGATATTGATAGAGTCTTGCGTTTCTGGATTCCCAGGTTCCTCTTTTAACAGTGAATCCGACCGCTGCAACCGCTCTGCTTAAGTGCAAAAGAGGCATCATCCGCTTATAATCAGGAACTTTTCTAATAGAGGCGTATCCTTCTAAGAATGAGCTTTTACAGCCCGCAGGCCACTCTCCGAACTCCAACGGACAGAAATCATCTTCAGCAAATCCTCCCCTAC
>CAZQVA010000021.1:0-38290 GCA_964596685.1 uncultured bacterium | reverse complement strand
AGAGTAAAGCCACCAATCACTGCGTGAAAGATGGCTTTAGCACCTTTACATCCCATCCGTGAACGGATGGGTTTTTCAGGTGCAAGGGATAAATTATTGTTAAAAAACATTGCAAGCCCATTTCGTTTCTGTCCCTGGTCAAAATCCCTACGTTGAGGCATGATTAAATGTGAGCTTATGTTAACCAAGTTAATTCACAAAGAAGAGATAGCTAGCATGTTTCAAAAGGAGACAAAAGAAAAACTCGACAAGCGCATGCTCGATTTAGGTGTTTTTGAAAATGACTTGCTCGAAAAATTTATTTTAGGATCGGGGAAGGGGGGACAAAAGATCAACAAGACATCTTCCTGCGTTTACTTAAAGCACCTTCCTTCAGGTATTGAAATTAAATGTCAGCAAGATAGATCCAGAGAGATGAATCGGTTTTTCGCGCGCCGCGAACTTTGCGATCGCATCGAAAGCCGATTAAAAGGTGAAGAGAGCGCACAACAGCAAGCAATAGAAAAGATTCGGCGTCAAAAAAGGCGTCGCTCAAAAAGGGCCCAAGCTAAACTCGTTGAGCAAAAACGCCATCACGGTGAAATTAAACAATTGCGTGCTATCCACGCCAACGGATCTGATTAAAAATTCATTCCGATCTCTAAACGTGCTCCATAATAGGTGTTGGTTTGCCCAATTAGATCGCCTTGGCTACCATATGCCCATCCTTTTGCAAAGGGAACGAGCGCGATATCAATCGGGAAATGACACCCACAAAAGGTATACATAAGAGGGATCTCAACCTGCCATATGTATCTTGAAGGAATGGATCCTCCACTTGTAACGCTCCATCTGCCTCCAAATGTTGGTCCATAAGAACCTCTCAGCCCTGCGCTAAAGGCTGAAGTGACCTCATAGGAAAAGCGAATTCCAAAAGGGACATACCAGAAATGGCTGTTAAATGTAGTAGTACTAGTGAGTGTTTGATCAAATTCATCAAATCCAATACCCACATAAGGGATAACGTGCACGCGAGCACATAAATCGCTAAAATCAAACCCAAAGCGCGCTTCGATCTGATACTCCCTCGTTTGATCATCTCCAAAGGATCCTCTCAACATCCCGCCTGCATAACTGCCCTGTACACCAAAATAATACTGACAATGTCCCGTATAATCCCAGCCAGCAGCGACACCCCAAAGACTTCCAGCTTGAGAAGTGTTGTTGCTTAAATTTGAATTACAATACTCCCATAAGGGGGCAATATAAACATTATTATGAGTTTGCGCTTGTAAAGCGCCGCAGGATGTTAAAAACAGTGCAACAGCAGAAAATATTTTTTTCATAAATTTTTATGGTTTTTTTGGTTGAAATGAAGATTTTTTAAATTGGTGCATATAATAACAACCAATTAAAGCAGCTAATAGCGCTAGCCATAATGCTAAGACGCTGCTGATGGACATTAAAAGACCGGTAAATAAAGCAGTAGTGGCCCAGGCAAGAGCAATAATTGCGCCTGTGAGTCCCATTACCCACCCTTGACGCGTGGCATCAACTTGTTGGGAAAATAAAGTCACAATAAATGAAAAGGCGAGCGCAGCTCCAATGGTATTGATGACGAGCCCACTCCAAAATAACACCTGATTAGGTTCTATAAAACCGATGCATAAACCCATTGCCATAAGTGATAGAGCTAGAAATCCTCCCGTTGAAAGAGAGACCCGCTTTGCTAAAATGGGCATAATGACCGATCCTCCCACGGCAATAAATATGCCTAAACTTCCTGAAAAGAGTCCCAGTTGGAAGTTGTCATAATGAAAAATTTTTCCTAAATAAGCAGGGGAGGCTTGTGAATAAAAACTCCATGAAAGTTGCATGGCTAGAAAAATGATGGTGAGTAACGTCAGTTGTTTGGAGTCAAATAGCCGTACAAAAGATGTGAGGGTCTTGGTCAAAGTAATGCGCCGTTTTACCTGTAAATGATTGGTTTCCTTGAAAACTACAGACAGCCAAATAATATTTAATATTGATATTGCACTCGCAAAATAAAAGGGCGTAGCTGAGTTAAAATAACTTGAAATAGCAGGATCTGAAAGGACTCCAGCAAAAAGAGGGCCTAAAACTTGACCAGCAGCAATTGCCAGCATCATGAGGCCCATATATTTGGCCTGATTTGTGGAATTAGTGCTGACATCAGCGATCGCCGCCTGTGCCATCGGCAAGGAACCGGCCGTAATTCCATCAATCACACGCCCAGCAATCAATAAGAAGACGGAGTTTGTGCTCACTCCGATACCACTCACTAGATAACCTAAAAACGTTCCAGATAAACAAATAAAAAGAACTTTTTTGCGACCAATGGAATCTGAAAGATCTCCTAAAAGAGGCGCCCCAAAAAACATACAAAGAGGATAAACAGCGACAATGACACCATAAATCAGATCGCTCACCCCTGCTGACATCCCAGCAGGGAGCAATGCATTGTGAGCATGCAAAAACATAGGTGTGAGTACAGGAAAAATAAATCCATAGCCCATGCAATCGATTGCAATGACTAATAAAAGAGGAAAGATTGCATATTTGGCAACTGCATTGGGCGTATCAATTTTTTGCATATACTTTAAGACCCTGGGTGATTTTTTAAGAATGGCTTAACAGCTCTAAAAACGCGGTTAGGGATGACCATGCTGATATTATTGCCACTATCTTCATAATGCATGGAGCTACGAATATTGTTAGGGATACATTGACGTGTGAAATCGTTCAGTTCATTTAATTTGTTTTGATCATTATGCAGTTCTGAATCCAACCTTGACTGAGTGCCTTCCTTAAAGTGGGCACAAAAAACTTCTTCGATCTCTGTGAAGTTACTGTTTTTATATAAGGTAATGAGTTGATCTGGGCGTAAAAAGTAACGGTCAATAAGGAAGGACTCATAACCAGCAAGCGAGTCTTTCTTGTTAATTTGAGCGCTAAAAGCATCTTGCTCTTCGCTGTGATTTGTCAATATCTCCCAGACGACAAAGCGGCCCCCTGGCTTCAAAATGCGAAAAACTTCGTCAAAAACAACTTTTTGGTCTTGATGAGGCACATCATGAACGCCCATTTTAATAAAAATGACATCGAAAGTATTATCAGCATAGGGTAGGGAACGTGCATCAATGAGGCGTATATCGCATATTTGCTTTCTGAGATCCTCTTTCATACGGTTGATTTGCTCAAGATATAAGTCCGCACAATGCAACTTAATAGAAAGACCCTTCTTTTTTGCATTCTCTAAAATTCTCTCAGAGACAGCACCATACCCACACATCAAATCGAGTACCATGCAATCTTTGGTCAACAAAAGTGCATCAACCATATGATCGAGATCTTCATGACTCACCTGATGTAGCTTCGTGAAATCTACTAAGCGCACATGGTAACCGCCGACAAGAAAATCGAGGCGTGCTTGTATTCCCATTTGTCGCGCAAGTGCTTCCCATGGTTCCTTTTCGGTCGAAATTTGCACTTTTCCATCACTGTCAACTTCGACTGAAAATTTCAGAGTCTTTCCTTTAGGTAAAATTTTTTTAAAAAAACTTTGCGCGGTGGCACTAATTTGCACTAAGCATGCCATACGAGCGGGGTCATCGAAATTCAGAGCGGTGTATGTTCTCTCCAACATGCAAATACCTAATAAAATATGTAGGGCAGATGTTATACTACGCGCCTTCGGTATTTCAAGAGAAGTTGATGTGTCAACGATTCAAGGCAGTCAATGCAGTATGCCGACTATGGAGCATTTGATAAAAAGTTTCAGTCTGGGTTTTATTCATCGGTATGGATTTTTTTAATTAAAAGACTCTAAAATCCTCTTATTTTTTCTGTTCTAAAATTATGATAAATAAATTTTTTATAACTCTTATCGCACTATGCGCTGTATTTTCTTCGGCATTCTCAAAAGAGAGTCGGTGGTTGTTAGGATGGAAAATTGGCACTTCTCAATCCACTTTGAAAATAGACACAGAAGCTGCCCATTCGATTTTAAGATGGCAAAGCTATGCTGGTATAGACATTGGTTTTGATGCCTCTTATGCACTCACTCCGCTGATTGGAATTCATCTCGAAGAGATCTTTCGCTTTTATGGATCTCTTTATGCAACGGATGATGATTTACATAACGCTTATTATATAAGTTCTGCTTTCTATTCCGTTCATGATGGGGGGGATGCGAATGTCAATAACTTAAAACTCTTTGCAAGTTATGATTTATGCAAATGGGGTGGCGTGCAATGTTCGCCTCTTTTTGGATGTTACGTAACCTCTTTTTATTATCGAAGTCATAATGGATTAGGAATTGCTTATGATCCATATGACATTTCTCCACTTGCTACAGGGCTTTATTTAGCAGGGAAACTCAATGCGCAGGGGGGATATTCTGGATTCCTTTTGGGAATACTACTATCGATGAATGACTCGCGTGTAAGAAAGACATCTTTAAGATTTGATGGATATGTGGGAGGGTATTATTCGGAACACACCTGGCCCTCTTTCAAATGGCAACTCAAACAATTCATTCAGCCACAGGGCTTTCAACTGCGTTTCGATAATGATTGGTTAGTGTCAGAAAGAAAGCGGGCAATATGGGTAAAGGTATATATTGGTTATCAAAAACTTATTGCAAATAACCCTAATGAATGGCGCGAAGGAGAAAAATTACCAAAATATTTCGATAGCTATGCTTCATTAGAGACTCTAAGCGCTGGAGTTGGTATTAACTACTAAAAATTTTTTCATCAACAATCATTTGCGCAACCTCATCTCCAACAAGGGGAGTTAATTTTGATAACAGTTGATTGCCTTGAAAACTGTGACACAATTCGCGGATTTGCGTTGAGGAAATGGATTGAAGATGAGGGGGGTTGCAAATGGGTAACGCCCCGTCCTGAAGTGCTTTTCTTACATTTTTAGGGATACTCTCATCATCTAGAAAGTTCTCTTTTGTGTCTTCTGTTCGCACTCCATAAACTATATAGGCATGTTTAAGAATCGACTCTACATGATTCCACTTATGAAAAGTTGATGCTGTTTCATCTGTTAATAAGAGGCACAACTTTACATGTTGATCAATCTTTTGGGACAGGGCTTCAATAGTTTGAAACGTATATGACAAGCCCTTTCGCTCGAGTTCAATCGTTTCAACAGACCATTCTGGATGTGATTTTGTAGCAAGACGCACCATTTTTAATTTTTGTTCTGCAGTACACTGGTCATGAGGATTTTTCCAAGGATTAACTTTTGCAGGAATTACAAGAACGCGATCAGGGTTTAATATAGAGGCAATTATATGCAGATAGTTAATATGACCTAAATGGATAGGATTTGCACTAAGACCAAATAGCAACCATATTTTATAACCAGCCTTTTTATCATTTTGAATTTGTTGATAAATTGGTGTCGATGGAATGAGTGAAGAAGTGATCATCTGAGAGGAATGCTCCAAAGCTTTAATTAAAGTCAAACTTCTATTAGAATTAGTCGCGCGAGATTATTCCAAATCGCCGTAATAAAGACAAACTAGTTTCGTGGAATATTGACATACTTGACTTCCCTTAGATATACTATGTATATCCACCCTGGAGGCTCACAAATGCAAACTAGCGTACAAAAATGGGGCAATAGTCTAGGCGTTCGTATTCCTATGCATTTAGCTCAAAAACTACACTTGCATGCAGGCAGCCCAGTTAATATTGATATTGAAAATGGCCGTCTCATTTTAGAGCCTCCTCAGTACAATTTGGAATCGATGTTGAGTGAAATTACTCCTCAAAACAAACATACTCTCATGCTAAATGATCGGCAGAAAGGAGCAGAAGAGTGGTAGACTATACTCCAAAAAGAGGTGACGTTGTCTGGCTAGATTCTGACCCTCAAAAAGGCCTGGAAATACAAAAAACAAGACCAGCTTTAGTGATATCACCTCAGCAGTATAATCAAAAAACAGGTTTAGCGCTTTTTATGCCGATTACAAGTCAGATCAAGGGATACCCATTTGAGGTATTAATAAAAACTGACAAGATCGATGGTGTAATTCTTTGCGACCAGATGCGTTCTCTCGATTGGAAAGCGCGCCAGGCTAAAAGATTCGATCAAGCCTCAGAAGTCATCGTTAGTGATGTCTTAGCAAAACTCAAAGTTCTTCTATATTAACGAGCCTTTTGCAAAACTCTAATGAAGAAATTTAGTCACGCCGACGTCGGTTTTTCGGGTTATTAGAAAACATAACCTCAATTATCAGACTATACAAATTAAGCAACAAATACCCCCTCTAGATTGATAAAAATGGGATATGCGATCTTATATGCAGCCTGATCAGTCTCCCTCTTTGTAATCAGCCTTTTGCAATGCTTATGAATCACATGTTCTCCTATTTTGCATAAATTTTTTGGACGCTTTTTGTACTACTTTGGCATTGTATTTCTGTAGATTATGGTTCATGGGTATCCGGATCCTTGGCAAGATTCACTTTTCGCCAGGTTTGTTTTTAGGTTCGCTTTTTAGATTTCCCATGAACCTGAACCTTTTATCCCTTCACAGTATGTTTTGAAGTCATTAAATGTCACAGAAAAACCCGGTTGCTGTTAATGGGTTTTTCTGTTACACAGCAGTGTTTGATGTTGTATCCAGCCTGACGAGTAAAATAGCTCCTCTCGCAGAAAAAAATATTTGTGATTGAAATGTTATCTTTGTTTATGGTGGTGGCAAAACATTCAAGGAGTTCTCGATGTCTCTATTAAAAGATTTTCAAATACGCGATTGGTCTTTTGAATCCTCTTCTGATGATAGGCATGCCGCTCTTACAAGCCTTGAAGAGGGATCTGTTTTGACTTTTCCTCATCTTGATTTTTTACTTGAAGATTCTGAGAAAAAATTCCTTAACCCTGCCTTTGTAGACCCTTCGCGTAAAAATATTAGCTACGATAAAAATCGTGACCTTCTGGGAGGCTCTCTATGGAAGGAGGCGGATCATCATGATCTGAAAAAGTTTTTATCTAGGTATTCGACAGCAACTGAAAAATTTCTTCATCAGTTGCTCCCCGCTTATAGACCACATTTAAAACTAGGGAAAACAACCTTGCGCCCTGTTGAAATAGAGGGAAGAAAAGCATCAGTTCACAAAGATGATACACGCTTACATGTCGATGCCTTCCCCTCAAATCCTACATCAGGGGAAAGGATTTTACGCTTCTTCACTAACATCAACCTGAGTGGAAAACCTCGCGTGTGGAGGGTAGGTGAACCATTTGATAGGGTGGCAAATCGCTTTTCTCCCCTTATTCGCCCTCCTATTCCAGGAACGCGATCGCTATTAAAGTTGCTAAAAATTACTAAAAAAAAGCGCACCCTATATGACCACTACATGCTCCATATTCATAATAAAATGAAAGAAGATGACCATTACCAAACTCATGCAACTCAAGAACAAGTGATACTCCCCTCACAAACAAGTTGGATGGTATTTACGGATCAGGTATCTCATGCAGCCATGTCGGGACAACATGTCTTAGAACAAACGTTCCACCTTTCTGCTCATGCACTTACATACCCTGAAAGATCCCCTTTAAAAATATTAGAAAAAAAACTTCAACGCTCTTTGGTGTAAAATTTATGCATCCAATACCACCACCTTTAAGTTCATCTCCTCCTCCAACAGATCTTTCAGGTGAAAAAAGAGGAAATTCCCCTCTGGAGTCAAAAGTAGAAGAAGTTGCAAAAAATCTTATGCAACCACCTCAAAGTAGACATGAAGAGGGTGCTTTATCCAAAAACGATGCGGGAATTGTTTCAGAAGTCAACACTAAGAGTGGCATGGTTCCACAAAATGTAAAAGATGAAATTGTCCAATTTTGCCACACTTTTTTACCAACTATAGTCATTTTCACGGAAGATGAAAATCATCCTTTTACTTCTCTAGCTCAATTCCAATCATTACTTATTATGAATGCATTGGAGCGTTTTGAACAAGCTACTGAATGTAAAATTAAAGTTTGCTACCAGGAATTAAATTTGCTAGCAGATAAAATCCCTTTTGAAATATGGGCTCCCTATTCCTTGAAAAAGATAGATTTTCGCGAGGCACTTCTCAATGACTGCAAAGCGCTATCTTGGCTATTGATTATGAAACATGAAGATAAGGGGTCAGGTTTATCTTTTTCTATACTTGAGTTTCCATCATTTCCTCGCCAATTGTTGTATTTTACGCCAGAAAAGATCCAGCAAGTAGTTAAAGAAACTCCAAAAAATTTTTTGCGGTACCTGCATGCATTAGAGTTCTTGACTCTAGATTTATGTGAAGCTGCATAAACTGGTAGCCATTCATTAATCTCTTGGATCAAGACGTATGCACCTGAACGCGCTTCCACTGAGGAGCTTCGGCGAGTGATCAAAGAATGTGCTTGCTACGGCGATCTCGAAGGTTTACAGTTGATTGTTAAACAATTTCCTCAGATTAGTGGTGAGATAAAAGACCTCCTTGCAGAAATGCAAAGTACACACATCATCTTCCCGTCGATTCTAAAATGGTGTAAGGAGCAAGGGCTTATCGATATAAATTTGCAAAATAAGCTCTCCTTAAGCGGTGAAATTTCAACAGAGATTCATCCAGTGATCCGTGCAGATTCAGTTGTCGAGTACGGTGGAGAAACACGTCATAAAATATATTTAGAGCGCCAACAAGATGCCATCGCCTATCTTCTGGCGAGCATGTCATCGAATAAATGTAATTTTGATGAACTACTAGATGTTTTAGGACGTTGGCGTCAACATATCGCTTATAAAGCTAACAATAGTGACGCATTTTTTTTTGGATATCAACGGAAAGGGACCCCATATGATCTCAACACTCCCGTTGTTTTAACAGATGCCAATCAGGAGCTTACTAAGCGCATGGCGGCTAATATCGACAAGGACATTAAAGGATCTGTAATAGATGAGCAAGGAAACACAGTGCCCGTCACTTTAACCCATACAGTAGGTGAACCCCCTTATAGATTGAGGTGGATTCACACACTAGTATCGCAGTTGCCAGTTCTTCACGCTTTTCTAAAGAAACAATTTAACGAGTTAATATCGCGGCAAATTGATCCCACAGATCCGGAACAAAAAGCCTCCTATATTTATGAGGTAGGCGTGTTTCAATGGTGGTGGGCCCAAACATGTCTCTATTGCCGCGGAAGTGCCGCAATTGGCGAAGTGTTTGTATTAGCATTGCTTGCCCGTCAAGGGATTACCGATTTACACCTGCATTCCGATGCTGAACGTTTTGCCCTTGCAACCCCCAATCCTTCTACATTTGCAGCGGAATATCAGCGGTATTTGACACCTAATGGCAAATGAAGAATTTAAGCGATGTACTTGCCTTTAAAAGCGCAATGAAAGCCCTAGCACCAGGGATTGCAGGGTGAATATTTCATGACCGTTCGTAGTTCCAAGTTCAATATCATGAACAACTCTATGATTGTAATAAGTTGTATTTGCTTGGAATGAGTTGTACTGGTACTCCAGGAACACTCCCATTTTCTTCGTCAAAAAAACATTCAACCCACCAAGCATTTTTAATCCAATCGAAGTAGATGTGCTTGATTGCCCCGCAGGAATAAAATTGTCTGTATCCTGAGATTGGAGGATAAATAACATTGGGCCGACGCCAACATAGGGTTCTATTGGATGTTGTAAGAAATTTAAAGGATAACTAAAGGCAAGAACAAAACCCAAAGAGAAGAGGCGGTTATTAAATTTTTTAATGAGTTCAGGTGATAAGGAGCACCCTTCACCTTCGATACATAGTCGCGTTAATGACACTTGTTGCTTTTGATCGGGACCAAAATAATAAGCACCATCTAGTCCAAGGCCTATATAGGGATTAAACCAATAGGACTGTCGTATGCCGAGCATTGTCGTAGAATCAAAGCGAAGTCCTTGGTGTGTTCCTGTAATACCTGCATCAGGTAAATTAACGTCTGAATCATGTTTTTTGGTCCATGCATTTGCTCCATACAGCTGGCTCAACCACTCACCTGCATAGCCCTGCTTGCAAATAAAGAGCATCCCGAGAATAAGTCTGAGGAGTGTGCTGTTTCGAGGCATATGTTGTCCTGGTAACCTAAATTTTTCTTCGCAGGTCTTAGAGAGCAGTTGTCCAACTTATCAACTCTCCTCTATTTCAGCAACATCTCATGAATTAAATACTTTACTATTATTAAATAGAAAAATGTTGTATAATAAATTTATTATTATAAATTAAATCAATATTTTTATGACCTCACTTAACTTAGCTGCAAACAATCATCCCTCATGGATCATTTATACCCAATTATGGAGACCAGTTGCTGAAAAGCAGCCTAGAACAATGGCGGTTGAAAGAGTTTCTAACGAAGTTTTTGGCGGTTGGATGCACTATCCTGAAGCAAAATTACGTCATAAATTGCAGATTATTGCCTTGGCTGCTCTGCCCTTTGTAGCGGCCTCAATGCTACTGCGCGTCGCTCAGCTCGTGACCTTTCAATGGCTTCTTGTTGCTATTGAAGGTACATCTAAAAATATCTCCCTGGAAAAAAGAGTGTTGTTAATCGCAAAAAACTCTCTATATGAATTTACGAAGCTTGTTTTTAAAACAACCATAATGCCATTAACTGGGATAGCAACCCTGGGAGCCGCCCTGTGGGGACAAACGCGTCCAATGGATGCACGTGCTTTAATCTTTAGAATTCAACGCATCGCGGCACTTCCTATCGATTATCTGACTATTCATAAGCCACAAGTCTCAATGGTAGACCTCAAGTGGTTAGGTTACCACCCTTGTATGTTACCACTTTCAGCAATCGACCATCCTCAAATCAAGGTAGAGCTAGTTGAACATTTGCTCGGAATCCTGAAACATAGTGCAGATAGAATTAATCAGCAGCTTTTTAACTACGAAGTTCAAGCTGTGGATGGGGGTGCTTGTATACAGATTAGCCTTCTGATTAAAGAGGATACGAAAACGTATAGGGTCCAGGATATTCCATGGAAATCGCTTGTTGAAGCAATTAATGCTGTCTATACTACATCGATCTCGAGCAATCTTATCAGTGATAAGATCGATCAGGCTACGCGCTCGATGACTCAAATATTTTAATTCACATTAATTAGATGCCAGATGCGCTTTTTGTGATTGGTCTACTGTGTTTTCTTCATTATCCGTTGTGCTAATTAAATGGCTTCCAAGGTTTTTCGTAGCGAGGATGGAGATTCCAATCATTAAAATAGATGAAATTCCAATGATTGAAAGATGTCCTGAAGCGGTGCCAAAAGCAATGAGCAAAAATTGCATAATGCATGAGGCTCCAGATTTTCCCAAGCGCGAACCGATACTATCAATGACTGATTTAGCACGTATGCGCTCTTCAACGGCTATTGAAAAGAAAGCCATCTCTTTTGTTGTATCAAAAATTGTATATTTAGCTGTTAATCCAAGGACATAATGAAGTGATCCAAAAATGACGACTAAATAAATTGGACTTACACTAAAAAATGCAGCAATTGGAGCAAGAGAGCCCTGAGGTAACAGTAAAGAGGCGAAAAATAGAGAGCTTGTCACAAATAGTGTGATGGGAGTAATTAAAGCAATCTTTGTCCAATTAAGACGTTGCCACAACCAGCGAGAAAAAAGAGCCATGCAAACGGCTGAAAATCCAATAATGGAAGTCAGTTGGTTGATGTAAGCGTTATAACTTTGAGGAGAGGGGTAAAGAAGTCTTACATTTTCCTTCCATACAACTTCAATTAAATTACTTGTTAATCCAAACCCAACGACGAGAATTGCAATACAGAGAAGAGGACGAGAACGGACAATGGCGAGTAAATTCTCTTTAAATGAGAATTTTGGTTTTTTCGATTTAGATTGAGAAGGCTCATCGCTGCATGAAGTGTTTTTTGACAGAACCCGATTAATTCCTATCACACCAAGACCGCAAACCACAACAATCCCCATGATGACTTGCAGAGTAGATTCCCAGGAAATGATGGCTGAAAGATTCTGAGATAGGTAATGGGAGATTTGACCAGAGATAATTCCAGCAAAATTTCCTACAAACATGCAGAGAGGATAAAATTTTGCTGCTTCACTCATTGTTGTTGTTGAATTTACGTACCCCCAGAACAAAATAGATAAAATCAACAGAGACCATAATTCAGCCGCCAGATAAAAAAAGGTATAATGCCAATAGGCAATCATCGCGACAAACCCTCTGCATCCATCAGGAAGAATGGACTGTAACCCGGCAGAAAAAGAGGAGAGATACAAGGAAGAAGAGTTGGGATAGAGTACAAAGGCGAACAGCAGATACGAACCAAGGAGCAGAGAAGTGAAAATATACAGCGCTTTTTCTCGGCCAAAGCGGTTATAAATTCTACCAAAGAAGTAACTAGCTGCAACGGCTAAAGGAAGCATGGCCCAAATTTTGATAAAAGGGATCACTTCAGCTCCTGCATCACTTGCAGTGATAATAATGGAGTCTTTGAGATCTTTTAAGGTGTGGTAGATGAATATGATCAGGAAAAACTGAACAAGAATCAGCGCATGCTTCTTGAGAAGGGTGAGAGAGCGAGAAGGGGGAGCAAATTCTTGATTATTCATGTGCTTTTTTTTTTCGCATGAATTTCAGGAGATACTCCCGCAATTCAAGCGAAAAAAAATAGCTTTTGATCTGATTGCCGCAAAAAAAATTGCGAAACTTTCATAAAAGTCTATAGGAAAGACTCTTTATTTTCAACGGTTTTTCTTTAAAAACAAATAGAACTTGCGATAAAGGCTCATGCATTGTAAATGTATGGGTGAGATGGTAATAACTGGATTTTGCCTAACGTCCAGTAATAAGGCTTCGCGATGACCCAATCAATTCTTCGTAATTTTATTCCTTCACATTTCCACTATGACCTTGTCAGGCAATGGCCATCTTTGCCAGATGAGTTAACGCCTTCGGTCATTAATCAATTCTTTCAATTTGTTCACAAGCATCGTCAAGCGATTGAACGCGATTCTTGTGTTTGTAATATCCCCATTAACAAAAAATATCATTTTCGCTATTACCCATCTTTAAAGGAAGGTAAATCAGGCGTATGCCTTATTGTAGTCAAACTTCTCGCTTTTCAAGGTGGCAATAATGGGGTTTCTGTCGCTGTAAAGATCAATAAAATGATAGGCAAATCCAGCCCCATCCGTCCGAAACTTTTTGCCATTATTTCTACTCTGCATCATAAAACGGGCGAATATCTTGAGAAGGAAATTTTAGGAATCAAAGCCGCGATTGATCTTAAGGTTTTTAAGCATGTCGCTTATTTTCAAAAAAATGTGGATCACGTCGAAGTTCTTCAAAAATATTATGCGTGTGGTTCTTTGTTTGAATTTCTTTTGCAACAGCGCACTCTTTCTTCCAAGCAACAGCTCAGTATCGCTTTACAATTGGCAGCGCATCTTTTGGCCTTACATGAAAAGGGTTATGCGCATCAAGATATCAAAATCAAGAATATACTTGTCAAGCGAGCGAGTGCGCCGTTGGGTGAGAATTTTCAAGCGGATTTCATTGATTGTGGGTCTGTAGAAAAAAGCCAAAGTTTAGGTCCCGATTGTTTTATGGGCACGATTCAAAATTGCTCGCCTGAAACAATAGCTCTTCAACAAGGGGTTTTAAGTAGCATTGACCCCTTTAAACGCGATATTTGGGCCTTAGGACTCGTGTTCTCTTTTCTCTTAACAGGGATGGATTTTTTAAATAGCATACGATTGAGTGTTCAGGATGCTCAAGAAAAACTTATGGGATATTATCGGGTTCCTGCACGCGGAACAGATGAGTTGTATCAATTTTTGATGCATAGTATCCCCCATAGTGAGTGGCGCTATCTTCTGCAGGGAATGCTTGCAATACAACCTCAGCAACGGTTCTCCATCGAACTGGTACAAATGTACTTAGAAAAACTGGCTGCAGAGGAAGAAGGTCGATCTTGGAGTGTTATTCCTTGCTAGAGGCTCTAAAGCCCAGTCCTCACAATCCCCTGCCCTCCCTCCAGCAAATTCAGGTAATGTTTTGTCGGCAAATCATCAGGGCTTTCCTGGATAATTTCTTGAAAGATTTTCAAAGCAAGGTCTCTATTCCCCTCCCAGAAGGCATTAAAAGCAAGAGTAAATTGTTCGCAAAATTTAATTTCACTCTCTAAGGGCTGTAAATCCTTTTGACTTGAGACACCGATTAATTCATAAATCTTGATTTTATTCTTCTTGCCACGAACTTCAACGATATCAAGAGGCCGCGCGATGATTTTAGGGGCCACTTTTTCATAAAGTTCTTCGCTGAGTAGTATTTTCGTTTGGTAAAGTTTATTGAGGCCTTCTAATCTCGAAGCAGTATTAACACAATCTCCCAGAGCTGTGTAATTCATTCGATCCCGCGTTCCAATATTTCCAATAATTGCCTCACCGCTGTGTAGGCCTATCCGCGTGTTAAGTTGTGGCAGATGATGCTGGACAAAAGCTTCATTCACTTGTTTTAATGCATGCTGAGCGCGTAATGCAGCTATACATGCCTTTAACCCTGGTTCTTCTACTTTGCTAGGGGCACCCCAGAATGCCATTAAACCATCTCCGATATATTTATCAATGGTGCCTGCTTCTGCTAAAATCACCTTTGAAAGTGCGTCAAAGTAACGCGACAACAATTCAGTTAATTGCTCAACTGATAATGATTCAGTCACTGCTGTGAAACTTGTGATATCGGAAAAAAAGAGGACAATTTCCTTCATTTCACCCCCTAATCGGATCTCTTCCCCCTTTGCCAGTAGATCTTTAACGACATCTTTGGGAATGTAGCGAACAAAAGACCGTAAAGCCTTTTGCAAGGCTCTGATAGTCATTTCCATAAGGTCGATTTCTTTGATATTTGAATGCGAATCACTCGCGGTGTCAAGTTTTAAATCAGTTAGGCGATTGATCTCATTGGAAAGAGCGACAATAGGTGTTGAGATACGTTTAGAAAAGTAAAAGACTAAGAGGGCACTTACAAGAAAAATCCCTAAACTCAGCCAAAGCACATGCTGTTGCAGCAGAACCACTCCTTGGAAGAGATTATCTTCTGGGGTTGTGACAAAGATCTTCCAATCAGACAAGAAAATATTTGGAATTGGCAAGTGCATCACAATATAATTCACGCCATCCAATTCGATATCTAAGAGTTCATTATGAGGAGAGGTGAGATCTTTGGCTGATTTTTGCGTCGCTCGTGCTGCACCTGATTGCGTCAATGGTCCCTGATGAGGGATAACAAATCTACCCTCTTTATCTAACACAAAGACATAGACAGGTGACGAAGTGGTAATGTTTTCAAGAAAGTCTGTTGTTCGCCTTAAAGAAATATCCGCGCCAAAAACTCCCAATAAATTCATCTTTTCGTCGTATATGGGGTAGGAACAAGTAATGCCAAGCAATGGAGATTCATCAAAAAGATAAATATCGCTCCAAAATATATTGTTAACGTCTAGGGCTCCTTTATACCACGGGCGTTTTCTTGGGTCATAGACACTATCTACTGCTTTTTCTTGATCTAACAACAACAGGTCTTTAGAGTAATAGAACCATTCCTCGTTACTGCTTTGAGCTGTATGTGAAATATAACGCAATACAAAGGCAGCGCCAGGTGGCAAGGGTTTATCTGAAAATCGATAACGGGTTTGTCCTGATTCTTCTATACTAATAACTTCGAGAAAATCACCATTTGGCACGGCAATATAAAAAGCATAGAGCTCTTGATTATAGTGCAGTACTCCCAGCATATAATCGACAAGAGAGCGGTTTTGCAAGGAAACTTCCCTCGTATTTTGCACTAAACGCGCACTAACAAGATCCAGACCTTCAATTGATTTTGTTAGATTGTAAATTTTATCATCAGCCAAACTGCCGATGGTGCGCATTTCTTGCTCAGCAAAAGAGGTTAGCGTTCTCTTGTTTTCAACGGAGTTAAAACCATTAATAATGAGAAAAGCGATGGAAAAAAGAGCTAAAAAATAGCTGACAATATCGATGTAGAGAGTTCTTTTGACGCTCTTGCGCACCTTTTTAGGTTCTAAAGATTCCTGATTTTCCATTCTTGCCTCATTAGACTTCTTTCAAAATTATCTTTGATAGGAGTCTATTCTCTCACGATACTCAACACATCTTAATATTAACAAAAGTTTTCTTAAGCTCTTGACTTAAGAAGGTATAGAGCATTATCCTTTCTTTAAGAAAACGCGAGAGAAAAGATGCATAAAAGTTGGATAGGTAAATTTATCCCCCAAACAACTACGGAGGAACATTATCAAGCCTATATTCCTCCTCAACTCCCCTTAAATCCCCCTCTTCAGTTAGACGCTCTTTATCCATACTTAGAACGAGCAACGCGTAGTTTAGCTTTGCTCAATGGCGTTGCTCAAACGATTCCAAATACCTCTCTCTTTATCTATATGTATGTGCGAAAAGAGGCGTTGCTTTCTTCTCAGATCGAAGGAACACAAAGTTCCTTTTCCGACTTAATTCTTTTTGAGAATGATCAGCGCCCCAACATATCTGTAGAAGATGTAGAAGAAGTATCCAACTATGTTGCTGCCATCAATTATGGATTAGAGCGTATAAAAAACGGATTTCCCCTATCTTTGCGTCTTTTGCGGGACATTCATAGTGTACTGTTGCGAGGAGGTCGCGGAAAAAGACATGCTCCTGGTGAATTCAGACGCTCACAGAATTGGATTGGAGGTACGCGACCAGGTACCGCCTTATTTGTACCCCCGCCTCCCGAAAAGTTGATGGCAGCATTGGATAATTTCGAAAAGTTCTTGCATCTTCCCTCAAGTTGTCTTCCTTTGCTTATTAAAGCGGGCATTGCTCATGTTCAATTTGAAAGCATTCACCCCTTTCTTGATGGCAATGGTAGATTAGGGCGCCTTTTGATTACCCTATTGCTTTCTGAAGGTGGTATTCTCGATGCTCCCATTTTATATTTAAGTCTCTACCTCAAGGAAAATCGTTCCACTTATTACCGCCTGCTCCAAGAGGTACGCACAGATGGGCGCTGGGAAACCTGGTTAGAGTTTTTCTTAGATGGCATCGACAAATCAGCACAACAGGCACTTTTAACGGTCAGGACCATCAATGAAATTTTTCAAGAAGATCTAAGAAAAATTCAAACCTTAAAAAGAGCTCGTTTTTCATGTGTGGATGCTTTTACACTTTTACAAAAACTCCCCCAGCTGTCAGTCCCCTTATTAGCTGATATGCTACAAATAAGTGCCCCAACCGCGCGCAGTGCTCTTAATCATTTACTAGACTTAAAAATTGTGGATGAGATTAGTGGTAAACAGCGCGATAAGATCTATGTGTATAGAAAATATCTAAAAATCCTGGAATTAGGGACCGAACCACTTTAGATGAAGTGTAAAGGTTATGCAAGTCATTGTGAAGTGCTCAATCTCATCATCTGTAAAGAGAGAGGAGAAGACCTAGATAGACCATTCTCGGGTAAGTTTAATCTAACGTCAGTTCGATTTTAAATTGCCCTTTAGCACCTCTGTGAGTCTATATTTTTGGCCGCTTGCGCAGCTTGCGGCCCTCTTATGAGGCTTTGATGGAGCAAGACAATAATTAATGAGGTCCCATCTCAGAAGTCGAACCTTCAAGAATCAGGCGGCCGAAAGCTGGGTGAGATGTGCCACTCTGAACAAATTAACGAAGTTGGGGATGCCATCGGAAAGCTGGCAAGGGGCCTAAATGCCAGTCGGGCTAGGGGGAGCTACACCCTTGGGTGGCAGCTAGAAGCATTTACGCAACAACGCCATACAGGAGATATAGAAATTCTTCTTTTGATATTTGCATAATTCAATTCCTTTTAAGTTAATCGTAAATTCAACCCCAAAGCAATTACTAAAGAGACGAGAGTATGCCATTTAGGATTACCTTTTTCTGAAAGAGTTTTATAGAGACTTTCTCTGCCAATACCCGCTTTTTTTGCGAGATTCCCAACGCCACCTTGTGCTTCAGCAACATTACGAACAGCTACAAGAAAAAGGTGCTGAGATTCTTCATCTCCTTTGAGACTTTCTTCTAAGGCAGCATTGAGATAGGCAACAGCTTCATCATGATCCTTTAGCTTCTCCAAGAGCCATTCTTGATAATTTTTACTTTTTGCCATATTTTTTCTCTCTTAATTGATACTCTTTTAAATACTCCTTAGCATTATTAATGTCCTTGGTTTGCGAGCTTTTTTCTCCTCCACAAAGCAAGAGCACGATCTTATTGCCTATTTTCGAGTAATAGACTCTAATTCCTGGTCCGTAGTGAATCCTTAGCTCTGCAACTCCATCACCAAGGGCTTTACAATCACCGAAATTCCCTACTTTTAGACGATCAAGTCTTGTGAGAATTTTAGCGCGTGTATGCAGTTCCCTTAGGCTTTCAAACCAATCATCAAAAGGGCAGTGACCAGAAGCTGTTTCGTAAAGCTCAATCTCGATGTCCATAATTTAATTGTATCCTGCAAGATACATTATTGGCAAGAGGTTTATAAATGGCGCCCTTTCAACATGGAGTGCGTGCTACCTTTCATCGGCCTCACCTAAAGAAAGAAACCGATAAGGGAGCGTTAGTTTTAGTACGTTGTTTTTTAGAAAATGCAGGAGTTCAAGCCATGATGAAGTATAAAGGTTATACAGGCCATGTTGAGTATGATGATGATGCCAGAATCTTTCATGGTGAAGTGCTTGGTATCAAAGATGTTGTTACTTTCCAAGGCACAACCATTGATGAGATTGAGCAGTCGTTTAAGGACTCAAGCGCACCTTGAAGGTGAAAGCCTTAATAACTATATCACAAATATCTTAAAGAGGAATGCTTGACATGGTATCATTATTGCCATGTCTACTAACTTTTTACCTAAAAATGCACACGGCTGCCCCTGGCTTTTTCTAGCTCCTATGGAGGGAGTGGGCGATCGCACCTTCAGAAAAGCGATGCGCCATGTGGGTGGCTTCGATGAGGCTGTACAAGAATTTTTACGCGTGCCAAAAAACGCCCATGTGCAGAGCCTTGCGCGCGAATTTAATCCTCAAGAAATGCAACCTATCCCTTTGGCTGTGCAGCTAATGGGTTCTGATCTTGAAGGGATGGCGCAAATGGCAATGGAGGTGGAGCGACTTGGCGCCCATCGCATCGATCTGAATTGCGGTTGCCCTTCAAACACTGTGACAGGGCGCGGCGCTGGTTCCAAGCTCTTAACAACTCCCCTCGATCTCTTTCTCGTTGCTCGTGCGCTTGTCACAAGCGTAAAAATCCCTGTAACTATTAAAATGCGCTCAGGTTATGATGACACGACTCTTTTTGAAGAGAATCTCCTTGCAGCACAAGAAAGTGGCATCGTTTTTTTAACGCTACACCCCCGCACGAAAGCCGATGGTTATTTGGCACCTGCGAATTGGGAGTTGATTGCGCGCGCAAAATCGCTCTTAAAAATCCCTGTTGTGGGTAATGGTGATATCTTAAATGTCACTGATGCACTCAATATGTTACAGCAAACCAACTGCGATGCACTGATGATTGGACGTGGTGCTGTGATCAACCCTTTTATCTTTCATCAGATTAAGGCTCATTTTGCACAAAAAGATGAAAGGTTTTCCTTCGAAGCTCTTAGTGAATATCTGCATGTATTCGTAAATGCCTTGCCCAGCGGAATGCCTGACCGTCTTAAGATCAATAAATTAAAACAGATCCTATCATTCGTCTTTAGAATCAATGAAGCAACGACAGAGCGTAAAGGAGCTATCCTAACGTATGTATGTGAAAATGTTGATCAACTATTGCAACGAGCGTTGCTGCTTTTAGAAGGAGTATGGCGCCACCCTTAAGGAGGCAGCGCCAAAGGACAGGTTAAAGACTAGCGTCTTTCTCTTCCGTAACCACCGCCGTGGCCACCACCGTTGCCGTGGTATCTGGATTCACCACCACCACCAGCACGTGGGTAACGTGGGCGTTCAGTTTGTGGACGTGCTTCGTTTACAGTCAAAGGACGGCCGCCAACTTCGGATCCATGAAGAGCATCGATAGCAGATTGTGCTGCTTCTGATGAACTCATTTCAACAAAGCCGAAACCTTTAGAACGACCAGTCATTTTATCAGTAATGATAACTGCAGAAATAACTTCGCCGTATGTTTCGAATAGTTCTTGTAATTCAGATTCTGATAGGCTATGTGGTAGATTGCCTACATATATTTTTTTTGACACGCTTAAGTTCTCCTAATGAACGTTGACGAGATTTTTTATTCGCTTACCTCGTTTGGCCAACTTATGACGCCCAAGCTAAGCACTAGACGCCAAAGTGATCCCACAAATTTACTGCCAAGTCCTAGTGTTCTTCTATTTAAGTGAATTTTCTTAGAAATTTTGTCAAAAAGTAGTTTATTTGTGGGATGAGACACCAAGAAACAAAATCAACGATTCACTACATTATCAGAAAGAAGAACATACCAGTTGTGTAAACTTATAGCTGATCTTACCACACCTACATTGTACATTACAAGAAAGACTTGCGCTTATTTTATAAAAACTAGATCTTGACCCAGGTCAACTCATGTTTATTGTGATATAAGTGCATCACAAAGCTTCCCTCAATTGCTTCAAATTCCTTGATCACAGCATAGTCTGCTGGCCCTTGGAACTTTAATGTGCAAATAAATTTAAGATCAGGACGCTCCTTTAACCATCTTTGAATCCAGTCCAATAGATCTTTTGGATAACAAATAACATCGCTAAAGACCCATTTTAATTCTGGCCATTTAGAGGGCTGCAATGAAAAGACATCTTGCTCTAGGGTTGTGACATTCGCAAGATTAGCGACGCTCGGTGCTAGTGGCGCTCTGTCTACAGCAATGACCTCTGCGCCCAATTTCGCCAGGACCCATGACCAACCACCAGGTGATGCCCCTACATCGAGACACAACTCTCCTGCTTGTGGACACTTTTGTGCTAACGTTAATGCTTCCCACAACTTAAGATAGGCGCGACTTGGAGGTTCATCTGTTAAATTAAAATGCACTCTTCCTTGAGGGTAAGGCGATGATGTGTTTGCTGCGGCAAGAAGTGTATTCTCATCGACAAGCATGAAGGCGCCTAGTCTTTTAGGAGGCAATACGGAAGGGAAATTAATCGGTTTTGGCGCAAAATAAGGAAGTTTTTCTGTGATAAGTGCACCGCGTCGCGCATGATTAAGTGGGTAAAACGACCATAACCCATTGAGCTTTCTTAACTTTTTTGCCGCATCACCAATGGAAGTAAAGGGTATTTCTTTGATGTCATACCAAATGTTTTGCACCCAGTGCACGGGTTGCTCGCAGCCACTTGTTAGGTAAAGCTGGCCATACTCACCAATAACATTAGAAAGCTGCTCTAGAAGCGCTTTTTCACGCTCAAGTGGGGCGAAGTAGCCTGTGATCACTGATTCCTCACTGATAATTCGTATGTTGCTGACAATAATGACCCAAGAATAAGCTCGCTGCTACAGAAACATTCAGACTTTCAACAATGCCTGTGCCTGGAATTGTAAGATGCACATCGGCTTTAGCAGCAATTTCACGACTTACTCCCTCATCTTCTGCCCCCATGACAATAAGACTTTTTTCTGGGAAATTAAACGTAAAGAGGCTGCTGCTCTCATGCGATGAAGTCACGACCACTTTATATCCAGAGCTTTTTAATCGTTTAATTGCCTGCAAGGGGTCTTTCAGAGCTACAAGACGCACAATTTCTGCTCCCCCCTTGGCAATGCGGCAAGCTGAAGGAGATAGTGGGGGCAATTCGCCCTCTGGGCCGATGATATAACGGATCCCAAAATGAGCGGCCGTACGCATAATTGCACCGACATTATGGGAATTACTTACACCATCCAAATACAAAATACACTGCGGTTCTTGACTGGCACTTTTCAAAAAGGCATCTGTTGAGAGAGGCAAAAGGGCTTTTGCCAGGAGGCATACTCCCTCGTGATGCACAGAACCACTCACCTTTTCAAGCTCGACATTAGAAATAATGTGATAAGCTTTTTTATTTTTTGCACACCATTTTAAAAGAGAGGAAAAGGTTTTCACGTTGGATTCATGAAGATACACTTTGATAATATCTTGGGGGCGCAATTTAAAAATTGCAAGGGCTGCGTGAATCCCATAATATTTCAACTCTTTCATCTTTCTTACCCTTCGTGTGGATTAATCTAAACACCATGTAAAGGAAAACCCAACGCTGGGTCTTGGCGGTGCTACTTGATATACTCTAACAGGTCTTGCAACGAGCGGATAGTATGCCACAGGCTCCACAACGAAGCAAGCAGGTTCGTGAACATAATAACGCGGTGCTATCATAACGGGAGCAAATACAGGCGCAGAATAAATGCCCACACCCATTGAAGAGTGTCGATGATGGTGCTTATGTGGACGTCCCTTATGACCGGGGCTTTTCGCCTCTAAAGGAGTCTTGATAAGGCTGAATGTACATATTAAAAGAGCACAAAAAGATAAGACTGTTTTCATACTTGGATCCTTTGTTGATCCAGACTGGATGTTAGATTTTGTCTAAAGTCCAGTCAAGATGTCAGTATTTTAATCTTTTTGATAATAAAAAAATACTCTTTCTCTATTATAGAAAATATAATTCTATTATATAAGCCAAGTTCATATTGTGGCTTTTATCTTGGTCTTGTTGCATAAATGCCGCTAACCGTCTCTAAAGTGGCAACCCTTCTAGTCCCGCTGGCATTTAGGCCTCTTGCCAGCTTCATAGATCTTTGGACGCCCCTTGCAGCAGGTATGAGCGGAGGAGAACCAACTGTCAGCAGATTCTTGGTTGAACCAAAAAGTAATGCTTCCCCTTTGCTTCAGGGCTCTGTTATACTGGGACCAATTATTGATTCTGTAGCTTCTCATGGGGCACCTTTCTTGTTGTAGTGAACGTAGAAAGTGTGCCTCTTTTTTTATTGTCTACCAAGCACTCTTCAAGACGATAGTAATTTTTTCAGAGTGATTTGAGGGGGGAGCCACGATGCGAGCAAAGCTCGCGGGAGACTTTTTCAAAAGTCTTCCCCAACCCTTTAAGTTGGGTCGTGGCTTCCATCGATTAGCGGGGCCTTGTTAGGGCATTAACGCAACAAGGCCCAACGCCAAGACGATATTATCAATTTAGAACTATAATATTTGTACTTTATGGTATAATAAGGAAAACAATTAAGGTACTATGGTTAATTCAATTGCTCCTTATACGCAAGAAGTTATATCAGTCAGGGAACGCGTTCATAAAACATGTGCCAACTGGTTAGGGGTTTCCAATCATCAAGTGGTTTCTATTAACCAGGATACGACGATGCCTCCCAAGTATAAGCGTGCTGCCTTTTATTTAACGGTTGTGCTTCCCTTGATCGCAGGTGTCGGTTTATTGTTGTCCAGGCCACGCTCAGCGAAAATTACCCCTTCGTCACTCACTCTTCCTGTATGCCGTCCCTTTATATCCGAACGAAGGAGTTCTGTTTTAGAGACAATATGGGAGAGTTCTGCTCCACCTGTGACCGAGATTGAGATACCCAAAAATAAACTGTTAATTGAGGGATATGCCTTTTCACAGGAAGGTGTTAAAAATGCTTTTTCGCTTGAAGATGTTAGCAAAATAGAGTGTGCCGTCAAAGTTGTACCGCTTGTCCTCCGCGTTATAAAAGATATAGAACTTGAACGCACTCAATGCTTGAGATGCTCCGATCAGAGTGTGGCGCGTGGGGGGTTTTTGAAGATGAGTCGTGAACAGATTACTCAATTGTTGCCCAATTTAGATCCTTTATTATTTGAGCTAGCGTATGAGTGGCTTGCCGCCTATTATGATGCACCAAATTCTGAGAAGATTTCGCTACAGCTGCAATCCACTACCTCAAGCTCTGTCATGCCTAGGCTTTCAGTCGATCTTTTAAATTTATTCCTTACCCTGACCTTTCCTACTAACGATTAAAATTAATTATTTACTATAATGCGCAAAAGGAGGGCTCAATGACACACTCTATTGTTCCAGGAATGGACACGCCACCGCCTTTTAAGGCTCGCTTTCATCAACAGTGTAGGAGGTACCTAGGACTTTCAGGACACGAAGTCGTCCCTTTTCACTCCAGAACAACTCCTCCAAGCGCTTTAAAACGGGCTTTATTTTATTCGACAATTATTGGGCCTGTGATTGCCGGGCTGGGTTCCGTGCTATTGCGACAGAAATCTGAATTGAAATCTCCTTCTCGCTCTTTCCATCGCACCTCTCAAGATCACCCTTCTAGGCGCTGATGCCCTTGCCAAAAAGAGCGGAAGGTGCGGCTGGGGAGCCCCCTTTACCTTCACAAATCGAAGAAGATTTACCTCGTATGACGGGTGAACAACTCATGATACGGCATATCCCCACCCAGGGATGTCTTATAAAAGAATTTAAAATCCCTAAAGAATGGCGCGCTTCCATGTCTCCACATGACATCCAAGAGGTGGAACGGGCTGCCGCTGTGGGAGCATTTACTGTCTATACTGCTATTACAGTCCTTGAAGAGCTTTCCAAAACCTCATCAAGTATTCAATTTAAATCTGACGCCGACAAAGCAGCCTTTTATAACCATTGCAATAAACAAATGAGGCAATCAGAGGACGAAGTTGACTTTTCTCATCGCTCTACCGCACTACTTTTACTGCCTTCAATCATGGATCAAGCGATGACGTATACTGGAGCAAAAACAGATCATATTGGGATCATCTTAAACCATCTTGAAACGAAAAATATCTTCTTGGAGATTGACCCTCTAAAAGCGGGCACAGTTTTGCCTAAAATCAGTGTCAATATGGAACAAGGGGTTGTGCGCATGCATTTGCCTTCTGTTGCCCTGCCGGCCCAACCACAACCTGTAGAGTCTTCTTCAAACTATCCGTAACATGGACGGCTGCAGGATTCAGAAAAAAGCGACAAATTCAGAAGCTAGCGCTTTTCTTCGTGGGCATATCTTTTTAATGCAAGTGCAAGTAATTCAACCGAACGCACAAGATCTTTCCTATTTAGAACATAGGCAATGCGCACTTCATTTTTGCCAGAACCCTTTGAAGCATAAAATCCAGCACCAGGTGCAAGCATAATCGTTTCATTGTGCTCACTAAAATCAGTTAAAAGCCATCTACAAAAATGTTCAGAATCCAAAACAGGAAGAGCTGCCATTACATAAAAAGCACCTTCTGGCTTGGGAAGGGTTACTCCGGGTATTTTAGACAGTCCTTCAAATATAATAGTGCGGCGATCTTCATACTCTTGTTTTACCATCTCGATATAGGCATCAGGGACATCAACTAGGCGAGCTCCCATGGCTTGATCAATAGTGCCTGTTGAGAGTCTACCTTGGGCTATACGCAGCACCCCTGCCATGAGGTCTTTGTTAAGCGAGATTAGCGCCCCCAAACGTGCACCACAGAGGCTATATCGTTTAGATAGGCTATCTAGTAAAATGGCCTGCTCAGGGATCTCATTGATAAAATCAAGAAGGGAGACGTGTTGTTTCTTGTCATAAACAAATTCGCGATACACTTCGTCACTCAAAAGAAAAAGATGGTGTTTTTTGACAATCTCAACAAGCATCTGCATCTCTTCTTTATTATAAATAGTACCCGTTGGATTATTTGGGGTGCAGATAAGAATAGCGCGTGTTTTTTTTGTAATTGCTGCCTCGATGATTTCTTGATCGGGCAAGTGAAACCCATTGTTAATTGTGGTAGCAACAGGAACTAACGTAACTCCATTCACGCCAGCATACGTATTATAATTCCCATAAAATGGTTCAAAAACAAGGACTTCATCTCCATAGGCGCATGTAGCAAACAATGCCATAGAGATTGCTTCACTCCCTCCTGTTGTCACTTGAATATGCTCTTTATCGACGAAGTGATACCCCAGTTGATGGTAGTAGGTTTGAAGGGATTTTAGAAAGGCAGGATTTCCAGTAGATGGGCTGTATGCAATGGGGTTGGCCGTCCATTGTTGTAATACTTGTAGCATCACATCAGGAGTTTTTAAATCAGAATCACCAATATTGAGGTGATAAACATGCACACCTCTATTTTGTGCAGCTACTGCAAATGGAGCTAATTTACGCGTTGGCGAGGCTGGAAGGTCACGAAGTCGTTGTGAAAGTTGAGGCATACATTGCTTATTGTTTGAGGAGTCTAAAATCCAAGTAACATAGTACGCCCTTTAATCGGCCAGTGTCAAGGACTGGACTTTAGACGGGTGTAATTCAAAGTTTTAATTAACTATTCAGAGTGAGATCTGTGGACTCTGTGGTGAATATTTTTATTTAAAACTTATGTTAATTGTTTTGAACCACAGAGCCCACAGAGCACACAGAGGGTGCATAAGCTGTTATACATTATTCTGAATGAGAATTAATGGGGACTGGAGTGGGTATAAAATCTAGTATTTTTAAAGCGGTAGCTCCAGGGCAGATTTAAGACGGAGTGTCATCGTGCATAGCTTTAGCTATTCGCGAAAATTTCATTGATGGTTAAAGGGACCCGTTGTATTAGTGGTAATGAGAGGTTATCATGGATAATCGGCACTTTTTACTTTTTGAACAAGGGCTTTCTGAGTCATTAATTCGCAATTTAATTCTTCAACATCCTCTTGCAACAGTATTACCGATAAGTTTGGGTTTTTTTCCGTCTGGGGAAGAATTTGTAGAATTTTTTCCCTTTGATAAACAGCATTTTCACCGCAATGCCGCTCTTTTACAGGATAGTACGGTTACGATTGTGCAATCGATTAGCAACCATAGCGCAGAAAATCTCATGTATGCACATCTGGCCATTGATACGGCAAAGCGAGCAGGGGCGCGCTCTGTCCACGCGATCTTCCCTTATATGGCTTATATGCGTCAGGATCGCTCAGCACACGATCGTGAACGTTTTGAATCTGTCGCCAATGCGCTTATTCCCAAACACCTTGCAGCATCAGGTCTCGATCGCATTGGCATTGTTTCACCACATTCTCAGGCCTCTATCGATCAGTACCGCGCTGTCTTTGGAGCAAATTTTATCTATGAAGATGCCATTAATCTACTGGCAAATCATTTAGTTGCAAAATACAGCAATCGTTTAAATGAGATTGTAGTTGGTGCCCCTGATGCTGCTAAGAAACATGAAGATCAGGCGCATTTCCGTACTGTAGCAATTGCCAAATTGCTCTTTCAGAAAGATTGGGAAGCTCATTTTTTCGAAATTGAAAAAGAGCGCATTGCTCCAGGAAAGTCTGTCGTCAAGAATGTGTATGGGGATGTAAAAGGTAAATTAGCCATTATTATAGATGACATGATCGATAGCGGGAATACGCTATTAAAGGCAGCAGAGGCATTAAAAAGTTGTGGGGCCCACGAGGTATGTGGCGTCGCCGTACATGGTATTTTTTCTTCCAGACTTCTGCCCCTTTTGATGGCACGCGATAAAGAGGGCTCTTTTATTTTTAGCCGCATTATTGTGACTAACTCACTGCCCATTGAAAAAATCATTTTAAAAGACAAATTCCCCTTGCCTCACATCGAAGAGCGTACTGAAATTGTCGACATCTCTTCCTTGATTTCTAGAATGATTACCCAACTCAAATCATGCGATTAAGTCTGTCTCTTATGCTCCTTTTGCAAATTTTATTGTATGCTGAAAATGGTACTACAGAGCTCTTTCATCCCGCTGCTGTCATCCACTCTCTTTTAGTAGCACCACAGAGTAAAGATGAAGGTCATTGGGTCTTGATCAACGATCGTTGGTGTTGGCAATCTAATGATGTGCCAAAAAAATGGGTCCAAAAAAAAGACCCTGAGCGCGATTACACAAATTTTCGCTATGAAAGAGACCAAGATGAATTAGAGCATCTGCGAGGAAAGCCTAACTAGACTGCTTACGTTCACTCACAAGGGTGATTCTTGTGGACCCAATCCTCAGTAAAACGCACCAAGAAAACCTTTAATGCTTTTTTCTGTGCCTCTTGAAAAAGTTCAGTGTTTTGCAGGAATCTTTCTAATTGAATCGTTTCTGAAAAGGGTTGTAATGCGAGTGTTTCGTCGTGTATCCATGCATTGTAGTCATGTATTGAGCGATTCACCTCTTCAATGCCTCGCTCCTCTTCTGCCTGTTCTGTAGGATCAAGACCACATTCAGCATACCATGTATAAAACTGCTCCATGGTCTGTTTCCATTCCTCATGACTTTCCAGTTGCTTCTTCCATAGAGAAGATGCGAGCAAAATTTCCTTAAACTGCTCCTTTGTCCTATATTCACTTTGGATTTTAGAGGCAATTCGACTAAGCTCATCTTCCGAAATTAGAGCTGAAAATCGCATGGTAGTGACATTCACAGGCAGATCAAGAATATTTCTCAAAAATATACGCGCACGTAAAAAGATTTGAACCTCATCTATTGGTCTCGGATAGCTCCTTATATGTATTCTGAGATGATAGTCCAGTCGATCTAAATTATATACTCGACGTACCAGTCGAGCACAATCTTCAAGGGTGCTATGCTCATTGAGGTACTCTTTCGCAATGCACAATGTTTCAATCTCAGAAAAATAAAGAGAAATGCGGTCCTGGCAATCTCCTAGAGCCGCATTCATCAGATGAACAATCTCATCCCGCGCTTCTCTATCACGGCACATTACAGCGATAACCCTTAGGATTCGGACAGGATAATTTGTATTATTTGGATCCTTTGCGAAGCCCCTTATAGACCTTAAGCGTTCAAAAAAATTCTCTAAAGTTGCAGTAGATTGCTTTGAAAGCTCTTGGAGCATTGCATGAGTCTGCATTACACTATCTGATTGTTGGCCGATATAGTACCAACGCTTAAAAAGATGGAAAAGGTGGCTAGTTGTCTCATACGTTATATTGGGATAGTGATAAGCTCTTAAGTGCGCTACACTTTCTTGATTGAGTGGATTTGCTCTAAGATCGCATCGAATAGATACCCGCACGCCTCTGTTAAAAGACACTTGCTCGATATGATTATCGTTAAGGTCGATGGATTTTAATTGAGGAGCCCAATCCCATTTTTTTGGGAGCTCCAATAGATGATTTGAACGCAATTCCAAGTGTTCACATGCGCGCAGATGGAGAGATGCCGAAAATCTCTCGATTCGATTCTGATTGCATGAAATTTTTTTTAATTGACTCAATCGCCCCAGTACGTCAGGAAAATGCGATAACATGTTGTCATCGAGATTAATTGTTTCAAGAGAACTTAATGCCCCCATTGTATTGGGAACAGCACGCAAGCGATTGCCTTGTAGTTCTAGTCCTCTCAAGGCAGCAAGATGACAGATACTTCTATTAATCGAATTTAAAGCACAATGATTTAAACGTAGTATAGCCAAATGGGTCAAACGATGCACTTCAGTCGGGTAATAAGGCAACAACCGACCACTTAAATCCACGCATGATGCATCCTTTTGAACGATAAGAGGTGGATGCCGAGAAGAAAAAAATAGCGTAAGAGAAGCGCTTTCTTTGCGGCTCACTCGCCTATCCTCATGTGATTCCTGATCTCTATGTGTGGGTGGGCGCTTGACGCCTATGTCAAAAGCTGAAACTGTATGTAAAGAACGGCAAGGGAGCATATATGGCTGTAAAAAGATTCAAAACTAGTTGTGTAAATTTTACAGGGAAAGAAGCTTGCTTTACAATATAATTTCTGGCTCATTAGGATGCCAACGCCATAAAACAAAGGCCGCTATTAAGGCAAATAATGCACATACTAGCATGGGCAGTCCACTAAAAAGCACAGCTAAAGTGCCTCCAATAGCGACGGATACAATTTCTGCTCCCGTTTGTAGAAACTGATTGATAGCTAATACGGGTTCTCTGGCTTCTTTTTCAACACTTTTAACTAAAATGGTTGCTCCGAGTGGCAAGACGATCGCCATGGCAATTGATGTTAAAATCAAACTCCCCCATAAATCATCAAATTGCGCAAGGAGCGGAATTGCAGCCATAAGGATAGCCGTTACAAATGCTGCAATGAGAGTCATGCGACGCAAACGGTGAAAATTTTTTATTGTTTTTATAAGGGTAATATTCGCTGTTACAATGGGCAAACCAGCCCAAATAATATAGCTGAATTCCTGCGGCGCCAAAAAGTGAAACTGTTCCACAATGTAGATCGGATAGCATCTAAAAAAACCAAACACAGAAGCTAAGAGGAGGATATTTATAATAAATGGCCTTGTCAATCGAGGGCGCATGATCAAGAAGGTAAGCTTCCTTAGGTACTCTTTCGAAGTTTCTTTAATATGAATCCCTTTGGGTTCCTGGAAAAAAACAAGAATAACAAGCCAAACGACTCCAATAATTCCCGCAAAGGCAACCAAAGCCCCTGCATCTCCTTCCCACACCCCAATACCGCGGCCAAGGTAAGTGGCAAAAATCCTCCCCGCAATGAGAGGTCCTGCAACATAGGCAAAGCTCGCGCTAACATAAAGATAGCGCATAAAACGCGCCTGCTCCTCCGGTAGGGACACCTGTTCTCTGATCAGGCGTTGCGCCAAAAAAATGTGAGATTCACTCATTCCTGCTAGCAATGTCGCAGCAAATAACCAACTAAAGTGCATATATTGCAAAGCGTGTGCCATTGCAAGATAACACACTCCACTCAAAAAAAGAGTGCAGAGGATAAGGTGCTTGCGTTGGAAACGATTGACTAAGGAAATCATCAAAGGAAAGCCGATAAGCTGTCCTAATGGATAAAGGGTCAAAAGCAGTGTTAATTGTAAAAGGCGCGTGTCAAGAGGATCATTTGTCATCTTAACAATAAACAAGGGAACAAATAGGGTCACTAGTAAACTGTAACCTGCGAAGGCGACAAATATGATCAAATAAAGTGGGAGTAGAGAACGTTTTGGCATGACAATTCACCTTATGCACTACATAAAGATATTTAGAAATTATATATTTATGCAAAAATGATTTTATGGATTGCGTTACACCCCCTCGAGAGAGCTTTCAGAGCCATTTAAAAAGTGCTCTCAATACCATGACACTAAAGGCCATTCACTGGAAAGTGTGGTTTTTATCGGCAATGGGTATTTTTATGGACGGCTATGATCTCTTTATTATCAGTGTCGTGCTTCCTCTTCTCATCAAGGAATTTCATCTTTCTCCCTTAGTGCAAGGCGCTGTTGCCTCAGCTGCAATTGTAGGAATGATCTTTGGAGCAACGATTGGAGGGCGTCTAACGGATAGATTTGGTAGAAAATCGATCTATATCTTAGATCTTGTCATCTTCATCGTTTTTACGCTCGCCAGTGCATTTGCAACTGAAATTTCCCTCCTGATTCTCTTCCGCTTCCTTTTAGGGTTAGGCATTGGGGCCGATTATCCCATTTGTGCCTCATACGTTTCAGAATTCATGCCGGTGCGTTTGCGCGGCAAAATGTTAATTGGAGCCTTTATTTTTCAGGCAATTGGAATTATTACAGCCGCTATTACAGGCTTATTTATCCTTGAGCTGACGCCTGAAGAGACTGCTTGGCGATGGATGCTAGCATCAGGTGCTGTACCTGCAATTCTTGTTCTCATTTTTCGTCTACGTGTTTTTGAAAGCCCTCTATGGCAACTTGCGCATGGAAAAATTAAAGAGGCCATCCATTCAATCAGCCAGTTAACTGGTATTGGGGAAGAAAAATTAGACGAACTTTACCGCACTACTCCTTTTGAGCCGATTGTAAATCACATGGGTTTTTTAGAACTTTTCAAGCCCAAATATATTCGGCAAACGATTCTATCCTCCATCCCCTGGTTTCTTATGGATATTGCCACATATGCCGTAGGTATTTTTACTCCTATCATTTTGGCAGCGATCGTTCATGAACATCCAGTGCAGAGCATTGCAACCATCTTTTCATCCGTTGCCGGGGCTGCCTTTTTGGATATTTTTCTCGTGATTGGCCTGCTCTTTAATATTTTCCTTATTGAAAAATGGGGGCGCATTAAACTTCAAACCATAGGGTTTGCAGGCATGGCCTTTGGTCTCATTCTTCTGGTAATTGCATCACGCGATTATCCACAACCTACTAATCCTCTCTTCGTCTTTGCTGGTTTTATTGTTTTTAACTTATTGATGAATATGGGACCTAATGCCACCACCTTTACAATACCTGCTGAAGTATTTCCTACAAAATTACGCGCAACAGGTCACGGCTTTGCTGCTGGTTGTGCAAAAGTAGGAGCTTTTATTGGTATTTTCTTTCTGCCCATCTTGCAAGAGAGTTTGGGGCTTTTGACCACGCTTCTTTTACTCGCATTGATCAGTATGCTGGGATTATTTTTTACTGTGACATTTCGTATTGAAACTCAAGGCAAGGCATTACCATGAATCAACCTTCTCCCACGATTATCATCTTTTTTGATGGCATGTGTCTGCTTTGTAATGCCTTCGTCGATTTTTTATTAAAATTTGATCGACATAACAGTCTCCATTTTGCTCCTTTACAAGGGACCACAGCGGTGGCACTTTCAATCTCGCAAGATCTAAATACAATGATTTTTTATCAGGAAGGTGCTGTGGAGATTAAATCCACAGCCGTTATTAAAGCGATTAGTGCACTGGGCGGTGGTTGGCGTATCATTAATTGCTTTCTAATCATTCCGCGCACTCTACGCGATATTATTTATGATTTTATTGCACGTCATCGCCTGAGATGGTTTGGCTCACGCAAAAAGTGTCGGAAACCGACAAAAGCAGATAAAGACAAGCTCCTACCATGAGGTAAAATGGATTATTGGTTGACACGTCTCTGTTTTCAAGAGGGATTAGCAGCCCTCTATTGCATCGCGTTTTTAATTCTCATTAATCAATTTCGAGGGCTTTTAGGAAGCAAAGGGATTATTCCAACAGCACCTCTTATCCACCAAACTCCTTTCTGGAATGCACCCACATTATTTTGGTTTCGTTCAACTGATCGTTTTTTTATGGGGATGGCCTATTTAGGATTTGTTCTTTCTCTTTTTGCTCTCAGCGGCTACTCTCAGCGATTAGGCCCTCTTGTTGCTCCATTGACTTGGTTTGCCCTCTGGGTAATCTATATGTCGTTTGTCCATGTAGGTCGTCTCTTTTGGTCTTTTGGATGGGAAATCCTTCTCCTAGAGGCAGGATTTTTGACCATCTTTTTAGGATCTTATGAGCAAGAGCCTCCCGTCATTGTTATATGGTTATTGCGGTGGACTCTATTTAGAATGATGTTTGGAGCTGGTTTGATTAAGTTGCGATGTGACGTGTGTTGGAGAAATTTCACTTCGATGACTTTTCACTATGAGACGCAACCTCTTCCTGGCCCATTGAGTCGTTACTTCCATGCACTTCCCATCTGGATGCATAAGCTTAGTGTTCTCTTTACGCATATTGTAGAACTTATTGTGCCATTTGGGTTATTTGGACCTCAAATAGTGCGCTATACATGCGGACTGACAACAGCACTTTTTCAGGTGCTTCTTATGTTGAGCGGTAATCTCTCATGGCTCAACTATATTACCTTTCTTCTGACGATTCCCTGCCTTGATGACACCCTCTTATCTAAAGTGATTCCCCTTGTCCCACCAGAACATTTTGCTTATTCACCCACCCTACAGGTCTTTTCCATTGCACTTTTGGTCCTCATAGCGGTTTTAAGCATCAAACCTATTCTTAATTTATGCTCACCAAATCAACAAATGAATGCGAGCTTTGAGCCCTTTCATATCGTTAATACTTATGGCGCCTTTGGCACTGTGACACGCAAACGCATGGAAATCATCATTGAAGGGACTACAGATGAGGTCATCAACGAACATACGCTATGGCAAGAATATGGATTTAAGGGAAAACCGGGAGATGTCAAACGTTGTCCACCACAAGTCTCTCCCTATCACTATAAACTGGATTGGCAAATGTGGTTTGCTGCCATGACTCCAGCGCTCTATCAACCATGGTTTTTTGCTTTTATTGAAAGACTTTTACAGGGCAATCGGGAAGTCTTAAGTCTAATCAAATACAACCCTTTTCCCAATGCTCCTCCAAAACATATTCGCGCTCGTCTTTATCAGTATAAGTTTGCACCGCTCAATGATAAAGAAAAGCGGTACTGGGTACGTACTCTTGAAGGTGAATATGTAGGACCTTCATCCCTTAATGCTTGATTATGATGTAAAAAAATCATTTTTTTTCTACACTGACCCTTACGAGTTAAGTGATTAGTTGGAGTTGAAAATGCGCTATAAAGGCAGAATTGTCATTCTAGGATGTGGGAGCATTGCCCAATGCACGATTCCACTCATCGTTGAACTTCTTAAAATACCTGCCAAGCAAATTCAAATCATCGATCCCCTAGATAAACGTGCGCGCATTTTATCGTGGCTAGATCAAGGAGTGCATTATTTACAATATGCCATTGAGCCATCAAATTATGATCATTTGCTGCAAAAATACTTAAAAGCGGGTGACCTGCTTCTTGACTTATCTGTCGGTGTCGATTCAGCCGCGATGATTAACTGGTGTCATACGCATCATGTACTTTATGTAAATGCGGCCATTGAAGCATGGAATAAAAATCCAGATTGGGGGCAAATCTCCTTAAGAGAAATGCGCAATCGTTTGTTGTTAGATACCAAGCAGTGGAAAAATAAAAAAGCTGCATCAGCTCTCGTAGAGCATGGAGCAAATCCTGGTCTTATTTCACACTTTGTTAAACGTGGTATTGCAGATATGGCACGCGCCTATAAAATTCCACAGGCAGAAGCTTTGATTAAAAAGAAAAAGTTTGCGGAACTGGCTTTTGCATTGGACATCCGTGCGATTCATGTTTCTGAGCGCGATTCTCAAGTACCTCAGTTTGAAAAAAAGGACGAAGAGTTTGTCAATACGTGGAGTTGCATAGGATTCGTTGAAGAAGCAATTGCACCCGCTGAACTTGGCTGGGGTAGCCACGAAAAATCTTTTAGCTCTCTTAAATCAGTTTTTCCTGACCCATCCACAGCGATTTTGAAGACTAAAGGTTGTCAAACGCATATCCATTCTTGGGTTCCCAGTGGCTCTATCAAAGGAATGGTCATTCGTCACGGAGAAAGTACAAGCATTCCTGAGCTCTTGACACTCACAGAGAAAGGTCAGGTGATTTACTGCCCTACTGTGCACTATGCCTATTTGCCCTGTCCTGATGCTGTTAAATCAATTAATGAATTAGCTGATAGGAAATGGAAGATTCATCCAAAGCTACGCATTCTCTCTGATGAGATCGTCGATGGTGTTGATGAACTAGGAGCCCTTCTTATTAGTGGAAAATATGGAACATGGTGGACGGGATCGATTCTTAACATTCATCAAGCTCGTCGACTGGTGCCTCATCAAAATGCAACAACTGTACAGGTCGCTATTGGAATAGCTTCTGCACTTAAATATGCCATCGAACATCCATCAATGGGATTATCATTTCCTGATGTTCTTGATTCAGATGAAATTCTTAATTTTTCTATGCCTTATCTGGGTAAATTCATCTCTCAAAAAGCACTTTTTGTGCCTAAAGATAATCCAGAAATATTTTTTAATAATTTTATTGTCAACTCAAAACCCACAAAAGAGTTGGCTGCAACCCAAGGTTGACCATGAAAAAACTCCTTTTTTTATTTGTAACGTGTCTTTCTGCCTTTTGTACACTTGATGCGCAAAATGCAACTGCAGAAGTCCAATTCATCATCACTTCTCCTGCTGCCTATTTTAATCGCAATCCTAACGGAACAAACACATTAGTTTTAGAAGAGGTCCAAGACACTATCGGTTACTTTTGGATTAACTCAGAGCGTCTACCAGGTGCGATTACGCTGACTGAATTCGTCAAAATTTGGCAAGATCCTCAAAACTACTTTGTCTCTACTCCTCCTCAAGCACATGTCTTTTATTTAGCCAGTGGTGGACTTCCTAACCTTCATGTAGTTCCCGTACAACTTGGAACTCCCTCCTATAATGCAACAGAAACGCTTTTTGAAGTGCCCGTTACTCCTGCAGGCACAAAAGCAGCCCTGCCTCTCGATGATATTGAAAATGTTGTTCTTGTGATACCTGGCCTTTCTTGTCTAGGAGGCGTAGCAGGTCAGCAGTGCCTTAAATCGGCCGCACCTTGAAAGAAATGGTATCCTAAAATGGGTGTATGGTAGAGGTCATCTGCCACACCCGTTATATAGGGCACATGATTGGGTAGGGAAAATGTATGGGTGATGAGCCATCCGCTCCATTTCTCTCTAATGATCTTGCGACTCAACTCTTCCATAATCTTAGGACATAAGTACCCGACGAGAATACAATTTTCAGGCAACGGGACATTTAGAAAGTTTTTGAATTCGAATGTTAAATTATGATGTCTTACGAAAAAGCGACTCCACAAGTAAGGAGTCAAAGAAGCTTCCATTCCTTTAACAGAATGGTGAGGAAGATGGCATGCGATAGCCTTTGCCAAATGCCCCCATCCAGATCCTAAGTCAATAATTGTTAAGACAGGCTCGCGGGGAATATAGGGGATCAATGCACGAGTCACCTTGCGCGAGGAAGGCATCGGTCCAATGTTTAGACGCCAAGCGGAATAGAGAATTTGGCCTGCCAGGCCAATAACGCCTAACAGCCACCACATGGGGCGGTCACGCGGTAGAAAGTTTCTTCCATTGCATCCAACATTTTATGGATACAAAATCGCTCTTGAGCGCGTTCAAACGCCTTCTCTGCCATGCTTGCGCGCAGTTTTTCATCCTTTAATAACGTTTCAATTGCACTAGTGAGATGGTCAGTGTTGCGAGGCGTCGTCATCCATCCTGTTACTTGATCTTCTATAATTTCCGCAATACTACCGACAGGCGTGCTTATTACGGGCAGACGGCAGGCCATTGCTTGCATTAAAGCTTGTGGAACACCTTCATTAGCCCAAGAAGGCAAGACAAAGAGATCAAGTGCTTGCAGCCAGGGAGCAACATGCTGTTGATGCCCTACGAAGCGTACCCGCCCATTAAGTCGCAGTTCTTGCGCTAGATTTTTAAGATTGTCTGTTTGTGGCCCATCGCCAATGATCACTAAGGTGACCTCTTGCGGTAATCGCGCCATAGCTTCTAGAAGATAGGAGTGTCCTTTCCAACTTCTTAAGGTTGCAGCAATTCCGATTAGAAAAGCCTCTTTTGGCAATCCTAATTCGCTGCGTCGCAGTTGAGCATCTGCTGGAGCAAAAACAGTTAGGTCAATACCAGTCGGGATGGAGATCACTGCATGACTATGACACCCCACCTGATCGATTAATTGACGGCGAATGCTCTCTCCTGTTGTAACAATGTAGTTTACCCCTTTTTGATAGACCCAACGGCTAAAAATATTTTGAGGAATAGGGGAAGAAATATGACGCGTGCGAACGATAGGGATTTTATTTTTTATACGCAAACGATTAACAGCTGCCACTAACCAGGAATCTGTCGAGCTATGGGTATTAATGACATCGGGAGCCAATTCATTGAGAGCGCGATGCAATAAATACGCGCCAACTACCCCTTTTTGATCAATATTGAGTGGACATACGGGAATGCGTCGATCTCTTGCTGCTGCTAGAATTCTGGAGCGGGGTGAGCAGATTAAAGTGACGCGATGTCCCTTGTGCATCATCCCCAAAGCTTCGTTGAGAATGCGTAGTTCCTGTCCTCCCCAACCTAATGAAGATTCCGTATGAACGATGTGCAGAAAAGGCTTATGTCGGTAAGAAGGTGTATTTTGCATGTCATCGAGCATACAGAGCTGGAAGATATTTTGCAAAAGGCTCGATCTTTTAACTAACTATCTTCGAGCTAGAATTGTGCATAACGAGTAGATCGTACTGAAAAGTAGGAGTTTTATAACAGTTCACATACCTCCAAAAAAGGAGGAAGTATGTGAACTATTACATTAAATCGTGGATTTCTGCTTCAGAAAGTCCTGTTGAAGCAATGATTACTTTTAAAGAAATCCCTTGAGACAAAAGAGCGCTTGCAATTCTTTGGCTTGCCTCTCTTTCGCCTTTTTGCATACCTTCAAGAATGCCCTTCTCCATACCTTTTTGGATGCCTTCTTGCCGCCCTTTAAGAACGCCTTTTTCCATGCCTTCGAGTACACCTTTTCGCATGCCTTCTTGGAGTCCTTGCTGTCTATAGTGGTTGACAATTG
>CAZQVA010000020.1:4325-42369 GCA_964596685.1 uncultured bacterium | reverse complement strand
CATTACCTGAAAAATCGTTGGCGCGCCTTAAAACCAGGGGGGTGTGAGCATGTACGATATCTTTGGTCAACGTTTTGGCTCTTTAAAGCATTTAAGCGATAATGAACGTATTGCTCCTAGATCTCCATTCGTTTTTTCAAAGTTATTAAAACCAGGCATCTTGCAGCTTAAAGGTTTGGCAGAGCTATCGCTGCCTTTTATCACCTTCGATCCCTTGAGCGAGTATGTTAGCAGACAACAATTAAGCATCTCGACAGAAGAGACATATGAATTTTTTAACCCCAGCGACAGCGATGTTGCAGAAGAAGGGGTGCGCGCACTTTTTAAAGACTTAAGGGAGGATATTGCCGCTGCGGGGAAAAAACCCATTGAGACATATCGTCTTACAGAAAAGATTGAAGTCATCATTGAGACGCTGCAAGAGCGCGTTGTTGCAGCAGAAGAAGCGATGCAACAGATCGAGTCGCGCTTGTCATTATTTTTAGAAAGTCTTTTTGCTCAATCAGTTGAGGCTCAATTAGGAAGTGTGGCTGGATTGAGAAAACTGCCTGCGCTCGACTCTTTGGCATTGCTCGTTGCTCGTCGCGACTCTGGTGCTGCATTATTTAACTTATATCCAGAATTTTCAAAAGATTCATTCAGGATCCTAAGACCAGCCCTTGTTACCTATCTCATGCAAAAGGCAGAGTTACAACAGCAGCAGCGCCTATTAAAGCAGAGTATGGAAATTAGAGAACATCAGCAACCGCCTTCTCCTGATATCATTAATGCGTTTTGTGCGCAGATGTTGGCTCAGTATGCCTATAAAGAGAGTGATGCTTTAGCAGGGGTCTATGCACTTTTAGAGGTAACATTAGACTTAAGATTGCGCCGTGAGCAGGTGGACAACATTGACAGGTATGCCTCCTCTCAAGGCGGAAATGCTGTTAATCAAATGATCATGGGAGCGGGTAAAACATCCGTTCTGCAACCTATTTTATCTTTCTTGTTTGTCTTTTCAGGTGGGCTCTCAGTGGTGAATGTGCCCGATGAGCACTATGCGCTTGTTGCACAAAATCTTGCCAAAGTGGCTGGTAAAGCCTTTGGTATTTATATTTTAGCAACGCCCAATGAACAGGCCTATCGCCGTGGGATGACCTTATCAGAATACGGGTTGTTTTATCAAAAATTAGAAGAATTAAAGAAACTGTCAGGAGTTTTTGTCACAACACCCCGGCAAAAATATGCGATGTTGGCGAGTTATTACGAAGCACTCAACTTACCAATAATAAATTTTGAACATCCAGACACGAGTGAAGCTATACTCGCATCCACACAAAAAATATGCGCCATGATGCAGATGGAGGGTGTCGAGCAAATTGATGAAATTCACAAACTCTCTCCCAAAGAGGGTGTTTTCCAGTACACTTTGGGCAAGAAGAAAATGGTTGATTTTGATCGAGGGCAAATTGTCTGCCAGTTGCTTTCACGGTGGGTGACACAGATCATTAACCATCCTGAGAGTCTTGTATGTCGCATTGAAGTCATTGATTACCTCTTAAAAAGAACATCTCAACAAGAAACTTCTCATCAACAGAAATCTGCATTAACTGAGGCTATGTTTGAAGCTCATATTAAACCTGCTTTGGTAGAGATTGCGATGCAGTTACTGCAAGAAAAATACGCTCAGAATCAAAATTTTAACTTCATCCACGGAAAAAAAGAAAAACTACGCGATTATCTTCTACAGGATAGTCATTATGTTGTGCATTGGTTAGAAGAATGTGCAGCTGATAAGGAAAAAGAGAAGCAACTCATCGGCGCATTGGCGCTTTCGATTGATCTAATTAAGTCGGGTCTAATGGAGAATTATGGGACTCAATTTGGTTTTGCAATAGGAAAGAATCGGGAAGATGAAAGTGATGCACTGGTCGCCCGTCCTTATGAAGCTGCACACAAGCCTAAGTCGACACGCTATGCAGAGCCCTATAAACAGGTAGTCTATACGATGTTGGGATTGTTTGCAGAAGGGATTAAAAAAGAAAGTGCTGCAGAGATGTTATCCATTATTCGAAAAAACATACATCGCGAAATACAACAAGGCACCCCATTACAAGACACGCGTGGATATCAGAAATACGTGCGAATTTGTGGACAAGTCCATAATGCAGAAGAAATCTTGAACACAAAGCATGCGAATGCATTAATTGAGTTTTTTCAAAAGCAGATCTCATCAAACCCGGAAGGACTGTTGTGGTATATGGAAGACCAGGTGCTGCAACAAATTACTTTTTATCCTCACGTCCTGCGTTTAACCCCTTCTACTTTGATGGGATTTAATAAAGTATGTGGCGGTTACACAGGGACACTGCGCGAGGATGTGCTTTCTCCTTTGATGAAACCCTTCAAAGAGATAGGGACACTGGGATCAATCATTACAGCCGTTTCTAAAAAGATCCAAACCCGAACTTCTTCTTTAGAAAAGGTCTCCTCCACCGACCCTCTTGCGTGGGTAAAAACCACATTTTTACAGAACGATGCTTTTGCCTTTATTGATAGTGGAGGGTGGTTAAAAGATGCACCCTTAAAAGAGTTTTTAGAAGGACTTTTAAGAAGCGTCAGTGAAGTGCGCAAAGAAATTGAAGGGATCGTCTATCACAATCCTAAGGGTGAATTGAGTGCTTTAGTACAAACAAACACAGGAGAAGTCAAGGAACTCAGCTTTCATCCCCTCCAACACGATACAACTTCAGGTCGTTTTCTAACAATTTTTTGTCAGGCCTATGAGACAGGAACAAATATCCTTCAGCCTGTGGGTGCGCGTGCCATTATAAGTGTGCGAAAAAACATGGAGCTCGATGACTTTCTTCAAGCGGTCTTTCGTATGCGTGGTATTCTCACGCACCAGCAGCTGACTATTGGAGTCACAGAAGATCTTTATCAGCATATGCTCTCAGCCATCATTGATCTTTATTTGGATCGTGCACAACCTGGTGAAAATTTATATGGAGTCCAATCTCCAAGAACACTAGAAGGACGTAGGGAGCTTTTAAAGCGGTTTACGCCTGACTTTCCCCTAGATCAAAAAATGTTATGGCGTTATCTGACAGTGAATCAAGGCGAAAGCGCTTTAGACAATAATTGGCTGGCTATGGTGGCGCATCTTAGAGAAACCATTGAGAGAAAATTGCGTGAAGGGCTTTTATCAGGTATCGATGCACCTGAAGTTACACCGCGCCTGATGAAGATGCTATCTTCATTAGTGATCCATTCATTTCAAGATCAGCCCACCCAAAGAGTGAGCGCTGCAAACCCTAAAAAAATAGATACGTACGTGACAAATCAAGAGTTAAAGCATTATCAAAATATGATTGATACTATCGCAAAGGACCAAATGCTTGCTGCTTATCTCTTTCGGGGAAAGAATTGCGATCAGGAAATCAAAGAGTGGCGCGACCAATTAGAACGCTGTATCGGGAAGGGAAATATTAGACACAAAATCGCTTCATCTACTAGTTATGGCGAAATTGAACAACAACAGCAGCAAACTGAGGAGACCCAACAGCAACTACAAATTGATATACGTCAGCATGCTGTGGAAGCTCCACCAGCTCTAATAAACTATGACTCTCGTGTGATTCAGGGGCTTGTGCAAACTTCTGTAACAGAAGGGCTTTTCAAACTGCAAGACATCTTTTATTGCTTGTCTTCACTGACCGTTGCAAATGACTTTGCACGCGGTGTGGCAAGCAATATCTTCCTATCCCCCAATCTCTTATTTAAACAGGGTATTACGACCAATGGAAAGTATCATTTACCGGCAAATTATTGCTCCTATGTAGGGGAAAAACTCTATCTTTGGAGCTCTCAGGATCGAGTTCACATCACTTTGGCAAAAAGACAGCATAATTCTCTCGCCGATCTAATGGTTTTATCCATGCTCAAAGGAGAAGTGATCGAATCAGGTGCACAGACCTATTCTGAAGCAGATCTCAAGGAATTATGGAAAAAAATGTTACCATCTGTCGCCGTAGCGAAATTGATGACAGGATGGATTCAGTTTTCACAGGAGGAAATTCAGTGTCTGGATAATTTTCTAAGCACTGGTGTTAGTGCACAAAGAATGCATTTAAATTTAAGAAATTATTATCATGATTATTTAGGGTACCTTACAAAAGAAGAAATCAAACAATATAAGGAGTCGCGCCTTGCAGGATGGCTTGAAACGCCAAGGAAATGATCAAAGGGTGTAATTCAAAGTGTTAGTTAACTATTTAGAGCTAAAATGGAAGCTCTTCTTAAGGATTCACCAGACAACCTTCTGCCAAAAAATCCTTATTTTCCCTCTCTGTGTGCTCTGTGGGCTCTGTGGTAAATTTTTTTATTTAAAAATTATGTTAATTTTTTTTAACCACAGAGCCCACAGAGCACACAGAGGGGCACAAGCTGTTACACCTTATCTTGAATGAGAATTAATGGAGACCGGAGTGGGTATTAGAAGAACATGAGTCCCTAGTTTTTTCATCCTTCCTAACACTTTGAATTACACCCATGATCAAAGGTGCGTTTGCAAAATAAGTTGCTGTGTGGTCAGCCAATCGAGGCAGGGGTCTGTGAGAGAACAGCCAAATATTTCAGGGCGTACTTGTTGTCCAGACTCTAGATAGCTCTCCAGCATGATACCACGCACAGATAAATCCTGCACAACCTCATTAAAGACGAGTTTTTGCTTTTCGAGATCTTTATTTGAATTACCATGGGCACAGTCAATAACAAGGCCAAAACGTCCTGGAAGTTTTTTAAGGGAATCCTGCACTGCTCTACGCGATACCGTGTCATAGTTAGGCGTCTTTCCACCACGCAAAATCAAATGTGTACCCTCATTTCCAGGCGCCGAAAGACGCGTGGGATGGCCATTCTCATTAACCCCTATCAAATATTGGGGGAGTACAGCACTCTGAATGGCATGAAGAGCTGGTTCGATCGCGCCATGCACTGTGTTTTTAAAGCCCACAGGAAAGGGCATCCAAGCAGCCAATTGACGATGAGGCTGTGAAGTCACTGTCCTGGCTCCAATCACCCCCCAACTAAAAAGATCATATAGATAAAAATTGAGCAGAGGATCAAGTAGCTCTCCACCCACGGGAATGCCCAATTCTTGTAGGTCTAAAAGTAGCTTGCGTCCTTCATACAGTCCTTCTAAAACATTGCAGGAGCCATCGAAAAGAGGATCGTGAATAAAACCTTTCCACGCAAAAAGGGTACGAGGTTTTTCTAAATGTGCACGCATCACGATAAAAAACCGATCTTTTACCGCAAGACTTAAAAGGTGGAGTCGTTTGGCATATTCAAGAGCCGCGCTGGCGCTATCAATGGAACACGGACCTACGACGAGAAGTTGCCTTTTATCCTGACCAGAAAGAATGGAGCGGATAGTTACACGCCATTGTTCAATCTGCTCACGTGCACCGAGAGAGAGAGGTAAATCATGAAATAGTTGTTTAGGAGTTGGTAAATGCATCGTCATCGTGGCTTATAATAAGGGATTATTACGCACTCCCTAAAGAAGAGCATCTCTCAAAAAGCGCCACCTGATTTAAAAGCATCTTTTTCTCCCAGTAAAAAGCCTTTTCATGCCATTCATGATAGTCAAAGGACGCATCAAACAATTTATGGGCTGCCACACTCCAAGAGCGCGGATACGCTGAATGTAAAATCGTCCCAAAATGCCCCCTGCCTAGCTGTACACCCTGTTTTGCTGAACGCCAACAACCATAAAGAAAGTATAGAGGACCTTCTTCCTGCGCCAGCTCCTTGGGATCATACCGCTGAAACATTTTTTCTGCCAAGTCATATTCCCCCTGACAGAGAGCTGCCCAGATAAAAAATGCATCGAAAAGTTTTTCCTGCGGATCGTATTTTTCCACTATGTGCGTATACCGCTCTTTTTCAAGCGATAACTGCAGGATACATGCTTTCATGGGGCGAGAAAAGCTTTCTAAATGTTCTAAAGCGCTGATTTCATCCCTAAAAAAGCCTTCAATCCTCTCTGGATTTGATAGAAAACGGATGCATTCTATTGCCGCATGTGTGGCTCCCAAAAGTATTAAAGCGACAGCCACAGTTTCGATCAAAATATCCTGATGAAGGTGAGGAATAATTTCTTGCAGCACATGCGGCTGTGCAAGCCAAAAAGCTAAATGAATCATTAAATGTGCCCAGACGGAGTGAGGGTCATTAAAATCAATTTCTTTGGCATCCACAAAGAAGGGCGTCTCTAAACTCTGTAAAAAGAGCTGAAAAAGAGAGAAATGCTGACGCCATATGCCATCTACCCCCTGTTGTAAAAGAAGACAAGCCAGTCTGCAGGCATTCAAACGATCCGATTTGGAATAAATTTGTAAACGATAGAGCATTTGTTCATAAAGAGCAGCGAGCCCGGGATGATGCGCATACCTTCTTAAAGCGAGTGCAAAACATTTCCCTTCCTCTTCAGCGAGACCTAACCGAGCATATACAATCGCCTTACCCAAGTACTCCAGTGGTGCATCCACAGTGGTACGCAATAATTCAAATTCTCCCATTACGGAAGCTAGGGCCTCATTTTGCTGTCCTTTAGGGATCTGTATTGTTTTCTCTAATAATGTCAATCCCGATCTAAAAATTGCTTGTCTTCCTTCTGAACGACCTTTAAAGGTCATTGCAATGCGCCGATACTCCAACAAAGCTTTTTCATAATCATGTCCCGCAAAAAATGCATCTGCAATGGATAGGCAACTGATTTTAGCCTGTAAACTCCCAGAAAAAACCTCTATCGATAAAATCTGCACGTCTGCATCGCGCGTCATAATGCCTACATGCGTACCACAAAGAGGTATATGACTGGTGTAAGTCAACTTATGTTCTCCATCAAGCAACACAGAGATCTGTTCTTCTAGACGATCGAAGCAAATTTCGTGGCACACTCCTTTTTCCAAATGACATTCAGAAGACTCCATCAACTGACTCGAAGAGCGGAGAAGGTGTGTAGGAACGACAGATCCTTTAGCACCAATCCATAAGGAATACCCTTCGATGGGAAAAGCTGTCATATGCTCATCAAGAGAGCCTAATAATAAACCTATTCCCTTACCCGTAGCTCCTATCTTACAACGAACGCGCAAACGCATATTGCCATAAAATTTAGCCTGCGAAAGCATCAGCTGTACCCATTCTGTATGTTGCCAACGCCGTGCAATCGCCATATCTTGAGGCAGAAGAATCGCTTCTTGAAACTGCCAGTCACTGCTATTTTTAACATCTAAACTTATCAATGGGTACCAGGAAGAGCGTCCATGAAGGTAATGCTCAATATCGTCAATCAATTGATCTACTGTTAAATAACGCTCTTGAATGGAAAAGGCTAAACAGCGGTGAAGAATTGTGATCAGTTCTGGCGCAATATCGCGATAGGGAGCGACCTGTAACGGATCAGGAAGGACTTCCTTAGACATGTGTTGCCTAAAATTGGCCAATGAAAGGCGCCTAAAAGGCAGTTTTAAGGTCAACAACTGATAAAGAATGACACCTAAGGCATAAATATCGCTTTGTATGGTCGCAGGACATCCCAATGCTCTTTCAGGTGCCATATAAGCCAAAGTTCCCACCGGCCGCTGTGGATTTGTCCACTGGTGGTTTTTTACAATTTCCTCGATATCTATCTGTTCTGTATGCTCTAGAGTCTCGACCAGCCCCCAATCTAAAATAAATACCTGTCCATAGCGACCGAGCATAATATTTTCAGGCTTAATATCGCGATGGAGATATCCCTCATTGTGGGCATACGCAATTGCTTGGCACACCTTTAAAAACAGAGAAACAAAGGCCTGGACGGAACTATCTCCGTGATTTGGCTGTCCCTTTTTCAGGTCAAGCAAGCGCTTTTTTAAGGTCACGCCCTCCACATAAGGCATTACGTAATAGAGTGTATCATCATTTTCATGTAGTGCATGGATAGGAATAATCCCTGGATGAGAGAGATGTGCTGTAATTTGCGCTTCTCTTAGAAAACGTTGTTTGATAACACGATGACGCATTAAATTAGGGCGCACGCGTTTTAACGCAACTTTGCGACGACAGACGCGATCAAATGCCAAAAAGACCTCTCCCATCCCCCCTTTCCCCAATGAGGAAAGGATTTCATAGTTGCCAACTTTATATGGAATTTGCTGCGTCATTGATTTTGAGATAATACCCTGTAAATTATATCATATTAGGACGTGTCATTAATTAAAACCACCTGTCATTTGAGACGTTTCAGACCCAGTTACAGGAATAAAACAACCTTTTTTGTATGCAAACGCTGATCAACCAAGATATTGCCCTGGCAACACACCTTCTGAATACCAACCAAGCAGTTGCTATACCCACTGAGACTGTTTATGGCTTAGCAGGCAACGCTTTCTCTGAAGAAGCTGTTGCAAAAATTTTTGCTATCAAAAATCGACCCACATTCAATCCTCTTATTTTACATACTCATTCCCTTGCCACTGCTAGTCAATTTGTCCAAGAAATCCCTCCTCACGCTCAGTTACTTGCAGAAAAATTTTGGCCGGGCCCACTCACATTACTTCTCAAGAAAAATACTTTAATTAGTGATCTTATCACCGCGGATAGCTCCTTAGTAGCGATCCGGATCCCCAACCACCCCCTTACGCTAAAACTGCTGCGCAATCTTTCCTTTCCACTTGTTGCTCCCAGCGCCAATCCCTTTGGTTATATCAGTCCAACTAGTGCACAGCATGTAATGGAACAACTTGGAGGCAAAATTCCCCTTATTCTTGATGGTGGCTCCACTCAGGTAGGCATTGAATCCACAATTATCGGATTTGAGAATAACCAACCCATCATCTATCGTTGCGGAGGAATCAGTCGCGAAGCCATTGAGGATACTTTACATCTTTATTGCCAGAGTGCGCAACACAACACGCACCTACATGCCCCTGGACGTCTTAAAAGTCACTATGCTCCGCGCACCAGACTTTATATGGGTGATTTAGATGCACTTTTAGAAACTCATGGAAATGAACCTCACGCGATTTTATCTCTTACGCGCACTTTTAACCACTTACCAGCTAGTCATCAAATTCAATTAAGTAGCAAAGGCTCACTCCAGGAAGCCGCGCATAACCTCTTTGCATCAATGCGCACGCTTGACAAATTAAATATTCAATGTATACTTGCTGAGATAATGCCTACCCATGGGTTAGGCGCTGCGATTAATGATCGCCTAGAGCGAGCTGCTCACCATGAGTAAAGAGAAATTTCATGACAGGTCCACGTCTATCAAAACAATGTCTATTTGGATTGATAATAATCCCTCCTATTTAGCGAATGGTACTTACGGTTTTTTCTGGTTCATGCAGAGTCCTAAATTTGCCTCTTTTCCCTAAAAAAACTATCGGGTAAAAAACTTTTTTGACGACTTGGGAAGACGCCCATTCAATTGATATTCTGGTTCAAAAATGTCTTGATCGCGCCATACAGCGCAATCTAAGTGCTGATGAGGCAAAAAGTGAGTAGGACTAGTTGGCCCAAAATATGCCGTCATTTTAGCGAAAACATTCATCGCCACACCAAGATGCATAGCTCCACAATCTGTTGTGTAAAAGTGTGAGGAATTTTTTATCAACCATGCCGATACCGCTAAATTACACTTTCCAGATAAATCGATAAGATTGGTTGGACTCTTTAATTTGGCTATGTATTTTTGATAGTTGACTGTATCCACCGAACCCCCTAAAAGAATGACTTTCTTTTCTTGATCTAGAAGCTCTTGAAGTAGATTTAAAATTTTATTTTCCGGCAACATTCTGATCCCAGTATGCTCATACTGATTATTTCCACCGCTATTAACAACAACGACATATTCTTTTAACTGCAATGCACCACTTAATTCTTCTGCTCGAATTTGATCCTCTGCAGAAATCACCAAATCAAGCATGAGATCCTGATATTCTGGCTCAGCCAGCCCAGTACATGAAAGTAGATCTAAATAATATAAGCTTTGGTACCTAGAACTATCGCTATAAATTACAGTGCGATCAAGCAAGAAGCGTGAGATTTGATCCCGCATAAATCCAATCTTTTTTCCTCCAATAACGCAAGCTGCGATAGCAAAGTACCAGTGTTTATCGAGAATAAATACATAGTCGTAATTTTTGCGATAGGCACATGACAATTTCAGATACTGCACTATACCTTTCAAAGTAAAAATGTGATCATCGACAAGTAGGCATTTATTGAGATAAGGATTATTTTTCAGTGCTGCATGAAAGGACCTTCCTACACAATAATCGATGATAGCGTTAGGAAAATGTCTTTTAAGTTGTCGAACGAGTGGCGTTGTCATTAAGATATCGCCCAATGCGCCACGTTTGATCAGGAGAATTCGCATCATGCTTCGCCTTTTTACTAAGGTGGTCTGGACTGGACTTTAGACAAAATCTAGTCTGGAGAGTTTGAATAAAGCTCGGTGAAATAAAGTGAAATTTTCACCTAATTGAACGACCTTATTACAGTCCAGCCGCAGCTCCATGGAAGGTCGGCACTCACGCTACTATCAATCCCCATAAAAATCAAGCCATTTGAACCGCACAAGTATAACTTTTTCTGATGATTAATAAACGTGCGTTCGATTTTAAATTGAACTTACGTCTATTAAGAAAAGCGGATGCTTACAAAAATCTCACGGAGCAGTAGGGATTAGGTTAAGGCAGACAGCTGTTTTAAATTATCAGAATAGTCAATCGCAATTTCAATTAGCGAAGGACCAAGCAATGTCTGGACATGCTCAATTATGGGCAAAAGTTCCTTATAATCAGTGACTTTAAAAGCATGAGCTCCCAATCCTTCTGCAATTTTAATAAAATCTATATTGGGATTTAAATTCACTGCATAGGTATCTCCATAGCAATTTTCTTCACTAATCGCTACCATGTTATATGTATTATCGCGCCATATCATATGAATGATGGGGAGCTGATATTGTACAGCTGTTGAGATCTCTGCCATACAAAAAAGAATTCCTCCATCCCCAGATATAGAATAAACTCGCCCCTTTTTGTGGGCGAAAGCAGCTCCCATCGCAAAGGGTATAGACAAACCTAACGTCTGAAATCCCATACTATTAATAAATTGATGGGGAATAGCGCTTAAAAAATACTCACCGACCCAATATTGATTTGAGCCTACATCTCCTACCACGAGATCATCTTTCCCTATGACCTGTTGTAAGCATTCGATAACATAAAGAGGATGTACGACATAAGGCCGATGCTTATATTCTAAGGAGAGCTTTTGCATCGATTGACGACGTCGCTGCTGTAATGATTCATACGCCACAGATGCCCTATAGTTCAAATTCTCTTGGAGCAGCTCTAGATTCGTTGCAATATCTCCAATGAGTTGTATGGATGGACGATAACCATCAGCAATAACGGGTAGGTAATCTGAAATATGTATGAGCGGTTTATTTTTTGGATTCCACCTTATCGGCTCAAGTTCCGCAATATTATAACCAATAGCAATGAAGAGGTCGGCTTCTTCCATAAGTGCATTTTCAGATACGTTACAATAGATACTGATGCGTCCCATGAAGTGCTCATGTGCAGGAGGCTCGATACCGCCAATCCCCTCATATGTCGCAACAACACCTATTTTGGTTGCATGCACCAACTCTTTAAGGGCATGCGCAATCTTTATAGACTGCGCGTCTCCTCCAAGGATAATCACAGGATATTTTGATTGCCTAAAAAGCACTTGTGCTTCACGAATACTCTCTCGAGTTGCGTGAAGTGATGATCCATGAGATAAAGGATGCGTCGGTTGAATATCAGTAGGAACACTTAATAGCTCTCTTGCAAAAGCAAGATGAACGGCCCCTTGCGGTCCTGTCATTGCTGCTTGGTAAGCAATATCCCACTCATTTGTGAAATTAGCCACCTCTCTGACCTCACGACTATATTTAGCAACGGGCTCAAATAGCCTTTCTACATCAACTGCTTGATGAGCAGGTCTAAAAGATATTCTGCTACTCACTTGTCCACAAATCACGATTAATGGGGTATGTTCTGCTGTTGCAGTCGCCGCCGCTGTTATAAGGTTCGTTGCTCCTGGACCTGCCGTTACAAGAGCAACTGCTGGTTTTCCAGAAATTTTTGCATACGCGACGGCAGCTTGACCAGCTGATGCCTCACTCGTACAGAGTATAAGCTTTGGCTTACGCCCTTTAAGGGCCATTACCAAGGCCATTATCACAGCACCCGGGACACAGAAAACATACTCGATCCCATAGGATTCAAATTGATCTACAATTAGCGTGGCGAGGTTACGTTCCATGAATTGCTTCTATAATTTTGCGCAAGTTGTCTGAATAATCGATTGCTATTTCAATCAATACTGGAGATGTTATAGTTTGTGCTTGTTTGAGCACAGGTTCTAATGCTTCCTCTTCTGTCACTCTGAAAGCCTGTATACCATAACTCTCAGCCATTTTTACAAAATCAATATCTTGAACAAACTGAACAGCATTTGTCGTGTGATACTTGTGTTCTTCTTGGATCGCTACAAGATTATAGGATTTGTCCTTCCATACTAGATGAATAATCGGCAGATGATGTTCGACCGCTGTTGCCATTTCCATCATGCAATAAAGAATTCCTCCATCCCCTGAAATTGAATAAACTTTCCCCTCTTTCTGCGCAAAGGCAGCACCAATAGCAAATGGAAGAGAGACACCCAAAGTTTGAAATCCCATGCTATTAATATATTGATGAGGTTTCTGACTGATAAAATATTCCGAAATCCAATATTGATGTGTCCCTACGTCACTTACCAATGTATCTACAGGGCGAATGAGCTTCTGAATAGTTTCAATCACAAATAAAGGATGGAGCAGGTGTGGCTTTTTCTGGAAATCTATCCTTCTCTTCTCAAGTTGTTCTTTAATCTCCTTCTGCGACACAAGGTAGTCACTGCCGACCTGATAATTAAGATCCGTAGCCAACTGGCGGATATTTTCTGCAATATCACCTAAAAGCTGTACAGTGGGTCGATATCCATCCGCAATGATGGGAGCGAAATCTGCAATATGAATCAATGGCTTATTCTCCTGATTCCATTTAATGGGATCAAGTTCTGCAATGTTGTATCCAAGAGTAATAAATAGATCGGCCTTTTTAATGGCCTCATCACAAGGTTGATTCTGAAAAACACCGATGCGCCCAATAAAATACTCTTGTTCGGGGCCTGTAATCTGTCCGCGCCCTTCAAAAGTTGCTATCACACTCATATGCGTCGCACGCAAAAGCTTATGCACCTGTTCTACTGTTTTTGAGCCATTGACATCGCCTCCCAAAACAATGAGAGGGTATTTTGCAGCGTGTATTAATTGCTTGGCAATCTCTATATCGTGACTTCCTGCTCGTGGGGAAGGTAAATACTCCAAAGGTCTTGTGGAAGAAATATCTGTAGGCAAGGCTAAAAGATCTGCAGCAAGAGCTAAGTGAACTGCGCCAGCAGGACCTTGAATCGCTAGATTATAGGCCATATCCCATTCGCTCGTCAGATTAAGTGGATTGGTGATCTCTCGACTCCATTTGCTGACAGGCTCAAACAACTCTGCCTCATTGATCACCTGATGCGAGGGCTTAAAAGTTGAACGACTATCCATTTGACCGCAGATAGCAATCAATGGGGCATGTTCCGCTGTGGCAGTTGCAACAGGCGTGACTAAATTCGTAGCACCAGGACCCGCAGTAACCAGTACAACCGCTGGCTTTCTTGTCTTTTTCCCATATGCTACCGCCATTTGTCCTGCAGACCCCTCGTGGCGACATAAAATTAACTTGGGGCGACGCCCCTTTAAAGCGGTTAAAATCGCATCAATAGAGGCTCCTGGCACACAAAAAACATACTCAATGCCGTAGGATTCAAATTGATCTACAAGAAGGGTTGCAATTGTCCGATTCATCATTTTATCCTATTTTGAGGTGTGTTCAACTTGATTGACTGCTTGCGAATCTAAAAATAAATCTGCTTTAATAAATTCATCATTATCAATGAGATCAACTTCCAAGGCCTTAATAACCTGCACCTTGACAACAGCCTGACTTAAATGAAAATCTAGCACATGACCGCCCACTCTGCGCGCCTCATCTACAAAATGAAAATGAAAAGAGGGGACATTAAGTTGTTCAAGATAGCGAGGAAACCAATAGCCAACTAAAATGCCACGCGCGTTAGCTTCTGAAAAACGTCTCTCAAGAGAAGGCATGGTTTCTGCAAGTTTGCGGTAAAGCCTTGGCTGACAATGCTCACTGCGCAATTGTATAGAACCAAACTCTCCTTCAATACGTAGGGCATAGATAAAGTTCTTTGTTAAGAAACGCGCGTACAACAACTTTTCAAGCCCTGCAAGATTTAGACCAGTCACTTCAAAGGTATAGTCTGCAAAAAAATTATTTACGACAGCAAAAGGCACTACAAGCTTGTCATTTTCGAGCGTCAAATGACCACTCGCATCTGCTCGAAAATATTGATTATCCACAGCGATGAGTTCACCATCGACTCCTGCAAAGGTTCCTACTCCAAAGTTGCCCTGGGTCTTAAGTTCACCGATCGTGGTATCACCATCATACACACTCTGTAACAGCGAATTAATGGTCCCTGTCTGAAATACTCTAGCTTTATTCATCTCTCCTCACACCTTACGTGAGGTTATATTAAACTAATATTTACGACAATATATGATTTGACAACGTGAGTTCACGCTTAGATCGAACACATGTAATTTAAATAAAAATTTACTGCATAGCCCATAGAGCACACAAAGAAGAAATGTGAATTCGACTTTTGATCGTTGTTTGGGTGTAATTCAAAGTGTTAGGAAGGATGAAAAACTAGGGACTCATATTCTTCTAGTACCCACTTCAGTCTCCATTAATTCTCGTTCAAGATAAGGTGTAACAGCTTATGCACCCTCTGTGCGCTCTGTGGACTCTGTGGTTAAAAAAATTAACATAAGTTTTAAATAAAAATATTTACCACAGAGCTCACAGAGCACACAGAGGGGGAAAATAAGGATTTTTTGGCAGAAGGTTGTCTGGTGAATCCTTAAGAAAAGCTTCCATTCTAGCTCTAACTAGCTCTAAATAGCTCTAAATAGTTAACTAACACTTTGAATTACACCCTCGTTGTTTCAGAGGATAGCTGGTGATAAACGCCTTGAAGGCCATGGCCAATGTGCCATGTCCAAGAGGAGTTTATAAGCAGATGCCTCTGAAACAATGATCAAAAGTCGATTTAAAGTCGAACTCACGTTGATTAATAAGAATATGTCTGAAAAAGTAGCTAGTTTCTGACAGATAATATGATTAGGGGTGCTATTGACGTTTATCGTGCACTTTTAAATAAGAGATGCTATGGCGTTTTTTTGAAAAGTGTTACCCATGTGGGTGAACTAGACCGTCTGTTATAGAAAGAAGGTTTTAGCGGTAGTCGGACTCGAACCAACGACACGCGGATTATGATTCCGCTGCTCTAACCAGCTGAGCTATACCGCCAAAAAATGGAACGTCAAAAATGGACCTTCAAAACGAGTTGCTTTGCGGTTCTGAAGATATGATGTATTTGGAAAATTAGCGGGGGAAGGATTCGAACCTCCGGCCTTTGGGTTATGAGCCCAACGAGCTAACCACTGCTCCACCCCGCGATCTTTATGTGACCGAAATTATAATGCATTGAATAATTAACAAACAAGAACAAAGTTCTTCTCAACATAATTTCGGGATTAAATCCCCTTTTAAAGCACGCCAGGAAGGTTTATTTTTTAGAAATCGAGTAGCCATAGCTACCGTTTGGATAGAAGCTGGTAGGTGTCTTCTAGTGGATTTGCAAGCAGGTTTAGTAAATTCTTTGCCGACTCTTTGAGAGCCTGACGTTTAGCAACATCGGTTAAAAGAGTGGTCAATGCTGCCTGAAAGGAGTTTACGGTGACCTGGATCGCCCCCTTACTCGCCATAATAGCTTCATGCATTTCGCGCTGTGAATATATATAGGGACCATAAATCAACGCGCACCCTGCAAATATCGCTTCCAAGAGATTATGCCCACCGACATCTTCCGCAAAAGTTCCTCCTACAAAAGCGATATCGGCTAACAGATAAAGTTGTCTCAGCATCCCCATGACATCAACCACAATGACGCTTGCCCCATATTTCTTGGCAAGTTGCCTCAACTGTGGCCCACGTTCAATATGCCTCGGCACCAGAATACAATCAAAAGGCTGCTCTTTTTGTAATTTAGCGATAATAGGCAGAAGCAAATCTTCCTCAGGGGCGTGCGTGGAGGCGAGAATAAGGCAACAGGAACATTTAAGCCCAAGCTGTTTCCTCAAAGCATCCCTTTGCATAGTATCTAAAGTAACCACCTTCTGCTGCCATTTGAGATTCCCCGTTACGACAGGAGATATTCCTGTTAACTCTTTAATCATCTGGGCATGATGCCCTGTCTGTACTGCAAGAGCATCAAAAGCGCTAAGTAAGTTTTTTGCCCATCCAGAAATTTTTGAATAACGCTTGAAAGACCTTTCAGAGATTTTTCCATTAACAAGATAAACCTTTGCACCCATTTTTTTGGCCTTATGCACTTGCCAATACCACCAGTCGCTTTCAGCGATGCAAAGAATGTCCGGCATCAACCTCTTACATAATGCCTCTTGAATAAAAGGAAAATCTAATGGGAAATAAAAAACATGATCCACATCAGGCAACGTCTTTGCATGCGCCTGGCCAGAATCCGTAATTGTTGATAAATAGATCTGCCAATCGGGATGACGCTCACGCCATAAGGTGATGAGTGGCTCAAGTCCCCTCACCTCACCAAAAGAAGCTGCATGAAACCAAATGCGGCCAGTGGAAGCTGGTGAAATTTTGGGCAAGCGAAAGAGCCTCTGCCCTATCGCTCCCTTATAGCGACCATGACGCAGGCGTAAAAGACAAAGATACCCAGTAAGCCCCAAACTATAGAGCCCTAATAAAATTGTATATACGCCCCGCATCTTAAATAACAAAATTCACCAATTTATCCGGCACAAAAACTACCTTTTTGATAGGTGTTGCCAAATATTTTTCAATAATTGGTTCACGCTCAGCTAATGCGAGCACCTGCTCTTTTGAAGTTCCTTTTTGGACTGTAATCGTTGTGCGAAGCTTACCATTCACTTGTACAGGATAGGTAATCGTATCCTCTGCCAACCACTTTGAATCAGCAATAGGAAAAGCAACAAACGCTAAGCTCTCTGTGTGCCCAAGCTGCTTCCACATCTCTTCAGCAATATGAGGGGCAAATGGAGAGAGTACTAACACAGCCATTTCCATTACTTTTTTCGGGTAATGAGCGATGGGTGTCATCGCATTGACGAATTCCATCATTTTAGAAATCGCCGTATTAAAACGCAGGGCTTCAATTTCCTCAGTAGCCTGATGTACAAGGCGATGCACCGCTCTAAAAGCTGCTTCACTAGGAGCCTCTTCATTAAAACGCGCTTCATCAACAAGCTCCCAGAAGCGATTCAAGAAACGCCATGCACCCTGTACGGCCTCAGTGTTCCAAATCTTTTCTTTTTCAATAGGCCCCATAAACATCTCATAGATGCGCAGAGCATCGGCGCCATACTGATCAACCATCTCATCTGGAGTCATCCCATTGAGCTTAGACTTTGACATCTTTTCAATTTGAGAGCGCAAAAGAGCACCCGTTTCTTTATGACGCCATTGATCGCCTTCTTCTACCACATCTTCTAAAGGAACATAGGCACCAAATTCATTCTGAAATGAGCGAGAAGTTACCATCCCCTGATTGCGTAGTGCTGCAAAAGGCTCACATGTCGATACGAGCTTTAAATCAAAAAGCACTTTATGCCAAAAACGCGCATAAAGTAGGTGTAGAACCGCATGTTCCGCGCCACCCACATAAAGGTCAACAGGCATCCAATAATTCTCAGCCTCTAAACTCCATGCAGCCTGATTATTTTTAGGATCGCAAAAGCGCAAATAATACCAGCACGACCCTGCCCATTGTGGCATGGTATTAGTTTCACGAAAAGCGCGTTTGTTAGTCTTCTCATCAAAAAGCTCTACCCACTGACGCACCTTTGCTAATGGACTTTGTCCATCAGAAGAAGGCCGATAATCTTCAACTTGAGGAGGGCAAAGGGGCAATTCATCAAGAGCCAATATACGTTTCGTCCCATCTTCAAAATGCAGAATAGGAAAGGGTTCACCCCAATAGCGCTGCCGAGAAAAGAGCCAATCGCGCAATTTATAAGAGATATGCAACTTTCCTTTATGATGCTTTTCCAACCAGTTACAGACAGCTTTCTTGCCTTCCTGAATGGACAAACCATTCAGTGAAAGATCCCCATGAGCGCTATGCAAGCATCTGTCATTCTCTATTACAGGACGAATGGGAAGAGAAAACCGCGTTGCAAATTCTTCGTCGCGTTCATCATGTGCTGGCACGCCCATGACTGCGCCACAAGCGTAATGCCCTAAAACGTAGTCTGCAATCCAAACGGGTAGTAATTCCTCTGTCACGGGGTGATAAACATAAGCGCCAGTAAAGACACCACTCTTCTCTTTGCAAAGCTCAGTACGCTCTAGATCACTCTTACTCGCTGTTGCTTGCTGATAAGCTTTGACAACATCTTTGTGTGAATCAATGGTGATTTGATTGACTAAAGGATGCTCAGGGGCCAACACTAAATAAGAAACGCCAAAAAGCGTTTCGGGACAAGTCGTAAAGACCTGCACTTTATCAAAATGGCCTTTTAAGGCAAAATCGATCAGCGCTCCCTCGCTCTTGCCAATCCAATTGCGCTGCAAACGTTTTAATCCCTCTGGCCAATCCAACTGATTAAGATCTTCAAGCAAGCGGTCTGCGTAGGCGGTGATCTTTAATATCCACTGCTTTAATGGGCGCCTTTCAATAAGATGGCCCCCTTCCTTAGCACGACCATTTTCAATCTCTTCATTAGAAAGTGCCGTTCCAAGTGCAGGACAATAGTTCACCAACATCTCAGCTTCGTAAGCAAGCCCTTTTTCATAAAGGAGGGTAAATATCCACTGCGTCCATTTATAATAATCGGGGTCACTAGTTGCAATTTCGCGCGACCAGTCATAGCTAAATCCAAGGGACTGTAATTGCGTGCGGTAGGTATCAATATTATGTTTCGTGGTAATAGCGGGATGAGTACCTGTACGCACAGCATATTGCTCTGCAGGCAAGCCAAAGCTATCCCAACCCATTGGATGCAGCACATTAAACCCTTTGTGCCTCTTGTAACGCGCCATGATATCTGTTGCTGTATAGCCAACAACATGGCCCACGTGAAGCCCTGCTCCAGAGGGGTAGGGAAACATATCTAGAACATAATACTTGGGCTTTGTCTTATCAAGATGAGCTTCAAAGGTCTTATTCTCTTTCCAAAAACGTTGCCATTTTTTTTCTACAAAATGGTGGTCGTATCGCTGCTTTGTCATAATGTCTTTTTCAATGTTATTCGGATAAACGCATGAGATCCCACATCCTTGCAAAGGCGGGGCAGCTAATTTGTAGCTCTTTTAATGTTCCCTGAGCAACCTTTTCCCCCTGATCAAGGAAAAGAATTTGATCAGCATTTTCAATGGTAGAAAATCGATGAGCAATAATGATTTGTGTGATTTTGCCTTGTTGCTCTAGCATCGTTTCTTTAATGCGTCTTTCACTCAAGGCGTCCAAGGAGGCAGTTGCTTCATCCATGATGAGCAAGGGGGCATCTTTCACTAAAGCGCGTGCAATCGTTACACGTTGCTGTTGTCCACCTGAAAGGTTTTTACCCGATTCAGAGAGGAGCGTTTCATATTTTAGGGGCAATTGCTCAATAAATTCTGCCGCATGCGCCTGCTTAGCGGCCTGCTCAACGTGTTCATGGGTTACGTCCAAGCCCACTGCAATATTCTCTTCGATGGAAGAGAGAAAGATAAAGGGGCGCTGTGCAACAAAAGAAATGTAACGACGCAAAGATTCGAGTGTATATTCATGGAGCGGACGACCATTGAGGAGGATCTGCCCACGCTCAATGTCAAATAAACGAGGAATGAGCTGAGCAATGGTTGATTTTCCCGAACCCGTTGGACCAACTATTGCCAACATCTGCCCTTTGGTCACGCTAAAAGACAGGCCTTTTAAAACCCAATCGCGGTCATAGCGAAACCAGACATCTTTAAATTCGAGTGAATTAAACTGCCCATCAAATTCGATCAAAGCTTGAGATTTATCTTTCTGAGCCGCTTCTTCTGGGTGGTGCAGCACTTCAAACATCCTTTCAGCTGCTACTACACCACGTTGAATTTGATAATTCTCTTCGCTAAATTTTTTAATTGGCTCATAAAACTGAAAAAGCAGTCCGGCAAAGACAATCAAACTAGAAATACTCATCTGCAGGACATAAACACCATAAAGCATGACAGCGGCAAGAAACAAACCACCCAAGGTATGTAAAATGGGGCGAATAAGGCAGTTGTAACGATTGGTGCGCTCCTCGAGGCGTGCCATTTGATCATTTTGCGACTTATATTTTTCTAATGCAAATTTCTGCATTGAAAAAAGTTTAATCGTCTGAATCCCTGATAAGAAATCAATCAGAACTGAGGTGAATCCCTCTTGATTTCTTTGAATACTGCGCGAAACTTTCTTAATCTTTTGCGCAACGCGTACAATCGGGAAAATAATCACAGGTAAGCCGATAAAAATAATCCCCGATAAGACCGGAGAAATATAAAAACAGAGTAGAGCTGTCGATATCAGCATGAAGGGCGTTTGTAAGTAATGAATAAGGGCTGTATTAATCGCGCTTGCAACTGCACTTGCATCGACAACGGCTCTAGAAGAGAGAGCTCCAATATTGTGCTGATGATAAAATGTCATTGGCAATTTTTGGATATGTTCAAAATAACTTTGTCTCAAGTCCCTACTCACGCGAATGGACACGAGCTGCGTAAAATACTTACTGCCAAAAAGCGCAAAGGCCTTGAAGACGGCTATGACAATCAAAAGAATCACAAGAAGAGCAAAGCGATTGGTCAAATGTAGATGTTGTTCCAAGTAGTAGATCGCATTTGCTAATAGATTATGCTGCCCATTGCGCGCTAAATAGGCGTTGGCATCTTTTTTAGAAATGTAACCGCGATGATTTGAATCAATATCATCCCACCTAGCTTCCACTTGTTGCAAAGTGACGCGATCCTCAGGGACAAGGATCCCCTCTTTCTTTGGAGCAAACAGGGAGAAGAAATCAGCACTTGATTCTGTCAATAGGCCTAATGCTAACATTTCCATCTGTGACGAGATCGTCATTGCAAACATGGAGATGACAGTAAATACAATCAGGATATAGTGGCGCCTATTTTGCAGGGCTGTTCGTAATAATAGACGCATTCCCTACTCAACAATAAATTGGCCAATGCGTCGGAACTTTAAGTAACGTCGCTCTAGCAATAATCCAAGGGGCATTTCTTTCAGTGACTCCCACTGGGACAATAAAAAGTGACGCATTCCTGCAAACACCTGTTCAGGAGCAACATGAGCTCCACCAAGAGGCTCTGGAATAATCTCATCAACAATGTTTAATTCTAAAACATTCTCTGGCATCATTTTTAATGTTGCTGCAGCCTGTTGTTGCTTACTTGAGTCCTTCCATAAAATGGACGCACACCCTTCTGGACTAATTACAGAATAATATGCATGCTCTAGAATGCCTATAGAATCTCCCATAGCCATCGCTAAAGCCCCTCCAGAAGAGGCTTCTCCAATAATCGCAACCAACATAATGGTATTGAGACGGGCCATGGCTTTGAGGTTTTCAGCAATTGCCCACGCTTGTCCACGCTCCTCAGCTGTTAAACCAGGATAGGCACCGGCCGTATCAATGAAAGATACAACAGGCAAATTAAATTTTTCAGCTAAACGCATCAAGCGCAATGCTTTCCTGAATCCCTCGGGATGGGGCATACCGAAATTGCGACGCACCCTATCAGTAGTATCAGCACCTTTTTCCTGGCCAATCACGACGCAGTGCATCGCTCCAATACGCCCAATTCCACCGACAATCGCACGATCTTCGGCGAAATAACGATCACCATGAAGAGGGATAAAATCAGAAACGAGCGCTTTTATATAATCCATGGAATGAGGGCGCTTACTATGACGACAAATTTGAACGCGTTCCCATGGAGATAATTGACTATAAACTTTCTGCTTAAGTGCCGCGACTTTCTCTTCTAGGTTCTGCACCTCTTCACGAGACATCAGCCCATTGGCTGCATTTTGAGTCTTAAGTTGGTGAATCGTTTGCTCATACTCTAAAATTTGCTTTTCATGAGGTAATAAGTCACGTGATGGCTTCATTTTTCCTTTCCTGGCAGTTGACAATCAGCAAATGTGGCAACAATTTCCACATATGATGGCTGAGTGATTGTAATGGCATAAATTTCTTCGACATCCCGGGTGGTGAGTCGAATGCATCCATCACTGGAAAATGTTCCAATGGAAGAAGAATCTTCAACGAGCTGTCCTGTCTTGGGATCAGCTTTCCACGGAGAACCATGAACGCCTAATCCTTTAGCTACAGCTGTGCAATTTTTAATTTCTTTATCAAAAGGGATCCAGCGTGTACCAAAGACACGAATCATTTCGATATCTTTACCTTGAAATACACCAAGGGTGCCCGGTTGATAGATGGTGACCTTTTTGCCAAGAGAATAGGTTCCAAGTGGCGTCAAAGAGCCCGATAAGCTCTTTGGATCCCTTCGACCCACTCCAACATTATAAGTTTTTAAAAGGATTCTTTCATTCGCGCTTAGATCGATACAATAAAGCAACATTTTACACTGATCAAGCGCAACAACCATATGGAAAGCGATTTTTTTATCCTTGCGATAAACATTAAATCGATCCCCTTCCTTGACATCTTGCTTTAAGTAGTCCGCTTTTTTATTGAGGCTACGCGCAATAAAATGTTTAGAAGTTGCATAGTGGTTAGCGTAGTCACCAAGCCAAGCAGCTTTCCCTCGCTGCCAATCAACAGTCTTTGTATAAGCTATAGTCTGAACAATCTGATCTAACTTTGGCAGCCCAGTATTAAAGAGTTCATCGATACGGTCGACAGATGGAATTGGAGCCGATTTTAGGGGTGGCTTAGAAGCAGCAGGAGGCGACTTCTCTGGTTCAGGCACTTTCGTCTCCTGAGCCAAGAATCTTTCAGCTTGTACTTCTGCTCCGCTTTGGGGTTCTTTGTGCGATTTTTTCCACCAAGACAAGCCCAAAAGAGCGCTGACGGCAATTAGAAAAATAAGGATCCACTTCAACACTCCACCATTTTCAGCCACATGGATGCTTTTTTTCCACATTTTTCTACATCGATGCAAGAAAGGTCAAATTCCTTTCCCTCAAATTAAACCTTATTTTAAACTCGAATTCATGTCTAAACTCCGAAGTAAAATCCACCATGCCTCGACCTGCCCTCAAAACATTAACATTTACTCATCCACAACATTTTTACGATAATTTTCCAAATCACCTCCCTTACGAGTTTAGAACGAACCCTGCAGTATGTTTAGATGAGGCGCTTAAAAAGAGCCCCTCCCTCTTTCCATGGGAAGCTGCGCCTTTACACCTCAGCAAAAACTGGAAAACGAGCTATCTTGACGCCATGCATCCAGAGGATCGCTCCCGCTCTGGCATCACAATACTAGCCCATCATTATTTCCTAAATACCTACCTCCCTTCTCTATTCCCTCCGAAAAAAACAGACGAAAGTACACTTAAGAAGATCTTTGCAAAATTACCTCTGCGCCGTTCTACAAATGAACTTACAAGCATAGCCATCAAAGAATTATGGCAGATTACCAAGGGATTTTATTCTCCTGAATCGATCCAAAAAAAGGTGCGCGCTTTTATTAAATCCTCGAGAAAACCTCCCTCTGTGTCATTAATAGCCAGATGGTCTGATGAGGATGATTGTCGACTTTTGCGAGCACTCAAAAGAGAAGCGCCCTTTCTTTTTCGTAATTTAAAGGAACAAATCAAGACTTCCATTAGAGACAATGATCCCGAATGGCCTTGGAATGGGCAAATCCCCTGGAGCCGCGTTAAAAAAAGTGATTTTTCCGATCCAGCGAAAAAAAAAACACAACTTAAGCATAGATTTATTAACCACACGCTTCCTATTGCCATTTTAAAACAATCACCAACTCCACCCGATCTACTCAGCGATTGGCTTAAGAAATATGTGGAAGAACGCAAAGAAGTCTCATGGCTGAACGCCTCACGTGATTTTTTTATGGAAAGTGGTTATTTCATGAACGGAGGCCAGATGAAAGCTGCATATATCAAGGCAATCAAGGTCTGATTTTTTCATCGAACTCACGGCGAAAGCCTGGACTTTAGACAAAATCTAAAGTCCAGGAAAGCGCATTTCGAAAAAAGTCTATTGACGACACCCCCCACCATCGATTACACTCATATTTACTATGGAAGTACAACAAACAACAACTGAGACTGGTGACATAACAACAGTCAAAGTCATCGGTCGTGTCGACACGACGACCTCTGGCGAACTAGAGAAAGCAATCTTCGAAACCCTTGACAAAGGGGTTAAAAAGGTTATTGTTGACATGGGCCAAATGGACTACATTAGTAGCAGTGGCTTACGAGTCCTTTTAGCAACTCTTAAGCGTCTGAAAGCGAATGATGGACATCTCATTCTCGCTGGACTCAACCCACACATGTCTGACGTTATTCGCATGGCGGGTTTCGATCAGTTCTTTCATATTACAGCCACAGTAGAAGAGGCTGCAACTGCTATTGCAACTAGTTAAAGTAATTTTGTGACGACACTCGATTTCCCTTTTGCCTTTTCCATGTCAAAGGAAAAATTTGAATGGGAACTAACGCCTAAAAAAACCTTGCCCGTTATTGTACTTGCAGGACCTACAGCAAGTGGCAAAACAGCACTCTCACTCGCACTAGCAGCGCGCTTGCCCCGAGCTGAAATCGTTTCTGCTGATTCCTTACAATTTTATCGCGGCATGGATATTGGAACAGCAAAAATCCCCTATGGCGCAAGACAAACTATTCCTCACCACTTAATTGATATTGTCGATCCTAAATATCCTCTAACAGTGACTGATTTTTGCTGTTATGCAGATGATATCATTCAAAAAATTCATGCGCGCCAAGCGATCCCAATTGTTGTTGGAGGCTCTGGATTTTATCTACAAACATTTCTTTACGGCCCTCCAAGTGGCCCTCCAAGTGAGCCTGCGCTGCGTAAAAAACTAGAAAGTCAAGCAGAGCTTCTTGGTATTGATCTTCTTTATCAAAAATTAAAAGATCTCGATCCTACTTACGCCGCCACCATCACTTGCCGTGATAGACAAAAAGTCATACGCGCTTTAGAAGTCATTCAAATCACAGCTCGCCCTGTCAGCAGCTTTGAGTGGAAAGAGCGTACATTGAGAAGTTGCTATGCCTTCTTTGCATGGGCCTTGGTTCGATCGCGAGCAACTCTTCGCGAGCGGGTTGAAACACGGTGCGATCAGATGGTGCAAGAAGGTTTATTAGAAGAAGTTCGTCAACTTGATCAAGAGGGTTTGCGCTCCAATTCTTCTGCTAGCCATGCAATTGGTTACCGCCATGCGTTAGAATATCTCGACAGTCCCCAAACAACACATGATTATCTGACCTTTATCAACACTTTTAAGCAGGACTCCTGTCGACTAATTAAAAAGCAACTCACTTGGTTTAAAAGAGAGCAGGCTCTTTCATGGCTTGATCTCGATATACTTAGTGAAGAGGATGCTCTTCAAACTATTCTTTCAAGCCTTCCTTGTCGATGAAAAGAAACATTTATATTTTCTGGCCACTCTATTTGATCTTATTCCTCATCCCTGTAAGTGGTTCGCTTGATCTGACTATTTCTCACTTTTTCTTTGACGGTGAACATTTCTCAAAACACCCCTTTTTTCTATGGTTTTACCACTGGGGAACCCTTTTTGCTTGGGCAGTTGCCGGTGTAGCACTTTTAGGCATATGGATTAAACATTGGAGAAAAGCTAGCCTCTTTTATTTATTCGCCTTCGCCATTGGACCTGGGTTATTGGTCAATGGTGTATTCAAGGAATTATGGCAACGCCCACGTCCCGTCCAAACAGTAGATTTTGGAGGCTTTGCTCCATTCCATCCATTTTTTGAGCCACTATGGCCACATCTTGCCATCTCTTGTAAATCTTTTCCCTCAGGACATGCCAGCATGGGATTTATCTTCATCGCACTTTTTTGGATCGGCCAAAGAGAAAACAGCCGTCTACTTAAGGCACTTGGGATCTTAGGTGCAATCGTTTTGGGTTTTTTATTGAGTTGGACGCGCCTTGCGATGGGAGGGCATTACTTTACAGATATCTTAGGTGCTTTTGTTATTGTATGGTTGACATGTGCGCTTGTCGATTGCTATATTTACGAACGTCCCTTTTGGCCACTTTCCAAATGGCTCTAAAAACATTCGATAAATTCTTGAGAAAACGACTACTCCCTCATGGGGTATTAGCAGAAGCCAGTAACTCTTGATCCAGCAGCTCCTGAGCATTTTCAAGGAGATACATTGCCAAGACCGCATCACCTTCATAGCTCATTTCCACAGACATTTTGCCTGCTTGTGGCGCTTGACAGGTAATCAGAATGGTACACATTCGAGCGGGTTTTTTGGTGGATTTTTTCATTTTCTTTTTTGACGGATCTCCATACTCAATAATCATATTAAATATATTCTTTGTAATTTTCCACTCTACTGAGTCTCTGATCCTTCAAAAGATAGAGTTGTTTAGGTGTTGTACCTTCACATAGTTGTATAACATCACCGGGATTTTTCAAAATAAAATCGACTTCAGTCAAGGAAGCAAGCATCTCTTCCAACTCCCCATCTGCATTGGAGGGCAAAAAGACACCAAAAGCTGCTGTCTTTTCATGGGCTAGTTTTCTCGTTGCACGAAATAATTCTGCAGAAAATGTAGCGGGCGACGATACGATCAGCAAGGTAAAAGGCTTCGAACCAAGCGCACTCTGTAACATCTTGAGATGATGTGTGTCATACACTTTGTGCGCAAGGTGCTCTTTTAAAAATCCCTGCATGATTTCACTCAATGAAACACGCGCACAGCCCAATTGTTCTACCGCGCGACCCGCAGCGATATTAGCAATAACACACGCTTCTTGATAAGACAGATTGTGCGCCTTGGCAAAGGTTAAGGCTGCCAATACTGTATCACCCGCACCCGTGACATCCTTGACTTCTCTAACCTTAACAGGAAAGTGCTCGTGCCCCTTATCGCGACTGAAAAGAGAAATACCTTCATCAGCGCGCGTCACCATCAAGACCTCGGCTGCAGTAAGATGAAGAATTCTCTTGGCCACCTCTTCTAATTCTTCATTATCGCGTTCTGCAAATTGCATCGCTTCAGATAAATTAGGTTTAATAAGAGAGGCTCCATAATATTTGCTAAAATCTTTTCCCTTCGGATCGATGAGCACAGGGATATCCGCAGCTTTAGCACCTTCAATAAGTGCCTGCATCAATTTCGGATGACACAGCCCCTTGGCATAGTCTGATATAGCAACAACGGAAACTGCACTAATTTGTTCCTTTATCACACTCACAAGGGCCTCTAGAGTTGCCTCATCGAGAGGCAGCGCATTTTCGCGATCAACGCGCATCATTTGCTGCTGGCGTGCAATCAGGCGTTCTTTTACAGGTGTGATGTATCCGTGTTGAATACAAATCCCCTTCGTTACAACCCCTTCTTGTTCCAATGCCTCTACCAGCGCACGTCCCGCCAAATCTGCTCCTACGCGCCCTACTGCTAGAACTTCAATTCCAAGCGAAATCATATTGAGAATAACGTTGCTAGCTCCTCCTGGCCTTTGCTCTTCTTTCTCTACATGCAAGACTGTCACTGGAGCTTCTGGAGAAATGCGTCTAACATGCCCAATCGTATAGGTATCGAGCATCAAATCCCCTACTAACATAACGCGCAAAGGACGTTCTGTGCGAAGGTTAAAGAGTCCTACCATACTTTTTCGCCAATGAGATAATTACGTACGTAATCTTCAACAGCATTTTCTAAAGGGGTTACCTGATGCATGGGGAAGATTCGCTCAAATTTTTCCATATCAGCACATGTAAAATTCTGATACTTGCCATTCAATTCAAGAGGCATATCGATATATTCGATTTTTTCCTCTCTTTTCAAGGCTTGAAAAACGCTCTTGGCTAAGAAATTCCATGTATGTGGATGGCCACATCCAATATTAAAAATGCCGCATGCGTCATTCTCAAGGAAGCCACATGTCATACGCACAGCATCTTTTACATAGAGAAAATCGCGACATTGCTCACCATCTGCATAATGGTCGGGTTCATTGGCAGAGGCAGCAAATTTAAAAAGACGAACACACCCATCTTGTTCAATATGTGGAACCATTTTAGAGACAGCAGAAGCCATATCCCCTTTATGGTACTCATTGGGCCCAAAAATATTGAAATATTTCAATCCTACTACCTTATCTAAAACACCTTGTCTCTTGGCCCATAAATCGAAAAGGTGCTTTGAATAGCCGTACATATTAAGCGGGTGTAATTCATCCAATAGATTATGGTCATCAGAAAAGCCACGCGTGCCATCTCCATAAGTCGCTGCAGATGATGCATAAATAAAACGATGTTCATGTTTAAGGGCATATTCTGCAAGACGCACGGTGTAGCGGTAATTGTTTTCAAGCAAGTAGTTCGCATCACTAGCGACTGTACTTGAACAAGCGCCTAAATGAATAAAAGCTTCGATTTCCGGCGCGCGACCTTCAAGCCATTGGAAGAAATTATCCTTGTGTATAATGTCGACAAATTTTTTCCCAACCAGGTTTTTCCACTTATCACTATAGCCGAGATTATCAACAATGATGATGTTAGTAAATCCGGCATCATTGAGATAGCGGACAACGCATGAGCCAATAAACCCCGCACCGCCTGTCACAACTATAAATTGGTCATCAAATACACGCATGTTCTTCCCTTTTAGAGGCGAGTTCGACTTTAGAGACTTTTGCAAAAGACTCTAAAGTCGAACTCGCGTCTTTTAATCAACTTCACAATCCCTTGTACCGCAGAAGATAGATCTTTTGCAATCATTTCAGTGAACTACCAGCAGCTCCCGCTGAAAACTGAATCTGATTAACAATAGAGTCTTTTGCACAAGGCTCTATGATTTTATTGTTGATACCGCATAAAGCGGGATTTCGAGAAGATAATCGTGTTTGCCAAAGATTCCTTCTGAAATTTTTATGCCATAAAGGCTTTTTGGATGCTTGCTTAAAAATACATTTAAGCTTTTCATTCCTCCTTTAATTTTGGATTTTACTATTACTTGTAGGTGATTCGTTATGCCAATAGTAAAGTTCTCCTTTTAGAAAAAACAGGGGGATAAATCAAGCGTTTTTAGAAAAAACAGGGGGATAAATTTCGTGATTTTAAAAAAATAGCTAGGGGTGTTCTTGCACAAATACCCTTATAACGCCCAAATGCCAACCGCTTTCTAGATTATGGGCTTCTCTATCCTGACACGTGTTCGATTTCAAACCCAACATACATCGGGTGTAATTCAAAGTGTTAGGAAGGATGAAAAACTAGAGACTCATATTCTTTTAATACCCACTCCAGCCCCTATTAATTCTCATTCAGAATAATGTATAACAGCTTATACCCCCTCTGTGTGCTCTGTGGGCTCTGTGGTTCAAAACAATTAACATAAGTTTTAAATAAAAATATTTACCACCGAGCCCACAGAGCACACAGAGGGGGAAAATAAGGATTTTTTGGCAGAAGATTGTCTGATGAAGCCTTAAGAAAAGCTTCCATTCTAGCTCTAAATAGTTAACTAACACTTTGAATTACACCTACATACGTCGAGCAAATTGACAAAAAAAAAAAACATGCTACTCCTCCATTAAGCGGCGGTCGAAGTTACACAATATTGCAACGCAGAAAAGCTGCCTTAGGGCACCCATAAAAATAAGGAGGAAGTTTATGTCACAAACACGTTCTACAGAAAAAAAAGGTCCAGCTCAACACAAAGCCCCACAAGGCAAAGTAGTGAGTGAAAAGCAGCTAAAGAAGAAAAAAGGAGGAGGTCAATTTGGAGGCCCAATAGGGGTAGGAACCGGCATCCAGGATATCTTATAAACACAATTAAAGGGTATTGCATCATACGTTGTAGATTTGATGCGATACCTACTCCTTCCCGCTGGTCTCTTTTTGAGATTCCACGAAAGCATAGGTGTGCCAAGGTCTCTGATGCCAAAACTGCGCATGATGCATTTTTAAAACCGGTAAAGAATAGAATTTGTTGAATGCTCTGACATGGGTATCTAGGCTCTATAGCTTAATGATTATTGAGTCTTTTTCCCAATAGTCAGGACCATAATCAAACGTTAGCTGTTCCCCGGCTACAATAGAACGTTCTGCGATAAAAATAAGATGTACAAGAGGAGCCACATAGGCCGTTCTTACGGCAAGATTGGGGGTTTCACTGTGATTAATCCACCGCGTAGCGTTACCAAAGCGCTCTGCATTCACTACATAGGGGGATGAAATGCCACGCGCACAGGAATATTCCGCTAAATAATCATTTTGAGAGTGGCTGAAAGGGTGAGTTTTTTCAACTTGTCCCACATACTCACCAATAAATCCACCTTTTACAATGCTATGTGTCGCAAATAAACCATAGCCTACTTCAGATGAAATCCAACGCACTTCACTAGGAATCACCTTTCCCTGAAGAATATAGGGCTTATATAACTGCCCCAGCCACTCTCTTTCACGATAATCCTTTCCCCTTTGATGCAAAAAAGATATATGCGCGATAGCACTCTTCCACGTGCGAAAATTTTTAAAAAAAAGGTGATTAATTGGAAAAATTTCTTTCCAAGGATCTGTTTGGTCAAACATCATAGGATGTATTTTTTCAAATAGTGACTTTTTTTTCCAAAAAAAGTCTAAAAGAGTGGTATTTTTAAACGTAGCAACGTGAGGATCCTATATGCATTCTTCAATTCGTGGATGGTCAATGGCCTGCCATCTGTCTAGCTTCCTTCTTCTGCTTGGCATTCCTCTAGGAAATGTCATAGGGCCTTTTGTCATCTGGCTATGCAAACGACATGAGCACCCCTGGCTTTACGCACATGCTACAGCAGCTCTTAATTTTCAACTCTCTATGACCCTTTATCTCCTCGTTGCGGGGGCTCTCACATTTTTAGGCATAGGTTTTATCCTCCTACCTATCGTAATTATCACTGACCTCGTCTGCGCCTCAATTGCTGCTTTTCATGCAAGCAAAAACCATATTTGGCGCTATCCCTTGACCATTCGCTTCATACAGTAGCAATAGACTTCTTTCAAAATTATCTTTGTTGTTAAAATTACGTTTTTTAGCATCAAAGATAATTTTGAAAGAAGTCTAATGACAAAAGCCCTTATTAGGTTATTAGGAAGTATCTCTACAACCTTTTTTCTCCTGGGACTTGCAGCAGTTGCTGCGATAGCTGGCACCCTATTGGAGGCATCGCGCGGATCGCATCTGTGGGCCAGTCTTTGGACTTATGACAACCCTATATTTCAGGTCCTCTTCTGGGGATTTACTATCAATATCACCTTTGCAACCTTTAAGCGTTGGCCCTTTCGCTGGCGCCATTTACCCTTTCTTTCTGCACATTTAGGGCTTCTCCTTCTTTTGGCTGGAGGTTATGTCAAAGCACACTTTGGCATCCAGGGAACACTCATGCTTCCTTACAATTCCATACAAAATGAAATTACCATCCCCCATTCTCATGCTCTCTTTATTAAATCGCGCACAAACAGTATTCAAATTCCCTTAAAAAATTACTTTTTAGGTCGATATGAATGGAAAGAAGAAGCTGTCAATGTCACTGTAGAAGATGTCCTTCCTCATGCGGAGGAAAAGTGGACCTTAGTATGGCCAGAAACGCCAGCGATAGATGGCTGGCACCTGTATGAGCCTAAGATGCCGAGCTGTACACAACCCAACAGTGAAGAGGTTCTTTTTGTTAGTTATGACGGCCAAGAAAAAATATTTTCCACCAAACATCTTATTTTAAGTGAATCACTCGCTTTGGAAAATGGTTTTGGTGGATATTATGTCCCTATCATTCCTCCGCCTCATTTTGTTCCAAAAAACGCCTTTAAAGCAGCCCAACAAGCATTACGCGCCCACCTGGCGAAAGAAATTTCACTTTGGCCAATTCTTTTAAATCCACAGGAAGAATCAGAGCACTTAAAAGATTTTTTACCATTACAAGAACCGCTTTTTTACGCGGCACTCTCGCGCCACATTACACCTGCTTCGCTGCCAGTTAAGATGGAAGAACAAACACCCGCATTGGCTTTGCATATCGAGCACCTGGGTATGTCACGCCCTTTTCCCCTAGTCTATCGACCAAATGCGCCTTTCTTTTGGCCTACCCCCTGTGGCACATTTCAGCTAGCTTTTGGGCCCCAAAAAGTGACCCTGCCATTTTCATTAAAGCTTATATCTGCCCAAAAAGTTACCTATCCAGCAACAGAGCAAGTTTATAGTTTTGAATGCTCGATTGAAATCATTGAGTTAAATCGATCGACTGTCCATTGGCTCTCTATGCAGGATGTGTTAGAGTTGCAAGATGGCACACGCCTGTATCTCTCCCACATGAGTCTTGCGCCTAATCAACAACCCTTAGTGCAACTTACAATTAATAGAGATCCTGGACGCTACTGGTTGACATATCCAGGAATTCTTTTTGTCACCTTAGGAGCTGCCATGTTAGTGTTTCACTTGCTCGTAAAGAGGAAAAAATGACTGGTTTATATGAATCTTTATTCAATGGCCTACACTTTGCTGGATACCCTCTCCACACCCCTAACTCTCATACCTTACAAAGTGAACTCCTTGCTTACAATGAGGCAAAAGGCTCTATTCTCTTTGCATTTTATGAACTCTATCATATTCCTGTTCTTGTCTTTGAGTATATTAGTGATGCAGAAATCCTACCCTACCAAATAAGGGAAAAAATATATCAAAAGGACCACCCACTCACCTTGGAAGATCCATTTATCTTTTTACTCTTTGATTCTAAAAGAAACTCTTTTGACTTATGGTATCCAACTCGTGCAGAATGGGAACAATTAAAGAAAAAATATCCATTGGTATTTTCATGAGTCATGTTCTCGCGCAATTTAACGATCACACAGACCCGAATGAGTACCTTAAGGTTGTACGTGATCTCACCGGTAGAGAAACATTAAAGATCTGTAAACGATCATTTGTTGGTCGCTTTCTAAAATGGCTGGGCATCGGCCCTTCATATATGCCTCCACTAGTAAAATATCTTGCTGAGAACAAACTAAAAGTGAAGAAGAATTCACGTTTAGGCCAGCGTCTAACGCGTTACTCAGCGCATCATCCAGAATTAGAACAAAAAATTAAAAGCCTATTTGAAGAGAAAGTCATATCCGATCTTTATCCCATTACTCCCCTGCTCACCCCAGTTGAGCCTTTCCACGTTGAGAAAACATCTGCCGAAAAAATCATGGAAACTGCAATCCAATATTATGGTGGGCAGTGCGATCCTGAAAAGTGGCCTGTGTTTCTTCGCACCCCCTTAGACTTCACTGAGCACCAAAGTATTGAGCTATTGAGCGAATGGTTTACTGCATTTGGATTTCGCCCCATCTTTATCCCTTCTGAGCCATTGAGAACCATTAGAGAATTACAAGTGCACTTCCAGAACAAAAATACGCTAGCACTCTTCGCTTACCATGATGGAGAAAAAGAGCACCCTTTCTTTATCGACACTATCGACGACACGAAGGTGCATATCCGTCATATTGATGGGAGCGATCAAGAGATTATTCCCCCTGAAAAACTTCTAGAAAAACCCCTTATTCCCCTCTTTATTTTAGAACATCCACCTCTCTATGTACTTTAATTTACATGCCACTTCTGCTTCTGCTTTTTCTGCTTTTTTTTCAATCCGTTAACGGTCTTTATGTACCCATCGCAAAAGAAGGGCGTTGCGTACCGCAAGAGTGCACCTATGTACCACTTGCAGATGACACCCTATGCCTTCCCCTCGCCTCTGGCCAATGGGCGCCTTTAAAAGCACTAAAGGAGAGCAAAACAAATTTTACTCGTTATAACGACACTACTTTTTCAAAATTACGCAAAGCTTATCTTCTACACGACCAAGAAGATCTAAAAAGAACTTTATACAACGCCTATAAGGATATTGCTTCGCAAAAGCAACTGGCAACTTCCCTAAAAACCCTTTATTATCCGAGTCGTTTACAACTCGATGTGGAATCTTTCCTCAATCGCCTTCCCTTCACATGGATCTTACTCCTTCTATATGGAACCAGTCTTTTCTTACCTTTCCTTTTGCCCTATGCACTTATTGTTCATACACTCTTTCTCATCGCACGCGCCTACATACTGGAACGCCCATTTGTGAGCAATATGGCGGAAAGTTTACTGTATGTTTCTTGGGTGGTTGTATCCATTGGTCTCTTTTTCGGTAGTCGCAAACGCCCCTTTTCCTGGCGGCTTGTCAGTCTAGGAGCTTGCTTTCTCATCGGTGCATTTATATGGATGGGACTTCATGAAGGCCTGGAAGTAGTCCAAGCAGTACTGGATTCTTCATTTTGGCTCTCAACACATGTACTGATCGTCTGTACAAGTTATGCCCTCTTTTTACTAGCTTCACTCTTCGGTCACGCCGCACTAATAGCCCCTAAGCGCGCATGGCTACTTTCACCTATGAAAATCACCCTCTTTTCAGGAGTGGTGACTCTTATTTTAGGCACGCTTTTAGGTGGGATTTGGGCATCTCAAAGCTGGGGGCGATTCTGGGATTGGGATCCCAAAGAATCCTGGGCGTTTATTTGCATCTGTCTTTACCTCATTGCTCTGCATGCTTACCACTATGGTAAATTAACGGAGCGAGGCCTGGCCTATTTCAGCGTGCTAGGATTTTTATTTGTTGCATTCACTTGGTATGGTGTCAACTATATTTTGGGAACAGGTCTCCACAGTTACGGTTTTGGAGAGGGGCGTTGGCAGTGGGCATTCTGGGGGTGGAGTGCCCTTGAAATAGCCTTCTGCTGCCTTATCAAATATATTATCAAATTCCCTACAAAAGACTCTTCCTCTTTTCTTTAAAATTCGCTATACCTATTCAACGTGAACTTAAGTTTTATTCAAAAATACTTTATGAGGCCGCTTGAATACGCATGATCTAGATGTTCTCCTTAACATTACTACAGTCATTCCATGCTACAATGTGGTTCAATTTTGTCGTAATGTCATTGAAGAAACTCTACTTTACTCTAAGCATGTTGTTCTCGTAGACGATGGCTCAAGAGATGGAACAGAAATCATTCTTAAGGAAATCGCCGCCAACTATCCCGAACAAGTCTCTTTAGTGACTTTTCCTCAAAATCAAGGTAAAGGAAATGCATTAATTGCTGGATTCAAGAGGGCCCTGCAATTTAGCTCCTTTGATGCTCTCATCACCATTGATAGTGATGGACAACATTCCGTAAGTGATATCCCGCGTTTTGCAAAAGCTATAAATAACGGTGCAGATCTAGTCATCGGTACGCGCAGTTTCTTTTATATGCCCTTCAGAAGCAAAGTTTCCAATATTATCATCTCATGGCTATTGCGCATGATTTATTCCCACTCCCCTTTAGACACTCAATCGGGCAAACGTGCTTTTAGCCCTTCTTTTGCAAAAGCAGTTGCAGAAAACGTAGTGGGAGGACGTTATGAAATGGAATTTCGCTGTATCCTTTTAGCTATTGATCAAAAACGTACTATCGTCTCATTACCTATTTCAACCATCTATCTCAATAAAAACAGCTCCTCGCATTTTTCTGTTTTCAGGGACTCTTGGCGCATTATAAAAGTCTACTTTTCTCATTTATTTGAATATATACGCAGGAGGAAGTAAGAACATGAAAAAGCTGCTTTTTCTAGAATTGAATGAATTTAATTTTGACCTCCTGAAAGAGGCTGCACAAGGGCTGAATCTAAAACATGTGCTGCGCCTACTCTCTCTTTATAGAACTGAAACCTTTACTGACGACTCCTACGCTAGTGATTATTTAGAACCATGGGTGCAATGGGTATCCATCCATACAGGACAACCCTCAAGTCAGCATCAAATTAAACATTTGGGCGATGTCCCTCATCTCGGTTGTAAACAATTGTGGGAAGAGCTTTCGGATATGGGAATATCAAGCGGCATATGGGGAGCCATGAATGCCTCGAGAAATAACGCTAAAGCATGTCGATTTTTTCTTCCAGATCCCTGGACAAAGGCTGAAACAGCTTTCCCAGCTGAATTAAATGATCTGTTGGAACCTCTGCATTACTATTCACAAAACTACACCAATCGATCCACTCGCAAAGCTCTAACTTATTTCACGAGTCTTCTATTCTTTTTAAAGCGACATAAATGCCTTGGCAGCCTATTTAAACAGTTACCTCGTTTGGCTGGCAATATGTTAAGATTCAAACTTAAATCGTTTGTCTTTATCTCCATTTTCGATTTCATTTCCACAAACCTTTTTCTTAGTTATCGCAAGCAATTTCAGCCCGACTTTTCACTCATTTTTTTAAATAGCATCGCGCATTTGCAACACCACCACTGGACGAGCATTCATGGCAGCTGGCAGCTAAGTTATGGTTTTACCTATCTTAACCGTATTTTAGGGGAGATTTTTGAATCACTGGGAGATGACACCACATTGATTGTCACCAATGGGCTGTCGCAAGAAAATACAAATGAAGATAAACCTTGGATCCTCTACCGTCAAAACGATCAAAAAACTTTTTTATCCACTTTAGGTTTCAATGTAGCGCGTGTCGAACCCCTGATGACACACGATGCCCTCATCTATTTTAACGACCCAGAAGAATGTCAACGTGCAAAAAAAGCCTTAGAGGGAGCAACTGTCGAAGGAGCCCCACTCTTTTTGGTCGAATCCTATACCGATGCCCCTTTAAAGCTATTTTATCGACTCGTATTTACCGACGAAGTAGCTGATGACACTGTTTTCATAGTTGAGAAAAAATCCTATCGCCTTTTGGACTTATTCACAAAAATTGTGCGCCGTACCGGCAAGCACATTCCGCATGGCACACTCTTTTGCAGCGAAAAACTATTTCCCTCGACTTTGAAGAACCACGAAATCTATCCATACATCCTACAATTCTTTAAGAATGGATAAGCGCTACCTGCTTGCCATTTGCGCCCTGCTCTTAGGATCTAAGATTGGAGCAAACCCTACAGTCGAGCAGCACACTACTCATCTGATCGATGAAACAGAGCGTCTAAAAAAAGCCCTTGAAATGGAAAAAGACCCTAACCAGGTCTCAGCCGCAATAGAGATCTATCGTAGTATTATCCAAGCAAACCCAAATAATGGAGATGCTCTCTTCTACTTAGGGCGTTTACTCATTCGTGAGGGTTCCATTGATGAAGGGGAACAAACATTAAAAACGGTGTTAGATAAATTCCCCCAATATGCTGACGCCGCCGTTGCCCTCGGCAACCTCTACATCCGTCAAAATCACCTCGCCGATGCAGAAAGTCTTCTTTCCCAATTTAGCGATAACCTCGACGCCATGATGGGTCTTGCCACCATCGCAACGAAGCAGAAGGACGACACTCGCGCTGAACACCTTTACCGCGCCATTTTAAGCCGCGACCCCAAATATGCTGACGCCGCCGTTGCCCTCGGCAACCTCTACATCCGTCAAAATCACCTCGCCGATGCAGAAAGTCTTCTTTCCCAATTTAGCGATAACCTCGACGCCATGATGGG
>CAZQVA010000020.1:0-4225 GCA_964596685.1 uncultured bacterium | reverse complement strand
AAAATCACCTCGCCGATGCAGAAAGCCTCCTTTCCCAATTTAGCGATAACCTCGATGCCATGATGGGTCTTGCCACCATCGCAGATAAACGCGGCTGCGACGTGCACGCTGAATGCCTATATAAGAAAATCTTAGCTAAAGATCCCCATCGCGCAACCACAGCCATCGCCCTCGGCAACCTCTATATCCGTCATAATCGCTTAATAGATGCTGAGCACCTTTTCAATCAATTTATAGATGACCTTGATGCGAAAATGGGATTAGCAAAAATTGCATCAAAACGAGGATGCACTATCCGTGCTGAATATCTTTACAAAGATATCTTATATCATGATCCCACCTATCAAGATGCTGGTATTGCTCTTGGTAATCTCTATTTGGGTCAGAATCGACTACTTCAAGCTGAATATTTTTTTTCTTGTTTCCAAGATAATATTGATGCTCAAATTGGTCTTGGTACGATTGCCTTCAGACAGGGCAATGATTGCCGGGCTATACAAATCTTCAGAAGGGTCTTAGCAAAAGACCCCTGCCGAGAAGAGGGCCATTTAGGACTAGCGCGCGCTTTAGCCAAGCAAAGACAATATACGGAAGCTAAATATCATTACAGCTTGCTTTCAGATATCAATCCTCGCAATGAAGATTATTGGAAAGCCCTTTTCGATGTAAAATCACATACAAATGAAGCGCTCTTGCTGGAAGGTAACTACACAGTTGCTAATGAAACAGATCCAACGATTGGTGTGCCCACGGTAAAAGATTATTATTTAAGTGAAGCCGCCCACTTACTTCTACCAATCAACGATCAATGGCGTCTTGATTTCAAACAATTCTTCTACCATCAAAAAGAAAGCGATCTTATTCCCCCTATAGGGACAAATTACAACATTAATGAAAATGGAGGGCAGATTACAGCAAGTTACTTCTTTGCTAAAGACTGGAAACTTGACCTTGTTACAAGAGCTTTTTATGCGCATGGAAATGGTGAAGAGGAGTTTCCTTTTCAAAATACAACTCGTGTTGAACCAGGGGCTGTCCTTCTATACAATAGCGACCTTTTCATGTTTGCCGCAGAGAGCCATCTCGAATCTTTTATTATTAAAAATTTTTCAGTGACCAGATCGCAACTCCTTGTGATGGGCGTTGTAGAAGCAGGATATGGTCTACACCCAGATTGCTATTTAAAACCGGAAATTGAAATTTGGCTAGGACGCAATTTCTATCACGATAATTTACAAAATTATAAAGATTTTCAAACCGGATTAGCACGCTTTCAACTCCCTTTGCTACCAGAGGGATTTTCTGCTCATTACTTTCTCGAACATGGCCACTTCAAGGCGCTATCGATTAATTATTTTACCTATAAGCAGCAGCTTCGCAATACAATAGGTATTCGTTATCGCAAAGAATTTTGCTCGAAAGGATATTTTGAGTTGCTTTGTGAACACCGCTGGCAAATGACGCGTGACCTAGTTCAACCAATCGGCACTCTCATCTTTGTTGCTGCGAGACAACTCCTTGTTGGTAATCGCATCACATCAAGAGTAGGCTATCGTCTAAAAGACAAATGGAGCATTGAATTAGAAGCTCACTATTATGAAGATAATTTGCCATATAATGAATGGAATGGCAGAGGGTCACTTCTCTACAGTTTTTAGACAAGTTGCTCTCAGGAATTAGTACCAAAGTTGATTTAGCTGCGCATCTAGTTGCTTGTTTTTCTCCATGAGCACTTGAACGTTGTCAGCATCTTTATCGACCTGCCTAAATTTTTTAAAAAACCACCCAAAAGCACGCATACGCCATATAATAGTCATTTGCCTATAACCAAAATTCTCTAAAACACTGTACAAGAAAAAGAAGATGAGACTGCGGATAGAAGGATATTTCCGATAACTAAACTCTTCAATGAAAAGTGAAAAAATTGTGAAAATAAAATTGCATCCCAAGGTAATGGTCGTGATTAAAATAAAAAATTCGACATTCAAAATATTCATACTCCATGCACAAATTACATAAATCCATGCTAAGAGCTCCATTATAGGCTCGAAGGCCTCTCCCCATATCCAAAATGGAAAATATAAAACACCAAACCACCCATAACGTGGATTAAGAGTAATTCTTCTATGATACCACAAAGATTCAAGTAAACCGAAATGCCATTTAGTCCGTTGACGCCCTAAAGATTTCAATGTAGTTGGGGCACTCGTCCATGCCACAGGGTCGGGTAAATAGTAAATTTTATAAGGAATACGCTTTTCCTTCATGAGGCAATGCAAGCGAATGATGATCTCCATATCTTCAGCAACTGTAGGAGCAAATCCTCCGACCGTGACAATCAATGATTTTGGAAAAACTGCAAAGGCTCCTGAAATCACAAAATGCCCATTTAAGATTTCCCATCCCTGCCGGGATAAAAAGGCCCTAAAGTATTCTAATGCTTGCATGGCAGGTAATATTTTGTGAGGGAAATTCATCGTAGAAATGCGATTAAATGCGATTGAGCAATCATTCCGCACACGAACTGTAGCTCCAACAGCCACAGCTTCAGGATGAGTCAGAATAGGACGAATCAAGGATTCAAAGCCTTCATCCTCAATGATTGTATCTGCATCTACATTAATAAAAAATGGCGAGGAGCAACAATTTATCCCGGCATTAAGAGCATCGAACTTGCCTCTATGAGCCTTGTCCACCACGAATATTTCTTGGTGTGTGGTACTTTGATACACACTCTCGATCTTTGCAGTCGGTAGATGATCCTCATAAAATTTAGGGATTGCAACAAGCTGAAATTCCATTTTTAATAACGGCATCATCTCATCCGTTGACCCATCATTCACAATAATAATTTTTTTATAGCGATAATTAAGGGTCAATAAATTATTTGCCGTAGCTAAAATCGCCTCCACCTCATTATATGCAGGGACAATAAAAGTAATTTCAGGCATTGAATCAGACTGGAAAATAGCTGTAAAATCTTCTGACTGCAACCGTTTATATCGAGAAAAAAATTTAAAAGAACCCAGAGAAAGTAAGATAAGATACACCAGCGAAACAGCTGTAAAATACCAAAGAAAGATGGGTTCCACCCAAAAAGCCATGTGACTAATCAAATCGAAGAGCATACTCTGCCACCTCTCGACTGCACTTATCCACTTGCCTTTTTAAAATGGCACTTCCTTCTGGCTCAATCATTTTAAGCGCCTGAGCTGCCGCTAGGCGGACTTGCCACTCAGAGTCTAAAAGACTCATTTCAAGAAGTTTCATAGACTCATCTGATGGATAATCCCTTAAACCCTTTGCAGCAAGCGCTCTGATTGCGCTATTCTCATCATGTATAAAATGTTGAAAAATTTCTGTAGCATTTTTGGTAGGAGTTCGTATTAACACGCGCAAAGCCAAAATGCGCACCTCTACATCTTTTGAGAAAAGATCTTCCTGTAAAAACGGAATAGGTAATGTCACTGATTTTGTCGATAATAAATCTAAACACGTTTTATGAAGATTGGGTTGTCTAGCGAAAGCAATAATATGTTCAAACGTTGCTTTTGTGCCACTTGCAATGAGATCACGAAAAAGATAATAAGCATATCCATGTTCGCAACTCATGCGCTCAACTACCTTTTGCATCGCTTTCCTGGTACTTAAATGAATAAGCGCACGTATAGCATGGCTACTAACAAGAAACTCCTTATCTCTCATCAATTGCAATAATGCCCCCTCATCTTCAGCCACAGGAAATAGAGCCATCGTACGAGATGCAAAATTGCGCCGCCTCCAAAACACACTACCAGCTAGTTTTCTGGCTTCTGGAAGAAGGTATTGCAACGCGATTTCCTGTTTTAATATCAACCACTGCCCCCCTTTAAACCGACGATCAAAGGCTTCCAACACCGATAAGAGTTCATTTTTCCAATGAAATAACTCGTCAATCCGTGCTACAGATGGTGAATTTAATAAACTCAAACAGATCGTTCGTATGATTTTTTGACGCTTTAGCTGATAGGGGCGCCACACGAAAAGCCAACCTCTATGAATGAAAATAGCAAGGGAAAGTAGCCCTATGACAATAATTTCAATGCCAATGATCACAATAAATACGTTATAACTGACCATCAGAGATTTTCCTCTAGTGAGGTTGTCCTAGCATCTTGAATCTCCCTCGCTTAAAGGCGAAGGATTCCTGCTTCACAGCTCCCACTAATGCAGGCAGCTCCACAGG
>CAZQVA010000019.1:0-42623 GCA_964596685.1 uncultured bacterium | reverse complement strand
GGTCGAATTACCCGTGGCGGGGGGGTGGCCTGGGAGGACCCGTGAGTGTTGGGCAGGGGCATGGTCTGTCTACCGGGCGGTGCGCAGGGCTTCGGCCAGGGCCGATGCGAACTGCGTGGGGAACTCGCGCTGCGCCGTAGTGGTGGCCACGTAGGCGAAGTCGAAGACGGCTTCGTACCGGGTGTGCCGCACGAAGATGAGCACGGGCTTGATGGCGCTGCCACGTGAGAAGCCGAAGCGCTGCCAGACACCGAGCGGCAGGCGATCGCCGGGGCGGCCGATGAAGTACGCGAAACCCTGCTGCCGCTTGGTGCCCCTGGCCAGGCGCTTGCGCCGGCGGTCGGTCATGTTGGCGCGGTAGCCAGCCTCGGGGAATGCGCGGAAGTAGGACAGGATCTGCACGATCTGGCTGGGCTTGATGTTGCCGTAGGCGTCGAGCTGGGCGCCGCTGCCCGGCACGACGCGATAGTCGTCGGGCAGGTGGCCAGCCTGGCGCAGCGCACGCTCGAAGCGCTTGATGCGGCGATCGCCACCGGTGATCTGCGCGGCGAGGAACTTGGTGGCGGGGATGCCCTTGCCGGCGAAGTCCTTGAGGTAGACCGAGGCCTCGAGGTTGGTCTTGGTGGCCGGCTTGATGAAGGTCGCGCCGAGCGTCCAGGGCGTGGGTCGATCGAACACGTCGCGCATCTCGTGCACTTCCTTGGCCTGCGCGGCCTTCGCCGTGGCGGTCAGGGCGGCAGCGGCGGCGAAGGGAATGTGCCGGCGGCTCAGGTCGCCGAGGCCCTTGCCGAGCTCGGCGACGGTGCGGGAGACGTCAACGGTCAGCATGACCAAGTCCTAGCGGTTGTACGGGCATTCAAAGTCGCACTCTTCCGAGCCAGCCTTCATGCATTGCGATGTCAGCCGACCATTCCGCCAACGGCCGCATTCCTCCCCGGCGCGGCACTCGCACATCTCCCACGGCTCACCGCAGTCAAGGCAGCCTTCAGCGTCGAAGTCCGCCTCGGGGTCATCGCTCAGGGGTTCAGGGGTTCTCGGGGTTTGTTCCATGCCATTCACCTAATAATGCATAAGGGGTTCTTTTCTCTTTTTTGGATTTCTCGCGCGTGGCATGGGGTAAACCCCTGAAACCCCTGAACCCCGTCACGGGCGGACGGCCTCCAGAGACCACACGACGCTGCCGTTCTTCGGGGCATGCCGGACAAAGCGTTTGTTTTCAACGATGCGGCCCTCGTGCCTCGCGAGCCAGTGACCCAGGCGCTTGCGGTTGATGTTTCCGGCCCGGTCGCCGGCGATGTTCTCCAGCGCTTCCTTCAAGGCGCTCGCGGCCTCGCCGTCGATCGCGCTGGCGGTGTTGCCGGTGGCCTTGATGGCCTCGGCCACGGTGCCCGGCGCATCGCCGAAGGCGCCCCACCAGGCCAACATGACCTGCACCAGGTCGCTGCGCACGGGATCGTCGCGCTCGAGGACGGCGAGGCTCTTGCACGGGTCGACCTGGCCGAGCCACACCAGCGGCGCGCGCACCCAGTGCGACCAGCGCTCGAAGCGGCCCCAGGGCTTCATCTCGACCCGCTGCCCTGAAACCTGCCACGCACGCATGACCGTCAAAGCCGCCGCGACCAGCCGCGGGCGCTTGGTGACGATCTGCTCGCGCAGGTCGCCGTCGAAGATGCGCTCCTCGGGCTTCTCGACGCGGGGGTCTAACCGACACATCAGGGTGCGGGTTCGCAGATCGCCGGCGACGACGAGCTGGTTGCCGGTGGCCAGCCACAGGGTGGCGGTGGGCACCTTGACCTGCTCGTTGCGGCCGAGCAGACGGCCCGAGTAGGTTTCCTCGGTGAGCACGGAGCACAGCCAGGCGCCCGAGAGCGGCCGCTCGACGTTGTCGAGCAGGACGACGGCATCGCCACCCATGAGGACCGCGAGGGCGACCTTGCCGGCCTCCTCCTCGGTCTCGGGGTAGGTCATGGCGGGCGGGTCCGCGCCGGTGGCGAGGATGCTGATGATGTTGGCGAGCAGGGTCTTGCCGCTGGCCATGGTGGGCGCGGTGATGGCGCCCATGGGGGCCGAGGGCAGGCTGCGACGCACCAGGCCGGTCATGGCGAGCGCGAGGGCGACGGACTTGTCGACGTCGTCCTCGAACGGAAAGGTCTGCAGCTCGAACAGGAGCTCCTGCAGGGCCTCGAAGGCCTGGTCCTTCGTCGGCCGGTCGGGGATGCGCGGGAAGTCCACGCCGCAGGTGTCGTAGTAGGTGTGCGTGGCCGGGTCATAGCCCGGGTCCTGCAGCACGCTGCCGTCGGGGCGGAGCGTCGGGGCGCTGATGGCAGCGCGCAGGGCCGGCAGCTTCCAGTCGCCGTCGCGGGCGAGGTAGTGCACGGCGACCTGCTCGGGGCAGTTGCACACGCGCCACTGGTTGTTGCGCTTGTCGAAGCGCTGCCAGTGGATCTCGCGGGTGAGCAGCTCCTGCAGGTAGGCCTTCTCGAGCGGGACCAGGGCGAGCGTGCCGGGCACGGTGCGCTTGTAGTGGCGCACCGAGGTGGACTCGCGGCGCACGATGCGCACGAGCATGGAGCCGCGCTGGTAGATGCGCGACTCGCTGGCGATGAGGTGCTGCTCGGCCTCGTCGACGATGTTGGGGAGGTCGCCCTCGATCCACGACACGACGGGCCGCGGATCCGGGGGCGGGGCCGCACTGGCCGCGTCCTCGAATGCTGCTGCGCCGGGCGGGGGAACATTGGTCACTCCACCCCCAGGCGTCGGAACTGAAGCACCCACACCCACGGGTTCGCGTCCCATGAGCCGGGGCCGTTGATCTGCTCCCACAGGTCGCGGTAGGTGCGCACTGGGCCGTACAGACTCTCGCGCGGCTTGCCGTGATGATCGGGGTGTAGGGTGATGCCCTCCGCAACCGCGTCGTCGTTGCTGATCTCCTGCAGCCGCTCGACGCGCACGGCGGTGATCTCCAGCGTGATGCGCGAGGCCCGGCGGGGCATGTGGATTGAGGGGCGCCAGCAGAGCGGGTTGCCATTGAGTTCGATGACCCCCGGCTTGTCCGCGCGGTAGTGCAGTCCCGCAGGCCAGCAGTTCTCCGGCTTCGTCCAGAGGAACGTCTCACGCACCCACAGCCGGTCGCCGGGCTGGGCGTAGGGGCACCACATGCGTGCAGCCACGTCTCGCAGGTATTCATCCGGACCGCTGTGTCCATGCTTGGGCCAGCGCACGCCGCCGCCCGGCATAGGCTCCGGCTGCGGCTTCACCACCCGCCGCGTTTGTGTCTTGGTGCCGGCCAGCAGCGCCTTGACCATCGGCGCGCTCATGAGGATGGGTCGCTCTTTCAAGCCGCCACCTCCACGCCGCCGCAGTAGTAGCGGACCACCTCGCTGATCCAACGCTCGCGGTTGCGGTGCGCGCGCTCGTCGAGCTCGGCGCTCCACCAGCCCGGCCACTTGCGGCCCTGCTTGCAGACGAAGGCGGTGGCCAGCAGCCACTCCTCCTCGTCGATGCCCTCGAACTTGATGTAGACGTTGGCAGCGAAGTGCGCGATCTCCCCGCCGATCGCGTAGGCGACCCAGCTCGTGAACGGGCCGCTGGGCCGGTAGGGCGTGCGGTCCACGATCGTGACGGGCACGCCGGCGACACAACTCCAATCGATCTGCCCGGGCCGCCACTCGTACCGGTGCGGCACGACGCCGGCATCGGGCGGGCGCACGGCCACGCGCGGGTGGTAGAGCTTGCCCGGGTCGTTCTGGTGCTTCACGTAGAGCGCGCGGTCGTTCCAGATCGCGCGCACCAGGCGCGCGTCCCAGTGGTAGCCGACTATCACGTCGATCGACAGCGGATGCTGGCCGGCCACGCGGGCCTCGACCAGGTCCTTGGCGAACGCCGGCTTGCGCTTAAACGAGGGGCGTTGCATGCCGGATGGCCAGGCGGCAGATCGCCGCCATCTCGCTGTAGCTGACGGCCGCGGCTTCCGGGTCGGCCAGCGCGAGCTTGCGCATGACATCGACCTCGTCGGCCGGGCACTCGTAGTACTGCGCCACCAGCTTGAGGTCGGCCTCGAGCTGGCGCGGGAGTTTGGGGGCGAACAGGCCGCTCACTTCTTGCCCTTCTTCGCCAGCGTGGAGGCGATCGCCTGCATCTGCGGCAGGAGCGCGAGCAGTGCGGCTTCGGCCTGGGCCATGCGCACCTCGTCTGGAACGCCGTACTTCTCCAGCAGGTAGTAGATGGGCGTGAGGTCGCGCTGCGTCTCGATGTAGCGCTCGAGGTCGTCGACGCTTAGGTTGCGCACGTCGTTGGGGTTGTCGGCGATCTTGCGGCTGAGCTCGGAAGGGCTCAGGTCCATGTCGGCGGCGATGCTCTTGTCCGGCTTGGCCGCGGCGTAGATCTGTGCGCGCACGCATGCCTTGAGGGAGGGATAGCGCTGCGCGAGGCCGGGTTCGAGGTTCAACGTGAGCTGCATCGGCATCGGGCTCTCCCCTATCGGAAAGTCGCGGAACGGGAATTTCCGGTACATTCCTGCACGAAAGCGTGGCTCCCCCGGGATGATGTCGCCATGGTTTCGCGACGGATCAGGCTTGTACGGTGTACTTCTCGGGCAGCTTCAGTCGATGCAGGCGTTCGATCCGCTTGCCGACGTAGTAGTCGACCCCCTGCTTGCCCGCGCGCATGCGCGAGATGGTCGAGTGCGAGCACCCGACCTGCTGGCCGATCTCGATCGTGGTCATGAGAACAATGAGGTCGTCGAGCATGGCGCGGGGGTCGATTCCTTCCACCCGGAGCGGCGCTTGCTGTGCATCTGTGCAATCCATCCTCGCAAGAGTAGTGCACGCTTGCACTAATGTCAACTGTACAAGGCCGCACCGATGGCACAGGCAGAATCCGAGCGCATGAGCATCGTTGGCGAGCGGATCAAGACGCTCCGTGAAAAGCGCGGATGGAGCCGCGGCGAATTGGCGCGCCGCGCGAACAACATGGCTCCGCAGACGGTCATGCGGATCGAGGAAGGGGATACGCCCCAGCCCACGCAGAAGACCGTGGAGCGCATCGCCCGCGCACTGGGCGTGCCCTACGCGCAGCTGTGGGGGACACAGCCGCTCGGCGCACAGGACCCGGGGGTGGAGTACAACGTCGAGCGTGTCGCTGCGCCGGGCTTGGACGTGGAGCTGCTCACCAACGTGCTCGAGGCGACCTCGGACTTCTTCGACGCACACCATCTGCAACCCACATCTCGGCGCAGGGCCGAGATTGCCGCGTACCTGTACGGGCACTTCCTACTGCACGGCCCGATGGATGACCGAGCGTTTGTGAACTTTATGTCCCTGGTCTTGCAGAAGTGATTTGACCGAACGCGCCATCCCGTGCACGCTTGAGAGATCGGGTCCAGTCAGGGGGTGGTGGCATGGGTTCGGTAGCAAACGTCGATGCGATACGCCGCCTGCTCGAGGCAGCGATCGCCGATCAAGGCGGAAAGGCCGATGCAGACTGCATCGAGATCGTGATCCGCGTGCCAGCCAGGCTGGCGCTCAGCATGCTGGCCGGGGTTGCCGGCCACGCTCCATCGAAGGCCGAGGGATCGTGAAGCGGCGCACCCTGCTGCTCGCGCTGGCCGCCCTGCCCTTCACTGCCGCCGGCGAAAGCCCGGTGGTCACTGCCGAGGGAAGCGGCGGTCGCACGTTGCGCCCCTTCACCGTTGCCGACCAGTGGGAACTGCAGTGGAATGCGCGCGGCGGCATGTTCCAGGCGTATCTCTTCGACGACGCCAATGGCGAGATGGTCGGGATCATCGCCAATCAGCTCAAGGATGGCCCGGGCGCCTCATATCAGCGCAAGGGCGGGCGCTACTACCTGCAGATCAACGCGCTGGGCGACTGGACGGTGACCGTCGTGCAACTCCAGAAACCCACCAAGTAGCACGCTTGCACAGACACGCTGTGCAAATATGTATTGACAAGTAGTGCAAGCTTGCACTACTGTCTGCCCCGTGGCCGCTGCCCGGGGCGACTCTGGTTCTCCTTCCTCTTCCCGGCGTAGCACCGGTGCGGCGGCCCTTCCGACAAGGAGGGCACCATGCCGCGCCTCACCATCCACCTCACCACCGCGCAGCTCGCCGAGCTGACCGCGCTGCACCAGGCGCTCCTGCGCCGCCGGCGCGAGACCCAGGGCGACGACGCGCAGACCCCCATCGAGGCCACCGCCACCGTCGCCGTCGAGTACGGCCTGCAGGCGCTGCGCCAGGTGTGGGTCGCCACCGAATTCGGCGTCGAGGTGCACAACGCCGAGACGCTCAACGAACACATCGGCGTGCCGGCCTGCACGTGGTGCGGCCGCAGCGCCGCATACCTGCGCGCGGAGGACGGCAAAGCCGAGTGCATGCGCGCGGACTGCCCGAGGCCGCCCCGCGCGGCGTCGAAGCAGCACGTCGAGGAGGTCGCATGACCCCCGCCGAGATCGACCAGCGCATCACGCGCGGCATCGAGCTGGGCATGCACCCGGATCTCCAGTCGAAGCGGCCGGAGGACGTCATCGCCTACCTATCTGGCTACCTCGCTGCGTCGCTGCCGAGCACCGCTGCGGCCTTGCAAGGGATGCTGCGCCACTTCCGGTAGGCCGACCATGCCGCGCGCTGAACCCGACTGCAACCTCGGCGACGCGCTCGTCGTCCTCGGCTGCTGCGTGCTGATCGTCATCTGGATGGTGTTCGGATGATCCCCCTGCACCTGCTTGGCATCCTCGGCCTGACCGTCGTCCTGTACCAGTGCGCCGTCGACGGCAGCCTCGTCGCCGCGCTGTGGGGCGCGAGCCTGATGGCCATCGCGCTGCTCGGCCTGAACCTGGAGGACGACCGCCGATGACGCTCGAACCCCCGCTCGAACCCACCCCGAACACCTGGTGGTGGGTGTTCGTGCCCCGGCAGTCCGAGGGCAAGCTCGGCTTCGGCTGCGTGCCCGCGCTCATCACCGGCATCGGCCGGCGCGGGCACCTGCAGGTGCGCTTCGTCGACGACCGCGAGGCCTCGATCCCGGCCGACGACTGGGCCTGCCCGATGACCGCCGAGGAGATCGCGCGCACCCAGCGCGCACAACTGGAGAAGGAGCACGTCCTGTGACCGCGCTGGATGACCTCACCCGCAGCAAGCTGACCCAGCCCGCCGAGCGGCGGGTGGACCTCGTCACCCGCGTCGCGCAGGCCGTGGCCGATGGCGCCACCACGCGCGAGCAGATCAGCGTCGCCATGGACGCCACCGACAAGCACCTGGACAACTGCGTCACGCGCGCCGTGGCGATGGGCTGCATCGTCCGCGAAGGTCCGCGCGGCAACAGCACCTACCGCTGCACCGCTGCCGGGTACGCGCGCATCGGCCGCACCGCGCCGGCCGACGCACCCAAGGGCGACGCCCCGCCGGTCAAGCATGCGACTCTCAGCGCAATGCGCGACGATGCGGCGTTCCGCGCCAATGTCAGCGCCGCGCTCGACAAGCCCGCCCGCAAGCGCGCGAAGCAGGCCGCGCCGGCCAGGCCCGCGAAGAAGGCCCCGGCGAAACGCGCACCGAAGGCCAAGCCCCAGCCCCGCGCGGCGCGCAAGCCGCGCCAGGCCAGCACCGCCGTCACCGTGCACCGCCCCGCCGATCGCCGCATCACCGAGGCGCAGCGCGTGCTGGTCGACTACCTGCACACCAAGCGCGCCGACGACAGCGTGCTCGATTACCTCATGACCGAGGCCGGACTCGCTGCCGACAGCGACCGGGTCCAGCCATGAGCGCCAGAGTTCAACGCCTGCGGGTGCGTCAGCCGGACGTGGCGCCCGCTGTCCTTGCGGCGCAAGCCGCTTCACCAGCCGCACCCGCCGGAGACCTGCCCGGCGGCTCACGCGGCGAACAACAGCAGCGCATAACGCCGGCAGCCGGGGCGAGCCTGTCCGCGGTAGGTGCCTCCGCCAATCCGCGGCTCGTGACCCGGCAACTTCTCTCGATGGTGCGCGTGCTGCTGCTCAAGGCGCGGCGGCTCTCGCACCTGCAGACGCGTGCACAGCGGCATGCGTGGGTGCGGGCACGGCTCGCCTACCCGGTGCCGCGTGTGCACATCGGCATCAACGCGCCCCAGCAGCAGCGCGCCTTCGTGCGGATCTCCGGCCTGCCCCACGGCACACACCTCGAAGTAGGGCCGCGGGTGCGGGCGTGGGTGGCGAGCACACGGTAACGATCAATGGACAGCCCTGCATGCCTCGACTGCAGCCCGTTCCCGGCAACGTCTGGGCCTTCGCAAGAGGGTCTAGTGCAGGGAGGAGATGCAGTGGCTGTCCACCCTTTCAACGGACGGCGCGGCGTGGTAATCCGAAACGGCAGATCGCCAAGTATCTCGCGAGGAAAGGTCGGGAAGCTTTCGGAACCCATCAACGGACTTCGTGTGCCAGCCTGCCGCCGTCCACCCCTTCAATGCCTGGTGCCGCTCGCATGCAACACGCAAGGATGCGGCACGTAAAACCTCAGATCCTCGGCAGCAGTCGCCGGCGCCGGAGCAGGCTCCCCCAACCATAACGACCAGGCCATCATGATCACCCCCGACCGCGCCGCCCCGCGCCTGCAGCTTCTGCAGGTGCACCTGCTCGACCCCAGCGCCACCAACCCGCGCAAGACCTTCACCCAGTCCTCGCTCGACGACCTCGCCGCCAGCATCCGCCAGGTCGGCGTGCTCTCGCCGGTGCTCGTGCGGCCCTCGTTCACCAGCGGCCGCTTCGAGATCGTGGCCGGCGAGCGCCGCTGGCGCGCCGCGCAGATCGCCGCGCTCGACACCGTGCCCGCCATCGTGCGCGACCTCAGCGACCACGAGGTCGTCAAGCTCCAGTGCATCGAGAACCTGCAGCGCGAGGACGTCAACCCGCACGAGGAAGCCGCGGGCTACAAGCTGCTCGTCGAGCACTTCCACTACACCGCGGAGCAGATCGCCGAGGAGATCGGCAAGTCGCGCAGCTACGTCTTCGGCCGGCTCAAGCTCACCGAGCTGCACCAGGACGTGCTCGACTGGCTGGCCAGCGAGGAGGACGTCGAGCTCTCCGCCTCGCACCTGCTGCTCGTCTCGCGCATCCCCACGCCCAAGCTGCAGCTGCAGGCCGCGCAGGAGATCGCCGGCCGGCGACCGCCGCACTGGCAGATGATGTCCTTCCGCGAGGCGCAGGAGCACGTGCGCGACACCTACATGCTGCGCCTGCGCGAGGCGCCGTGGTGGAAGAAGGACCCCTCCGACCTCATCGAGGAGGCCGGCACCTGCGGCGGCTGCCCCAAGCGCAGCGGCAACGCCTGCGACCTGTTCCACGAGGTCGAGGATCCAAACGTGTGCACCGACCCCGGCTGCCACGCCGACAAGCGCAAGGCCTGGGCGCGCCGGCTGCGCGACGAGGCCGAGGCCAAGGGCGTCACCGTGCTCGGCGCGAAGGAGTCCGCGCGCGTGCTCGCCGCGAGCACCAACTACCCCGACCCCGACTGGGTGCGGCTGGACGACGCGTGCCAGCAGGACGGCGAGAAGCGCACCTGGCGCGAGCTGATCAAGGCCTCCGGCGCCGAGGTGGCGATCGCCGCCGCGCAGGAGAAGGACACCGGCAAGCTCGTGGATGTCGCCGCCCGCACGGCCGTGGCGCTGGTGGCCAAGTCGCTCAAGATCAAGCTGCCGGCGGTGAAGAAGGCGGAGAAGCCGCGCGACTACGTCGCCGAGGCCAAGGCCCGCGACGCCGACGACGCGCGCGAGCGCATCGCCCGCACCGCCGTGGTCGAGGCCATCCGCCAGCGCTACCAGCGCGAGGCCGGCTTCGCGCGCGAGGACTTCGAGATGATCGCGCTGGCCATGACCGAGATGTTCAACGACCCCTCCACGGTGTGGCAGCTGTGGGGCCTGCCCGAGAGCAAGCCCACCTGGGGCGCGGAGTTCCAGCAGTGGCGCACGGAGCGCCTGCGCCAGATGAGCGCGGAGGAGCTGGTGCGTCTGATGATCGACACCGCCCTGCTCGACGAGGACTACAACTACGGCAAGGACGACATCGCGCCGATCACCGCCGCGCGCCTGGGGATCGACGCCGAGGCCATCCGCGCCCAGGCCCTGGCCGAGCACGACGCGAAGGTCGGCACGGTGGAGAAGGCGCCGGCGAAGAAGAAGCGCAAGGCGGCGGAGGTGGAGGAGTGACGATGGCTTCCAACGGAATGAAGTCGCTGATTGCCGCCGCGGCGATGATGGGCCTGCCCGGTGCCGCAGTCGTTCTCGACCGCCCTGCGTTCCCCGGGATCAAGGTCAAGCTCCCGCCGAAGGAGCGCCGCAAGCGCGACCACAGCAAGCGCGGCCGCTGGCTCGGCAGCATGAAGGTCAGCCAGCTCGGGCTGCGGGAGCGCAAGGCGTGATCGCCCTGCAACTCTGGCTGTTCGGCTGCTCGGTGATCGCGATCGCCTGCCTCACCAGCCCCGTCAACCGCACGCGCTTCATCGGCTGCGTGGTCGGCCTGCTCGGCCAGCCCGCCTGGCTGGCCAGCACCTTCACCGGCGAACAGTGGGGCATCTTCGCCCTGTCGCTGATCTACACCGCGCTCTACGCCCGCGGGGCGTGGACGCATTACGGGAGGTTGTGAGTGAGAACTCAATGCTGCGGCGCGCTCGTGCAGGGTCAGTGCCCGGATTGCCCCACGTCGGCGCCGACTCGTCCGCATGGCCAGACGGTGATGCTGGTGGGCGGCGGCGCATCTCGCAACTGTATCGAGGCTGTGGACGAGATCCCTGCCAACCAGGCGCAGCACATCGCCGAGCTGCAGAAGACCATCCGCGCCCTGTGCGCCGCCCGCCCCCAGGTTATCGCCTTCGCCCTGGCCATGGAGGCCAAGCTCAAGGCGCGCGACGAGCGTGGGCGGCGAGGCTGGATCGGCATGCCATATACCCACCTGCTGCAGCGGCTGCGCCACGAAACCTACGAGCTGCAGAATCAGGTCGACGTGCTCGAGCTGGAAGCGCAGATCGCCAGCCCGGCCGCCGTGCTGGACGAGGCCGTCGACGTGGCGAACTTCGCCATGATGATCGCCGACAACGCGGGGGCGCTGTGACCATATCGGTGTGGCAGTTCCAGGAGTGCGACTTCGTCGCTGCGGAGTCCCTCGAGGCCGCGCAGGAGTGGTATCGGCGGGTAATCACGGATGAGGACGTTGATGAGGTTCGTCCGGTCAGCGTCGGCCAGCTGATGTGCACCGGCGAGAGCGAGGACGACCCGGATGGCGAGATGATTACGTTCGCCGAGGCGATCGCCCGGCACCAGGCGGAGGGCCGGACCTTCCCCACCATCCTCGCGTCGATCGACCAGTGACCATCCTCCCCCGCTTCCTCCGCCAGCGCGACGCGCCCGGCTACTGCGGCATGGACCGCAACCGCTTCGACAGCATCATTCGGCCGAACCTCACCGAGATCTCGATCGGCGTGCAGGGCATCGCCTACGACCGGCTTGAGCTCGACACGGTGTTGGAGGAATATAAGGCGCGCTACGGGCGCGCGCCGCGGGAGGTTTCACCATGGCGCGAACAAGAACCGCCGGCATCCAGGTCGACGACGCCGGCAACCGCACGATCGACAAGCTCGTCCACGGCCAGCGCATCAAGCTGCGGCTCGGGGCAGTCTCCCAGGCCGACGCCGAACAGCGCCTCGCCGAAGCGAGCGAGAAGATCCAGCGGGCAAAGCTTAGCCCTGCAGGTGGCGGACGCACTTTCCGCGAGGCAGCAGCAAGGTACTTGAGGGAGGTCGCCCACAAGGCGAGCAGCGACGCGATCGCCATCCACGTCGAGACGCTGGACGACTGGATCGGCGCCCTGCCGCTGGACCGGGTCTTCGACGAGACGCTGGAGCCGTACAAGCGGCAGCGCCTCGAGGTCGACCAGGTCAGCCCCACCACGCTGAAGCGCGAGCTGGAAGTCGTCCGCCGTGTGCTGCGGCTCTGCGCGGGAAAGTACCGCGACGAGACGGGACGCACCTGGCTGCCGGCCGCACCGGTGATCAGCATGCCGGAGCTCGATCCACGCAAGCCTTACCCGCTTTCGTGGGACGAGCAACGACTGCTGCTCGCCGCGCTGCCGAAGCACCTGGCCCGCATGGCGCTGTTCAAGCTGTACACCGGCTGCCGCGAGCAGGAAGTCTGCAAGCTGCGCTGGGAGTGGGAGCAACGCGTCCCCGAGCTGGGCACCAGCGTGTTCGTCATCCCTGCGGGGTTCGGTGGTCGCACCGATCGCAGCGGGGTGAAGAACGGCGAGGACCGCCTGGTGGTGCTGGGGCGGGTAGCGGCCCGCATTGTGGACGAGTGCCGGGGCGAGCACCGCGACTTCGTGTTTGTCTACGGGGCGAAGGACAAGAAGCACCCCATCGCGAGGATGAACAACAGCGCATGGGACACTGCCCGCCGGGAGGCGGCCAAGGAGTACTTCAAGCAACACCAGCGCGAGGCCCCGTGGGGCTTGCGCAACGTCCGCGTGCACGACCTGAAGCACACCTTCGGTCGGCGCCTGCGGGCCGCGCGCGTGCCCTACGAGACGCGCCAGGTGCTGCTGGGACACACCAACGGCGACATCACCACGCACTACTCGGCCGCGGAGATCTCCGAGCTGCTGGAGGCGGTCAACCGGATCGAGGAGTCGAGGGGGGTGACGCTGCTGCGGGTGGCTGGGTGAGTAAATTCATCCAGCGGTCACCCGAAAAACAAACAGCCGGCTGGCACCGGCTGTAAGTACTTGATGTTTGGCGCGCCCGGAGCGATTCGAACGCCCGACCCCTTGGTTCGTAGGTCTGGCGCCGGGCGTATGTCATTGATCCTACAATGCGACGCGCGCCCGTAGCATTCGTCGCTGCGCAGGACAGCGCTGGACGACGCCAGGAAACTCACCCATGACTCACCCAGTGGCCGCGATCGCGGCCGTACTGCTTGCCGTGTCGATCGCCGGCTGCGCCGCGGAGCCGGAAGCACCGGCGAAGGGACAGCGCAGCCGCGCGGTGCGCCAGGCGTTCCAGCAGCAGCAGCCCTGCCCGGCCACGGGCAAGCGGTCGGGCGCCTGCCCGGGCTGGGTGGTGGATCACATCAAGCCGCTGGCGTGCGGCGGGGCGGATGCGGTCGAGAACATGCAGTGGCAGACTGTCGAGGACGCGAAGGCGAAGGATCGCTGGGAGCGGATTGGGTGCCGATGAGCGCATGCCGCATCTGCGAAACGCACGGCTGGACTTACAGGCTCCACATGGCCACCGGGGTACGCCGCTGGACTGATCGATATCTGCTACGGCGGCGTTGGCGCAGGACTCTCCGGCCCATTGTGCCGCCGCCTCAGCGATGGGGCTATCTGTTCCGCAGCACCCTCTCTCACAGCAATCCGCTTAAGCGTTGGCCGCTCGGATGAGGACGTACGGATGAATCACCTTCATCATTTTTTGGAAGCGTTCGAGGTGGGACTGATCTCGCAAGGGCCTGCCGTTTTTGAACTAGCCTTTCGGAAGTGCCTACGAGGCCTGGGGGAGATCGCGAGATCTGCCATTTGTTTCGACATGGGGGACGCGCACGTCCTCGACGCCATGCCGGCCAACGATTCCAATTTGTTTCCCTACGAGGTGTGCTGGTTTGAGGTCACGCTATCAGATCATGGCCTCTGGGGCGTGCTCGCAGCGCCAAATGCGGTTGGGGGCATGCAAACCGCGATCTTCCGGCGCGGCGCGACTACAGATTCACTTGCGCTTGCAGCGCATCGTCGGATCCAGACTCAGGAGCACTGGACTCTGCGCGGCATCCGCTTTGGCGCGGAAGGCACCGACCTCGCTAGCCCAACCGACACGACGGATATTTTTGAAGGCGACGATGAGGCGCTAGTGGTTGATGGGCTCCTCTCAAGATTCCTCGGAGCCCTTCACTCACCCCATGCAGCGCTTGCTGAAGTTCATCCGGACGCCCCGCTACAAAAGGCCCGCGCGCGAAGGGGTAAGGCCCCTTTGTTCTCGTATTGGACTCTGATTCTTAGGACTCCGCCCTCCTCCACAACTGACTCGCTGGGCGGCACTCATGCTTCACCGCGGACACATTTGCGGCGCGGTCATCTCCGCCGCCTGCGGAGCGGGAAGGTCGTCCAAGTCAAGCCGACGACCGTCCGCGGAGAAACCCCTGGCATCGTCCTGAAAGACTATCGCGCCGAATTCGGCGGAGGCTTCGACGGCGGCTCCAGCGCCTCAGGACTGTCGTAACCAGCAGCTTCGTTGAGTGCCGGGATCAGGTGATCACGCACGGTCCTTGCGTCGAGCAAGCTTTCCGCTTTGGCGATCTCCCCGTCCCGGTAGGCCACGCTGGCCTGCACCATCGCGTCGAGCCGCGCCTGTTCCTCGGCGTTGGGCAGCGCGCGGCCTTCCTTCCACATCGCGTCGGCGATCGCCACGACTTCCGGGTTGAGGGCCTGGTGGCGCAGTGCCAGGTTCACCAGCACGAGGGCTAGGGTGGTGCTCTTGTCGAGGATGCTGATGGCGGCGGCGGTGGTCATTTGCGCTCCTGGGTGAAGGTCTTGAGCTGCAGCAGGGCGTCGCGCGCTTTCTGCAGGTCGAGCTGCTCGCCGGTGACGTTGCCGGCCTGGGCGGCGGCGCGGGCGAGTGCGATGTACTGGTCGGCCGAGTCGGCGATCGCGGCGAGTTGCTTCGCGCGCCTGGTGCTGATGGCGCCGGTGGCCACGGCGTCGCCGATGGCGTAGTTGGCCTGGGCGATGATGCCGGGGCCGTCGACGTAGGGGTTGATGGGGGACTCGCGCGGGGGGCCGCCGGCGCAGGCGGCGAGCAGGAGGGCGAGCAGGCCCACCAGGGCGCTGCAGATGAGGTAGGTGCGGGGTTTCATGGGGCGGGTTTCTCCGGGGTTGCGGGGTCGGCGATGGGCGGGGTGCGGGCGAGCAGGTCGCTCTTGCGCTCGCTGCCGCTGCTGGATCCGAAGTGCCACTGCATGACCATGCCGAATGCGGTGGAGAGCGTGCCGAGCATCATGAGCATGGTGGGGTTGTCGCGGATCTCGACGGCGAACAGGGTGGCAGCGACGACGGCGAGGAAGCCGACGACGATGACGAGGGCGAGGATGTTGCGCATGGCGGTCATGGAGTGCTCCTCTCGGTTGTACCCCTCACCCTAGCCCTCTCCCGCAAGGGGAGAGGGGACGGGGTCGGCGGCAGGCGCGCCCAGCCGCAATGCCTTGAGCGCGCGGTCGTAGAACAGCTCGCGCTCGAGCAGGCCGTTGTAGCCGCCGTTCATGCGCTTGGTGATCTCCTTGAAGCCGGAGCGGCCGGCATCGGCCAGCTCGTTCAGGCCCCGCCGGGACCAGAACCACCCCGCGGAGCGGGCCGCCGCATCGGCACCCTCGAGCAGCTCGGGGCGGCCGAGCAGCACACCGGCGGCACCGAACAGGGCCACGCTGCAGGCGGCGTAGTTGCTGCGGCCGGTGATCTGCAGGAAGCCCCTGCCCTTGAAGCGCAGGCCGTCGCCGGGCTCGCTGTTGCCCAGCCGGGTGGCCAGGTCGGACGGCGGCTCGTAGCGGCGCTGCTGGGCGGTGGGGCCCCATATCTCGGCCATGAAGGTGAGCTGGCCGCTCTCGTGGGCGATTTGCGCGAGGAAGGCGGCGGTGCGCCAGGCGGTGAGGATGCCGAACTCCTCCATGGCGGCGTTGAGCGAGGGCAGGCACTCACGGCGCCGCACCGCCTGGGCCTGCGGCATGATCAGGGCGAGCTGGTCGGCGGTGATCATCACCCGCACCCCACGCTGCGAGCGACCGACAGCACGGCGGCGGTGTCCGCGCCCATGCGTTCGAGCTCGTAGGCCTGGATGGTGTAGGCCTGGCGCTCGCGGGCGATCCAGTCGAGGCAGTCCTGCGCGGGGCCCCAGCGGGCGAACTGGAGGAAGTGGACGACTTCGTGCAGGAGGACGCCGGCGTCGGCGGGCTTGGTGAAGTCGAGCGCGGCGTCGATGTAGACGTCCTGCCCGCGCTGGAAGCCGCGCGCGGGGCAGTTGCCGCCGTTGCAGGCGAGCTGCTGCAGGCGGGTGCGGTCGACGAGGTGGATGGTGGGGGGCTGCTGGGGCAGGGCGCCGCCGACGTGGGCGTAGGCGATGGCGTAGATGACGGCGGCCTGGTCCTGGGCGAGGTCGGCGGCCGCCGCGCAGCGGGACATGATGCCGGCGCCCCAGGCGACGAGACCGATGGCGGCGGCGATGGTGGCGAGCTGGAGCAGGCGTTGGATCATGGCACTCTCCTCACTTGAACATGCCGACCCACTCCTTGACCCAGGCGGGCGGGTGGCCGTCGTTGACGATGGCGACGTAGAGCATGACCAGCAGCAGGCCGGGCAGTGTGAGCAGCAGCAAGCCGCGCAGGAAGATCTGCGCGCCCCGCGCCACCCGGGCGGCGAAGGTGAAGGCCATGCGCCCCTCGACGATGATGGTGCGGATCTCGTCCAGGGCGTCGAGCTTGGCGCGGATGTCGGCCTGCCCGGCTTCCAGGGCCAGCAGGCGGGCCTCGATCATGGCGTTGACGGCTCGCCGTTCATCCACCGCCCTACTCCACCAGCGTGAAGCTGACCACGGCCTGGTCGAGCACGCTGCCGTCCTGCTTCCACGCGGTGACTGTGAGGGTGCGCGGGCCCAGGGGCATGTCGCCGCAGGTGCCGCTGGCGGACAGGGTGACGGTCTGGCCGGCGGTGACGCTGATGGGCTGGCGCTGCAGGATGATCCACTGCGCCTCGCCACCGCAGCCGGCGTCGAAGCGGGCCTCGACCTCGCCGGTGAAGTCGATGGGGCTGGTGACGGAGAGCTCGCCCAGGACTTGTTCCCCGCGGTGGATCTCGCCGCGCTGGAAGTTGAGCACGGCGTGGGCGGAGGGCAGGATCCAGTCGAGCAGGCTGGCGCGCGGGGCGATGCAGCGGGCGGCCTGGGCGGGGTTGCGGGCGTCGGCGCAGCTCACGCGGGCTTTCGGGGCGGGGTTGCTGCTGCCGCCGCCGTGGCAGGCGGAGAGGGTGAGGGCGGCCAGGAGGATGGCGAGCAGGGCCCACACGATGTACCCCTCACCCCGGCCCTCTCCCGCAAGGGGAGAGGGGGCAAACCAGCGGCGCAGCGGCGTCATGCTCAGGCTCCTTTCGTGTTGAGGAAACGGGCCCGCACGGCCTGCACGCCGGGCGGGGTGGTGGCGTCCAGCGGGCTGTTGTCCAGCCGCAGGTGGCCGGCGGTGAGCAGGTCACGCACGGCGCGCGCGCCCTGGTCGATCTGGATGGCCTGCAGGCGCTCGCACAGGGCGCCCACGGGGTCGAGCAGGATCACGCTGCAGCCGGCGGTGTCGCCGTTGAAGAAGGGGTGCGGGCACAGCCCCATGTCGGCGTTCTTGACCGCCTGGGTGATCTCGCGCTCGACCCAGGTGATGTCCACGTCGCCGGCGGCGATGGCGGCGAGGGTGTCGCGGTTCTTCATGGCCGCGCCCAGCGCCTGGCCGTTGACCTGCGCGTAGCGGCGGAAGGGTCGCCCGCCGCGCCAGAACTGCGGGGTGATGTCGGTGGGGCCGTGGTAGGCCCAGGTGGGGTCGGGCGCCACCTGGGTGCCCACGACGTTGCCGGCCCCGTCCACCAGGGCCCACACGAACAGGGGCACCTCGCCGTTGCCCAGGTCGTAGGGCGGGCTGGCCTGCACGTAGCGCTCGTCGACGTACCAGGCGAAGTTGGTGCCGCTGTAGTTGAACAGGCCGATCACGCCGGAGGCGGTGTCGGTGTTGCCGCCCCAGGAGATGCTGCCCCCGGCGTTGGACTGGGCCGATGCCGTCCACCAGGCGTAGCTGCCGCCGGCCAGGGTGTAGGTGTTGTTGGTGCCGGTGTTCACCGTGACGCTGCCGCTGCCGGTGGTCGTCTTGAGCTGCGTGCGGCCCACGGCCGAGGCCTCGATGCCCAGCTGGTAGAGCGAGGGCACCATCGTGAGATGGTCGAAGTAGATCGTGCCGGTCGCGCTGCCCGAGCCGGGCACCCCGCCGATGACCTTGACCCGGGCGTAGCGCGCGCTGGCCGGGGCGGTGTCCTGCGCGGTCTGGCGCGCCCAGCTGGTGCCGGTGTTGGTGGCGGTGTAGAGGTCCACCGTGCTCAGGGAGGACTGCGCGGCATCGTAGTACACCACCTGCACCTTGCTGCTGACGTTGGCGGTGCTGGCCAGCACCCAGGCGGAGAAGCTGTAGGCCTGCCCCTCGGCCACGGGGATGTACTCGTTGGTGATGGCCTCGCCCCCGCCGTTGGCGGTGCTGGTGCTGGTGAAGGCCAGCGACTTGGCGCCGTGGCGGCGCTGGCTGGTGGAGATGGCGTTGCTGCCGCCGGTGTAGTTGGTGAGCGTCCAGCCGGCGCTGCCGTCCTCGAAGCTGGGGTTGCGCACCAGGTTGGGCCCGACGTCCACGCGGGCGGAGTTGCTGCCGTCGTGGTTGTGGTCCTGCACGGCGCCGGCGTAGAAGCTGGCCCCGAGCCACTCGCGCAGGTAGATGTCGTTGTCGCGCAGCGCGGTCATCAGCGAGGTGGTGATCGGGCTGTCGGGGTCGATCGCCGCGTCGGCGACGCTGGTCCAGCTCTTGGTGATGGCGGTCATGGGTCGCGTTGCTCCAGGCTAGCGGCGAGAGGCGAGAGGCGAGAGGAGACGCATGGCGCTTTCAGTCTCTCAGCCGGAAAAGCGTGCGGTCGGTGGGGTAGGCGCAGCGCACCTGGAAGCGCTCGTGGAACCCGGCGTCGGGCCGCGCCGGGGCCTCGGCCAGGCCGGCGAAGTGCGGGCAGCCGTCGCACTGGTGCGCGCGGCGCAGATCGAAGCGCTGCAGCGGGCAGCGCACGACGATCTGGCGCGGGATGGTGACTTCGCGGGGCGCGGGAGACCCCCCCTCACCCCGGCCCTCTCCCGCAAGGGGAGAGGGGGAAAGGCGGGGGCCCTCTCCCGCGAGGGGAGAGGGGGAACTGCCTGCCTGCTGCGCGTCGGTCGTCATGGTCAGATGATCAGAGTGCCGTCCGAGCCGTCGCCCATCAGCCCGGTGTTCTCGGTGACGTGCGCGTAGACGGTGTCGGTGGGATGGTCGGCGGTGCCGTCCGGGGCGATGAAGCCGTAGTTGCGGTCGAAGCCGGTGGTGCGGGCCTCGACCTCGATGTGCGTGCCGCGGTCGTCCACCTTGGTCACCAGGCAGCGCGTGGTCTTGGCCGCGCCGGTGGTGTCGGCCAGGCGCCGGGTGGTGATGTCCACCAGCTCGCCGGCGAGCGTGGCGTAGTCCTTGGGGTCGAGCCGCAGCTTGAGCCGCCGCGGGGCCGCGCGCAGCGCGGTGAGCTGGCGGCTCACCCAGGTGCGCATGGCGATGCCGTTGGCCTCGCCGAACCAGCGCGAGTAGGTCACCTTGTCGCGGCGGTCGCCGTACTCGTTCTCGCTCTCCGCGCTGGTGTCGATGTAGATCTCGCCCAGGGCGAAGTTCTTCGCCTCGCGCCGGTTGCTGGTGGCGTTGGCCTGCGCGTAGTAGATCGCCGCGCGGGTCAGCCGCAGGTCCTCCAGCGCGTCCACGCTCACGCTGTCCTCCACCAGGTGGGCCGCGTCGGTCCATTCCACCGGCGTGCCCAGCGCCGGCACGATCGGCTTGAACACCGCCTTCTGCGTCTGCAGGTTCCACCAGATCACCGCGCCCACCTGCGGTAGCAGCTCGGCCAGCAGGTCGGAGGGCTGCTCGGGCTCGGAGATCACCGCGGTCACGTAGTAGGCCGGGCCGTACCATTCGGGCTCGGCGTCGGTGAAGGAGTCGGTGTCCAGGTTGGCCGCGTCCAGCCCGCCCTCGGTCAGGATCGCCTGCAGCACGTCGGTCACCGGCTCGTCGATGAACGCGCGGCACTGCTGCACCCCGGTGTCCACGTTGTGCGCCTTGCGCGTGGTGCCGAACTGCGCGCGCGAATCGCTGCTGGGCCACGACAGCGTGTCGCTGGTGAGCGCGGTGTACTCGATCACCTCCTCGCCCAGGCGCACGAACTCGCGCTTGCCCGAGGTGGCCGGGTCGGCGTACTGCGCGCCCTTGCCGGCGGTCACCGTCAGCGACAGCGCGCTCACCTCGTAGGTGCTCGAGGTGCCCGGCGTCACCGCCCAGGCCGCCACCGTGGCCGTGCGCGTCTCGCCCACGTAGTCGGTGATCGTGCGGCGCTGGCCGGCGCCCTGGCTGGAGACGATGTAGACCTCCATGCCGTTGTAGGCGTCGTCGGTGCTGGAGGCCTCGCCCTCGAGCACCACCGTGGTGGAGGTGGCGCCCTGCACCAGCCCGCGGTGCGCGTAGTCGGCCAGCGCGGCGGTGATCTTGCCGTCGGTGGCCACCGGCACCTTGGTGCGGTCCACCAGCTTGATCGGGTCCTTGAGCGTGATGTCCACCCCGTCGCGGTCGGGGCCGTCCACCTTCTCGATGATGTAGCGCTCGTCCAGGAACGTGTTCCAGTCCCACGGCTCCACCACGTAGCCGCGGCGCACCCGCACCGGGCGCCCGGCCATGTTGGGATTGCGCGCGATCAGCCGCGACCAGAAGCTGCCCTGCGCGGCCGAGGCGCGCGTGCTGGTGTAGGGGTCCTGCTCCAGGTCGGAGTCGGTCTCGTCCACCATCCCCAGCTTGAGCGTGCCGCGCCGGGCCAGCCCCGCCTCCGGGTCGATGACGGTCACCGCCCCGTCCGCGCGGTCGATGTAGGGCCGCACCAGCTCGCCCGGGGGCAGCGGCATGCCGCGGTTGCAGAAGCGGTAGGTGTGCGTCCCGCGCGTGAAGTTGGCCGTGTCCTGGCAGGTGCTGAAGGTGTTGTAGCACTTGGTGCCGCCCGAGGCGGTGCACGGGGCGGTGCCGTAGGTGTTCTCGCAGCGGTCGAGGTCGATCTCCACGACGACGGCGGCCTTGCGCTCGTGCCGGCTGCGGGCGTAGGCGCGCGGGTCGGCGTATTCGACGGCGCCGATGGTGGGGGTGGACTCGTAGGGGCGGCCGTAGAAGTCGATGCCCGCCAGCGGGGTGCCGGCGCCAACCAGGTCTGGATTCTGTGGCCGGAAGTTCGCGTCGATCTGTGGGTTAACGTTCAGCGTGCCGGTCGCCGTGATCGGGCTGGCGGCGCCGTCGTACCGCAGCGCGAACGTGCCGTAGCCGTGCCAGGCGTTGTTGGCGATGGTCCCGGTGGTGCCGGAGCCGAGCTCGATCGCCGGCTGGGCCGAGCTGCCCTGGAAGATGTTGTTGCGGATCTTCACCGCCAGCGATGTGTCGTCGGCATACCACCCATGGCCCGCCACGCTGTTCGGCCCCTGCGCCGCCACCGCCGTCCCGCCGTTGATGATGGTGTTGTGGTCGAACTCGTGATCAACCGAGCCGACGTTGCTGAAATCGGACAACCGAATCGCGGCGAAGCAGTTGCGGATCACGTTGCCGAAGAACGAGGCGCGGCGGCCCGAGTTGTCCTGCAGGGCCAGGTGGCAGTCCTCGATCCGGTTCCAGCGGACCAGCGCTTGGTCACAGCCCACCTCGGTGTAGATCGCGCAGCCATCATTGGCGTGCGCTGCCGTGCCATAGGCGATGTCGCGGATGCGGTTGTGCTCGATGACGTGGCGCTTTCGCACCTGCGAATAGATCGCACCCTGCGGATAGCCGCGGTTGCCGCGAGACAAGACGCAATTGCGCACGGTGAAGTCGCCAAAGCCCAGCCCACCGGTCTCCTGCGCGTGCAGAAATGCGCTGATGCCCAGGTCCGAATGCAGCCCGTCCACCAGCACTGACAGCGTGCCAGCAGTCTGCGAGTTGAGGAACACCGCGACCGCGCTGTTGTAGGACTCCAGGTTGCGCAGCGTGTAGTTGCGCGTGCTCGTGCTGCTGTAGACGCTGACCAGCGCACCGCCGTCCGCGCCGCGCAGGTTCTCGACGATGACCTCGCTGCCGTCGTCCGAAAAGGTCAGCGCCCCGCGAAAGTGCGGACCGACCACTACCGAGCCGTAGTAGGCGGTCGGGTTTGTGCCAGACGGCGCGTAGACGTAGAACTTCGTCCCCGAGTTGATCCAGCGCTTGTCGGCCGTGGCCAGTGGCAGCGCAGACTCCTGCCGCACGCCCCAGTCACCACCCAGCAGGACGAAGCTGCCCCATCCCGGGTCGTAGCCGATGTCGTAGTACCAGGCATTGTTCGGGGCGTCGTAGGTCCAGTCACCAGCCACCAGTGTGCGACGCACAGTGAGAGTTGGTCGACTTGTCGGCGCCCCACCGGGGTCATAGTTGGAATACGTGACGCGACCCGACAGCGTCCCCTGCACCACCGTCGAGGTCATGTCCCATACGCTGTCGTTGGCGAACAGCACGCAGTCGCCATCCGTGAGCGTGAACCCTGCGAGCTTGGAGACGTTCTTCCACGGGGCCGTGAGCCCGTCGTTGGAATCGCTGCCGCGGTTGAAGTCGATGAAGTACTCGCGCCCCATCAGGTCGCCACCCCCCTCACCCCCACCCGCAGCTCCGCATACGGCCCCACCGTGTGCGGCGTGTCGTACGCATCGCCGGCCTGCACCAGGTAGAGCTCGTCGGCGTGGTCGGTGGCGTCCCAGGCGAACAGGAACGGGCTGCCGCGCAGGTGCGCCTTCCACGCCGGCACCCAGGTGCTGCGCAGCCACGCCCACTCGATGAGGCCGAAGGAGATCTCCTGCTCCCAGGTCTCGTGCGCGATGACCTTGCCCAGCGGGTGGCCGTCCTCGCTGCGGTTGACCTGGCCCTTCACCCGGCGCACCAGCGGGTCGAAGGGCTGGTCGAGCCGGCGCGGAAAGGTGAAGGCCGCGCCGATGGCCGCGATCGCCACGCTGGGCACGCTGCCGCTGGTGAACTTGAGCCGCCAGTAGCGCGAGCTCGCGGAGGTGAACTCGACCAGGAAGGGCTTGTCGTCGGTCGGGGTCTTGCTGGCCACCAGCACGTCGTTGGCGGCGAAGTTGTCGGTGGACTTGCGCAGCTCGACGGTGTTGCCCTGGGTGAAGCAGTTGTGGCCGTACAGGGCGAAGTAGTCGGCCGCCACGCTGCTGCCGCAGTCCACCGTCACGGTGGCCGGCAGCGCGGTGGGCTGCCACCAGGTGTAGGGGCGCCAGTCGCGCAGGTTGAGGACGTCGTAGCCGGTGGCGGTGGTGCTGGCCGTGGGCGCGGCGTCGTCGAGGCGGTTGTCGTAGAAGAACTTGGGGTAGGCGGTGGACATGGGTCAGGCACCCGACAATTCGAGGCGCACGGCGTGCACCGAGTCCGGCTCGCGCAGACCGAGATCTCGCCGCGCTGCGTCGCTCAGACGCTCGATCTCGCACAGCGCACGCAGCGCGCCCATCGCAATGCCGACGTGCAGCGGCGGCGTGGCGACGTCGAGCACTTCCTGGATGCAGGCGAGCTTCGGGTACATCAGGCCGGTGTCGAGCTTCACGGTCAGATTGAGGGACGCTGCGCTGGCCATGCGTCAGTCCTCCCACTCCGGGATTGCCACGAGCTGGCCGGCCAGCGCGTGGGTGCAGTCGCCGAGAAAAAGGATTTGGCCATCGCGGATGAACGAATGGCAGACGTGGTGCACCTTGGTCTGCACAATCTCCCCGCTGAGGATCTGACTGCGCAGTTCGGGAGTTGTCGCGGGCGGCTCGTACCGGTCGTACTGGATCAGCAGCGACGGCGTGAACGTGGGGCGCAACTCGTCCCCGTTGAAGCTCCAGCGTGCACCGCTCCGCGCCATGCCCTCCACGTAGACTGCGTGCGCCTCATCGCAGCCGGGGCACCAGAACAGGTAGCCCAGCGGCTGCTCGTCCCCATCGGCGAAGCGGTTCAGGATCTTGCTCACGCGGCCTGCCTGACGTTGATAACCACGCCGTCGCCGGCGGCTTCGTTGAGCTGCGGGATGAGCTCGTCGCGCACGGTCTGCGCGTCGAGGAAGCGGCCGTTGATGGTGATGTTGACCACGCGCGGCGCCGGCGCCGGGGTGCCCTGGCCGTTGGTGGCCTGGTCGAAGGGCACGGTGGCGCTGCCCTTGGGCACGACCGGGCCCGAGGCGCCGCCGCTGGCGAGCACGGGCGAGCCGCTCACGCCGCCGTACTGGGTGCTCTTGATGGCCTGCACGCGCGCCATGCCCACGGCAATGGCGCTCGCCGCCGCGGCCGCGGCCAAGGCCGGGCCGACGATGGGGATGCCGGCCATGGCGGCGTAGGCGCGCTGCGCGGCGAGGTAGGTCTCGATGATGGCCTCGCCGATCGCGCCGGCCTTGCCGATCTGGAACATGGCCTTGGACTTGGTCTGCATCAGCGCGCCGAGCTGGCCCATGAAGAAGCCCATGCTGTCGAGGTTGAGCTGGCGGTAGCGGGTGGCGTTGGCCAGGCTCTGCGACTCGAAGAAGGTGCGGATGCTGAAGATGTTCTGCTGGTGCTGGGTCTCGGCGGCCTCGACCTGGGCGTAGTAGGCCGCGCGGCCGTCGTCGACCGCCCCGCCGCCGAAGCCGCCGTCGTTGGCCGCGCCCAGGGTCTGGCCGTAGGCGGCGCCGAACTGGACGAGGCTCGCCATCTGCGCGATGCCGTCCTGGACCTGCGGCATGCCGCGATAGAGGCCCTCGACGTAGCCGGCCACGGTCTGCTCGCCGATCTCGGCCATGGCCTCGGACGGGGAGCGGATGCGCAGCAGGTCCTTGATGGCCTGCAGGGCGTCGCTGCCGAGCTTCTTCGTCGCGTCGACGACCTCGGTGGCCTTGGCCTTGATGCCGTCGAGCAGGCCCTGGATGATGTTCTTGCCGATGTCGATGAACTGGCGCGGCAGGTCCTTGAGGAACTTGATGGTGTCGGTGAACGCCTTGCCGATGGCCTTGGGGATCTCCTGAGCCTTCTCGGCGATCCAGTCGGTCAGGTCGGCCAGCGCGGTGCCCAGCGTCGCACCCTTCACACCGGTCAGTGCCTCGGCCGCCTTGCTGATCTGCTCGTTGATGAACTCGCCGAACTTGAATCCGGCATAGGCCGATGCCGTGGCGAGTGCCGTGACGCCCAGGACGGTAAGCACGATCGGGTTGGCCGCCAGGAAGGCCGTGAGACCGGAGAGCGCCGTGACGATGGTGCTGATGGACCGGAGCACCGCGCCGACCCCCAGCAGAACCCCACCGCCGACGGCCGCGGCGGCGCTCCCGATGCCGAGCATCGCGATGACGTCCGGGTGCGCGGCGGCCCAGTCGGCGAGGTCTTTCAGGCCGGCAAGCAGACCCTTGATTACATCGCTTTGTCCGATGGCCGCTTGACCGGCGATCTGGAGCTTGTTGAGGACCGCAGCCATGCTTTGCATGGCGGTCTTGAAGTCCTCGTCCACCACGCCGCTGGAACTTAGCGCTTGATCCCGGATGCGCTTGTACTCCTCGAGGTTCTGGATCAGCGGGGCGATGAAGTTCTTCGCCTGCACGTCGGCGAAGAGCTGCGAGACCTTGGAGGCGTCGCCTTGGGTGACGCGCTGGATCTGCTCGCCCATGTAGCCGATGAGGTCGCCGCTGGCCAGGCCCTTCTTCACTTCCTCGGCCAGGTTGAGGCCGAACTTCTCGAAGGCCCTGGCGGTAACGGGCGCGGAAAGCTTGTCGAGGAAGTTGGCCAGGTTGTTGGCCGCGGTGCTGGCATCGCCCGCACCCTTGCGCGCGATCTGCGCGGCGGCGGCCAGGCTGCCCAGGGCCTTCTCTCCGCGATCGCCCAGCAGCGCGCTCTTGACGGTGAGCGCATCGAAGTACTGCGCCATGTCGCGCAGCTCGAAAGCGCCCTTCTTGCCAGCCGCGGCCATGATGTCGAGCGCCTTGCTGAGCTGGTCGGGTGCAATGCCGAGATTCTGGAACGAGGCGTTGGCGGCCGAGGCGATGTCGCGGATCTGTGCGCCGGCAGCAGTAGCGGCTTTGCCGATCGGCTCGAGCATGCGGATGGCGTCCGCGTCGCTGATGCCCTTGGAGACCAGGTCCTGGAAGGCGGAGATGACCTCGCCTTGCGACTTGTTGGTGGCCACGGAGATCTGGTTGACCGCCGCGGCCCACTCCTGCACTGACGCGCGCGCCTCGGCGCCGGACTTGCCGGCCGTCGTGGCGACGCTGTACAGCGCCTTCTCCGCCTCGACGCTGTTGCGCGCAACGCTGGCCATGTCCAGGTCCAGGCGCGAGAGGCCCAGCTGTACCGCGCCCCCTATGCCGCCGACCCGCTTGCCGATGGACTCGAGGCCAGCGCCGACCTTGTCGACCTTCTGCCCGAAGCTCTCCAGGTAGCCGGAGGACTTGTCCAGCGTGGCCTTGATGCCCTGGCTGACCTCGTCCTGCAGCTTGAGCAGGACGTTGACGACGAGCTGGTTGTCAGCCATCGGCGAATTCCTTGAGCGCGGCCTGTTCCATCACACGCAGCGCGGCAAACACGTCGGGACGATCGGCCGCCGCGACACAGGTGAGCTCAAGGACCGGGGGGATCGCGGCGTAGTCCAGGCCGACCAGCTCGCCGCCGGGCGACAGGCGCCACTGGGTGGAGAGCTGTACGAACGTCTGCACGGCGACCCAGTTCTCCGGCCAGATCTCGACGCTGTCATCAGCGACGACAGGTCCCTCGGCCACCAGCCCGAATGCCGCGAGATCGTCCTCCACCGCCTGCGCATCGCTGCCTCCCCTGCTCCACCGCCGCGCGGCGGCCTTCAGTTTCCCAGGCGGGCGTCCGTCAGTTCCCGGGTGTACGCCGCCGCGATCGCCACCGCCGCGCCGGGAAAGGCGTCGATGAGCAGCGCCAGCAATTCGCGGGAGTACTCCGCCTCGAACCCCGACCAGCTGACGATGATCTCCTCGAGCGAGGCCAGGTCGTTCTCCTCGGTCTTGGCGCGCTCCAGGTAGGCCTGCAGCGCGGACTTGGTCTTGTGGCGGAACTCGATCTCGACCGGCACGCTTGCGCTGCCCGGGACCGGGATCTTGACCTTGGCCCGGAAGGTGGGGGCCGGTTGCAGCTTGAACATGCGCGCTCCTGGTCAGTTCACGCAGTGGTTACTTCACGCAGATCCGCAGCTCGTCATTGCCCGAGCTGGGCACGAAGCGCAGGTCGTAGCCGATCATGCGGCGGCCGTCGACGTCTTCCTTCTTCGGGTTGATGAGCTGCACGGCCGGGGCGTGCACGACGATGATGTTGCCGGCGGCGGTGCCGTGCACCACGCCGATGCCCTGGGTGGTGTTGGCCTTCACCGTGCCCATGAAGGTGACTTCCTGCGCGGCGGTGAGGTCGAAGGTGACCTTGCCGGCGATCTCGCGGTTGGTGATGTCCACGCTCTCGCCGCCCAGCAGCGGGATGTACTTGGCGTCGATCCCGCCGGTGATCTCCAGCCCGCGCGAGGGGTAGGTGGTGCCGCCCGAGAGCGCGCCGGCGGAGTAGGTGCAGCCCAGCGTCACGTCGCCGGTGTTGGGGTCGGTGACGACCAGCGGCTTCTGCCACGCGGTGAGCGTCAGCGAGGGGTTGGCCACGGCGCTGATGCCGCCGTCGATGCCGACGAACTTGAACTTGAGCAGCGGACGCTCGCCGATGCCCATCATGATGTCGACGTTGCCGCGCGCGCCGAGCAGCTTATGCAGCACGCCGTCGTCGTGGTAGTAGATGGTGACGGACTCGAAGCTCGCGGACACCGGCAGGTAGTCCACGCGCGTGGCGGCGGTGATGGTCTCGCCGAAGCCGCAGGCGCGCAGCAGCGGGCCCCACGGCGGGGCGGTGCCGGCGCCCGAGGAGCCGGCCAGCTCGACGTCGAAGCTGCACTCGAGGTTGGCGGTGCCCACGAGCTGCTCGCTGCCGCCGAGGTAGCTGCGGATGAGGTCGCGGTTGACGTTGTTGGCATTGAGCGGGTTGACCGACAGGTTGCTCACCAGGATGGCGTTGGCCGCACCGGTGGGCGTGGGGTCGGTGGCGTAGCTGCTCTCGATCTTGGCCAGGATGGCGGCGTTGCGGGTGTTGCGTGCCATGGCTTACTCCTTGTCGTCCGCCGGGGCCGCCGGCTCATCGGTGGGGGGAAGCGGCGTGAGCGCGCCGGTGACCGGGTCGCGCAGCCAGCGGCCGCCGTGCGGGGGGTTGAGCTCGGGGATCTGCTGCTCGTCGGGCATGACGGGTCCTTACCGGTTGCGCACCTTGACGACGATGCTGCGTTCGTCCTCGTCGCCGGTGCTGGTGACAAAGTGCAGGACGCAGGTGTAGTCGCTGCCATGCGTACCGCCGGAGAGGCGCACCAGGCCAACGGTGTTGGCGGCGTAGGTGCGATCGCCCACGGTGAGCGGCGCGGCGTTGATCATCTGGTTGACCTTGGTGAGCCCCGCCGGGACGGTCCAGGCGATGCTCTGCAGGGTGGCGCCGTCGGGCAGCCAGGTGTCGAGTGCGATGCCGTACCAGAGCAGCGCGTCCGGGTCCTTGCGGATCCAGGCGCCGGCGGCGGAGATGAGGAAGCCTTCAGGCATGGTGCTGGGGCGCGGTGGTGTAGCGGATGTCGAGCACGCGCGGCTCGAAGAGGATCTCGAGCACGGCGGATACGCCCAGGTTGGGCGGGGTGAGCTGCGGGGCGAAGACGAGCGCGCCGGCGCCTGCGAGTGCGCCCTGCCCGCTCAGCATGCTGGCGCCGTCGTCGAACACGACATCGGCACTGCCGGCGAGGCTGCCATCGCCGCGCAGCACGGAGCTGCCCGCGCCGACGGTGAGGGTGCAGCTGCCGGTCATGGCACCGGACCCCACCGTGCTGAGCGTGGAGCTGCCTGCGCCGAAGACGTCAGCCGCGACGCCGGCCAGCGCACCGGCGCCGCGCAGGGTGCTGCTGCCCGCGCCGAACTGGACACCCGCCTGGCCCGCCAGCGCGCCGCCGGCGGTGAGGGTGGCGCTGCCCGCACCGAACTGCAGGGCGCAGGTGCCGCTGGTGGCACCGGAGCCGACCGCGCTGAGGGTGCTGCTGCCGGCGCCGAAGACTTCCGCCGCGGTGCCGGCCAGCGCTCCGGTGCCGCGCAGGGTGCTGCTGCCGGCGCCGAACTGGATCGGGCCGCTGACGTTGCCGACGTACTCGGTGCCCCAGGCGCCGCGCACGCCGCCGCCATCGTAGGAGCGCACGTTGAAGTAGTGCGTGCCGGCCGAGAGTGGGCCCACGTCGTAGGTGGTGACGTTGCCGACGTCGACGATGTTGGCGTAGGGGTCGCCGCTGTCGACGTCCTCGGCGACGTCGTAGCCGGCCGCGGTGCCCTCGGCGGTCCAGGACAGGGTGATGATCCAGTCCGAGCCGTAGATGGGCGCGATGCCCTGCAGGTTGCTGCTGCCCGCGCCGAACTGGACGGCCGCGGCGCCGGCGAGCGCTCCGGTGCCGCGCAGGGTGCTGCTGCCCGCGCCGAACAGCAGGCCCGCGCTGCCCACCAGGCTGCCGCCGCTGGTGAGGGTGGAGCTGCCGGCACCGAACAGGTTCGCCGCGCTGCCCGCCAGCGCGCCAGTGGCCACCAGCGTGCTGCTGCCCGCGGCGAAGATCTCCGCGGCCGTGCCGGCCAGGGCGCCGGTGCCGCGCAGGGTGCTGCTGCCCGCACCGAAGACGTTGGCCGCACTCCCCGCCAGCGCACCGGTGGCGAGCAGCGTGGAGCTGCCGGCGCCGAAGGTGAGCGCGCAGGTGCCCGCGATCGCGCTGGGCCCCGCCGCGACCGTGGGGACCCACGGCGCGCGCTGGTAGTAGGCGGGGAAGAACGGCCGGCGGAACATGTTAGCCGCCGATCTCCTCGAAGGTGATGTAGCCGCTCACGGTGATCGAGTCGGCCGGCGTGGTGCCGAGCTCGAGCGTGGCGCGGCGGCTGGGCGAGAGAACGGGCCGCGTCTCCGGCGTGAAGATGACGTCGAAGGGCATGCGCACGTTCCAGTTCCACGCGTGGTGCGTGACGATGGTGCCGGTGCTGGCCTTGGTGGTGTTGTTGACCTCGGTGGTGCCGCCGAAGGCCGCATCGCCCAGCTCGACGGGCGCCGCCGTGGGCGCGCTGCCGCCGCTGCCCGAGGTGGTCTGGCCGCTCTTCCACAGGATGGACAGGCCCTCCTCCTGCGCATCGCCCACCTCGGTGGACTGCGAGAGGTGGATATCGTGCACGACCACCACCGCGTCGGCGGGCGCGACCAGCTCGAAGAAGTCCTGCTGCGCGGTCACCGCCACGCCATTGAACTGCACGGTGTACTTGCGGCCCATGGGTCTACCTCACGAGAAGATGGGACATCGGGTTGGTGGGCGGGGGCAGGAAGGAGGCGGCCGCAGCGCCGCTGGAGGCCTTGATGGCGACGACGATTGCGGCACGGTCGCCGCTGTGCACACCGGAGTCCGAGATGGTGGTCGAGAAGTTGCCGGTGGCGCCGCCAGCGGCGTTGTCCAGGGTCTGCAGCAGCGCACCGCTCGCCCAGTCCTGGTTGGCACCGTCGTTGCGCTCGGTGAAACCAGAGATGGTGGAGAACGTCCAGCGCGAGCCGCCACTCGCATCGTCGGTGCAGGCCCACACCGCGATGTCATCGCCTGCGGTCGCGCTGATGCCGGTGATGGTGAAGGAGATCGGATGCCCCGCATTGCTGCCGGCGAATGCGGTGGTGACCGGGGTGGTGCTTCGCGGGTTGGCGTTGTCGCGCCCGCTCCACGCCGCGCAGATCAGGACGCATGGCGAGCCCCCGGCGTAGGTGAAGGTGAACGAGTCGGAGCCCGAAGCGTCGTCCTTGTCGTAGTACCGGAAGCACTGCCCATCCGCGCCGCCGGAGGCGGTGACCCGCAAGGTCCACCCCGCCGGTGGGGTCGGGGCCTCCGCCGTGCCGTCGGCAACCCAGATCGCGCCCAGGTAGTCGTGGGCGGCAACGCCGGCGGGGGTGGCGGTGAGGTTGCCCCCCGAGCTCGACGATGCGATGGCCGACGACCGGAAGCTCACGGTGCCCCGATCGACCCGATGATGCGGATGTTGGTGGGCGCCGGCGGACCGCTGCCGCCAGCGGAGTACTCGTACGCGCCGAGATCCCAGGTGCCGTCCGCGCCGCGCGTGGCACCGGTCATGTCGACGTTGTAGGGGCTGGACAGCGACGTGCCGGCGGCCGTGGCGCCCGACAGGCGCAGGTCGCCGGTCGCGAAGCTCACGAACGGGTCGGAGGTGACTTCGGTGTTGTTCGAGGCGGTGTTGCAGCTGACGGTGAAGGTGCCCGCGATGCTGTAGCCCAGGTTGTTCCGGCAGGTGTTGCCGGTGCCGCCGTTGACCAGGATGTTGCCGCCGGTGTTGGTGGACCCGGAGATGCCGGCGATGGTGTTGTTGTAGACGAGCGTGTTGCTCGCTGAGCTGCCGGCCCACGAACTGCCGTTGCCGCCCACGACGATGGTGCCGCCGCTGTTCTCGTCGCCGTTGTTGCGGAAGAAGGTGTTGCCGTAGATCTTGTTGTTGTCGCAGCCGCCGCTGGCGCAGTCGTCCCAGATGGCGATTTCGGCCGTGCAGCCCTCGCCGCCCACGCCGGTATTGCCGCAGGCGTTGTGGAACTGGTTGAAGGCGATGGTGCCGTTCTTGAAGTTGATCTGGCCGCGGATGGCTTCCTTGCCCCAGCCGTAGGCGAAGCGGTTGTAGCGCACGGTCGCGCCGTCGAAGCCGTTGGCGCAGAACAGGCAGTAGTGCGCGGCGTTGTGCAGGTAGCTGTACTCGAGGGTCCAGTTGGTGCACGGGGAGCGGAAGCCCGAGCCCTTGAGGACCTCGTCGGGCTCGCTGCCGCTGTAGCTGGTGTTGGTGAGGTCGCCGAAGTTGGCGTAGCGGAAGGTCAGCCCCGCCGCGCAGAACACCGAGCCGAAGTCGTCGATCGAGCTCGCGCCCGAGGTCGACAGGCCGTAGGCGGCCTTGTCGCCCCAGTTGCTGGCGTTGCGGCTGACGCCGTTGAGCGTGTAGTAGCCCTTGGTGAAGGTCCAGCTGCCGAATCCGGCCTGGCCGTCGCACAGGGTGGAGAGGTAGCCGGTGACCGCCGACTGCGCGCTGGTGCACTTGGTCAGCGTGATGACGGTGGTGCCCGACTCGCTGTCGTCGAAGGTGTACGAGCCGTAGCTGCCGTCGGCCAGGTAGTAGGTGTCCCCGCGGGTGAGCGTCGCGGGCAGGCCCTTGTACGCGCCCGCCGCGCCGCTGGACGCCGCGCACGCCAGCGTGGTGCCGTCACCGTTGTTCGCGCAGTCGGAGGACGGACGCGCGTAGCGGTCCGCCGCGGATGCGGGGACCGCCAGCAGTACCAGCAGCGCGAGCAGGACCCGCGTCATTGCCCGCGCACCGCCGTGAGCACGTTGTCGATGCGCTCGACCTGCGCGCTGATGATGCGACCTCGCTCGTCCAGCGTGAGGCTCAGCGCAAGGCGCAGGTTGGTCGGGGCGTCGGGTGCGACGTCCACGCGCAGCTCGTTGCTCTTGGCGGACTCCTTCGCGGCGGTGTAGGCGGTGACCACGCAGTACTTCGTGCTCGCGGCCGGCAGCGCGACGCTGGCGGTCTTGGAGGCGGCCGAGACGGTTGCCACCGGCGTGGTGCCGTGGTTGCCGCTGGCGTCGCCACAGTAGAGCTTGAAGCCGACGATGCCGGTGGTCGAGCCGTAATCCCAGCCGATGGTCTCGGCCTGGGCGGGTTGTGCGAGGGCGACTGCGGCCGCAAGGGCGAGGAGGATGCGGGCGATCATGTGCGAGGGTCTCCTGTGAGACGGTGGATGGGTCAGTGCCGCACCGCCTCGAGCGTCGCGAGCACGCCCCAGGTCTGGCTGGGATCGCCGGCGATGCGCTTGGCGGTGCGGCCGTGGATGCGCAGCCACTGCGAAACCTGCAGGGCGGCCTCGTAGGGCATCTGGACGGTGGTGTTGCCCACCTGCAGCGCGACGAGCTGGCCGTTGACCCCGACGCTGACGCCGCGGCGCTTGAGCCCGAACATGCTCCGCGCCCAGCTCAGCAGGCGCCGGTGCAGGCGCTGCTGGCCAGGCGTGGCGTCGGCGTGCAGCGGGGGCAGCTCCAGGTCGTCGAGCAGCGCGAGCGCGGACCAGTGCGCGGTGTCCTGCACCGTGCGCTTGGCCTGCTTGCCGCGCACCCGCAGCCACTGCGCCAGCTCGATCGCCACGCCGTAGGGCAGCTTGAGCACGCCGCTGCCGATCTGCAGCACGACCGTGGTGTGCTCGCGGCGCACCTCGATGTGCTGCTTGTGCAGCAGCGGGGCGGGATAGCGGCCGGGGTTGATGAGCACGGTGCTAGAGCTTCAGCTCGCCGACGTCGGCCGCGGCGATGACTTCGAGCTCGCCCTCCGCTTCCGCCCCGAGCACCGGCTCGGCATCGCCGCGCTCGATGAACTTGCGGGCGCTGGCCTCCGACATCTCCATCTCCGTGCCCTCGGCCCAGATGATGTTGCGGCCCTTGTGCACGGTGGTCTTGAGCACGGGTACGGGCTTGCCGTCCGGCCCGCCCACGATGCGCTCGACCATGTCCCTGAGCAGTCGTACCTTCATGTGGCTCTCCTTGGCTGTCGGTGGTGGGGGCTGTGCGCTAGTCGAGCGACACGTCGAGCGCGCCGGCGGCGAACTGCGGCGTGATGCCGGTGGACACGGCCAGGCTGGCGGTGAGCGCGCCCCACAGGAACAGGTTGCCCGCGGCGCTGCTGGCCGAGCCGATGCCGAAGTGGGTCTCGGTCTCCGAGCCGCTGGTCGCCTGCGGGAAGGCGATCGCCGCGTCGTTGTCGGCCACGCCGCTGGCCACCGTCCACCCCGCGGTCGAGCGGGCCACCGCCTGGCGCGCGTAGCTGCCGTAGGCGGATTCGGAGGTGGTCTGCGAGCCGGTCTCGTTCGGGTTGGCGGTGTGCGTGCTGATGTAGAACGACCCAGCCGTGGTGCTGCCGCGCAGCCCGGTGGCGTCGCCCACGTTGGCGTAGTTGGCGTTCTCGAAGATCAGGCTGAGCAGGCCATTCTCGAATACGTCGGTTGCGCTCATCGCGTTGTCTCCTTACAGACGGTTGGGTGCGGGATCACAGCGGCTCGAGCGAGCGCTCCAGCGTTCGGTACTCGACGATGTAGGTCTTGGTGACGGCCGCCAGGTCCTCGGCCATGCCGTCGCGCTGCCGCCGCGTGGGGCCCTCGAGCACGTCCAGCGCGCGGCCGTTGAGCGTGAGGCCCCCGTCCATCGAGGCGGACATGAGCCGGTTGAACGACTCGACCATCGCGGCGTCGGCCTGGCCGTAGGGGTCGCTGCCCTTGGCCAGCACGGTGAGCTCGACCTGCAGCTTGCGGTCCTTGACGCCGATGAGGCTGCGCGTCGGTGCGTCCTCGTCGCCCAGTTCGACCGCGATGCAGGGCATCTGCCCGCTGGTGCGCGCGTCCATGACGTCGCGGAAGATCGAGGCCGCCGGCACCGAGTCGAGCTCGGGGTTGCTGAGCATCGCAATGATCTCGGTGACGATGTCGTGGGCGGCAGAGGTCATGCGTTCCTCAGCGTGGCGCGCTTGAGCGCGCCGTCGTCGAGCAGGCGCACTTCGCGCACGGTGTAGGTGCCGCGCCCGGTGATGACGATGGTGTCGCCGCTGGCCAGGCTGGGGAAGGTGGTGGCCGGCATGAGGGCCGCCGGCTCCTCGGACAGGGCCAGGTCACCGAGGGCATCGCGCGTCTCGCGGTCGAAGATGACGCGGCCGCTGACCGCGCCGACGGTTGCGGCGTCGGCGAAGTCCACGAACATGGCGGCGAGGCTCTCGGTGAACACTGGGGCGCGGGCTTAGGTGTACTTCGGGTGGCGCTGCAGGCTGGCACCCACGAGCACCGGGCCGGTGGTGATGGTGCCCACCAGCCGCACCCAGCCGCGCACGGCGCTGCCGTTGATGGTGCGCTTCTGCACGGTGTTGGCGGTCACGGCGGCGAAGGCGCCCTCGTTGGGGGTGATGCCGGCGCCGCCGGTGCCGCTGCCGTCGGTGGCGTCCTCGATGGTGTAGACGATGCCGCCGGTGATGGCGCCGGTCTGCACGATGAACTCGATGTCGCCTTCGGCGTCGCGCACGTCGACCCAGCCGCTGGTGGCAGCGGCGGTGTTGGCCGCGGACGCCGGGTTGAGCAGGATGCTGACGCTGGCGGCCTGGGCGGAGTTATTGAGCATCCTTGCCTCCTTCGGGCTTGGGGTCGGCCGGCTTCGCCTTGGGCGCAGCTGCCGCGGGCGCCGGCGCGTCGGCGCGCGTCGCCTTGTTGGTTGCGATGGCTTCCAGGGCGACGGGGCGCGGCAGGTCGACTTCTGCACCGACCTTGAGCGGCTGGCCCTGGTGGTAGAAGCTGCGCGCGACTCGCACTCGCAGCGTGGGGGGAACGGCAGGCGGCATCTGATCTCCTTGGTCGCCGGCGCCCCGCACGAGGGCGCCGGCATTGCGCGTGGTGAGCACCGCGCCGGTTAGGTGATCGAGGTGGCGCGCGAGAAGGCCCCGGCGTAGCGCACGGCCACGTCCACCGAGTACATCGCGCGGATGCCGATGATGCCGGCCTGGAAGTTGGCGTAGGGGTTGACTTCGACTTCGAGCACGCCCCACTCGCCGATGACCAGCTTGTCCCAGTCGCCGAAGATCATGGTGGCGGCGGTGAGCTGCTGGGTGGACATGGCGGGCAGGCTGAAGATGGAGCCGTCCCACAGGTTGCCCTGCCACAGGCGGGTGGTGCCGGTGCTGGGCAGCTCGGGGCGCGCCATGAGCAGCGCGGCCACGGCCGGGGTGGTGACGTAGCCCGGACGCACCGGCATGATGTTGGCCGCGGCCACGTCGGCCTGCGCATCGAGCACGCCGGCGGCCGCCAGCGAGGTGCCGGTGAAGCTGCCGATGCTGCCGGTGTTGGAGATGCCGGTGGGCTGGCCACCGGAGCCGGAGCCCTCGAGGCCCGCCAGGTCGACGGCGATCGCCACGACGGCAGCGAGGTCGGCCATGACCATGGACTCAGCCGAGGGCGAGGACTGCAGGGTGAGCTGGCGGCTGATCTCGGTGTACGCGCCGACGGTCTTCGGCGTCAGAGCGACCTGGGCCAGCGTCTGCGTGCTCTCGGTCGCGGTGCTCGCCTCGTTCGCCAGCCACACGGCGGTGGCCGAGGCGGTGTGCTTCGGGATGGTCACACTGCCGACCAGGCCCGAGAGGCGGCGCGCGCCCAGGCGGAAACACGCCGCGCGGTTGCGCAGCAGCTCGATAAAGCCCTGGTTGTCGGTGCCGACCAGGTAGCCGCCGGCCGAGGCGCTGGCCACGGTGAGGTCCCGCTGCAGGGCGCCGGCGCCCAGGCGCTGGATCAGCGCGGCGGTGGCGGCGGCCGGATCCACGGCGCGCTCCTGGACGTCGAGCGGGACGTAGAACTTGTTCGGGTCGGGCGTGGTGTTCAGGCGCTTGGCGATCTGCTGGTGGGCTTCGAGCTCGAGGCCCGCGCCGTTCCAGTTCTTGTCGGCCACGGCGCGCACGGCGCGCATGAAGCTGTAGCCCTGCACCTCGCGCTTGGACATGCCCAGCGCGGCAGGCGACTGCGCCTCCTGCTTGCTGCGGGCTTCCATGATGCGCACGACTTCGTCGCCAGCGCCGCTGACGCTCATGTCGCCGTCGATCCACTTGCGGATGGTGGCGGCCTCGATCTTGTACTGCTCGCCCAGGCGCACCAGGGCGCTGACGCGCGAGCGCTCGAGCTTGGTGCCGGTCTCGTTGTCGATCACCTGCACGTCGGCGGCTGCGCCCGCCGGGGCGTCCTGCTTGACCGGATCGGTCATCGTGGTACTCCTTTCAGGGGTGCCTTTCGGCGGGAGAACTTCTTCGCTGCGGACGGTGACCTCGACTTCCTCGCCGCCGGCCGAGCGGCCGATGCCCACCGATGGGTCGGCCGGCACGGTGACGATGGAGAGCTCGTAGGGCTCCCAGTCGGTGGCGCGGTATTCCTGCGACTTGGTCTTCTCGACGATCTCGTGGATGCGATAGCCAACGGAGACGTTGCGCAGGATGCCGTCCTCGATCAGCCCGGCGATCTCGTCGCCGCGCGTGCTCTTGGCGATGCGGATCTCGGCCATGAGGCGCTTGTCCTCGACCCAGGCCTTCTCGATGACGCCGATGACGTCGTCCATCCGGTGGTTGAACAGGACGTTCGCGGCGTTGTTGAAGCGCTGCAGCCGCACCGAGCCGGCGTCGTGGTCGAGGATCTCGGTGCCGAACCAGCGCTCGACCGGCGCCTCGGAGGAGACCGACAGGCGCACGGTGCGCTTCTCGGGGTTGTAGGCGTCTGCACGCAGCTCGAGGCTGCGCTCCAGCGGGGTCAGCTTCATGCCTGGCTCCTCAGTGGCACCACGCGCGCGCCGGCGCTCTGGTCGCCTTCGTCGGCGGCAGGCTCGGTCGCGCTGGGTGCGGGGTTGCCCTTCTCCGGCACTTCGGCCGGGTCGGTGTCGAAGTGCAGGTCCTTCTCGTCCATGAGGTCGAGCTCGGCGCGGCGCACGTCGAGCACGTCCTCGATGTCCTGGCCGCCGGCGGTCTGCGCGATGACGTCGCTGACGGTGGTGAAGCCGCAGCGCACGGCCTGCTTGTAGGCCTCGACTTCCTTGGTGGGATCCACCCAGCTCCAGCCGCGCGGCTTGTAGCGCACGGCCTCGAACTTCTGATTGTCGGCGAGGTATTCCTCGATCGAGACGCCGGGAATGGCCCCGGCCGGCACGGCCAGGCGCAGCCACTCGCGGTGCAGCTCGGCGCGGAAGGTGCGGATAAACCAGCCCTGCAGCACGCGCCACAGGTCGCGGTCGTCGAGCAGGGCCAGGCGCGAGCTGCTGTAGTTGCTCTGCGAGTAGTCGCGCGAGAGGCTCTCGTAGCTCACGCCCACCCCGGCGGCCACTTCGCGCAGCATCAGCCGCATGAAGGGGTCCATGTTGGGGTTGGGCCGGTTGGGGTTGTTGAGCACGATGTCCCAGCCGGGGGGCAGCTGCTCGACCAGGCCGGGCTCGAAGGTCAGCGTCTGCATGCCCTCCTCGGTGCCGTCGGCCGGCATCGGGTTGGCGTCCGGCGACTTGACGAAGGCCATGTAGGCGGCCGCGCCGCGGGCGGCGACGATCTCGGCCTCGCTGTAGCCGTCCATGTCGTTGAGCCGGCGCGCCACGGCGTGCAGCCAGGGCTCGCCGCGGGTCTGCGGCCAGCGGTCGACGATGCGCAGGTGGATCATCTGCTCGGCCGGCACGCGCACCAGCTGGTCGGTGGCCCAGGCGCTGCTGCGCACGTCGCCGGGGTGGCGCTCGCGCACCCAGTAGGCGACGGGACGGTAGAAGCCGTCGATCTCGATGCCCATGCGCACTTCGCTGCCGTCGCTCAGCTGCGGCGCGACGTACTCCTCGGCAATGCGCTCGGGCTCGATGACCTCCAGCGCGAGCGGCACCTTGCTGTCGCCGAAGCGGCGCACGTGCTTGCGGATGAACACCTCGCCGGCCTCGAACACCTGGCCCATGGCCAGGCGCTCCAGGTCGGGGAAGTGCAGCACCCCGCCGGTGTGGCACGAGGACCCGCGCGCCCACTCGCACCAGGCGTCCTCGATCGCGGCGTTGATCCTGGCCTGCAGCTTGCCGCGCTGGTTCTTGACCTGCGCCTGCATGCCGATGCCGTTGCCGACGACGTTGTTGACGACGATGATCTTCGCCCGCTTGGCGTAGCCGGCGTCGCGCACCAGCGCGCGCGAGCGCCCGCGCAGTTTCTGCAGGCTGCCGAGCAGCTCGGTGTCGGCGCTGCTGTTGGACGAGGCCCAACCGGCGGTCAGGCGCCCGCCCTGGGCGGCGTGGTACATGCGGGCGGCGGACATGCCGACGCGGTTGCCGGCCGGCGTCGGTTCCTGCGCGCTTGCCGCGGGCTTGCCGCCGAAGATGAACTCGCGCAGGGCGGCCAGGCGGCTCATCCGAACCTCACGAAGTAGCGCCGCGGGTTGCCCAGGCCCTGGGCAACCGACTCGGCCGCCTCCTCCTGCTGCACCTGGCTGCGCCAGTATTCGATCTCGCGCACGAAGTCGGCCGCGCCCCGGAACCACATCTCGCGCCCGCCGATGGTGTAGCGCTGGATCACGCCCTGGCCGTTGGTGGCGTAGTCCACGCGCGCGTCCTCGAGCTCGGCGAGGATCTTGCGCGCGTTGCTGCGCGTGTCCAGCCCCGCCGCCTGCGCGGCGAGGTCGGGCTTGATCGTGAGCGTGCCGGTGCCGGTGGTGTAGCGCTCGCCGGCCTTCTCGACGTAGCGCTGCCAGGTGTACTCGCCGGCGGCATACGCCGCGGTGGTGGTCGCGGCAACGTTGACCAGGTGGTCGGACCCGGAGGCGCCGGCGGTGATGTCGTACTTGTTGCTGGCGTTGATCAGCCGGTACTTCAGCGTCCAGCCGTCAGCGGCGGAATAGTCAGGCTCGGAGCGCAGCCACTTGAGCGTGTCTCCGGCGGTGAACGATAGCGGCTCGCTGGTCGGGGTGTCGGCCATGGGTGCATTGGACCGCGCACCCCGGTGACATTGGCACCCCCAAAATGTCCGCTATGAAAACGCCCCGAACCGGGCCGATTCAGGCCCCTTTTGCGAGGATTCGCAGCACTTGGCGCTTGCTTAGGCCGAAATCGCGGGCAATCTGGCCGATGCTGCGGCCCTTGAGCCGGGCATTGACGATGGCGCTGTTGCGCGCGCGCACGTCGGGCGACTGCGCGACGTAGCTCCACTGCCCGCCCCACTGCCCGCGCACCTCGCGCTCGGCCTCGTCCACCGCGCTGACGGTGGCGCCATCCTGGCCGAGCTTCGCGCGCAGCCGCGCGACCAGGTCAGCGATAGCGTCCGCCACCCACCCACCCTCCGACGAAGCCGCTGGCGCGGGGCCGGCGGACAGGTGCTGGCGACGGTGGCGCGATCTCCTTCGGCGGGGCGCTCTCCTCGGGTGCAGACGTCTGGACGCTCGAGGCCTCCCGCAGCAGATCTCCCTGCACCGGGTTGACCCGCTCCTCCAGCCTCGCCCACATGGCGTCGGTGTAGCGCGGCAGGTCGAGCATGCTGGCGCAGAACAGCGCGTAGACCGCGCAGTCGAGCACCTCGTTGCGCTGGGTGCGCTTGACCCAGCGCCACTTGTCGCCCTGCGCGGTCTTCACCGGCACGCGCACCTCGGCGGTGAGCTGCTGCAGCCAGGCACCGGCGCGGTCGGGCTCGAGGGTGGCGAGCTTGGGCGCGATCGCCAGCGCGCGCGGCAGGTGGATCTTGCCGGGCCCGTCCTGCAGGATGGCCAGGCGCCCGAAGATCAGGTCCTTCGCGGTGTCGGTGCCCACCGCCCACAGCCGCACGCCAGCCTTGATGACCTTGCCGCGGTAGTTCACGTCCTGCACCGAGCTGCGGCCCTTGACGGGCTGGCCCTCCTTGGCCGAGCCGTGCACCGCGAACACGCGCTGCGAGCGGTCGCTGTGCCCCGGCAGCCGCCGGTGCGAGCGCAGCCGGGCGAAGTTGTACGCCTGGTGCGTGAAGTGCCCGCCGGTGTCGACGGCGCAGGCCTCGATGTGTAGGCGCTGCCCGCTCTCGTGCGCGAACAGGGTCTGCAGGTAGACGTCCAGGCGCTCCCAGTCGCGCTCGTCGGCCGGGTTGCCCTCGAGCACCATGTGGTCGATCGGCCAGGACTCCTCGCCGCGGCCCCACGCCCACACGCCCACCTCCCAGCGGTTGTCCTGCACGTCGATGCCAGCGGTGAGGATCAGCGCCCCGCGCGGGCAGCGGCGCAGCTCGTAGGCCTCGGCGCGCTTGACCAGCTCGCCCTCGTCGGCCTGCTGGACCTCCTCCTCCCAGGTCTCGCCCAGCGTGGTGTTGACGAAGGTCTTCAGCTCGGACTTGTCGCCGGCGCGCGCCTTGGCGATCGCGGCGAAGAACTCGCGCACCAGCTGCCCCCAGCTCGCCTGCGGCAGCTGCGCGGTCCACAGGTGGAAGCTCACCGAGCGCGGCGCCTCCACCTCGAGGCCGTCCGCCGTGCGGAAGCGGCACTCGGGGTCGATCCAGACCCCCTCCTCGTCCACCCAGCGGCCGGCGTCCCACACGCGCAGGTAGTCCTGCTGCGAGTACAGCACCCCGCAGTGCGGGCACAGCTGACGCACGTTGTCCGCGTCGCCGGCGGTCCACTTCATGCCGTGCGCGGCCTTCTCCCCACCCCAGGCGAGCACGTGCTCCACCCCGCACTCCGGGCAGGGCACGCTCCAGCGGAAGCGCCGCTGCGCCTGCTGGCGCCGCGCCTCGATCATGCTGAAGTGCTTGAGCTTGGGCGTGCTGCCCAGGATGTGCTTCGGGTAGGTCGCGCCTTCGATCCGCTTGGCCGACAGCGTGACCGGCGAGCCCTCCTTCTCGATGTCCAGGTCGAAGCCATCCACCTCGTCGAGGTAGGCGACGTCCACCGTCAGGCGCCGGTAGTTCTTCGCGGCCTTGCCGCCGCGGATGTGCAGCACGCTGCCGAGGAAGCGCTTGGCCCGCAGCGTATTGTCGCGATCGCGCTGCATGAAGGCGGGGAAGACCGACTCCATCACCCGCACGTCGCGCAGCATCGGGTCAATCTCGGTCTTGACGAAGTCGTCGGCGTCCTCGTCGGTGGGCTGCCACACCGCCTGATTGCGCCGCTTGTGCTGGGCGAAGTAGCAGATCGCCGCGCCCAGCATCTTCGTGTAGCCAACCCGTGCAGACTTCTGCACGTCGATCTCGCGGATCTCGTCGTGGGACATGCAGTCCATGATCGCCCGCTGCGGCGGGTAGCAGCGCCAGCGCTGCTCGACGTAGCTCGACTCGGCCGACAGGTAGAAGTGCTCCTCGGCCCACTGCGACAGCCGCATCGGCGGCGGCGCGCACCAGCTCACCTCCCACTGGTCCAGCGCCTTGAGCGCCCTGCTCAGCTCCGAGTGGTCCGTCACCGCGCCGGCACCTCGATCGTGTTGACCACCTCGAAGCTCTGCACCCGCACGGCCGCATGGTCAGGATGGCAAGGCGCCCGCAGCGTGGTGAACAGCGGCGCGTCGTCCTTGTACCGCTCCCCACAGACCGGGCACACCACAGCAGCCACCCAGCCTGCCGTCACGCTGGCATCCATAGCCTCGGCCCAGGCCTCCATGTAACTACGCATGGGGCGCCTCCTCATCCAGCTCCTCGAGCGGCAGCTGCAGCGTCCCGATTTCGTTGCGCACGCGCACCAGCTCCGCCTCGATCAGCTCCATCGCCCGCCCATCCAGCCCTCCGACCTCGCGCCGCAGCCTGGCCGGCAGGCCCTCGAGGATCCCGGCAGCACGCCGGCCCACCGCCGCGAACACCTTGCGCATCACGCCCACCTGCACGAGCTCGGCCCGCTTCTGCGCGTTGATCATCTCCTGGTGATCGGCGCGGGCCCGGTCGTACCGCGCCCGCTCCTGCACCAGCTCAGTCGAGCGCCCCGCCGCCTCCTCCCGGAGCTTCGCGGTGTAGGCCAGCAGCCACTCCCTCGCGCTCTGCCCGTGGCGCAGCACCCCGCGGCGAACCAGGTCGGCCACCGCCGGCTGGGTGATGCCCACCAGCCCGGCGAAGGTCTCCTGCGTGATGGCCGAATCCAGCTCCACGACTACCCCACCCCACCCAACCGAATAACCCCCCCAAGGGCCCTCGGTGAATAGCCAAACATCGAGGGTCGAATTACC
>CAZQVA010000018.1:0-44252 GCA_964596685.1 uncultured bacterium | reverse complement strand
TACCTGAAAAATCGTTGGCGCGCCTTAAAACCAGGGGGGGGGTGTGAGCATGTACCAAAAATGTACTTACTATTAATTGTTCATCTGGAGTTAATTTCGTTTTGTTAGCTAAAGCATTTAGAGATGTTGGATCTGGTGCAAAAGACTTCATCATTGTTGCAATATGCGGCAATTGCTCTCTATATTGCTCAAGAGACTCCTCTCCTGCATCTGGTATTGTTTTAAGAGCAACACGCATTAAGTGGTATTGTTCGGGAGTTACGATAGGGGCTAAGTCGTCTTCCCACTGCTTTGCAGTTTGTGAGGCATAGGCCAAAATAGCATTAGCAGTTGATTTATCAGTGGTTTTCTGAGAATTATATTTTTTTAGAGCGTTTTTTCCTGAAGAGACGATAGTTGCTTGAGCGGTCTTATCAAAGGGGACAGCCGGGGTACTGGTATTGGAGCGAGGTGACTCTTCAAGAGAGGGTGATTCCCTGGGAGGAGGTGATTCACTAAGAGGGGAAGGTGACAGTGATGTGGCATCTGTATCTTCAGTCTCAGAAGGGGCAGACGCTGTATTTTCGGATACAGCACTTTTGCGAGGAGATTGTTCTTCTGATGACGATGAAGAAGACTCCTTTTCCTGTAAAGTAGGTAGTTCAGGTGCAGCAAGCCCATTGCTAAGGCGATACATTTTTTGTAGTAACTGGAGAAATGTGTCAGTAGCATCAATGGGTAAGATTGATTCTTGTGTCGTTTGCGTCTTTCCTGAGTTTTTCAGGGTAAGGTTTTGCTCTATTTTGTGATTACTCTCGTCGCGTGCCTCAATTGTGTACGTGATTTGGTTGCCATCATTGAAGTCGTGCAGAAGTTCTTTTAGGTAGATTCCTTGCTTTTCTTTCTCCGGCGCGTTTTTAGGAAAATCTTCTTTTTCAGGTAGTTTTAACTTCATTGTCCATTTTATTTGAGGTGGTAGATATATATCGGATGCTCGAAATGAACTCTGGGCCCTTGGATTTTTGTCAGTTAGATCTGCGATATCGTTGATCGTTGGCATTCCAAGTTGAGGTAACGAAGAGATAATAGAAGATAATTTTTTTACGGCGTTCTCATTTAACCCACATCCAATGAGATTCATCATATCCCCCATATCACCGTTTACTTCTTGACTTAACTTTTGTAAACGCTCTCTAGTTAGGGGAGTAGAGTCTTTCAATAAATTTTCCCAGTTGTTCAGATGGGCCCTTAGTTTTCTAATTGCCTCCCTTGTTTCTGGTGGCATGGGCGGTTTAACAGCAAAAAGATTCTCGAGCTCTGCTAAAGGATCATTAGGATCCTCATTCCATTTCAAAGGATTTTCAGCAAAGGCTTTAATGGTAGAATCTACCTCAGCGTCTGTAAGAGCAGAGAGTGCGCAAGCAATTTTGGCGTTTTTTTGACACTCAGAGTACCTGCTGATTATGTCATCTTTGCTCGCTGCATAGCTCTCTGGTGTTAATTTATCAAATTTTTCTTTAAGTTCATTTGCCTTTTGCAAGACTTGAGCGTTTGCTGTTTTGATATGATCTTGTAGTGTTGCAAGACCAGAAGGAGCTGATGCTTTATCGGAATATATCCCAAGATTGACAAGGGCCTGCGTGACAGCCTCTTGATTATAGTTAGCTGTTAGATGGTCTAAAAGAGCTTTTTGTTCAGCAGGTGTAAAAAAATCTTTTGGAAAGGGCACTGACGCGCCTATGAATAAAGAGACGAGCGCTTTTATATGCGCTTTGTTAGAAGGTGTATTAAGAGCTGTCTTTAGGGGTCCTGCTAATCCTTCAATAGCGTCTTTAGAGGTTTTTTGAGCAGCAATTTCATTAATGATTTCGGAGCGCTTTTCGGGGTGGAGTGTATCGAGGAATTTAGACATAATTTTTCCTCGATATTCTTGTTTGTCGACGTTAAGTTTTTGAAAGATATGTTGATGAAGTGAGCTTTTAGAAACTTGGTAGCTTGTTGTGCCGATTGTTAAAGTGGTTGTGAAGAGGCTAATAATTGATTTAAAGAGGCGTGTTAGTAGGCCTGGTTTGTCGTTAGCTTCCTGTTTATAAAAAATGCGATAACGGCGATCTCCAACCTGAAGAACAGAACGTTTTCCAATCCCCCACAATCCCGGTTGATCTGTTTGGATCGAAATATTATCGCGGATTGTCATGAAAAGCTCCTGTCGTCATCAGGGGAGTTTTTTAAAATTTAGGTAGCGCTCGATTTCTTCTGGTCCTTTGTAGTCGCTGTTAAGTGTGTGTGAGGTGATTGACGCATTTAATGAAGGTGTTACTTCGTGGATGATCAATTTACAGCTTGTGGGCAGAGAATAGAGGTTTTTAGGGAGTGTTGTCCTTGCGCCGCAGTCATAAAGGCGCATCGTGCGTAGGTTTTTGAGATTGGCGATTTCAGACGGAATGCTAGAAGATTCAGAGGATAAATGCCTACCATCTATAGTTAAAGATGTAAGATGGTCCAGCATGCCAATGCATGCAGGTAGGGTCTTTAAAGGGTAATCTTTGAGAACTAACATTTTAATTTTCTTGTTTTTGTAAGCCCTTGAAATTGCATTTGCAGCATTCGCATAAGGTTGTTTTAAATTCCGAGGGGCGCTTTCCTGCCACTCTTCTAAAAAATGATCGAGGATTTTTTGTTGGACAGCTTGATCGACTGCACTTGTAGTATTTGTGGTTTGTTCTGGTGATAATTTTTTGATGGAGTAGTTCTTAAAATCCTTTTTGGCGAGGTAATATACTTTGTTAGCATCGTTTATCTGCGTAGCAAAAAAACTAATGAGCCAGCATCGGAATTTAGCAAATAGCCCCAATTTTGCACTCTTGTCCTTTTGATACAGGATGTGAAAAGGGTGCCCCTTCACCATGAGGATGGATTGTTGCTTTTGATTCGCAGGAATGCTATTGGACGTATCAGGGTCGGGGCCAGAAGGAGGTAAGTGCACAGACATGAGTTTCTTCCTGGGGTTCATATACCCATTCCATCTGAAGAATCGGTATAAATCCCATCATAGAAACTTTTATTTGTTTTTGCAATCCCAAGTTGCAAGAAGGGCTCCTGATAAGGCTCCCGTGATGTGCGCTGTATTGGCAATGCCAAGCGTCCAGTCGATAAGGTGGGCGCGCTCAAGAAAAAGAAAGAGCCCTTGGAGGGCAGCAGCGCCGAAGATAAAGATGAGAAGAAAGTTGAGAGTAACGAGAGGAATAGTGGGGAAAAGGAGGGGATGGCGCCGTTTGAGTACCCAAATATAGCCGACAAAGGCGCACACAAGTCCTGAAATACCCATAAAGTTAGGCCCGGTCATAAGGTATTGAGCTGTGTTTGAAAAAGATGCTGTTGCAATGATGAAAAGGAGCATGCGGAAAAAACCCAGCCAGCGCTCTATTACAGGGCCTAAAATGAGCAGCCACATGAGGTTAAAGACAAGATGGAGCAACCCTTGGTGGAGAAGAATAGGGGTGACAAGACGCCAAAATTCTCCTGAAAGAATGCTAGTAAATAGAGGAGCGTGCGTCAGTTTGCCAGTGGCTAGCCAGGGGTAAATCCCTTGCCATACTGGAAAGGCATTGATTTGAATAATCAGTTGTCGAAGAGCTAAAGGGCCATTTTCCGGGTGTTCGATTTGTTCTGGAGTGAATTGAGCAAAGAGTTGATCGATGAGATCATAGACGCGTGGTGAATCAAATACAAGGGCGCGATCTACAAAGGAAAAGGGAGTGCCTTTGGGTGAAACAAAGAGGTCGATAAGAAATACTAGGCAACAAGCGGCAATGAGAAGGCTTGTGAGGGGATAGCGCCGTAAGTACATGGTTACTCGGACATCGATCGAATCTTGTTGACAATCGCCGTCGTGGAAAGAGAGGGGACGAGTTCTACGATATGAAGACGGCCTCCATTTTCACGAATCGTCGAAGCTTCGATACAATTCATCCCCCAATCCGCACCATTGACGTGGACAGTGGGCTTAATGCGACTTAGAAGTCCTCTTGGATCTGTTTCATCAAACCAAGTAACATAGTCGACAAACTCCAAGGCGCTCATCATCTGAAGGCGGCTTTCTAGGGGAATAATTGGCCGCAGTGCACTTTTATAACGACGAATTGAGGCATCCGTATTGAGAGCCACGATAAGAACGTCTGCCATCTTTGATGCCTCATAGATCATATGCAGATGACCCGCGTGCATCAAATCGAAAGACCCATTTAACGTGGCAATGCTTTTTTCAGCGGCCTTTAGCTCGGCAACTAAGTTTTCAATATGCTGAGGATCGACCTGTTTTGTTTGAGAATATTTTAAAAAATTATCTGCTTGGAAACGCAAGGGCAAAGACCTCATCATAATAGTGTACAAAATGTACGTTTATACCTTCTTTGATCTCTTCTTGCAACTCATCATAATCGCGGCGATTTTGCGCCGGCAAGATAATCTCCTTGATGGAAGAGCGACGCGCTGCAATCAACTTCTCTTTGATTCCTCCCACAGGGAGTACTTTGCCTACTAATGTCATTTCGCCTGTCATCGCCAAATCAGGATTGATCGGTCTTTCGAGTAAAAGCGACAGTAGGGCCGTTGTCATCGTAACACCAGCAGATGGTCCATCCTTCGGTGTTGCACCTTCGGGAACATGAAGATGGACGCGCATTTTATCAAAGAATAATTTGTCTGGGGCAAAGTCATATAACTTGCTTTGCACATAACTCCAGGCGATCTCAGCAGATTCTTTCATCACTTTTCCAAGCTGCCCTGTGAGTTTTAGTGCATTTTTTTCCGCCTTTAATTTCACGGCCTCAATATATAGAGTAGCTCCTCCCATCGATGTCCACGCTAAACCAGTGCATACTCCAATAGGATTCTTGTCGTAGAATCGATCAGAAGTGAATTCAGGTTTGCCAATATAGGGTGCAAGGTTATCAGGGGTGAGTTGTATTTTTTTAAAACGCTTGCCTGCTTCTTGTGCTTCGACAGTTTGGTGGGCGATTTTGCGCAGGATGCGACGAATATACCCTTCGAGTGTGCGCACGCCAGCCTCACGCGCATATCCGTGGATCACTGCATGGAGCGCTTCAGAGGAAAATTTAACCTGGGTGTTTTTTAGGCCCATTTGCTTGAGGTGCTTAGGGAGTAGAAAACGCTCAGCGATTTGCACTTTTTCTTCAGCAATATAACCAGAGAGGCGTAAGATGTCCATACGATCACGTAAGGCAGCTGGAATGGTGTCCAGCACATTAGCGGTGATAATAAAGAGTACATGGGAAAGGTCCACAGGGACATCCATGTAGTGATCGAGGAATTCTTTGTTTTGCTCAGGATCAAGAACTTCGAGGAGAGCAGACGCCGGATCGCCATGGTAACTGTTGCCCATCTTATCGACTTCATCGAGCATGATGACGGGATTCATCGTTTTTGTTTGCTTGAGTGCTTGGACTAATTTGCCCGGCATGGCTCCCAAATAGGTGCGGCGGTGCCCTTTGATCTCTGCCTCATCGCGCATTCCACCGACAGAAAAGCGGAAAAATTTTCGATTTAGTGCATGCGCAATACTTTTTCCTACACTCGTTTTGCCAACTCCAGGTGGGCCAACTAGGCATAAAATGCTACCCTTGACTTCTCCGGATAGTTTACCAACGCTAATAAATTCTAAAATACGCTCTTTGATGTCTTTGAGACCCCAGTGTTCGCTTTCAAGAATTTTCTTTGCACGCACAAGATCGTGGCTTTCATCGCTAAACATGCCCCAAGGAAGGATAGTCAACCAATCTAAGTAGTTGCGACTGATGTTATATTCGGGCATGAGGGGATCGAGAGCCGCCAGTTTTTCCATCTCTTCATCGATAACTTTCATCACCTCAGGGGAAGGCTTTCTCTCTTTAAGGCGCTCTTGGAATTTATAAGCATCGCTACTTTTATCTTCCTTATCGTCGCTGAGCTCCTTTTTGATCATCTTAATCTGCTCTCTAAGGAAATATTCCTTTTGACTCTTGGAGAGGGTAGATTCCAGTTTTTGATGAATTGAATGCTGTAACTTGGCGAGGTTGATCTCTTTTTGGAGAAGAACGAGGACTTTTTCAACGCGCTCAGTTAAGTCGCGCGTAGCGAGAACTTCTTGTAATTCATCGCGGGATGCTGTCGTTAATGCAGCAGCAAAATCAGCCAGACGCCCAATTTCAGTAAAATCAGCGTGATTCAGAAAGATCTGCAGTTCGTCTTTAAAAAGAGGGTTCACTGTTAAAAGATCTTTGATCATGGCGACAACACTCATGGCAAGAACTTTTGATTCTTTCGTTGTCACCGGGCGATCGGGATGATACTCTACTTCAGCTAACAGGTATTTATTGCGGATCGTGCGTTTAATAGTAAAGCGTTGTTCAACGTTTAGAATGACTTGAACGCCTTGAGGAGACGGTATAAGACGCAAAATGCGAGCCACAACTCCGGTCGCATGAAGGTGATCGATCTTTAGCTGTTTGACATCGGGATGCTCTTCTTTTGTAAGAATCAAGCCGATATGGTTTTGAGGGGACTTTGCAACTGCTTGTAGGGACTCATGAAAAGGGCCATGCTCGATAAAAATCGGGGCTGCCATCCCGGGAAATACGGGGCGGTTATAGAGAGGGAATAAAAAAAGACGGTTTGGTAAGGCTGTTTCAGGGGAGGCTCTTTCATTGAGAGCGTTCATCAATGCCTCTTCAAGATCGCCATCGTCTTGGAAAAGTTCTTTATCAGATTCATTAAGATCGTGCAAAATATTCCTCGTCAATCAGCAAGTAACATAAAACCATAAAGTCTATCAAGATGGGTCAAAATATTCAACACACTCTTGTATTCGATACAAGTACGGAACGTGCCGTTGTAGCACTTGGACTGGCAGATCAGCTGGTGGATTTTATTGATTTACCCTTCGGGCTTAATCATTCAAGAGCTCTTTTGCCTTCAATTAATGAGTTATTGCAGCGGCATGGAGTCACGATGGCGCAGATTGGATGCATTGGAATCGGCAATGGTCCAGGCTCTTATACAGGGATTCGTGTTGCGGCTGCCATCGCTCAAGGCTTAGCATTTTGTTCCAATATACCCATTGTTGAAATACCAACCATGGAATTATTTCTAAAAGAGAATGAACGCGCGCGCGTATTGATCGATGCAAAGACGCCGGGCGTGTACCGCTATGCTCCTGGAAAGGATGCAGAACGTATTACTATTGAGCAATTGGAAAGGGAAATGATGAGCGAACCGATGGACCTCATAGCGCCTGCTGTCGATGTCATCAAAAAGCGTCTTTCTGGTTTCTTTCCTGGAGTTCACTGGAGAGAAGCCGCACCAAATCCTCATACAATGCTTCGTTTGGCATGTGGCAATAAGCAAAAATAACTTCTTGCGACTTATCGAGCCTATTCGTATGATGAGCGGCATTGATGGCAAAAAACTATCACGACAAGACATTCCAAGCGTTGATGCAACAGCGCACTTTTGCCTTGAGCTTTTTGCAAGCCCACCTGCCACCCGATTTACAAGAACAGATTGATTGGAACACTCTCCAGCTACTGCGCATCGATGGAAAGCACATTGAAAATGCTGCAGCATCTACGATTTGTTCCGATATTGTTTATTTGGTGAATGTCAACCATGAACCAGCCATGCTGTGGACACACATTGAACACCAATCCACTCCTGATCGCTGGATGGCTCTAAGAGTGTTGCAATATCAGGTAGCAACGCTGCTCTCCCATGCGCGATCAAACGACCTTACCAAACTACCAGCCATCATCTCCATCATTTACTATCAGGGTAAAGTACCCTATCCCTATCCTGTAGACCTTCCTTCTCTTTTTATCGATCAAGAGGTGGCTGTTAAATATTTAGGAAAACCTATTCTCGTCGATCTTCCAGGCACTCCAGATCAGGCACTTTTGGCAACCCCCACAATTGGTGGCATTGAATTTCTCCTCAAACACATTCGCAAAAAAGGGTTTGAAAAATTCGCTGATACGGCTCTAAAGGAGTTAAAAAATATCGATGACAATATACGGGAAATCGTGCTAGAACACGTATTAGTGGTCGCTGATCTCAATTGCGATGTATACCCATCCCACCTGAAGAATTGGTTTTAGACCGAAGAAAAAGCTTCCGCGATCGCGCCAAAAAAAAAGTCCCCATATTACTAATATGAGGACTTTTTTTTTGACTCGAGCCCGGGGCTTTCTCTCGGCCTAAAATCCAATTCTTCAGGTGGGATGGGTATATTAGAAGAAAAAATCATTAAGCACTTACCGGAAACTAAAGAGTTTGTGATGAATTTTGTTTCGTATTATCGTCAAGAAGGTCGTCAAGAGGGCCTGCAACTGGGCATTCAAAAGGGACGTCAAGAAGGTCGTCAAGAAGGACTTCAAGAGGGACTTCAAGAAGGTCGTCAAATGGTAGCCCGTGCTCTTCTTGCAAAAGGCATTGATCTTTCTATCATTTCTACTGCCACAGAGATCTCTTTGGAAGACTTGCTCCGCTTAAAATTAGACCAATAATGCCTCTTTTTGCTGCAGAGCCTTTTGCAAACTATCCGTAACATGGACTGGCTGCTAGCAGCAATCTTCAGAAAAAACTTCCTTACGCATGGCTATGGCCTTAGTGCGTCACTTTTTTCTGCATTCTGCAGCCCTCGCTCAAGTTCTGTTATGGATAGTTTTGCAAAAGGCTCTGCGGCTTTAAAAACTTTCAGTGCCTTGCAATAAGTTTACATCCCCTTTTTCATTGTCTTCAGGGTGTAGTTTACGGATTTGTTGTAAAATATTAAATAAAAATGATATTATTTAAATATTATTAATTTAAATAGTTATCATTGATGTCAATTGCTTCTTTTTCCGATTATGCTCATGCCCTTTCTCAGGCTTTATGTCAAAGATATCCAAGGTTTGTTCACTATTTTAAAGAGGGGTGCTGCTCTGGAGTTGCTTCCGCGGCGATTGATCCTCTGGTGAATGGCTCGCTGAATGTTTGGCAGCAACGTCTACAATCCATTGTTGAGCAATACAAAAATCGAGATCTGTCTTTGGATCATGAATCTGAAGACTTTTTGGAGACCATTGCCTATTTTCATTTATCTAAAACTTCTAGTCACTCTGCCGATAGAGAATTGATCCATTTGCGAGGAGCCCACTACGTCTCTCATGTGACAGGAACTTACACTGGAAAAGGGATAGAACAATTACTTCAACGTGTTCAGGAAGTCTTTTCCTCACATTTTTGCCTCCGACTGTCCACGTCTTTACATGTCATTTCTGTAGGGTGTTTTTCTGATCAAAATAAAGGCCCCTGTTGGATAAATATTGATATGAATGGGTTGCCTTTTCGCAAATCAACAACTACACACGATGCTGCAAGAGAAATTTTTCAATCCTTTTCAATGTCAGTAGATAACGGATTGCTACCGCTTGGTGTTGAATTCTTTGTTGCTAGACAAGAGTGGACAGTCTTGCCGAATGTCCCTGATGTCACATCTTTCTCCCAGTCAATTGAGAATACAACCTCCTCCTCCATTTTGACCGCCTGGGTGTTGAATGCAATCCGCTTATCTGAAATACAACAAGTCAAACAACTCTTGGAGGGTCTCAGCAATCCCAATCAAGGGACTGCTAGAGGTGTGACACTTCTTTATATGGCAGTTTCTCAAAGATGTTTAACTGCTGTTGATATATTACTCCAAAAAGGCGCAACAGTGGATACTGAAGGGGCTAATGGAATAAGCGCCCTGTGGTTAGCATCAGCACATGGGGACTGTGAAGTAGTTCAGCGTCTAATTCAGGCAAAAGCGAATGTTGATCACAAGGCCATTCAAGGGATCTCTGTCTTGCAAATTGCAGCAGAAGAAGGTCATGAGAGTGTTGTACGCGAGCTAATCGCTGCTGGTGCTGATGTAAATTGTGCTGACAATAGAGGCACTACACCTCTTGCAATTGCTACGAATCGAAAGCATACAGCGATTGTAGAACTGTTATTGAAGCATGGAGCGCATCCTTTGGTCAATAGATAATTTCGTAAAAGGCCCTTTAGGTGTTTTAAAAAATTCGATGCTAATTTCTAACCAGTACTTTGCACTTTACAGACAACCCCAACTGCCCATACAGCGGGGTCTGGAAAAGGTTCTTACAGAGCGCCATCAAGGAGGGGTATCGCTTGAGGATGTATTAGCCTTCTCCAATTCCAGACTGCTCGCACCTGCACGTCGCACCGATTGCACACTTCTTATAGGATCCTTTGCGCAAGAGTACCTCTACCGAGCGTCTGTACATGATGATTGTGATATCATTTGTTTTGTTACGCCCCATTTGAGTTTTAATGACTTTAAAAATGGATTTTTAGCTATGGTATCTCGTTGCGATGAGATGCAAGTTAATCAACTGTGGAAAGAACTCACATCCACTCCCGCGCACCCGTTAGAAATAGCTTTTAAGCTGCATCTGATTCAAAGAACAAACCCACAGACCGTATTTAGCCCCCAAAGCCTCTTAAAGATTTTTAAATCCCCAGTGTTAGAGTTCGAAAGATCACTTTGCATCCCTCTTAAAGATTTTAAGACAAAAGCACTCCTTTTTGGAGAGGATGAAATCTATCAAATGCGCTTTCGATTGGGGCCTCATCGCGTTGAACTCTCTTGTAGACAGACGCTTCCTTATGGATTTGGACTCAATTCGAATCAAGGGCATGCGCTTCATTGTACTCCTTCCATGGGTGTTCAAGCGGGTATTTCCCCAGTTATTCATCCCATATATGGCACATCAAGGAACCATTCACCGCAAGAAATGCTCTGGATGAGTCGCGAGCAATACTTTTCTACGCCGGCTTTTGAACATTTAGAATGTGCTCTCGACCCTCAAAGCAATAACTTTTCTAAGTTATTGATGAAATGGCTCGAAAATATTTGTGCCAATATTTTCCCCTTTGAGCCGCAAGAGACACTGCCACTTCTTTTATGGCAATTGGGAAGAAAAATAGTACAGGACAGGAACTGGCAATTTATTCTCTCAGAAAAATTACAAACAACTTTTGATTTGATATGCGTTTGGCTTAAAACACATAGCCATGAATTTGAAGCCGCAATGAACGATTATGCAAATCGAGCGTCACACAATAGTGAAGGTGAAGAGATTGCAAAAATCGCACGCAGCATGGTGGGGCGTCATTTTCAGCGTGGTTGGCAATGGGAATTTTTACAAGAAACACCTCTTACGCTCGAAAGGCTTTTTCAAGCGGCACATTCCAAAGAAATGTGTCTGCGTGAAGTGATAGCAGCAGATAGGCGAAAGTACCTCAATGAGGTTTTGAACTCAATACAGCGCTTGTCTTCTTTAAAGACCCTATTGAAAGGGCAGTCCACCTTCATGGCATTATCGATTATCTTTCATCGCTTGAGGGAGGGGCTCACTCTGGAACTTGTTGAATTGCTGGAGAAAGGTAACTTTGCTAATAGCCCTGTATTTTATTATGAGTGGGCGCCCGAGCTTTTAAAAAATTTGGCAGAGGGAATTTCAGCAAAAGAACTCCTCCTTTTACAGCGTCTGCAAAGTTACCTGACTCGATATGTTGGAAAACGACCGTTGCAAGCGCTTTTTGCAGTGCAACAGCAAAAAACAGACCGCATAGAAAAACGTCAGCAGATTGCTCGATCAGTCCAGTGGCAAGAAAACATCTGGAATTATTGGGTGTGTTTACTTGATACGCCTATGCAAGAGAGAGCTCTCGGGCAACTGCTTCATTTACCAATACCATCTCGAGTCAATTGGAAGAGCATTTGTCGCACGGCTTCGCGTCCTGTCTTGCGTCATTTAGTAGCTCAGCTCATTGCGCGTTGCTTTCAAAAAGATTCACGCGTTCAGTTTTTGGTTCGCGATTTTTTGCGCCTTGCTATCCATTGGCAGAGTGAGATAATTGAGGCAATTCTGCAGCACCACCTCGTTGTTCTTGAAGAAGCAGAAATTGGTAAGCTGCTCCGAGGAATCCAGCACTTGACCCCTTGTTCAAAGACTAAAGAGAGATGGAGTGCAATGGTTGAGCAGAAATATGAGGCACTTCATTCAAGCAGAGGTCACACAGAAGAAGAGCGTTCCTTTTGTTCGTCAGCTGCAGAAAGTCATATACTTCAGCCGGCTACAGAATGGCACAACAAGCTCATAAAGGAAATTTGGGATAATAAGCGCAAAGGTGCCGAGCTGAGTAAAAAACTTAGCAGAATGTACTATCAATTTGATGCAGGTCATCTTGTTTTTAAAGGTGAAGAAAATGGGTATCTTCATATGTTGCGAGTCATGGATGATATCGAAAAGCTAGCCGATCTTCTTGAACTTTTCCAAACTACTGATGATGTAAAAACTAAAGAAATAATCAGTGTGCATCAGGCCACTCTCCTCGTTTATTGGGGGTCTAATACTCCAAAAATACATTCGAGCAAATCCATCAAAGCATTTCTCTCCTTTTTAGATCATGTAGCCCCCTCGATGATATCCTTTCAAAGACAGCGTGAACTTGTGTGGTGTCTGTTATACGCTGTTCATCAAAGCCGTTTGTATTCCAAGATGCTATATGAAGAAGCAAAGAAGCTTTTTATGAAACATGCTAACCAACAGATTCGTATCGAGGAGATCGAATGGCTGATAAATGCGTGGCAATCTCTGGAAAAATCTCATTATTGTGATTGGGAATGTATTTACCATATTCTGCAGCGCCACCCTTCTTGCTTGACGCTTCCAGTTTATGGAGCCTTACTTGAGCGTGCTCTTACACTGGCACAAACAAACGGTGATTATCTCGACGATGAAACGGCTCTGAAGGAATTAAGAGTGTGTGCTACATTCTTGATGACAGAGGCAGCGGCTGCGACTCTTCCCTCTTACGATGCCGCCTCTATATATCTTGATCGTTGCAGACTGAAAAGGCACTTGCGCTCCGATGAAAGGGGGATGATTTATTGTGAGATTCTCGACTATGTTGAACGCGTCTATCTTAAATTTTCCTTTATACGTTTTTTGAGTACGCTCGCTGTTTTTATCACATCGTACTGTCTTCTTGCAAAATTCCAGAAAGAAGCGTTTGAGGAATAAGAAGGGAATCTTATTAGTTGTGAGCCGCTTAATGAAAAAGATTGAGTATTAACTAAAACATGGTGTACGATCTTTTCGTTGAAACAATTCATTCCAAAAGGGAAAAAGCATGACAAGTGTGAAAGTTCGCGTTGGCGAGCCTCTGGATAAGGCTCTGCGCGCTTTGAAGAAGAAGTTGGATAAAGAGGGTGTGATGAAATCAGTGAAGGCGCACCGTTTTTATGACAAACCTTCTGTCAAAGAACGTGCAAAAGCCAAAGCTGCATTGAAGTATAAGCGCTAATCAATTAAAATTATTAATTAAGTGAATTATGGCCGATTATTATGAGATTCTCGGTATCCCGCGTACTGCGACCGCTGATGAAATAAAGAAAGCCTACCGCAAAAAGGCCCTGCAGTTCCACCCCGATAAAAATCCTGGCGACCAAGAAGCTGAAAAGAAATTTAAAAACGTTTCCGAAGCTTATGAGTGCTTAAGTGACCAACAGAAGCGCGAAATATATGATCGTTATGGAAAAGATGCTGTGAATGGTGCGGCCGGAATGGGGGCTGGCGCAGGACATCCTGGTGGATTTTCGTCGATGGACGAGGCAATGCGCACCTTTATGGGTGCCTTTGGCGGTATGGGAGGCGGCGGATCAATTTTTGACTCCTTCTTCGGTGGTGCGGAGGCACAAACACACACGCATCAAGGAAGTGATAAGAAGGCCACAATTCGTCTGTCATTTGAAGAAGCCGCGCGGGGTGTTGAAAAAGAATTTTCTATCGCAGCATTTATGCCGTGCGCAACATGTAATGGATCGGGAGCAGCCGCAGGGTCATCACCGAAACAATGTTCTCGCTGTTCCGGCGCTGGACAGGTCTTCCAAACGCGTGGATTCTTTAGTATGGCGAGCATTTGCCCTGCCTGCCATGGAGAAGGACGCACGATCAGCGACCCTTGTAAAGATTGTCGCGGCGATGGGCGTACGAAAGATAAGCGCAAGGTAAAAGTGTCTATTCCAGCAGGTGTTGATGATGGAATGAGGCTGCGCATGTCGGGGTATGGTGATGCGGGAGCGATGGGTGGACCGGCAGGAGATCTGTACATTACTATCCATGTGGATGCGCACCCGGTATTTGTCCGCAAAGGGGATGACCTTTTAATGGAATTGCCGATTAGCTTTGCTGATGCTGCCTTGGGCTGTACGAGGGAAATTCCTTCCTTACATGGTCATACGAAAGTAGTGATTCCAGAGGGCACACAAAGCCAAAAAGTAATTCGTGTAAAAGCGGAAGGAATGCCGAACGTACATGGTCGAGGACGCGGCGACATTCTTGTAACAGTCCTTGTAGAGACTCCTACAAAACTTACTGAGCGGCAAAAAGAGTTGTTAAAAGAATTTGGTGAGTTGGAAAGCGCTAACAATTTTCCTCAAAAACAAAGTTTTATGGAAAAGTTGCGCTCATTCTTCTCAAATTAATAGACATCTTTCGAATTTCGAGAGACAGCTAATTTAATGAAGGTGGTGCGAATGAAACCAATGTGGAATCGTGAAGAATGTCTCGCTACATTAAGAGCCATGCTCTTATCGCGCTTGACAGATGAAAAGATGGCCAAATTGGTTCGTCAAAATAAAGGCGCCACCTTTCAACTCTCTGCTGCAGGTCATGAACTTGTAGGTGTTGTGGCTGCACGTGCGCTTACTCCCGGGCTTGATTGGGGGTTGCCTTATTATCGCGATCAGCCCTTTGCAATCGGCCTTGGTTGCGATCTCAAAGAAATCTTTGCGGCTTTTCTTGCTCGCGAACTTCCTCATCACTCTGGCGGACGCATGATGCCAGGGCATTTCTCTCATAAAGAATTAAAACTTGCATGCCAGTCTAGTGTCGTTGGCTCTCAGGTGATGCATGCTGTGGGGATTGCACATGGTCTTAAGTTAGCACAGAAAAGTGGTGTGGTCTATGTATCGTGTGGGGATGGGGCCACCTCACAAGGTGATTTTCACGAAGCGCTCAACTATGCAGCGATTCATCGCCTCCCTGTTATTTTTGTTGTCCAGGATAATGGATGGGCAATTTCAGTTCCAAGATCTGAACAAACGGCAGGAGAGTCCATTAGTAGTATGGTTTCAGGCTATTCTGGAGTAACGCTTTTTGATGTCGATGGGACGAGTTATCCTCACATGGCAATCGCTGCTCGCGATGCAGTGACTATAGCAAGAGAAGGGGAAGGTCCCTCTGTTATTGTCGCTCATGTGCCCCGTGTGGCTCCACACAGCAGTAGTGATGATCCGCAAAAGTATAAGAAACAAAATGATTTTTCTGAAGATCAAGAGCGCGACCCTTTGCTCCTTTACCCTAAATGGCTTGTTGAGGAAGGAATTTGTACGGAAGAGGAGATTGCGGCACTCCGTAAAGAGACCTTTGAGCTAGTCGAACAAGCTGCTGCAGCTGCGGATCACTATCCTTACCCTGACCCATCCACTGTTAAGCGTCATTGCTTTGTTGAGGGATCCTTTGATAAGAAGTTATCTCCTTCTTTACATACTGAAGGGGAAAAAATTGTGATTATGGATGCGCTAACGCATGCACTTGATGAAGAAATGGCGCGCGATCCTGGGGTGGTTGTCTTTGGACAAGATGTGGCTCACGGTAAGGGGGGAGTTTTTGGTGTAACGAAAGGGTTAACGGCGAAATATGGCGACCGTTGCTTTAATACGCCCCTTGCGGAATCAACAATTGTCGGTGTTGCTATCGGAATGTCTCTCGATGGATTCCATAAACCGGTTGCAGAGATTCAGTTTTGTGATTATCTTTGGACCGGTATCAATCAGTTATTTAATGAGTTGTCGAGTTTTCACTACCGTTCAAATGGCGAGTGGAATTGCCCCGTTGTCTTAAGAATGCCTACTGGAGGATATATCCAAGGCGGCCCTTATCATTCACAATGCATTGAAGGTTTTCTAGCGCATTGTCCAGGTCTTATTATTGCGTTTCCTAGTAATGCAGCGGATGCAAAAGCACTTTTGAAAGCTGCCATTCGCGATCCCAATCCTGTCATTTTTCTAGAGCATAAGGCGCTATATCGACAGCAAAAATTTTGTGCGCGTGTAGAGACCGGTCCCGATGATATTCTGTCTTTCGGACAGGCTGCTGTTGTACGTGCGGGTTCTCATGTTACTGTGGTGACTTGGGGAATGGGGGTACTTATGGCAGTAGACGCTGCTGATAAGTTAGCTCAAGAGGGGATTTTAGCAGAAGTGATCGATATTCGTACGATCGTCCCTCTCGATAAAGTCACCATTTTAGAATCTGTAAAAAAGACAGGTAAATTACTTGTTTTCCATGAGGCAGCAGGTAATGCTGGTTTTGGTGCGGAAATCGCTGCAATGATAGCAGAAGAGGCCTTCCAGTACTTAGATGCTCCAATTCGTCGTTTAACAGGCCTCGACATTCCTGTCCCCTACTCTAAAATTTTAGAAAGTGCAGTGCTACCACAGCCCGAGCAGGTGGAAAATGCCATTCGCGAGTTAGCTGTCTTTTAATAGACTTTCTTACGAGTCATTTGAAGATTTAGCAATTTGCAGCAGTGGTGGAGTGTTCCAGGAGGCCATTAGATTTCTTCCAAAATTTCATATGAAAGAAATCTAATGGCTATTTGTTTGTTATTTAGTGCTCTGTGTAGTCTCTAATGGTAACAAATAAGGGCTGACAGTCGTATATTTAAGAAATTGTAGAGGATCACCTTTCTTGTCGACGCCCGCATACCCTGTCAAGGCACGGCTTTTCACGTTGTTAGGAAAAAAAGCAGTGGAAACAGAGAGGGATACTTCGGGAAGGGGATTTGCTTTTGTAAAGAATGCAATGACTTCGAAGTCTTCATTAGTTGTATTAATAAAGGTATGAAGGGTCCCTACGGGAACAAAGAAGTAGTCACCAGGTTTTACATCAATAGCTTGCGGTTGTATCCCGTCAAGTACGATATGGAATTGGCCACTTCCTTCTGAAACGACATACAACGTATTTACATCTGGGTACCAAATAGGATCGCGTGCAACGCTTGGTTTTAAGTGGGCACGTAAAACAGATATGTCTTCTAAGATATTCCAGTTATCTTTGATCCCCCAAATTACAGACCCCATTTGTGCATTTGCAAAAAGAGGTGTTGCTTGTGCAAAATCAAAACGATAGGGGCTACCCGTTACCATATCTTTGAGCGACTTATTTGGTGTATAGTCACCGAAATAAGGGCTTGAAATAGGACCACTCCAGTTTTTCAAATCTGCATGAGGTGAGGTATAGGCATTGCGAATGGGGGCAGGAATCCCATTAAAAGCAACGGGAAGATCGACATTTTGCGGAGTAGAAGAACTAAAGCCTACCAGGAGCTCTGCTTTTTCCTCGGAGATATTGTTAAGGGAATGCAGTGCACCTTGAGGAATGAACCAGCACATACCTTCGCCCACCGTAAAGACTGATGTCTCCCCCGGAGAGCGCCATAGGATAATTTCGATGATCCCTTTTCTTACATAGCCTAACTCAGATGCATTTGGATGCCAGTGAGGCAGGCGCATGCTTTCATCCCATACTTCTAAGGTATAGCAAGTGACACCATTGAGGACTGAAAAATTCCCCTGATCAACGATCCACCCATCTCCTAAATTACCTACGGTGAGTCTTTTAGCATTATCTTTTGTTTGAAAGTGATAATCCTGGGGTGTTGTCGCTTGTAATGCCATGGGAAGAAACATGAGACAAACGCAAGAAAAGTTTTGGAGGAAGGTAAGAGATCTCTTCATAGCTAGCACCATTTTTACGTAATTCAAGATAGCGATTTGTGTGAAAAAGTGAAATGAAAATTTCCTCTACTTGTAAAACAAATAATCACTTATACTCCAAAAAAAAGCATAAGGTGTTAGCATGAGCACAATTCAGCCGGACAGGAATGCATTACCTGTTGCTCCACAACTACCAGCACAGCCTCCAAAAAAAGATTCTTTCTTTTCACGTTTAAAAAGAGCCGTTGTAAGTATCTTCTTCAAAGCACTAGATGTGAAAAAAATTCCCGACAAGACTATTGCTGAAATTGCTCCTCGTGCGCGAGTAAACTTTGTTCCACCTTCTTATGCTCCAGCTAGAAAACCCGCTACAATTGTTCAAAAAATCTTTGGGGGGAAAGAGAACAAACTTCCCAGTTATGCTGATGTGACTAAAGATACAGTCATACAATATGGGATGGATCCGGCAAAACTTCATTACGCTTGGGCCAATAGACAAGTGAGTCAAGATGCGCTTGCTCTATTGATTAGAGCTCAGAATGTGATCCCTGCTACACGAGGAGAATCACAAGCGACTCCTCAGAAGAATCTTCAAAATTTTAAAGAATTCCTAGAGAAATTCCAGTTCAATAGTTTACAGGATGAGACCAGTTTCCTTCAGAACAACTGGATCCCGGCTCTTAAAAGTTTAACGCCCGAGCAACTAACGCAAGTAAAGGCAACACTATGTGTGCATCTTGAAGAACTAAAAAGTGGGAAGCGCGACTTGAATGAGCTTGATAAACGTATTATACGTTTTCTTGCGCCGGGTGATATGAAAGGACCCCAGATTCATCAGTTGTTGTTAGAGCTACCGCCGGTTGTTCAGGAGCAATATGCAGAAGGTTACGACTCTATTGTCCAAGGCGGTAAGGAGTATATCCAAACTTTGACAGATCCTGCTCAGATTTTTTCTACTATCTGTAATCAATATGAAATAAAAGATGCGAAAGCTTTTTGTGAGCATAACAAACAGCTAGAAGGCAAGATGATCACCTTTCTGCAGGATGGAGGAATACCTGCTATTAAGGAGCCTACAGATGCCGCTAAACGCTGGTTTGGGGCTATTATGAAGATGAGTAATCTCGACGGGTCCGCAAATTCTCTTTTAACAAGCGCAATTAATCAATATTCTTTCCCAGTTGTAGATAAGGCCAAACAAGAAAAAGGACAAACAATTTTTGCAAGGGAACTTAAAAACCTTGTAGGATCAGAACTTGTAAGTTCGTCTGTATCGAATCAAAGACCCCTGGCTGAGGTACTCAAAGAAATAAAGGACGTTTTATCTCGTCGTTGTAAACTAAACTATTCAGACGACTATTCCGAGAGGAGGGATCTAGACAATCAATGTTTAAAGCTGTGTTATCAAATTGATTTTTCAAAGCTTTCTCGATTGACTCACAACGAAGTTAACGCCTTGAAGAAACAATCTGAATGTGATTTTGAGGGCTTAAAAGGTGTTGTCTATGCACTTAAGAGTGATTCTCCTATAAAAAATAAGCCAGCTTTCACGGCCCTATGCATCTTAACTTTCGTATTATCTGATTCGTGGGGATCGGAAAAAGATTGTAAGGAGATATTTGGTTTTTTTGTTGACCGGATACGTCCCCACATGCTTGCTAAATCGTCAGTGACATCACAGTTATCTCTCTTTTTTATTTATCAGATATTGAGATTAGGCAGCCAATATATTTGCAGTATTGACGATCGCTCTGGAGAATGGTATTGTAGAGCAATTGCAACTATTCTAGCTGATGCAAGCCAGCTTCCTCAAGATTCATCGGCTAGGCAATGTTGTGATGAATTACGCAAGAGAATGCATTTGGATCCACCAATTAGCCCCGAATCCTGTGAAAAGATTTGTTCCAAAGTTCGCCTCGAGGAGCTAAAGGGTAATCCTTCCGCATTAACGATTGCAATCACCCAAGGATCTAAATATGCAGATAGGTTGTTTGCTAGGCAATGTTTACAGGATGGCGAACTAGGAGTAATTACGCAGCTTGAGTTGGCTAGGCTTCTTGCTCTGAAAACGAAGGGAAGGCGTACTGCGGATCTGTATCCATGCGGTACAATAATACTATGTAAACTTGATACAGCGCTAGAAACTGATCAAGAGATTTGTAGGGCAACTTTTGAGTATATGAACAGTCCAGATAGTTCGACGAGCGACAAGCTCGATTTTTTCTCAGCATTCGTGAATAACTGGAATGATCAGCTGTCGCAAGAGGGGAAAGACAAATGGATTAAAACCCCAATCTTTGCAAAGGCAGTAAAGAGTGCATTAGCAGAAACAAATCCTAATACTCAATCTGATCGTTATTGTAAAATGGTTAGAATGATACCTAATGTGCTAAGCGATAATGAGTACAGCAACCTTCTGTATAAATATTGCTTGGGCGCAAAAAATAAGACAGATTGGGATTTTCTAAAGGACATTAAGCCAGAAACTCTAGCACATCATAAGATCCCTAATGATAAAAACTCGCTGCGAAATCTCTTTATTCATTTGAGACAAGTACTCAAAGAGAACCCAGCCGCTATTGATGGTATAAAAACCCTTTTTAAGGCAATGGAGAGCTGCGATCCTAAGTGGATGATTGTTCGCCTAACTTCTAGCTACTACACTGCAAATAACGACGCTGAGGGCCGCGAGTTAGTATTGAAAGCTTATGAAGATTTTTTTAGTCAAGATCCTCAGCTTCTAGAATGCCTACCCAATAGCATAAGCAAACTTGACCGGGAATACGGATGGCCAACTGATAGGCTCAAGGAACAATGGAAGAAGGAGTCACTTCAAGGGAAAGAGCAAAAGCTGACAGCTCCCGTCAAAGAAACAAAAACATCTGATTGGAATACTGGCGCCTTTGGAAGTGTAAGTACAGCACTTCCTACACCGCCAGCAGCTCACCCTGTAGACACGCCAGTAAAAGAAGTTAATACAACAGCCTCTATCGCAGTCCCTTCGAGCCCTCTGCCTGCATACAACCCAGAGATGACGGCATCTGCACCGCCTCTTAATTTAGTGTTGCAAGACGAAGCAACTGAAAAAGACGAAGCAATGGAAAAAGAGGTTTTAAGTGAGGATGATGCCGCAGGTAGTCCTTTAAATCGTGTTCAGAATGAACCAGATCAAGATAAAAGCGTGTCTAGCTCGAATCCAGTTGCGTTAGATAAGCTGTTAAAGCGTATTCAGACGGAATTAGCTCAAAATAAAGGGGTGTCTAACTCGACTCTAGTTGCGCGAGAAAAAGCATATCAACGTCTTGAAAAGATTTATGAAAAGAGTCAACATCCCAAAGCGCCGGAGCTCGTACAGGCGATACGCGACTTACTAGCGCGTATTTCTGAACTCAAGAGTCAGAATCCACAGTAGGCACTGGCCAACTAGTTGGGTCTTGTAGGATTCTGATTGTTTGTGGTTTTGGTGCATAAGCGCGCGGAATGAGATAAAAGCCTCCTTTGGGCGCGGGCAGCCAATTGCTTTCTTTATCCTTCCCAGGATGTTCATGTTGAATATAAATAGTGAAAGACCCATCGCGATTTTTCTTTAGATCGTGTGAATCGCTTCCGATCATGTAGCGGTCGATGGGGTTTTCAACCGTATAGTTGTTGCTGGCATCATACATGGTGATCGACCAGAAACCCGGTGCATAGTAGGGGATTTCCTCCTTAAAGGTCATCGTATATTTGTTGGCCCCAGAAAGTTCCTGATTGTTTTTATCGAGAGAATACATCCAGTAGACAGACTCGTAAGGTGTATTTGCAGTAAGGCCTACGCGTGCGACAATTGCCCGTGTGCGGTAGTCAGTCCCAGAATCGCCGATGGTTGGGCTGGGGATAAAAGCTCCATTGTAAATCCTGCCCACGACTTGGTTGTTGAGCAGCTCTCCAATGTTAGCGGCAGCATTCTCCATGACTTCCAATAACTCTTTGGAGAGTTTTGCGCGCTCCCATTTTTCTCCCATTTCAATGCCTAAAGGAGAAAACATCGGGACAAGTGCATTGACCTGATCGCTAGGTGGTGGATTTTCATTCATGGCTACCATGAGAATTTCCCAAAACTGTAAGGGATCTTTAAAATCTAATGCGCTGACAGGTTGGTCTGAATCGATTGTAACAGGCATAGGGTAGTTGTAGGCCGTATAATGTAGAGGGGAGTGGCCTAAATATTCTGATAAACCAACGGCAGTGATTTCCTGTAGAATTTTTTTAGCTCCTTCTACATCTACTTTTCCCTCTTTATAAATATGCACACGTGGTTGTAAGAGCACCCAAGGAGTCGGGCAAGAAATGCGCTGCAGACCCTCTGGAACTTCTCCAGACCAATCTGGAGGCGTCAGGAGAAATTGACCTCCACTATATCCTGTGGCTTTTCCGCCAATATAGGCAAAAGCATTGGTCCACATGTCGACAATTTCAACCATATAGTAGCGATTATTCGAGTCGGGTGCGCTGACAACAATTGGTTCAAGACTTAGATCCATAAACCCAAATCCATAAATGACGTTGACATTGGGAGTAACGTAGCCCGCTTCTTTTGAGAGCGCAGGAGTGGAAATATCTTCCATGCGCCAAATCTTATTAGGAGGTGATTTAGCGTGCGGACCAAAAGCATCATGTGCGCGCAGGGCATACATAATTACAAGAGGACTTGCCCAACTAGCCGCCTGAATGGCTAGGGCTGACGTCCAATCTTTATAGGCATCTATTCTAGAGGGCGGTGCAGAAGTCTCAGCTGTGAGTGAGGTGAGCGCGATACCAAGTGATAGTAAAGATGTGCAAATTTTTCTTGTAAGCATAGATAACCTCTTCTTTAAAATATGGCACGTTCCACTCTTTTGTCCAAGTGTTAAAAGTGCGGATTTTATGAGCCTCATCAAATTGGTAGCATTTTCTATTTGTTTATGTTATTATGGTATTTCTTTAAAAAACGTGAGTTCGAAATTAATTTCCTTTCGGCGTGTTATCGTCTGTCATTGGGTCTTTAGTGATCAAATGGTAAAATGTGAGTGAAATTACCTGAATTCCTGTTTTAAAACGGGATTCTCTTTTCTTGAAAAAAGAGGCTTCCACTTGTCGAGCCCTTTTCCTCAAAAGGAATAGCGAAGGGTTCTTTATACAGCCCATAGGGAACACATTCTTATCCACTTCTGTTCGATCTGGCATGAAGCCGCTGCTTCTATCATCTTTAAGATGTCTAAAAAGAGCATATTGATATCGAGCACGCGATCCCGAGTGTCTGGTTCCTTAAAGCATTGCACATCATTTAGGATTATTAATGACTAATTTCGCAGAATTCGGTTTACCATCAGCAATACTTGCAGCTTTAGAGCGCATGCAGATCGTTACACCGACACCCGTTCAGAGTAAAACTATCCCCATAGCACTCGAAGGGTCCGATATTTTAGCTTCAGCACAGACTGGAACAGGTAAGACAATTGCTTATCTCATTCCCTTAGTGGCTCATTTAATGAAAGAGCCCCAACGTACTGCGCTCGTTTTAGCTCCCACACGTGAGCTTGCAACACAGGTGCATGAAGCACTGTGGCAGATTACACGGGGTAGCTCTTTTAAAATGGCACTTTTGATTGGCGGAGCACCGATGCTCAAGCAAATCATGGATTTAAAAAAGAAGCCACAAATTATTGTTGGGACACCTGGTCGCATCATGGACCATCTAGATCGCAAAAGTCTCTCTTTGGCGGGCACTAAGTTTCTCGTAATTGATGAAGCGGACCGTATGCTCGATATGGGATTTGGCGTACAACTCGATAAGATTGCAGAGTATTTGCCTCAAGAGCGTCAAACATTAATGTTCTCGGCAACTTTCCCTCCCAATATCGATCGTTTGGCAAAGAAATATTTGAGTAACCCACAGCGCGTAGCAATCGACACAGTATTGAAAGCGGCACCTAAAATTAAACAAGAGACTATGCGTATCAGAACATCTGAGAAGCAGGCCAATCTTGTGCAGCAGCTTGAGCAACGTGAAGGTTCGATTATTATTTTCGTAAGAACAAAACGTCGCGCAGAAACTCTTTCCGATGAATTGCAGGAATTAGGGCACAAGACGACTGCGATGCATGGAGATTTGCCACAGCGACGTCGCGATCAAGTGATTCGTGCATTTAGAACTTCTAAGAGTCGTATCCTAGTAGCTACTGATGTTGCGGCTCGTGGATTGGATATCCCTCACGTCATGCACGTGATCAACTATGATCTTCCAGAATGCCCAGAAGATTATGTACATCGTATTGGTCGTACAGGACGCGCTGATGCAGAAGGGTTTGCCCTTTCCTTTATCGCTCCCGAAGATAATCAAAAGTGGCGTGCAATTTCTCGCCTCCTTGATCCAAAAGCTCAAGATGAAGAGCGCGAACATTCAGAGCGTCGTGACTTTGCAAGGGGACCTGCGCGTCCATCACGTCCTCGCCAAGAAAGCGGCAGCGCTTTTGAAGGCTCTCGCAGACCATTTAGCGGTGGAAATTCACGCTTTAACAAGTCTGAGCGTTCTTTCGATCGCCCACAAAGAAGTTCTTCCTTCCAATATGGTGAAGCACCTGTGAGAGAGAAAAAGCGCTTCTTTGGCGAAGATCGTCAAGAGGGTAGTGCGCCTCGTTTTAAGAGATTCGATGATGCGCGTCCAGTAGAAGGACATACACCACGCTTTAAGCGTTTTGATGATACGCGCTCTACAGAAAGTGCTCCTCGCTTTAAACGTTTTGACGATGAAGGCCCTTCTCGTTTTAAGAGAGAATCTTCTTCGTTTGAAAGCAGAGAACCACGTTCTTTTGGACCACGTCCTATGCGCCAAAGCAGTGGTAAGCCACAATGGAGATCTTCTGAGTTTACAGGATCACCCGGCCGTACACCATCTTTTGGTGGCAAATCGCGTGCTCGTTTTTCAGCAAATCGCGAAGCGATCGGTAGCTAACAACTCATTCAGGACAAGTGAGCACGAATGTTTCAATATTCGTGCTCAAACCTGTATCCATAAATGGCATAAGCCTGTCGATTTCATCTCTTTTAAATGTGGCCCTTTTTTGTCACAACCTTCAATGCGTTTACCACACTCTATCCACTGAAATAACTGTCGAATTCACGTCACGTTTACATCAGGAAAAGCACCAACTTTGAGTGCTGTTCTTGAAGAATGATGGACTTTTGTTAAAATTAAAAAAATGTTTCACTTTAGAATCAACAGCTGTGCAGTTTTTTTATGCATAGTATTGCACAGTAAAATGCATAGTTGTGCTATAGTCACAGCATTATGATTGAGCAGCTACTCGCCGAGAATGAAGGTAAAACAATTGAGTTCAAAGAAACAGCTCGTTCTTTGGGCAGTATTATGAAGACCGTAGTCGCCTTTGCAAATAGCGCCGGTGGTACGATTATTATTGGGGTAAAAGATAAGACAAAAGTTCTCGTGGGCCTCACTGAAATCCTATTTGAGGAGGAGCGACTGGCTAATGCAATGACAGACAGCATTTTTCCTCTTCTAACCCCTGATATAGAAATTCAATCGATTCGTGGCAAAGAGTTATTAATTATTCACGTGCCTCACAGCATAGGTCCTTATTATTTGAAATCAGAGGGACCTGAACGGGGTGTTTATGTACGCTTTGGATCTACAAATCGCTCAGTTGATGCTGAGATGCTGGACTCTTTACGTCTTTTAGCCAAGAAGATTACCTATGATGAACTTCCTCATCCCGATGGTAAGTTAGATTTAGAAGTTATAAAAAATGTTTTTGAATTGATGGGAAAAAGACCGACAGCACAGGTTCTTGAGAATTTGGGTGTTGAAACTTCTCGAAGCGGAAAAAAATATCCAAGCAATGGAGGTATCCTTCTATTCGGCGTAAATCGTTTGCAGCTTTTCCCCGATGCGCAGGTCCGTTGCGCACGTTTTTCTGGATCAACTCGAGAGAAAATTCTAGATCAGATCGATATAAATTCTCCGCTTCCTTTGGCGGCGGATCTTGTCATTGCTTTCATTGAACGAAATATCTCAAAAGAAGGTCAAATTGGTCGTATACAACGTACGGATGTTTTGCAATACCCTCCAGTAGCCATTCGAGAAGCCGTGATTAATGCCTTATTACATACAGATTACGCAATGACCGGATGTCATATTCAAGTCGCTATTTTTAACGACCGCATAGAGTTTACAAATCCTGGTGGACTTCCGTTTGGACAAACAATTGAAAGAGCCCTTGCAGGTTCCTCAAGAATTAGAAACCGTGTCATCGCTCGTGTATTTCGCGAATTACACCTCACAGAACAGTGGGGATCTGGACTTCGCCGTATCGTAGAGGCCTGCAAAAAGCAAGGACTCAAGCTCCCACTTATTGAAGAGTTAAATAACCAATTTAGACTGACGCTTTATTCGGAACAAATTAATGAAATAGTCGTTAATTTATGGGTGGAAGTACTCCTCAAATACCTGAGAAAAGAGAATGCTATTAGTGCAAAATCAGCAATGAAGCTTTGGGATGTGTCTGCTCGGACGACTAGGATCCGTCTAAAACAGCTTCAAGAAGAGGGAATTATTGTGCGTATCGGAACTTCGGAAAATGATCCAAATGCCTCTTATATTGCAGCAAGGCATTCATCTGGACTTTAGACAAAATCTAATATTTTTACAGGAATAGCTCTAGGGTGTCTTTAAGGTGGTGCATCATCGCGAATAGCTAAAGCTATGCACGATGATACCGCTGCCTCAAATCTACCCTAGATCTACCGCTTTTAAAAATATTAGATTTTGTCTAAAGTCCAGATTCATCATAAAAAAGATAAAAAAGACCATAATAACCTCGTGCAACACAGACTCGCCTATTCATAAATTGCATAAGCCTGTCGATTTCATCTCTTTTAAATGTGGCCCTTTTTTGTCACAATCTTCAATGCGTTTACCACACTCTATCCACTGAAATAACTGTCGAATTCACGTTGTCAAAATAGATTTTGTGTTAATTTATAAAATAATTACGCGAGAGTTTTGATGACAATTGGTGAATTTAATCTTACGCACGACAATAAGAGCGTCGTTTCGGACATTGGATATCAAAAACAAGAAGGGCATGATCATAAGCGACGCTTTGTTGTAGAGACAAATAAAGAGGGAGCACTGACGATAAATTACCGCATGACATCCTTGTGGGAACGTATACTAGCCTTATTTAATATTGGAGGCGCATCACTTCATAATGTAGTGACAGCTCTACACAAATATCAAAAGATTGATCTCTTCTTGATGGAACTACAAAATTCCTCTTCCTCTAGACTCCAGAAGTTAGGTGAAAAAGTACATCAAATTTCAGAAGATCTATTTCGTCAAACTAGTCCATTAAAACCGACCAAAACAAGGTCATTTCACGGAGAGATTTTGGATATTTTACAGGATGCAAAATTAGGGTTATGGAGAGACAAACCAGCATTAGAAAGTTATCAAAAGCACGCTGCATCCGAAGTACGTGAAGGTGTTTGTCATGGAATTTCCTGCATGGCTATACAAGCGATCCTAGTGGGTCGATTTGAACAATTTGCAGCGCGAATACGCTCGCTTCTAAACGATCCTTCTACTTCTCGTAATGAGGAGGCCTTTCTCTCTGGGATCTTAATCGCTCAAAATCCTTCGCAATATCCTGAATTGTTTGATGAAAAGACACATCTGAGGCAGGATCCAAAAGTTAGTTTTCCTGTTATTGCGTCTAGATCTTTAGAAAAACTCGGAGGTGCGAAAACATTTTTAGAAACGACAGGCATGTATACAATAAAAGACTTTAAAAGTTATTTAGACGCGGTAGAAAAAGTATTTTTTGGCAGTGAAAATCCATTAGACACCCCTTTAGGAATGCTTATTTCTTCACAAGATCATGCGATTGCAGTGGGGTATGATCCTAAAACAAAAGAATGGTTTTTTATCGATGCTAATCAATTGCCAGCTCAGCGCTTGTCATCTACTGAGGAATTACAGCGGTGTATTGACCTTGCATATCCTCCTTCCAAGGACTACGCATCATCACCTTATCTCAATTTAAGCGTTTCTTTTCAAACGACAAAAGAGCCTCATGAGGACTTAATAAGACAATTTAAGGATCTAATACAGCCGATACAAGAGATGACTGTAGAGCGTGTGAATGCCAAATGTCGTTCTTCTGGGTATTCTTGGCTGCATGGTGCGATAGGAATAAATGATATTGAAGCGATAGAGAATTTACTAGATAACGGCGCAAATATTAATCAAATGACCAATCAAGGCATGACACCTCTTTTAAGGGCCATGACTATGGGAGATAGGCCTATGGCACAGGTTTTGCTTGAAAGGGGGTCAAATCCTGATCAAGTATTGCCAAATGGCATGACACCTTTGATCATGGCAATTTCGCATAAGAGTACAGATATGGTTGAATGCCTATTACAACAAAAAGCGAATCCTAGTCAAACGTTACTAAATGGCATGTCACCTTTGATTATGGCAGTATCACATGATGATCGGTCTCTTGTGCAATCTTTGCTAAATCATGGTGCAGATGTTAATCATTGCTTAGGCGAATCGAAGGTATCAGCTCTTTGGTTTGCAGCAGGACTGGGTAAACGTGAGATCGTAGAGCTTCTTTTGAACCATCCTACTATTGATATTGAATTAGAGGATACTAATGGATTAACCCCTTTAGCTATAGCCACACAAGAGAATTATCCAGATGTGGTAGAAGTGCTTTTAAAAAAGGGAGCTAAGCGCGATCTTAAAATTGGAGACCAGTCATTGCTTGAATATGCAAAAAATGAAGGATTTGAGAAGGTTGCAGCGCTTCTTGCAGAAGAGGAAGTGGCTAAATAACCCTCAAAAGTCGATCGCATGTGATTTAATTGGGCTTGCTCAAGACTGGACTTTAGACAAAACATCCTACATAATTTCCTTGCTCCAAAGCGTTTTTAACCAGTATCCTTACTTCCATGACACATTTACTTATCCTCACCCTTTGCCTTTTTATTCTTTTTTTAGGAGTGTCGTTTGCGATTATCAGACGCTATTCGCGTAAGGAAATGCACTCGATGCAGGCGCTTCTTGCTGGGAAAGATGATGAAGTGGACCGGTTGAAAAAGGAAAAGGAGCATTTTAAGGGTGCTTATGAGGCACTGCTCTATGAAGTGCGTGAGAAAGAGCTCACTTTTGAGTTAATGCAAAGGGGTAGTGAAGAAAAGATTGCTCTGCTTGCAGCGACGGAAAAGCAATGGCAGGAAAAGTTTCAGGCGATCTCTTCGCAAGTGCTTCAGCATACGCAGCAAAGCTTTTTGAATCTCGCACAAAGCACCATGGAAAAGATGCAAGAGCAGGCCAAAGGGGAGTGGGACAAGAAAGAGCAGACTCTACATGCGAGTATGCTGCCTGTAAAAGAAATTTTAGGGCGTTTTGATCAAAAGCTGCAAGAGATTGAGCAGATGCGCGTGTCGAGTCATGCTGCGATGGCGCAACATATGCAATTATTGCAAGATGCGCACCAGTCATTAAAGACAGAAACGGGAAACCTAGCGCGCGCGTTGCGCGTTTCCAACGTACGCGGACGCTGGGGTGAAATACAGTTAAAGCGTGTTGTGGAATTAGCTGGAATGGTCGATCATTGTGATTTCTTTGAACAAAATTCAGAGGACTCTCAAGATGGGCGGCAACGTCCCGACATGATCATTCGCTTGCCTGGACAGAAAAACATCATTGTCGATGCAAAGACCCCTATTAATGCCTATTTAGAAGCACTTGATTGCACAGATGAGGATAAGAAGAAGAGCAAACTACAAGAGCACGCCCGTCAGCTGCGCTCACATGTGCAAAATCTTTCACGTAAGACATACTGGGAACAGTTTCAGCCAACTCCTGAATTTGTCATCCTCTTTCTTCCTGGCGAACCGTTTTTTAGCGCCGCTCTCGAACAAGATCCCTCCCTGATCGAAGCAGGTGTCGAGCAGAAAGTGCTGATTGCTACCCCCATTACCTTGATTGCTCTATTGCGCGCAGTTGCATTTGGATGGCGACAGACGCATCTATCAGAAGCTGCTTTTAAGATGGGGGAACAAGGCAAAGAGCTTTATAAACGTTTAATTGATATGGCCGAGCATTGGCAGAGACTAGGCAAGTCTCTTGGACATTCGATCGTTGCTTATAACAAGGCTGTTGGCTCACTTGAATCACGCGTGTTAGTTGCTGCGCGTAAATTTAATGAGATGGAACCCATGCGCCATAATCTGCAGATTCCAGAAGTTGCCCCAGTAGAGGAACAACCACGCCAATTAAACGCCAGTGAGATGGCCCTTCCTGAAGAGACCACCTCGCATGAAAAGCTGATTTAAAGGGCCTTTTGTAAAAGGCTCTAAAGTCGAACTTCATTGTTGAAAGGGCATTTCAAAAGAGTCTAATGTAGAGAGGCATGCTGAATTTTGACTGTAAGCAACTTTTTATCAGCAATACGTCATCTATTTACCTCGCTTTCAGATCAGCCAAGTCACACGCTTGCTCATGAATCTATTAACAGTCCAGCTGTTAGGGCTATTGAAGACCGTATCCATAGACTTGCTTTGTTGCCTCGCCATGTGTTTTCCTCACTGGACAGCAGTGAGCGACGATTTATTGCGCAACAACTCGTTACTACCTTCAGAGGTATTTACGAGGATTTATATCTTCACAGAGATGGATCTGGAATTTACTGTCTTAATGTTACCGCTCTTGAAACAGCCTTAAAGATTCATCGACAACTCGATTGCCGCGAGCTTTTCGCCTTTTTACAAGCACATTTTAACCCTTATCGAACGTTATATCTTTATTATGATGCACATTCAAGTGCTGTCCATGGCGCTTATGATAAACTGCGAGATGAAAAGCATTTTGCTCGCATTCGATGGGAGTCTTTTACAAAAGAAGGCTTGCCAGAGCCTCTATTGATCTACTCTGGACGTAATAGAGAATTATGTGGTGAGGGAGCATTCAAGAGAGTTAAAACTGCATATTTGATAGGAGCAAAATATCCAGAACGTATCGCACGTGCAAGTATACGTATTAAGAATCATTTGAGAAGACTCGAAGACGAAGTAAAGATCGCGCGTAGATTTCAGGCTACATTTGGTGGGGTTGGTCATCTGTTTTTTGTCGCTTCTTTTTATGATGACATCATTGTTGTGCGTAACCCCCCCCAAAAGAGCCATAGAGGGCGCTATTATATGCCCTATTGTAATGGCAGGTCATTAAGGCACTATATCCAGTCCATCACTATGACAGATGAAAAAGGGCTATTGATGATACGTCACTTATTAATTGGTCTAGAGTACATTCATCGCCTTAAAAAAATTCATGGTGACGTGAAGCCAGCTAATATTTTGGTACATGATGGTTGGCCAAAATGGAGTGATTTTGGCTGTACGATTTCTTATTTTTGTGAAAATAGACGATTAGGGACTTATGAGTATCGTCCAAATGCCTGGGAGGTTTCTGATAGAAAGGGTGCAGATCTTTCTTCTCATTATCATCCCGGTTTTGATCTTTATGGATTGCGTCGCACAATACAGGTCGTGTTTTCCGGTGAAGCAGCCTTTTCCAGGAATACAAATGATAAACTCCAGGAAGTATTTATTTCGTCTATCCATGAAGAGGCGGCTCGATGTGTGTTAAGTGGAGAGTCTTGTTTCACTGATAAGGTGATTGCTGCATTTGATAGTCGCTTTCCTGCTATCAAAGAAATGTGGCGCACGCAAATAGCGCGCTATCAAGCATCGCATGCAATAGAATTGTAAATATAAAATCAAATTGATAATATCGTGAAAGAGGGAGGAAAAAATGTCCCATCTTGGTATTAACAACTCGACTCCAGAGCCGAACCTTGAATCTTTACCACCGCCTAAACCACCTTCTAAATTCACTATATTCTTTAATAGCATTAAAGAGTTCTTTACATCTCTAGGTAGCCAATTCAGGCAATTTAGTGTAAAAAAAATCCTAGAATCCTCTGCCAAAGTTCAGAGTGCGGCACAAAATGTGCAATGGGCAATTGAAGCACCACCAGAATCACCTGCTTCTTCTGGTACAATCGAGAAAAAGACTCTTATTGAAGGTTTGAAGTTTATTGGGATTAAAAATGTTGAAAAATGCGCAAAAAAAATATTAGAAGAAATTTCGCAAGGTAAAAAGTTATATATTCTTGCAGATCAGAGTGTTACAACAGAGAAGCCTGAACTAGGCGCCCCTCATCTGGCCATAGCTCGTATTGCTTTTGAAAAGAGAGAAGAAGGAAGCCATTTAGAGCCTGTATTGATTCATAAAGTTGAAGATGCGCAAAAACCGATGGGAATTGAAAAGACTTTTAAAAAGGCGTTTTTTTTAGACTCAAAAAATTCAGGTCCTATAGCTCGACTGACTTCTGCAATCGGGGAAGCTGAGATTAGTGCAATATCGCAAAATAAAACAGTTATCCGATCGCCTGAAGATCTCAAGAGTGCAAGACACACGAGTGCAGACGAAGAGTTCACGATAGGGCAGGAATTATGTCGCACGGCTGGGGCAATGGCTGACATTTATTTTTCAGTACATCAGCGCAAAATGGTAGAAAACCTTACCCCAGCGCAAGTGCAGCTTAACAATCGCCAAAAAATCAAGGCGGGAGTACTCTATACGCGACTTGAAACGGGAGGGACGTTAGATTCTTATTTAGAGAAACATTCAACATCTTTGAAAGATGATGAAAAACTTTTCATGGCTTACCATATGCTAAAGGCTATACAACCTGTTCATCAAGCAGGCTACATTCATGGTGATATTAAATACGAAAACATGCTTGTTCGCATGGTCGATAACGAACCTGTAGTTTTACTGGCAGATTTTGGACACACATGTACAATCAAATCTAAAGGTGTAAGGGGTACTCAAGCAAATTGGCATGCTCGCTATAAGGATGCATATTCTCTAAAAGAAAATATCGAGAGAAGATCGATGCTATTGCAAGAGATGCATGTTCCATCCTTTGATATGCATGCAATAGGGCAAACTATACTCGATCTATTTGTTAAGGGTAAAAAAAAGGGGGATAGAGTTGTGATTCAACCCCTTCAAAACGATGAACTCAAGAAGCTGTTAAGAGACTTTTGTGAAAAAAAACTCATGGTGCCTGCTACGAGTATTGCTGCCATGTTACCATCATCAATTACCGCTGATGAGGCAATTGGGGCATTTGAAGAGCAATTCCCAAACATTAAAGAAAAATGGGAGAAGCGATTTCACAAGGAGCTTGCGGCTTCGAGAGCGGGAGGCACTGTTGCCTGAAGTAGGGGCGTAAAGCGCTCTGCGATGAGGGCGATTGCAATGCCGTAAGCTGTTGCACCATTGTAGATGCGTAATGCATGAAAGTTTGGCCAAATGGTCCAGTGGATTAGACTACCGTCGTGTGCAATAATCACTGGATCATTTTGTTTCCATCCCGAGCGTTTGAGATAGTTGGCAATAGAGAAAATGGCGTCTGGTACTGAATCGATAATATTGAGGGGCTCATTATTCTGGTAGCTGATGCCAAAATCCCACCAAATGGAGGGCATCATTTGAGCGATACCAATGGCCCCGACTTCTGAGCTTCTTGTCGCAAAAAAAGGGAAATTTCCTTGCTGCCATAGCAGGAAATAGTAGTAGAGTTGTTTGGCAAAAAATAAGGGTCTGTGGAGATTTGTAATTATCCCATATAGCGGGGCGAAGGCAGCGCGTGAGCGTCCTAGAAAAAGGCCATAATTACTTTCGCAATTGATGATTGCTAAAATATATGCAGGAGGGATTCCGTAGAGCTCTTCTGCCTCAAGAAATACTTTTTTGTGCTCCTGCCAAAAGGTTAACCCCCTATCAATTCTTTCTTGCGTTAGAAAATTGTCTAAATAGACTTTCAGGGTGTTGAGACTTTCATCGGATAAGGTCAGCGTTTTTTCATGTGCGACAAGTGAGAGATGTAAACAGCATAAGAAAAATAGTAAACGCTTAACCATGCCCCTCTCCAAATAGTAGATCAACGAGATCTTTAGGGGAAATGGCAGGGGCATTCAGAGAGGCCATTAACTCTCTATGATCGCTTAAGAATTGCTCTCGATGGGTAAGTAGCGCATCCATGGCTCTTTCTATGCCAGAGGCGGTGCATCCCTTGCCAATGATTTCAGGAAAGAAAGAACGTTTGAGAAGGATGTTAGGTAGGCTATAATGAGAAAGCTTGCCTTTGAGAAAAAGTTTTCCAATAAGCGCATCAAGACCGTTTACAGGATAGGTGACAACTGTTGGCACGCCTCTTAGGGCTAGTTCTAGGTTGACAGTGCCGCAAGTTGCAATGGCACAGGCAGCGCGCCTCATAAGGCGATATCCATCGAAATCAACTGTTGCTTCCCCTTCGGTGACTTTGTGAATAAAGGGCAGGTGGTTTGTGTCGACAGCGGAGATGCATATGGGAAGGTTGAGTGTCTTAGCAATATTTTTAGCTGCCTGCCACTGTAGAGGAAGGTTGTTTTTGATTACATGAGGGCGGCTGCCGGGAAATAGCGCAAGAACTTCGTGAGTAGCAAGGTAATTGTTTTTTTGAAATTGCTGTAAAGAGGGGTTGAGAAAATAGCGCACTGTGAGACGAGAATCTTTAAAAAGGGGGACTTCGAAGGGAAAGATGCACAACAAGGCGTCGTAATCGCGCTCTAGGTCTTGTTTGCGCGAAGGTTTCCACGCCCATATGGATGGGCAGACGAGATGCACGAGACGCCCCTTGAATCCCTTTTTGCGCAGCTTTCTAGCAACTTTCAGGTGAAAATCGGGCGCATCGATTGTCACAAGTGTATCGTATCCACCTGTGAGGATGTGATCGACGAGTCCATTGTAGAGTTTCCACAAGCGTGGAAGGTTTTTAAGGACCGCTCCAATTCCCATGACGTTGAGTCCTTCCATGGGGAAGATCTGCTTGCCTTGACTTTCTCTTAATGCAGGGCCTAACATGCCTGAGAATGAAAGATCAGGAATCTCTTGTCGTAAATTGGATATTAAAAGCGCACCATGTCGATCACCACTCGCTTCTCCTGCGCTGATAAACAATTTATGCGACATTCTGCTGCCTTCTTCTTAAAAGCACGAGGTTTCTTGCATAAGGGATGATGCCTGTGCCATATCCTAAGATATTCACCCAGTCGCTGATCCTGATAAAATAGGAGAGCGCCATCACGGTTCCAATGAGACTCGCCCACCAAAAAAGGGGGCCCAGGTCGAGTGCTTTTTTGCGCTCAATATACCACCATTGTAAAAAGAAACGCATCCCAAAGAGAGAAGTGCCTGTGTAGCCAATGACCGGCCAAAGCACGCTCACCTCAGTGTGATTCGATTGTGCCCATGGCATGACAGGTGTTCTAATCCACTCTTGCGAGCCATTCCAAAATCCCTGTAAGAAAAAGAGTCCACAGATCAAAGCACAGCTTAAGATAAGGGCACAAACGACATGCCATAGGGGATGACGTGGTCTTAAATGACGCCAGGCAATTACACCATTACTCGCTTGCATCAAACAGATAGGAAATTGGATTTGAACGAGCGTATGCAATGCCATGAGTGCATTGCCACAGAGGGAAAGATACCAAAAAAGACGTGGTGTGTGGCTGTGGCCTCGTTTTTCACTCGCTACCCACTGCAAAATCATTCGTGCAAAAAAGAAGAAGGAAGCAATAAAGCCAAGGGGATAGAGGAGGGAGCGCCAGTGATCACTCATCTGTCTCAATCATGTAGGTAAGGTGGCGTCTACGCATCCAAAAAACGGCAAAAAGATCGAGAAATGGGCCTATGGAGCGGTTAAAGAAATTGTAATGACTCTTTCCTTTGCTGCGCGGGCGGTGATTTACGGCGATTTCATGTACAGTGAATCCCTCGATGCGGAAGAGAGCCGGGAAAAAGCGGTGCATACCGCGATAGAGCTTAATTGAACGCAGTGCAGAGGTGCGAAAAAGTTTTAGAGAGCATCCTGTATCGTGCACACCATCCTTGCAGAGTCGAGAGCGGATGGCATTAGAGCACTTCGAGATGCAGCGCTTGCCCAAAGTATCTTTGCGATTCACGCGCCAGCCGCAAATCAAATCAAATTGTTCTTTAAGTGCCAATAGGCGCGGAATATCACTAGGATCATTCTGCCCATCTCCATCCATTGTGATGATCCATGTGCCACGTGCTGCTTTAAATCCGGCATCAAAGGCTGCTGATTGGCCCGCGTTCTGGACAAAATTTAGAACGCGTACATGGGCACATTCGTTTGAATAGCGTTTTAAGAGAGATTTTGTAAAATCTTTAGAGCCATCGTTGATGCAGATGAGTTCCCAGGGACGATCCAGCGATTGCATCACATCAATCAGTTCGGGAAGTACAAAAGGGATGCTGTCCTCCTCATCTTTGAAGGGAACAACCAAAGAATAAACTACTTCATCCATTGGGGTGTAGGTCCTGTAAAAGGTCCGCCGCCTTTGGGGTCTCGATAGCACGCATCTTTAAAAATTGCAGAAGACAGTGACCTTCATAACCCGGTGCATTTTTGGGGCGTTTGCTATTGGTGATTTTAAGATAATCCCTCAGCACCTGATGAGCTCCCGTCGCGATCTTGCGCGTCCATCCGACAGTGTCCTTATGGAGGAGTTTGTCTAACATGGCAGAAACGTGTTGTTCTGTGGCCGATTTAGGAAGAAAGGCAAAGAGGAAATTCGCGAGTAGAACGCCTCGATCAGGATGCCCCTTTTTTTCATGCGCGGTAAAGAGGTCTGCAGAACGTAAGCAGGCGAGAAATTGCGGTTGATGTGTTTTGATATGGCGCTGTAGGGATGGTAAAAGCAAAGGGAAAAATTGACGTTCAATTAAAAGAGAGAAGAAGGGGGAGGAACTTCCCGATTCCATCATGCGCAGGAGTTCTTCAAGGAGTCGCGCTGAAGAACTTTTTGCAAGTTCCAAGCGACACTCATCGATCGCATCGTTTGTCTCTTGATCAAGTTCCATACCTAGTCTGGCTTGAAATTTTAGAGCGCGAATCATGCGAACGGGGTCTTGCTTAAAACGTGCAACAGGTTTCCCAATCGTGCGCAGTAGATTTCGGTTGAGATCTTTCCATCCACCGACATAATCAATGATATGGTTGTGCGAGGGGTCATAGAACAGGCCGTTGATGGTGAAATCGCGCCGATAGGCATCCTCCTCTGGAGAGCCCCATGTATTGTCATGAGTAACGAGATGTTCCTGTTCAGTATCTCCCGCTCGAAAAGTCGATACTTCAAAAATCTTCTTTCCAAAATGCAAGTGGGCTAGGCGGAAGCGTCTGCCAATGAGAAAGCAATTAGAGAACAGTCTGCGAATTTCTTCTGGACGCGCAGACGTAGAGATGTCGAAGTCTTTAGGCTGCCGTCCCAAGAGTAGATCTCGGACACTACCACCGACGAGATAGGTTGCAAAGCCCGCGCGTTGCATTTTGCGTAAGGCATACAAGGCATCCTTATCAATTTTTTCGGGGCGTATAGGATGTTGATGGGAGGAGAATGTCTCTGGGTTCACAGCAAATTTCAAGTTACGTAAGAATTCTCCTACAGATTAGCATGTTTGCCCTCTTTTTATATACCATCAAGTCGTTGGTGCGACAGTTTTTCCTTTTTAATCAAGATACTCATTGTAAAAATCGATTTGAATAAGATTCGGTGTGCGTTTCCATGCGCGCGATCTTAAGGTTTCAATCAGAATCTTTCTGCCTGGATTATCTTCTGGATGGGCAAGTAACTCCTGTGCAGCAACTGCAGGATTTGACAGAATAGTTTTAAAAGACAACCAGAAGTAACGAGCGACATTGTTGGTTCTATAAGCTGTATTTTTGGGAATGGAAGAAAGCCATGTTCCCGTCGTGTAGTAGCGTTCTAGGCGCTCTTTTACTCCTTGACGCTGACCCAGATAATGTGCGTAGAATCTAGCAAAGCGATCGATAACACTGCATGTAGAATAAGGGGCAAGGTAGCGTTTAGGAAAGCAATAGATTTGTTCTAGTTGATAGCGCTCCTGCGGTGTCAATATAGCGAGTGCGGAATTGATTTCGAGGTTCAATTCGTCATCTTGAGGCGCACTGGTCAAATAACGCACAGCGGCTGTTGTCAAACGCTGTACTTTGCGAAAAGCGGCATTGGGGGAATGAGAAAAACTGGTATAAATAGCATTTTCTACACTATAACCGCGCTCGATTAATTGATAGGCATCGCCATGCAATTGTTGGTAGTCACCAGCAGGTGGCAGGTCAAGATTAGGCAGTTTTTCAAAATTGAGTGCAGACAGTGCACCACCTAATGCTAGCGATAGGCATAGAAGGGTGTATTTTTTCATCAGAGACTCCTAGCTGGATTTTTAAATCCACCATTTTCTGTAAAAGGTGTGTAGCGATCGCGCAGTTCACTATGAAATTGCCTCACCTTTTTTTTAGCTTCTGGTGATGTTTGAGCTTTAAAAGTGTCTAAAGAAGTGTTTTTTTTCAACCGTTCATCGAAAAAATGCAAGACATAATGGCCACAGCGCCAACCGTCATTTTGCCATCCATTATCTTCAGGAAGGACGGAAGTGAATTCTTTGACACCGGCCTCATTACTTAACCTGTCTTGCAGTCCTGAAGGAATTCGACCTGTTGAGTTAAAAAACTCTATTTTGGGTGCATCGGGATTGCTCTTATCAAGGATCATTCCCTCCCAGTGCTTATTAATATTAAAAGGGATCGCATAACGCCCTTGAGGGGCATTTTTAATAGCTGTAAGAAGTTTTTCTTTGTCATCAGCACTATCCCACTTATGTGTGGTTGTATCTGATGCCAAAAGAGGGGTAATTCCATCAATATGTTTGGTAAAATCTGACATGAGCGTATGGTCTAGCCATTTGTCTGTAGGACGCTTACTTGTCGAATGTAGGTTTTTGATGGACTTGAATTTATTAGTTTCTTGGGGGGAGAGTTGACTTTTTCTGTAGTACCAAGTGCATTTGTCGCTCTTAGGGGGTAAAGAAGGGGATTTTTCTACAGAATCGGGTGTACATTTCCACCATTGACCAGCCTCCTGAATGTAGGTAATCCACTCAGTGGCACTGACTCGTTCTACAACAGCGACGGGAGGATAGGTGTAGTTGCCTTTTGTATAGAATTCAGGTGCTTGGGGACCATTTCGAGAATGAAATCCAGGGGAATCACTAGTAGAAGGTCTTTTATTTGCAAACCTAAGGAGCACGGCCTCGGGAGACTGATTTTCTGAAACAATCGGCACTTGAGTGGCATGAGAGCCTCGCGGAAGGTATTCAAGAGCCTCCTTTATCGGAGATGCAAGGTCTTTGTTTTGACGAGCAATATCGCCTGCAAGGGCATGCAAAAGGTAGCTTGCAGCTGCTCCGCCGCTTGAAGAACCCTTCAGTGTGCGACATGGAGGACTGGCTTTGACATAATAGGATTCAAGAGCTTCGTTAATGTGCTTGCATAGAGTATCTAATGTCTGATCTTTAAAAGCGTATTCTTGCGTTGCCTTATTTGTCGATGTGGTAATCAGTTTCTTGGTGTTATTATTGAGAATCAGCTCCATGGAGGGAATGTCTGAAAAATCGGAGCGAGGTGCCGTATCTAGAATAGAGGAGCGCAACTGGCGTAAAAAGTGGTCGCGTTCACTCTGCGGTAGCTTATTTAAGGGGCAGCGCTGCCCGTCGCTCTTGAGTTCAATATCATACCATTTGCCACGTAAACAAATTTTACATACTTTGTCGTCACTGTAGATATCAGAAGGTGCGCTCTGCTGTGGCGTCGTTGTAAGTGCAATTTCGTTAGTAACGGGGGGGAGCTCAGGATCCACAGGAGGAGGTGTGGAAACAGGAGCTGAAGAACCCGAAGCATCAATAGGAGCAGCATCAGGAAGTTCTTCTATATAAGCGCCATGTTGAGAGAGTCGGTTAGCTGGTATATGTGACATACTATAAAAATATATTTAAATTAAAAAAATATTTTGTTTCACTCAAGTGCAATTTCTTATATAATCTATAATAGATAGCATCATTTTTTAGGGGATTTATGTCATCACTTTCTTCTATAGTGTCGGGACTTTCAGGGCAACTACAAGATCCAGAGTTTGTGAGGGGAAGAAGACGCACAGATCCATTAAGAAGCGATTTGACAGCGAATATAAAAATTGCACGTATTTGGGAGCAATGTTTAGAGTTCTTTGGTCACATGACTTCTGATGTGTGTGGTAACCAATTGGCTGTCCTACGTGCTCAAATTGCCTCCTTGAAACAATCTCCTGAAAACAAGGGCATTGTTAGCACGATGGAGAGTGCTCTTAATATTTTAGAAACCCACGTATCAACTGTTGCACAATATGCACAAATGGGACGCGCTTCGGGATTATTGCGCCAAAAGACAACATTTTCTATTCCTCAGCTTATAGAAGAAACGCTTAACTCGCTTGCTGAAGATAAGAGAGCTCGCATTACGTATCAATTTAGCTCAGAGCCACTGATTCCATCTCGTGTGGTCGGGGATGAAAAGGCCTTGAGGATGATTTTTTCACATCTCTTTGATGGACATCTGTGTCTATTTTCCACATGTCACTTCAATGTAGGACAGATTGATAACGAATTACTCATTGTTATTAGTGGAGAGGGGCAAACTGTCACTAAGGAGCAATGGATGCATATTTTTAACATTCACCCGACTCCAGAAGGTCTTCCGCTGAATGTCTCCTACCCCCTTTTCAATCCTTTGGGCATTGGACCCACAGCAGCGATGGCAGCTCTTAAAGAATTAGGCGCACAAATACAATATATTCCAGGGCATCATCGATTAGAAATTAGTCTTGCTTTTGATAGTGAAGTATGTAGCCCTCAAGAGTTAACCTTGGACGATTATAAAGAACTTTTGAGCAGTGTTCCAAGGCGAATTCTCTTAGTTGATGATACACCGATGGCATTAAAACTATTAGAGCGCCTCTTTAAATTAAAAAATTGGCAGGTCGAGACAGCGGTTAATGGTAAAATTGCAGAAGAGATGATCAAACATGAAGGGCCCTTTGATTTAGTGGTGATGGATTTTGATATGCCAGTGCAGGATGGTCCAACAACCATTAACAATATTCGCCTTTGGGAAGAAAAAAACCCTCACCGTATTCCCCCATTGATCATTGGACATACTGCCAGTGCGGTAGAAAAAGATTCACGAGTTGCTTCTCAGATTGATGGTTATATGGCTAAAACAGGCAAAAATACACCACTCGATTGGTATAAGCAAGTGCAGGCACTCTTTGAAGCAGAAACTGCTTCCCCTGATACTGTAGTTAGGGCAAGGTTGTGGCGTTCAACTTCCGACTAGTTCGCGTTGAATGAGCAATAAGGATGGGCTGTTATTGCGATTTTGCCACCGTATATGGTTACAAGACCATTTTTGCGGTGGCAAATTTTTTGTCCATGCGAGGAGAGAGGCCTCTTCAATAGCCCCTTCATCGTGTCCTGGATAGCAGGTGATGCTGATGAGGCCTCCTGGCGCGATAAGATGCAAGGCATTTTCTACACTTTTTAAGGTTGTTGCCTTGCATGTGGTGAACAACTTGTCTTTTCCCGGCAAATACCCTAAATTATAAACAATGAGTGACACGCTTTCTCTCTTAATGGAAGGAGGAAAGTGCGCATGACACTGACAGTGCCATTCAATCGATGGGCTTAGCATGCCGCAGCGCATTTTGGCGGAATCAATCGCATCTTGTTGAATATCGATGGCGATGAGTTGCCCATGAAGAGGGATGAGATGCTCTGCCAAAAAAAGGGTGTCGTGCCCATTGCCACATGTAGCATCAATGGCGATTGCATGGGTTCGTAGAACTTGTCTAAAAAAGTGGTGAGCAAGATCGAGATGGGAATGGAAGAGAGGAAAAGAAGAGCGCGACATGGCTAACGATTATAACGAAAGGTGGGAATTTGAGACACATTTCCATCAAAAAGGGTTAATTTATGTAGCGGGAATTGATGAAGCAGGAAGAGGGCCGCTGGCGGGTCCCGTCGTGGCAGCGGCTGTCATATTAAAGGAGCCGATTCCCGGCATAGATGATTCTAAGCGACTTTCTGAAAAGGAGCGCACAACACTTGATCGCGTGATTAAAGAGCAAGCGCTTGCCTGGGCTATTGCTAGTGCCTCGCACGAAGAGATCGATGATATCAACATTCTGCAGGCAACTTTTTTAGCTATGAATCGCGCATGGCAGCAGTTAAAGATAAGACCACAGGCTCTTTTAGTTGATGGAAATCGCTTTAAAGGCGATTTTTCGCCCGTTGAATGCATTGTTAAAGGGGATCAGAGGAGCCTTTCGATTGGAGCAGCTTCTATATTGGCTAAAGTGGAGAGGGATCGTTTACTGCATGAATATGGAATCACTTTTCCAGGTTATGGTTTTGAAAGACATAAAGGCTATCCTACAGTCGCACATTATGAGGCCATAGAGCGTTTAGGGCTTACCCCTATTCATCGCAAATCATTTTTTAAAAGGAGGAAGGTATGACAGAAAAAAAAGAGAAGAAAAAGCTTGAAGCCAAGCAATTAAAACGCGTGCATGCTGCTGGGATTGGACAGAGGATTGAAAAAATCGAAAATTACATCAAGGAAGAGATTTAAAATGCGCCCGAAAAATTTTCTAATAGCCGCTTGTCTTTTTGCGATGACATTACATGCTGTACCTCCACAAGAAGCTGTCAAAAGACTTGTTGATGGTAATTCCCGCTTTGCGGCAGATCAGGCAAATCAAACTGATCGCACACAGGTACGTCGTCAGGAGATCATTAGCAACCAAAATCCTTTTGCAGTGATTATTGGGTGTTCCGACTCGCGCGTGCCTCCGGAACTTCTCTTTGATCAAGGGTTGGGCGATATCTTTGTTGTGCGCGTTGCGGGGAATGTGGCGGGCCCTTTGGAAGAAGCAAGCATCGCCTATGCTCTCAAAGAGCTGGGGGCATCCGTCATTGTGGTCTTGGGGCATCAAAACTGTGGTGCCGTCGATGCCGTATTGCAACATAAGGCAGATGCATTGATTGAGCCAATTGTTGAAAAAATCGCTCCCGCAATTGAGGGCGTCGCTAAAGATCAACTAGAAAAAGCCATTGAGCTTAATGTAGAAGCCGTTGCAGAGCAATTATGTCGCTCGAAAACAATCGCACCTTTGCTCAGTCATGGCGAAGCTGTCATTATTGGCGGGTATTATTCGCTGGCCACGGGCAAAGTAAAATGGGTGCATTGGCCGACGACATGTAAGCATATCATTCAACCAGAGGCGTGATGACAATCCCTCCATCGCGCGATTGACAAGTAAAAGGGGCTCCTCCGTGACCAAGCTCAGCCACTAATTGATGTTTAGTGGATGCTTTGACGCAGGTGGTGGGGATTTGACATTCTACGCGGCTAATTTGCGAGAAACATTGTAGGTTGGCCTTGATTTGAGAAGGCACATGCGCCAGGATATTGCCTCCCGTTGTCTGTAAAAAAATCCCTCGATTTTCTCCAAAATAATCTAATTCGATATCGCCTCCCCAAAGGAGTACTTCAATAGGCGTGTTGGCAGCTTCTAGTGCTAAGTTGCACCCCTGTAAAGCCGCTTGAAAGGTGCCTTCAAAGGCTGTGATTCCTAAATTACATCCTGAACTTTGGATTCGACACGGACCATAGAAGTGATCAAGGACAAGATTGCCTCCAGTAATATCGAGACTGAGTAGTCCGCAGGAGTGCCCTATAGTAAGATCACCTCCTGTTGACTTGATAGATATACTACTATTGATATTGGCGACATCAATATGTGCGGCTTCACTACAAATCTGTAAGTTCAACTGCTTTGGCAGAAGGATTTCATAGCTTAAATGCATGTCAAAAGCCCATTTGAGCGAGCTTTTATAGCGCGGTTGAGCTGCGAGAATGATTCTGCTCTCGCGTTTATAACAGTGCACTCGCATGCATTTAGCTGCAGCCACATTCGCCATCACACGGAGATAGAGCTCATTGTTAGGAGAGGGGCGCACAACAATTCTCCCCAGTTCCGCTTCAATGCGTAGCGTGTCGATTAAGGGGTTGGCAAATCGCTGTTCAAAGAGGCAATTGTCTTGTCCAAAGCATGACGCAATGGCTGTCACTAGGAAGAGAAGAAAAAAATTTTTGTAGAGCGCTATCATTTATCCAATGTAGGGCAAATTACTAGATTTTGTCTAAAGTCCAGTTAAATCTGGGTGTAATTCAAAGTGTTAGGAAGGATGAAAAAACTAGGGACTCACATTCTTCTAATACCCACTCCAGCCCCCATTAATTCT
>CAZQVA010000017.1:5081-46084 GCA_964596685.1 uncultured bacterium | reverse complement strand
GCTCCTCATTATGTAGCAGAGGATGGCGAGCTAGATGTTGTGAAAGCTCTCCTTGGGATCAAAGGCATCGATGTCAATAAAGGTGATAATGAGGGATGGACTCTTCTTCATTATGCAACAGTGCATAACTGGTTAGATATTGTACAAACTCTCCTTGCTACTGAAGGTGTCGACATCAATAAAGGTGATAATAGGGGATGGACTCCTCTTCATTATGCAGCAAATAATGGCAAGCTAGATGTTGTGAAAGCTCTCCTTGCTACTGAAGGCATCGATGTCAATAAAACTAATAAAAGAGGAAAAACAGCTTTTGATGAAACTAGTGATGCTGACAAACAGATCTTAGCAGAATGGTTTTACCCAAATAGTCGCTCCCGCTGAATCAAAATCTGGCTTTGAAATTGTGAGTCACTTTATGCCAGTGGGACTAGAGGGGTTGCCCACTTTAGAGACGGTTAGCGGCATTTATGCAACAAGACCTTTTATACATGCGGTTGGTATTCAAGTAAAGTGCGTCCAGCACATCGCTTTGGCGAACAACAAGATAAAGTACACGTTTTGTTGAATTTTAAAACGCATTAAATTTAGATTAATATGAACATAAAAATCATTTTTTCTTTATTGTTTGTTCAGGTGTCTCTATGTGCTTTACCACCGATAACGGTATATGTTCATGGCTCTCAACATGCAACTAAATTATTGTCTAAAAATATTTGGTATTGTCACCGCGGATTGCATCACATCAGTGAGCTGCCGGCAGAGTCGTTGTTTGTTAAAGATGCGCAATTATTATGCAAAAGCGGTGATTTACGTTTTAAACTAGATCATTATTATACGTTTGGCTGGTCGGGTAAAATTGATTTTACCGTGCGTCAAAAAGCTGGGCATGAATTGTATGAAGCAATTAAAAATGTCTTAACAAAATATTATGAACAGTTTGGTCAGTATCCAGTTTTGCGCATTATCACGCATTCTCATGGTGGCAATGTTGCTTTATGTATGCTACAAGAGTTGCCCTTTTTTGAAGGATGCAACATAGAATTAGAATTAGTTCTACTTGCTTGCCCCGTTCAAAAAGTTACTGAAAATTTGATTAATCACCCAGGAATTTCTCGTAGCTATGTTTTATACTCAACTTTTGATCTAATTCAAAAATTAGATTTTTATCAGTATGAAGGCAAGCGATATTGGCCAGCTCGTACATTTGAAGCAGCTGAGTCATCAAATTGTTTTCAAGTGCTGGTTAAAGTTAATGGTAAACGATTAGCTCATACCGATTTTTGTCATTCTGTTGTGCGGCATATTCCAGAAATTATATGTGCCGTTGATCAAGCAGTTGCTAAGGAGTTGTACTTGATGGAGTACAACATACAAGATCCGGGCTTTGTTTTTTACAATGGTTTTAATATTTCTGGCGCTATGAAAGCAGCTCGTAAAAACAAATAAAACGCTTCACTACTACTTTCTTTACTTTTAAGCTGGCCAATCTCTGCTCTATTGGTTAGCGGCTTTTTGTCAGGGTATTAACACAATAAGACCCTTTTACAAAATGAAAGATCAGATGAGGAAAACATAGACTTCTGTTACGATGGTGCGTATGTTTCGTTTTTTCTTGCGCTCTTTAGTGCGTTTATACTTTTTTTGTCGCTATCGTGTCACTGTGGATGGTTTGCAGGGGCTAAATGAAACACATTCTGTTCTTTTTTTGCCCAATCATGTCTCTGCGCTTGATCCAGCTTTATTAATGCTCCTTTTGGATAAATCACACGGCCCCATTCCTCTGGCAACTGAAACGATGTTCACTATGCCTGTAGTTGGTTGGGTGCTTCGTCGCGTCGGCGCAATAGCCATGCCTGATTTTGATACAGGAGGCAATGAATACACGCGACTGATGGCACAAAAGTCGCTTGAAAAAATCGTTAGAGGATTGGAGCGAGGAAAAAACTTTATCGTTTATCCTTCGGGGCGTTTAAAACGTTCACCTAAAGAAGAAATCGGAGGAGCTTTAGCTGCCTATTTTATTGCGACAAATGCACCAAAAGCAACTATAGTTGGCATAAGGACGCAAGGTTTATGGGGTAGTTCTTTTTCAAAAGTGGTCATGGGTCCCACATCCCGTTTACAGTACTCCTTAAAGCATGCAGCACTCAATTTAGTAAAAAATGGCCTATTTTTTTCGCCCAAAAGAAAGGTAAAAATAACCTTCGAAGTGCTCAAGAATTTGCCTCTCCAAGAGAAGATGGCTTTTAATCAAGCTCTGGAACAATGGTACAATCGCACTATAGAACCCTTGTATCTTGTTCCTGAAAAGTGGTGGTCCAAACAAGTGCCAACTCTCTGGAAGTCTACATCTGACCAGTTGCGAAAAGAGGTGCGCACATTGACTGCTGCTGAGAAAGCAATTGTGAATGAAGTGATATCTCATCTCTCTAAACGCAATGACATAGCACCCGATCTCGATTTAATAGATGACTTAGGCCTTGATTCTCTTGACATGATTGACCTTTTAGCAAGTTTAGGAGACCACTTTGATACGCGCCAGATACGGCCAGAAGAATTAACAACGGTAGGGCGTCTTTACGAGTTATTGGCAATAGAACACCCCACAGAGATCAGCATAAAATCACTTGCCTGGCCTAGTGAAAAGCGATTAGCAAGTGCTTATGGAACTTCCAATCATTTGCTTGAACTTTTTGTCGATAGAGCAAGAGCTACACCAGCTCTCATTGCTGGTGCTGATGACACGGGCAAGATGTGGAGTTATCAAATGGTGCACCGCGCGGCATCAGTTTTGTCAGAATATCTTTTACAATTTCCTGAAGATCGTATTGGTGTTCTTTTGCCAGCAACGATGATGGCGAATATTCTTGTGCTTGCGATATGGATGGCAGGAAAGGTTCCCGTTATGGTCAACTGGACACTTGGACATCGCTATGTTAACGAAACGTTGCAATTGACGGGCGTGCGCCGCGTAGTGACATCGGAAAAATTCCTTCGCGCAGCCAAGAGTATGGACATTGTTGGCATTGAAAATAGCCTCCTCTTTTTAGAAAATATTAAAAGCCAAATCTCTTTGTGGCAAAAGCTTCAGGGATTCATCCGGTCAAAAAAAGAATATCGTGGTGATTCCACTCAGGAAGCGGTTGTCCTCTTTACCAGTGGTACAGAAGGTAAACCAAAAGCGGTGCCCCTTACCTTTGCAAATATTGCAGAAAATCAACGGGCTGCTCTTGCGTCACTGCCCCTGCAAGCAGAAGATGTGATGCTCTCCTTTTTACCCCCTTTCCACTCTTTTGGATTTTCTATTACAGGTCTTTTGCCTCTTCTTGCCGGTATTCGTGCCGTCTTTGTTCCCGATCCCACGGATGCAATGCGTCTTGTACGAGCGGCTTTAGCGGCCAAAGTCACTTTGATGTGTGGCGCGCCGACTTTCTTACAAGCCATTATGCAACGTCTGCCGCAAGAGGGAATTCCTAGTTTGCGCTATGTGATTAGTGGTGCAGAACGTATTCCAGATGCGCTTTCCGCGATCATTCAGTCGCGGCAACTCACCCTGCTCGAAGGCTATGGCATTACAGAGTGTTCGCCTATTTTGACGCTGAATCGCCCTAATGAAAAAGCCTTTGGTGTTGGCCGTCCACTACCTGGGGTTGAGATGAAGATTGTGCACCCCGAAACTCATCAGGAAGTTCCTCTTGGGGAGCAGGGCTTAGTCATTGTTCGTGGACCAAATGTTTTTCATGGGTATCTCAATCAAACGGCTATTCCCTCTCCATTTTTGAAGATCAATGAGGAAGAATGGTATATGACGGGGGATTTAGGATATATGCTCCCTTCTTGTCATCTTATCTTGGTGGGGCGTTTGAAGCGTTTTGTGAAAATGGGTGCTGAGATGATTAACTTGCTAGGAGTAGAAAATGCTCTTTTGCACGCACTTGCGCCAGAGATCCAAGAACCTGTTCTAGCGATTGTGCCTAAAGAAACTGAAGCGCGTTGTCAGTTGATTCTTGTCACCACTCTGCCCCTTGATCGTCAAACCGTCAATGATTGTTTGCTGAAGGCTGGCTTTAGTCGACTGGTTAAAATAGATGAAGTGCGTCGCCTTGCAGAAATCCCTCTTTTGGGGACGGGGAAAATCAATTATAATCTCTTGACTGGATTTTAAATTAGCTCTGCAGCAACTTCGTCATAAAAGAGCACGCCGCGTGCAGTCAGTTGCAAGTGTGAATTCTGGTAGGTCAGCAACTTTTGAGCTTCTAACTTTGCAACACTCTTTGCAAGAAGATCATCTAATTGAATATCGACTCCCTTTAGAAGACGTAGAGCAATGACTAGTTCTTCACGAAAACGTCTTTCTAAAGAAAGTTTTTCCCGCATATCAATGGGAGATTGTCCAGAAAAGAGCGCTTTGCAATATCTTTCCAAATGTGCCACATTGCGCCAACGCTCCTTTTGATAATCACTGAATGCAGAGGGGCCCAAGCCAATAAAATCGCGTGCCTGCCAGTAACCAGTATTGTGAAGTGAAATGCGCCCATCTCGTGCAAAGGCAGAGATCTCATATTGCTCAAATCCATTCGAGGAGAAGACTTCTTGGGCTAAAAGATACATGGCTGCGCTGTCCTCTTCAGAGGGTTGATACGGTCTTAGGCGCGCCTCATTTTTAAAGTAGGAAGTGTGCGGTTCAATGGTGAGGTTATAAAGAGACAGGTGGGTAATGGGAAGCTTAATGGCTTGATCTAGAGAATACTTCCAGCTATCCAGAGTTTGATGGGGCAGATCATACATAAGATCGATGGAGATGTTATCAATACCCGCTTGTTGACACATTTCTACTGCACATATCGCATCTTTAGCAGAGTGCTCACGCCCTAAGACCTTTAGAAGGTCTTTATCAAAAGATTGGACTCCAAAACTCGCTCGATTGATCCCCGCTTCTTTAAATGCTCGGAGTTTTTCAAGAGTAATGCGCTCTGGATTGATTTCAAGAGTGATTTCTTTGGCGGTAGAATATTTTGCGATAATACTTGCGAGGGTGCTAGGATCTAAAAGAGAAGGAGTTCCCCCGCCAAAATAAAGGGAAATAAGTTCTCTGTTTTCTAAAAATGGACAGATAAGGTCCATCTCCTTTTCTAATGCGAGCAAATACCGTCTTTCATGGGCAGAGGTGTGCGGAATCACAAAGAAGTGGCAGTAGGGACACTTCTTTGTGCAAAAAGGGACGTGAATGTAAAGACTAATGGGAGAGGGCCCCATCAAAAAGTCTACCAGTGATCCTCGTCAGGATCGATGATGCCGCGTTTCCAGCGATTGCGGTCGCTAAAGGGGTCTTCGTCCTCTTCATCTTCTTCTTCTGCACCTTCTTCAGGGAATTCTGTGCGCTCTAGGCCAGAGTAAGTGGATTCTGTTTCTACAGAGGACTCTGTATCAAAACCAAGGCCAGTATCAGTAAGACCAGATCCATCTTCAGTAAATTGGATGTCTGAGAGTGTCGGGGTGTCTGCGTATCCCGCGCGCGCAGCTGCTGTGCGCTTGGGAGCGATATATTCGTCGTAATCGCCGCTTTCTTTGAGTGCAATAAGGCGATGTTTTTCTTCCTCGATGCGTTCTTGAAGCTGCACAATCTCTTGATGATGCTTATCGATCTCCTGTTTTGGCACGAGTCCTAATTCCAGCCACTGTTGCAAGTCTTTTAATTCAGTTTCTAGCTTTTTTAAACGTTCGCTTTTCATCTGCACAAAGTAAATTTAAATTATTAATAACAAGAAGTCTATTATTCAAAAACATGTCTTGGAGGCAAAGTTATAGCAAAATTCCTCTTTTGCTGCACCATTTAAAATTTTTCTTCTATGCAAATGAGTTAAATAAATTCTTTACAAAAACTTTGCATAAAACGTAATCTGCAGAAAAGAGCGCATGTGGTATAAAAGACGGCGTACGATTGGTCTTCAAACCCAGATTGAGCAGATTGGGTATTTCAGCTTTGAATTTCGATAAATCGAAGATGAAATACCCAATCTGCTCAATCTGGGTTCAAAAGGCAAGCCTTCTTTTTGTGGCCTTTTCAAACAGGTGCAATTTGCCACTACATGTCTATATATATAATTTCGTTTAAAAGGAGTCAATCATTATGGCCTCACTTGCAGTAAATATGGCAGCTCTCGTAGCTGAGAAGGTTTGGCCTCAGGAAACTAGCAACCAAATGCAGCTTGATCCTTTAAGCGTTCTTTTTCGCATGGCAATTTACTCGACATTATCTGAGCCTGATCAAGGGCGCGCAGGTCCCAAGATTAGCTTTGAAAATCACGCTGTTGTACTTTGGGAGTATAATATAAAACAGGGCGTGGTGAGGGCAGCTTATTCACTCACTAAGGGAGGGACCTCACGTCATTATTTGCATAATTTAAAAGCCCCTATACGGCGCGCTGCTCTGTGGTATCGTGATGAAACGAAAAATGATCCAAGGATGTTAGCACTTTTTAAATGTGCTGTTGCTGGCCTTGCCAAATTGCGCAAACGCTATGCAGAGCCGCACCAAGAAAATAATGAATCGGTTGTGATCGATGCGTGTATAGAGTTATTGAGCCAAGTGACTACTCCTGCAGCGCATAAACAAGCTCCTCTTCCAAAAGAGAGTGAGCATGAAGTGATCGATAGTGAAGCTGTGAGACAGGAAAGAATGCAGCCCTTGCAGGATATTCCTTTGATGTTGCCTATTAAAGAGATTGTAAAGCTTTTATGGGATGTTGAGGCTAAGGAGAGATGTTTGCAGATTTTTGAAGCAGCTATTGGGGGAAAAGGGGCTTTAAACGAGGGTGTATATCAATGGAATCCACATCAAATCGCTTCTTTGGATGCACAAATCAAATCACAGGAATCTATATTTCATCAAAAGATCATCGCTCAATTTGCTTCTTAGGAAGGCACAATTCTTTGAGGATAGCAATGGTTGTATGTACATCTGACTCTTGAGAATAGCGGCTAAAGGAGAAGCGCAAAGCTGATTTGGCTTCATTAAGAGGGATTCCCATGTCAAGAAGTACGCGTGAGGGCTTAAGTGAGGCAGAGGAGCAGGCGGCCCCATAACTTGCCGCAACTCCTTTTAAGTCCAAACACATCAGTAAGTGCTGACCATCTATGGGATAAAAACAGCAGTTGCTGGTGTTACAGATGCGGGGTTCACCTCCAATAATCTTAACAAATGGAATTGCCTTGATTAATTCAGCTTCAAAAAGATCTCTAAGACGACGCATATGGCTACTAGCGCTTTCCAAGTCTCTTAAAAGAAGACTGATAGCTTTAGCAGCTCCCACGATTGCAGGAAGGTTTTCCGTTCCAGCTCGTAGTCCAAATTCCTGTGAGCCGCCTAAAAACAGAGATGGCAAGGCAAATTCTTCAGTCAGGGCAAGAACGCCCACTCCTTTAGGACCATGAAATTTATGAGGGCTAAAGACAAAACCCGTTATCCCAGGATAAATAATAAAAGGTTCTTTGCCAATCCAGGCTGTTGCGTCCACAAAGAAGGGGATTTTATGGCGATAGGCATAAGACGCAATTGCTTCAATAGGAAATTTTGATCCAGTCTCATTGTTGGATGCCATGCAACAGATTACTTCTGGAGGTTTTTTTGCACAGTGAGCATAGAACTCTTCGCTACTCCAGGCCCCTTTTATTCCAACGTGTAAAAGATCGAGTTCGGCGCCATATTTTGCAGCATCTTGCAAGGGGAGCCACAGGGCGGCATGTTCTACTGGGGAGGTAAGGATGCGTTTTTTGCTGTGAATAAGGGCAGAGGCGATCCAATTTAATGCTTCTGTGCCGCTGCTTGTGAAATAGATCAGGTGACTTTTTAATCCAAAATAATCGGCAATGATTTGTTTGCTTATTGCGAGCCGTCCCTTAGCGCGCTGTCCATAACTGTGTGTGCTGGAAGGATTAGAAGGAGCTTCTTGTAATTCCTCCTGCATAGCAGCAAAAACTTGTGGGGCAAGAGCTGTCGTCGCATTGTTGTCTAAGTAAATCACACTCTTATACCTTCAGGATATGAACAAGCAGTAGCGTGATGTTATCTTGACTACCTTGTTCAAGCGCTTCGTTGAGGAGTTGCTTGGCGGCAAGCTCTAGATTAGGTTCTTGTTCTAAGATATCAAAAATTTCCTCATCAGCAACACTATTCGATAGTCCATCGCAACAAATGAGGTAGAGATCGCCTTCTGAAAGAGGTGCATTTTTCCATTTGCATTCGATTGTTTTTGTGGCGCCTAGTGACTTGGTGATGACATTTCTCAAAGGGAAGATGCGCGCTTCTTTGGCGTTGATTAGCCCGAACTGGACCAACTCGAAGAGGAGTGAGTCATCTTGAGTGAGCAATTCTAGTTTGTGTTGTCTGAGGCGGTAGATGCGGCTATCGCCAATATTGGTAAAAAAACACTCGGAGCGAAAAAAGCAAAGAGCGCTTAGTGTAGTGCCGAGACCTGCAAGGGTGCTATTTTCTCTGCCTAGTTGCCAGATTTTTTCATTTGTCTTTTGTAGGGCATACTCGATGCTTGGTAGGATTTCATCTCTTGTTGTGTCAGCCATAAGGAGTGGTGTATGCTCCTCAAGCATTCGACTGAGATAAGTCACCGCCTCCTTGGCAGCTAGTCCACCGGCTGGTTTGCCGCCTACGCCATCTGCAAGAATGAAAAAATGATTGCGACTACCTTTTGACCAGGCATCTTGATTGGCTGCGCGTGAGGGTCCCTTATCTGAAAGAGCGTAGAATTCAACTTGTGGTGGCATTGTCGGTGATATTGCGTCCTATGAAAAGCAGAGTGTCACTGGGTTCATGGAAAATCATAAAAATAAAAGAACTTTTTTCAAGGCTTACTGTTAACGTTGGCTCACCAGTGAAAACATCAAAAGAAGAGGTGTGAGAGGTTTCTCCGCCGTTAACTCCATATTGATCGAAATGTAGTTGTGCGGCATGCATAAGTTGTTCTAGATGCAGGTGATGTTGATCACTCATGAGTGAAAAATCAGCCTCTTGAGCATCAAAAGCGAGTTTTAACCCCAATTTTTCGAGAATTTCTCGACAATTGATATGGCTAGTGATCTGCACGTCAGTCAGCAAGACAGCTACTTTTTTAACACTCATGGCGCTACGCCAATCGGGCAATTTGTCAAGATTGGATTCAATTGAGGAAAGATCGTTATTTTTTGCGACGAGTAGCAAGCAGGTTAGGTGAGTATCCTGTCCAGCCGATGAAGTAAAAGGCACCTCGCACAATACCATTTGATCATCTTCAAAGTATCTTAAGCGTTGTGGGGTTTCAGAAGAGAGTAAGGTGTTCCAAGGAGCCTTAATCGCGAGACCACTCGTCAGAAGAAAAGAGTTTTTTGTGGGAAGTTCAGCATTGTCTACAAGCGAGAGTATTTGCCCGAGTGTCTGTTTTTCAATCCAGTAGTTGATCGTGCTAGTTGCTGCATTTGGGTTGGTAGTATCTACGACAGTGATTGGTCCGATGACATCTTCAACAATTTGCATATAAGAGGGCAGAATTGTTGTCATTGGGGATGTCCAGAGCGAGCTCGATTCCATAAGGATATAGGGAGGAGGTAGAGTTTGAAGCTCATGATCGATGCCAAAAAAACCAGCAGCCATCAGAAAGGGATCGGGGTCAAGATGTCCCCATTGTGCTACTTGTATAATTTGCTCTTTGGTTTTCCCTGATGCACCAAGTAGAGCCATGACAAGAGTCTTGCTGAGCCCATAAGGGGAAATGACAAAACTTTTCTCCAAGGCAGTAAGTTGACGATAACAATCAATACCAAGGGCCGTGTTTGCAGCTACAAAAGGTTTAATGTCAATTCCCAAAGGAATGCGACTCACCTCCTCATCGGTAGGGTTGACATACCGAGAGCTATCAGGTGCTGTACAACTATTTGTTGTCACACACACCAAGAGTGAGAAAATGAGAAAAGAAAAACTACGCAGCATAAAGAATTGCTTTAGAATATAAGCTACCCCACCATTTCTTCTCAATCACAACTCAAATTAAATTGTCTAAAGTCCAGTTATAACACATAGGACGTTTAGGATTTATTCCTGAGGCAAGACATTGAAATGGATTGGAGCACCAGGAGGGTTGATGCGATGAAGGAGCTCTTCATGGTGCGCATTTAGCCAAGAAGCACTCTCTTTTGCAATAAAGTTTTTGAAGGCTTCTTCTTTAGCTTGTAGTAGGAGTTTGCCATTTGTCATGCGGTCAATGTTAGTGTACTTTTCTGTGTAGGGCTGTAATCGTGTTGAGATGCCAGACGCCTCTAGATGTTCGTTGAGGGCCTCGACAGCTTTATTTGCTTCGGTGAGATTTAAATCCAAGCTTGTATCAGCTCCTGTGGTCTCCATCCACTCTTCCCACTTGGCCTCTTCCTCTTTCCATGTAGCAGTGGATTTTAAGTGATCAGACCATTCTGGGAAAAATTGCAAGGCAGAGGACAACCCCTCTACAGAGGAGGTGCTAGAGCGCACTTGCTCGGCGATTGCTTGAATTTTTTCCCTTGTTAAGCCACTGAGTCGACCGAAGCGCAAGTGATGTGTGTCAATGGGTAGGTGTAAATAATCCTTGAGGGCGATTTGCAACATGAGGCACATGGAGACGTCATCGATGCCGCGGCTGTGTGTTGCAGCAAGTTGATCTAGCACTTGCATGCGGTATAACCCAAGTAATACTGAAGCCACATCGAGGGTAGCAGGTGAATTACCTAAGTCGTATAAACGAGAAAGGGCCTCGACGCTGTTCCATGCAGCACTGATGCGATCACCACAATGCCTTAATCCATCTGCCATCAAATCAATCACCTTATCCTTAAAGACAGGATCGGTACGCATCTTTTGTAGCACATGGCAGACGCGCTTGGCAAAAGCCTGGCGATTGCTGTTTTTATAATCCTCGGCTTCTGGTAGACGATGCAAAAATGTGTGCAGAGAAATGTTATTTTGAAATTCTTTTGCAAGAGCTTCAAAAGAGGTATCTAGAGTAATTTCTGCAAGTGAAAACCAGTGTTTAAGGAGTTCATCAAGCGGCAGCTTAGGGTGTTCTAAGGCGTATACATATGCACGGTCAATTGGAATGTCAGTAGGTCCACTGTAGCCTGGTTGGTTAATTCGTGTAATCATTGCCGCGAGTGCATCAGTGGGAATATGGGGGTTTTCTCTTAGATCAATCATGCATTCATGAGGTAAGGAGTAGATGCATTCAGGAATATTAGGGAATTGGTTGCAGGAAAGACAGAGTTCAGTAAGGTTTGTAAATCGACCAATCTCTTCAGGAATGGAGGTGAGGTTGTTGGAGTAAAGCTGGAGTTCAGAAAGGTTCGTAAGTTGTGCAATCTCTGGAGGAAGAAAGGTGAGGTAGCAGCCGGAAAGATTGAGGTAAGTAAGGTTCGTAAGTTGTCCAATTTCTGATGGAAGAAAGGGGAGACCGTTGTTGCTAAGATAGAGTGTAGTAAGATTCGTAAGTTGGCCTATGACAGATGGGAGTGTCTCCAACTTAAGGTTACTTAAGTATAACTCCGTGCTATTTGTGCGATATGCTTGTAGAATTTTATCAACAGCTGTTTGATAGTTTCTTCTTAATTCCGGAGGGGCAGCGTTTCTCCAATTGGCAAGTTGTTGTATGATCTCACTTTCAGGTAATACTTGAGGAGAAGGAGGTGCAATGCCGCCGACCACTGCTGATGGCATGCTTGATGTTGCTGATTGACGTGGCTCTGGTGAAAGGCAATGTGCAGCAATCTCCTGCACTTGACGTTCACTTGGTGTAATGTTAGACTGGGGCGGTAAACCCTGAGTCGAAGGGGTGGGTGACTGGTTGTTTATTCTAGGCATATATTCTCTAAATGCGGGCTTTTTTAGGAAGCCATGAGAGGACTTCTGCCTGATCTGTGATCCATAGGGATTTACAGTTAGGAGTTCCCACCTTTTGGCTCGGTAAACGCTCAGGGTCTTTTGGCCCGAACCATACCTCTTTTAGTCGCTCTAACTTTTGAGGCCCTAGCACGTAAAACACAACACTACGTGAGCTATGGATTGCTTTATAGGTAAAGGTCATGCGCCATGTGTTTTTTTGGGGCACCTGATTGGCGATGACGAGACGGGTGTTTTCTCTTAAACCTGCTGTATGGGGAAATAAAGAAGCAGTATGGCCATCATCTCCCATTCCAAGAAGAACAAGATCTAGGGGAAGATACTTTCTTAGGAGTTCATCATACGCAAGAGCCCCTTTTTCAATATCCACCTCTCCAACCATGCGATGAATTTGAGTAGCAGGTATGGGAAGGTGAGAAAAGGCAGCTTGCATAGCCATATGATAGTTACTATCTTCACTTGTGGGCGGTACGCTGCGCTCATCGCTCCAGAAGAGTTCGACCTTCCGCCAGTCGATCGCACTTTTAAAGGGTTCTTGCAAAAAAGAGGCGAAGATCTGTTTGGGTGTATGCCCACCAGAAAGTGCGACGCGAAAAATGCCGCGCTCTTCAATGGCTTTTTTTGCGGCCGCAATAAAATGTTCAGCACAGAAATGGAGTGTTGATCCAGTATCGCGCCCTACGTAAAGATCGCGACATGAGTCCAATTTAAAGATGCGATTTAAACCAGGTGCCATTTGCGATTATCCTTTTGAATGAGTGTTTCTGCTGCCTGAGGTCCCCATGTTCCCGCTGCATAATTAGGAAAATCTTTCGGTGGAGTTTTTTCCCAGTACTCAAGAAGAGGTGTAAAAAGTTTCCATGAGGCCTCTACCTCGTCAATACGAGCGAAAAGTGTGCTTTCACCAAGCATGCAATCGCAAATCAAGCGTTCATATGCCTCCGGAGAGCTTTTTCCGAAATATGAATTATAGCGGAAGTCCATTTCTACCGGTTGAATAGGGCTGCTAGGACCTGGTACTTTTGTATTAATTTTTAGCCCAATACCCTCATTTGGTTGGATACGAATGGTGAGAATATTGCTGGCGTGTTTCATTTCTCCATTATTGAAGAGAACAGAGGGAGGTTGTTTAAAAACAATGGAAATTTCAGTGGAACGTTTTGGCAGACGTTTTCCCGCACGAATATAAAATGGCACCCCGGCCCAACGCCAATTATCGATATAAAGGCGCATTGCTGTGAAAGTAGGGATAAAGGAGTTTGGATCAACATTTGTCTCTTGTCGATATCCAAGAGCAGCCTTTTGGTCGACAGTACCCGCTTTATATTGTCCTCTTACAATTTGATTTTCAAAATCGGCGGGGTCAAAGGGGCGAATTGAGCGCAGGGCTTTTACCTTTTCATCATGAATGGAACTAGCCTCAATGGAAACAGGGGGCTCCATCGCAACGAGAGATAAAAGTTGCATGACGTGGTTTTGAACAATATCGCGAATAATACCAGCCTCTTCATAGAAACGTCCGCGAGAGCCTACGCCGATATCCTCGGCTGCAGTGATCTGAATATGATCAATGGCTCGGTTGTTCCAAATCGATTCAAAAATAGGGTTGGTAAAACGGAAGATAAGAAGGTTCTGGACAGTTTCTTTACCCAGATAGTGGTCAATTCGATAGACTTGATTTTCTGAAAGACATTGCGTCACTTCATTTTGTAGGGCGATGCTCGAATTCAAATCATGGCCAAATGGCTTTTCAATGATGACGCGCGACCAAGGTCCGTTTTTCTCTTTGTCAGAATAGACCAGGCCATGTTGATGCAATTTCTTGATGACAAGGGGGAAATAACTCGGCTGAATAGAGAGATAAAAGACGCGATTGCCACGTGTGCCAAATTTCGCATCTAAGTCCTTGAGTAACTGAGCCAATTTGAGATAGCCATCATCTTGATCAAAATCACTGACATGATAAAAGAGTTTGTTTTGGAATTCCGTCCATACCGCGTCATCGATAGGTTGTGTGCGTGAAAACTGCAGGACGCCCTCGTGCATCTCTTTGCGAAATTCCTCGTTTGTTTTGGGACGACGTGCAAAACCTACACAGACAAATTCTTTGGCAAGTTGCTTTTCAGCTTCCAAATTATAGAGCGCTGGCATTAATTTGCGGGAGGTAAGATCTCCAGTTGCACCGAAGATCACAAGAGCACAAGGGTTGGCTTGCATAAGAATATCCTTTTTAAATTCCTTCATATCATATCTGTGTGCTGATGGTAAAGAAATTTCAGGATACCTACTTGCTTGATGCTAAAACCAATTCAACAGCTGCTTTTAAAGCTGCATTTTCAGGTTTATCAAGCGCACCACTTTTACTAAGCCATTTCAGGTAGTCTTTGGGTACTTTTTCGATAGGCGTGCCTTGGTGTTTTCCAAAGGGCATGCGCGAGATGGAGGAGGGCCCCTTCTCTAAAAGTTCCATGACCCGATGTAGAGGCAAGTCATCAATGAGTAATTCAAAAACCTTGGCGAGGATGATGACGTCATCGAGGGCTCGGTGCGCCTGATTGGCAGGTAACCCGAAATATTCACGCAAGAACTGCAAGTTGTGGCGCGGCAGGTCGGGACGATATTTTCTCGCCCATTTGAGAGAGTCTAAAAAGCGCCAGTCAGGAAGTGTGCGCTCAATGCGTGTGAACTCATAACGCAAAAAGTGCTTGTCAAATGCATCGTTGTTGTGAGCAATCAGAACGATATCTCCAGAGCAAAATTCACAAAATTGGTCCGCAACTTCTTTAAAAGAAGGGGCATTTTGCACCATGGCGTCATCGATATGGTGGATTTGGCTAGCTTCTTTAGGAATGAGACAGCCTGGATTAATAAGAGAGACAAATGTCTTGTCCAGCACGGGATCAAAGGCAGCGATTTCAATAATGCGGTCTTTTTCAGCTGATAAGCCCGTTGTTTCAGTGTCGTAATAAATAGGGCGCCACTTCATTCTTTAAATAGCTCCTGAAAAGTTTTATGGCCTGCTGCAACAGCAGAAATTAAGGGGAATAAATTATGACATGCAGCAGGAAGATTCAATGCATACTCTAAGACAAGAGATTCCTCAATACCCTCAGCTGTTCCATCGATTACGGCGCGATAGAAAATCAAATTGCCGCGATCCGTCATGGACCAGCCAGGGCGATCAAGATCGCAATTGATTTGATGAAGTGTTTTTGCAATATCTGAAGCGGTGGCTTCAGTGTATTGAATGGGCAAGTAGACAACAATTTGAATCAAATGTGTTTCAGGAAAAGGTTTGACGAAAAACGGTAGCTCAAGTTGTTCATGGCGCACAATAAATGAGATCTGCTGGGTGTCTTTCAAGATCTCTGGATTAAGACCATGTTTTGCTAAGGCCGCTTGGAGTGAGGGAAGCGTAAATTTCAGTTTCATCTTCAATTATTGGTTGATTTGTGGAACAAGGTTATCGCCTGGATCATGCGTTACAGTGGGATTGTTGGTAACAGGTACAGTGCTAAATTCATCAGGGGCCGGCATGCGATATAGGGCACATGATGTCAAAGAGAGGGCGAGAATGGCAATAATGAGGTGCATTATAAGGTTTCCTGTTTAAGTGTGAATTTTTTAATAATCCCATCGAAAAGAGAGGGAGAGCGATAATCTTCAGCGACTGCAGGAGGAATAGAACCTTTTGGAAATTCAGCAAGGACACTCCATCCTGTGGGATTTTCTGCAACGCAGAGCACTTTGTCTAATACTTCTAAAATATAAATAGTGGTTTTAGGGCCCATGGAGCGCCGTTCGACAACCTTAATAGCACTGTTGGAAGCTTGTCGATAAAGACGCTTATTGCTGAGGTACTTCATCATCCAAACAATCGTAAAAACAGCGATAAGCAATATGCCTAAAACCCCAAACATGGCGCCAATTTGTTCTGAAAAGTTCCCGACTCCCTCGTCTGCTGCTGTCTGAATAAAAGAAGAAGTGTCGATAATAGGTGTTGTAGAAGCCGTTACAGCATAGAACATAAGGAACCTTTCTTCGAAATTTATACCAGAGTAAGCCATTATTCCATTGTTTTCTAATCATTTTCTTTGCAAAAGGCTCTTGCATGAAGGAGTAGTTTGAGCTACCATTCCTCTCATGGATGAGATGCATTTTGATATAGCAGTTGTAGGTGGGGGAGCGATGGGAACCTTCCTTGTGTGGAGGCTGCTTCAAAAGGCTCATGAGTTGCAACGTCCTTTGTCTATTCTCTGGGTTGAAAGGGAGCGTTTTGCCTGTGGTGTTGCCTACGCTACTCCTTCTGACCACCATATTCTCAATGTACCAGCTGGGATGATGAGTGCCTTTTCAGAACTTCCTGGACATTTTTTGGAGTGGGCTCAAAAGGTAGATCCAACGATTACATCTGAAACATTTGTCTCTCGTAAACTCTATGGAAGGTATTTGCAATATCTTTTTGAGGAAATGAAAGGTTTTGTTGGGGATAAGCGTGCGCTTCTTTGTGAAAAAGAGGCAATCGTAGATATCGAAGAAAAAGAGGGTCAGTGGCTGCTTTTTGGAACAAATAATCGCTGGCGAGCTGAAAAAGTTGTGCTTGCTATGGGCAATTTCGCACCGCGCCCTGTGCCGCTACTCTCTTTAGAGATGCTGAAATCGCCTTATTATTGCCATGATCCCGTAAACGCAAATTATCAAAATAAACGCTCGATCTTATTGGTCGGAACAGGCTTAACGGCCATTGATCAAGTTGTGCATTTGGAAAAGACCCATTTTCCAGGTTCTCTACATATGATATCTCGCACAGCACTCATTCCCTATACAGCGGATAAGATGGAGGATTGTTTTGTTCCAAACGAAACCTTCAACGAGGAAGGTGGCTTTCATCAAATTCAATTTTTTCCTTATGAGCCATCAAAAAAGGAATTTTCTTCACTGCTTGATTGGATGCATTATTTTCAAGGGGAGCGCAAGAAACGCCCTGATGAATTAGGCATTGATACCTTATGTATTTATCGCAATGCACTAGGAGCTCTCTTTCGCTCGCTGCCTCACATGAATGAGTATGAACGCAAAAAGTTGGCATCGCGCTTTATGTCCTATGTAAATTCCCTCACTCATGGAATGCCAAAAGAGTCAGCCGAAAGCTTCAAGAAACTGCATCAATCGGGAGTTCTTACTCTGCACAAAGGTTCGTTAAAAGGTATCAAACAAACTCAAGATGGGCTAGAGGTGACTTTTTTTAATCGAAAACGCTATACGGAACAAACAATCACCTGCGATTACCTTGTCAATTGTACAGGACCAGAAATGACTCTCGATAAAATTAAAGAGCCCTTAATTGTTTCTATGCGTTCTAAAGGTTTGATGACACCTAACCTGGATGGCTCAATTTGTAAAACTGAGAATTATCAACCTATTGATAAAGATCAGCAGAAATTAAATAACCTTTGGGTGGTGGGCTCAATGGTGAAGCCGCCTTTTACAAGGGCAATTGCTGTACCCTCCTTGCGTATCATGGCAGAACATCTCGCCTATCGTCTACTCTTTGGTGGATTTCCTGTGCTCTCTACAGAGACTTGCGGTCTTGCTTCTCTTGGGTGTAATTCAAAGTGTTATTTAACTATTTAGAGCTAGAATGGAAGCTTTTCTTAAGGATTTACCAGATAACCTTTCCAAGAAATCCTTATTTTCCCCCTCTGTGTGCTCTGTGGGCTCTGTGGTAAATATTTTTATTTAAAACTTATGTTAATTTTTTTTTAACCACAGAGCCCACAGAGCGCACAGAGGGCGCATATGCTGTTACACCTTATCTTGAATGAGAATTAATGGAGACCGGAGCGGGTATTAGAAGAATATGAGTCCCTAGGTTTTCATCCTTGCCTCTCTTCAATAACTTGAATATTACGGTCGTTTTTATTTAAAATCATTGCACCTATTTAGACGCAATTTATATTTCGGTACTTTTCATGACTTCCATTTCCTCATCGATGCCATCTCACCCTACCTCATGGGTAGATAGTCCATTGACCCTTTATTTTCATGGATCAATGAGTGAAATGCTCGAAATATTTTGTGCGACTGGCGACATATTTCTTCTTGAAAAAGAGGACAAAGATCTTCCCACACTGAGAATTATACATCCAGGGAGCCAAGAAGAGGATGTAAGGGTTCTTATATCTATTTTAGAGCCATTATGTCCCACTCTAGCGAAGAGTCTGATACCGTTGATTAAACGTCAAGTGAAGCAAAGGGGAGAGTTTGTCACATTTGCTCTGCTGAATATTTTATCAAAATTATTGGTTAGCAAGAATAAGAGCGCTCGCTGTTCTGCTCTTGAAGTGGTAGGCCAGCTTGAAGAGATGATCAATAAACATTGCACATTACATGATGATCTCTTGACAATACGTGGTGCAAAAGGTGAGGTGACTTTCCGCCTCGAGCCATATGTCTTCCAGTTGTTGACTCCCTCTTTAGCCGAACAGATCAAAAATACATCGCATGTCGTACCGCCAGAATATCGTTCATTAGAGGCTGTTAGTCCTTTAGATGGTTTACAAGTCGATAACGAGTGGGCGGTTTCAGTGGTGAATCATGCCATTGAGATGATTCTTGTGAATCGTTGGAACGATTGGAGAGAGGAAATAAAGAATGCGCTTTTCTCCTTAGATTTGGGATCACAACGTCAATGGTGGCTGGCGCGACGCACGCTCAGTAAGCAAAGCAAAGAGGGACTTGCGCGTTTGAATCAAGCTGTCCGCAATGTCACAAAAACCTGTTCGCAGCGCTGTTTTCAAATTAAAGCAGAGGAGGTTTTAAAATTATTTCTTAGCAAAGAAACAGCCAAGCAATTGTTTAAAAATGTTTTCGATCTCCATCGCCTTGAAAGTGATGAGTTAGTGGAATGGGCCGAAGAGGTTGAGTCCTGCCAGCTTCTCAAAGAGGGAACACTCTTTAAACTTGCCTTTTCTGGGTGTTTTTCAAAGGAATTAAGAGAGAACTCGTCCCTACCATTTACTCTAGCTCTTGCAAGATGCCATATAGATGTCGATAAAGAACTCCAACTCCTTGAGCCATCAACAAAAGAATTTTTTAATTTTCAACTCCTTAAAATAAAAGAAAACGGCAAGCCTCATGCAACTCTTTCTCGCATGCGTCATCTCACACAAGAGCAGCGTACAGAACTTTTAACATGGCTGCTCGATCTTTATGAATGGGTTTGTGGGCATCCTAAAGGCAATCCAGAGATCTGGGAACCTTTGATCGCTCTCTTTACGAGTGAAGGGGATAGGAATGCGATAAAAAAACTGCTCGGTATGCAAGTTGCCTCTGAAAGGAAAAAGATTACAAAAGGTTCGCCCCAGGCTCTCCATCCACAACGTCTCAAAATTCGTTATTTGGAAACACTTTTAACAGCCAAAGATGTAACTTTTGCCGCCGAAGTTTTGCAAAAGCAATTTACAGTAGAGGAATTACAAGAGCATTTAGAAAATATCGGCGAGACTTTTCTGTCGCTACAAAAAAGTGCCCATCCCAATTGGCCGTTTCTTTTTCAATTAGCTCTTCATGATACACGTTTACATGTCTCACTTGATCAGATCATCGGGGCAGGCCAGATGGGGACACTCGGCGAGGATGATCTTTTATCGCTGCTGACGAAGCCCGCCATCAATGAAGTATTGCAGCGTTTGAGCGCAAATCGTTTAACAGAGCAGCTCAAGGCTTGTTCCTGTCAGCCTATTGCCGATACATTAATCAGACGATGGGCCGCACTCCGTTCTGAAAAGTTAATCGCCGAATTCCTGCTTCTGCATGTCGAAAATATGCATTATCAAGAATTGATCGCTAAAACGCTTGCACCATCAAGTTGCACAAAGATGATTGAAGCGATGATTGAGCAAGTTCAGGAAGTAGTACCTGAGCTTATACCAGCGTTTCATGGCGTTTTAGACAGCATTATTCAAGATGGATTACAAGAAATTGAAGCACATCCCATCGATACTGAGAATGAAAAACGATTTAAGAAGTTAGAGAAGACTCTACAAGGATATGTTGGTGAGCATGCGGAGCAGAGGCGCGCCGTGTGTGAGCAAATGGGGTGGGCTTTTGCCATTACCCAGCATCGGATCGTCGCAACAAGGCACCCTTGGCATAAATATGCGTGGGATGTGCAGCAGCCTTTTACCCAAAGCTTATTTAATCTGATCTTTTTTATGCCCTCTTCCTTGCCGCAAGGAGTTGTAGGACATTTATTGCTTAATGACCCTGAATGCGTCAAGTTAAAAATAGATTTTTGCAAATCTAACCTAAAGTCATCTCATACGACGGATCGATTCAATGCAGCGTGTCATTTACTGATGCAAAAAAGTGACTCCTTTGAGGCTTTTCACAAGATGGCTGTTGAGGCACTTGCGGAAATTACACCTGATAAGAGTGCACAGCAAAGTGTGGAAATGATGATGAGAGCTTTGCCTCAAAAGCCTTCGCAAGCCGGTTGCATGCTTGATGTTTATTTTCGATGGATTGGGTTAATGAGTCATCCAGCCAATCATCCAATTAGTTCGCAGCAAGGGTGCACCCATTTTGCCAAGGCTTTATATCGCTGGGTTCTTCATGAGTTGGAAGATGACTTATTAATAAAGCATATCAATGGTTTGCGTGAAAGTACTGCATCAAAGGCATTTTCAGACACGAAATTATTGGATCAGCACTTATATAGGGCGATTAATGAAACTCTTAATTTGTTCGGTGGCCCCCTTTTGCGATGGAAATTGTGGACAGCATGGACAGAGGTAGCTACCTTGGTCACAGGCCAAAATCGGCTTGCGCATTTCCTTTTGCACTATCTTCTTGAAAATCAAGAGGGAATGAATAAGCTTCCTAAAAATTTTATGGAAAAAGGCATCAATAATCTCATTAAGTGCGATGAGGGGGTGATGGCCTGTGAAGAAAATCCACCAGAAACATTTCAGAAAGTATGGAGGTTGCAACAACGTTTTTCTAGTGGTTCAACGTTGTTTCTGAATAGATTCATAGATTTTATCAACGTATCCGATCCAGAAGAGCTTGATGATGAATTGCTGGAAGATGTGCGAAGAATCATCACCGCGAATGATCGAGAAAAAGATGCGCAACGATTCGTAGAAGCTATTTTACGAAAAGGGCAAACAATTATAAGTAGCGCACTCTTCAATTCCTCACAAGCGCGTATTAATTTTTTGCATGTTTTTGCCCTAGAAATTTATAAGAAAATACTACAATTTGAAACAAAATTAATACTAGCCACAGCGATTAGTGAGAAGTTTTGGACCTCTCTTGAAGAAGCAGTAAAAGATATAGAACACCTCCATCATTTTTTTGACTACTATTGGCGTTTAGATGCCAGTGTAAAATTAGATGAGCAGCAGATAAGGACACTTAAAGCGAGTTTGAATACTTTTGGTCAACTATTCAGTTGTTTGAGTAAATGCTTACCCCTTTTACTGAGCAAAATGGAAGCCTCTCATTGGACAAATCCACAAGAAAAGGTGGGCCTCTTATGTCAGCGTGGTCTCGAGTTGGAAATTGGTACACTTGCTAAAGGTGGATATTACCCACACCCACTTCAAGGGTATGTAAATGAGACGATTGCTGAACATTGTCGTCGTATGAGGAGCAAACCTAGCCTAGGCACCCTACATCATGAGGCTAATTTAATGATGATAGCCAATAATTTGACTATCTCAATGCGAGCAATTTATGATGCTTTTCCCTTAATTTCTGTAGATGCTTTTCTAGCTGAATGGAAAAAATGGAGTGTCATTTGTTCAGAAAAAACTTCTCAGGAAAAGGTGAGCATAGGATTAATAACCTTTAGATTCCTGTTCGGTGTTCTAGATGAGCCATTGAAAGATGCTTTGAGGGGTGAAATTTATCAGCTGATGCAAGAACTTATAGACGGACAATCGCTTAGTGAAGCTCTCAAACAGTTAAGATGCGAGTCAAAACGCCCTGAATTGCGATTTGAAGGCCCCTACTATCAGAAATTTTGGCAAGGGTTTTATCAGACGCAACTCGTACGCCTTGTCGCTAAAAATGAGTCAGGATGGCATTTTACCGATTCAGAAAAAGAAGAGATCAGGCTGATCGCTAGGGAGTTGGTCTCTTACGATAGGGAGTTGGTCTCTTACGATGCTGATAATACAGGTGCGATGAGCGTACTATTCAGCCTTCTTCAAAGTCAGGCAATTGAGGAGGAGAAATGTAATGGCATGGCGCATCTTATCACAGCGATATTTCTTGACTGCTCACGTGATAAGCGTAATACAAAGCCTCAATATCAGCAATTTCTGCGAGCAGCGATATTCTTTGCTAAAAGCTGGATAGAAACAGTCGAGTGCACCCCCCAGCTCATGCAGATATTCGCCTCATTTCAGGGAGTGCGCAATACACTGTTATTTAACTATAGAGCATTTAGGAAGCACTATAGGATGCGTGATGAGGAAATGGAGGAGGCGTTAGCATGTATTCAGAATATATGCCTTGCAAATAAGCATTTAAATGTAAGATAATACTTGTCATGAAGATTTTCTTTTCTTTTAATACTACTACCGATTTTATGCGGGCGTATCCTGCGCCCTTGATGATGATGCCTTAGGGCATACCCCTAAAGCGCTTTTTTGATTCTTCCTACAACACTTCTTTCTTTATTTCATCATCGAGGATTATGACAGTACCATTATTGATGGCCAAAGGCTTGAAAAAGCTATGGAATCGTACCGAAGCTATTTCGGGGGTGGATTTTGAGGTCCATCCTGGAGAGATTTGGGGGCTGATTGGTCCAAGCGGCGCGGGCAAGTCAACTCTTTTATCGCTACTTTCAACACACGATCAGCCCACTGAAGGGGAGCTTTTTATTGATGGCTTTGCTTTTCATCACCTAAATCCAGAGCATCAACGACTCCTGCGCAAAGAAATTGGTGTGGTGTTACAGGGCTTTCATCTTTTTTCTAGCCGAACAGTATTTGAAAACATCGCCTTTCCTTTTGAAATTCACGGGATTAGCAATTATCAGACGCAAATTACCGAATTATTGGAGATGTTAGATATTCTTCACCGCAAAGATGCCTATCCAGCACAACTGAGTGGGGGAGAAAAGCAGCGTGCAGCGATTGCGCGCGCGCTTGCCTTAAAGCCAAAATTACTCTTTTGTGATGAAGCCACCTCAGCCTTAGACGCTAAAAATAAAGAGCAGACGCTCAATCTATTTGCACGCGTACGCGATGAATGGAAGACCAGTTTAGTGATTGTAACGCATCAAATGGAGTGGGTACCCCTATGCACCCACTTAGCAGTAATGGATAAGGGGAAAATTGTGGAGCGCGGACCTTCCAGACACTTACTTCGGCAGGGGATGCATCCGCTAACGCGTCGTTTATTACAGGAGGTCCATGGTGTCTGAAGAATCCTGGCATTTATTACTACAAGTAGTGCCTTTTGAACTGTGGAATACAGTTTACATGGTCCTTGTCTCGACAGCGCTGGCCCTTTTTTCGGGAGGAATGCTCGGCATGTGGCTATATTTGCGCAGCCCGTCGGGTCTTGCGCCCCATGCATTTGTGTATCGAGCTTTGGGTTTTTTTGTAAATATGGGGCGCTCGACTCCCTTTGCAATTTTGATGGTCGCCTTAATTCCGCTGACGCGCTTATTACTTGGAACAAGTGTGGGCACAACTGCTTCAATCGTTCCCTTGACGATTGCTGCGATCCCAGCATTTGCAAGATTATTGGAAGCTTCATTTTTAGAGGTGAACCCGCAATTGCTATTAGCAGCTCGTTTAATGGGGGCATCTTCGCGGCAAATCATTATCAAAGTGCTATTGCCAGAAAGTCTTCCGGGATTAATTAATGCCGGGACACAAATCGCTATCCAGCTGGTAGGGTATAGCGCCATGGCGGGACTAATTGGCGGAGGAGGACTAGGTAAGGTGGCTATTCAATATGGTTACCAACGCTTTAATCCCTTCATTATGGTTGTCACGGTACTCCTCATGTTTGTTCTTGTTCAGACTCTACAGGGAATTGGGAACTATTTAAGTTTAACTCAGCTGCGAAAAAGGGGAATTGTTTTATGAAGAAGCGTTTATTGCCCTTGGTTGTCTTGTTACCTTTTTTATGTGGCTGCAATCAGAAAGAAGATCCTAAAACGATTAAAATTGCAGCTACGGCAATTCCTCATGCAGAGATTTTACAACAAGTAAAACCTTTGTTAGAGGAAAAGGGATTAAACCTGCAGGTCATTGTTGTCGACGACTATAATATTGCTAATCGTATTCTAGCTGAAGGTGAGGTTGATGCTAACTTTTTCCAACACGCTCCCTTTTTGGAGGAAGAGTGTGCGGCATTTTCTTACAAGTTGCAGTCTCTTGTTGCTGTGCATAGTGAGCCCATGGGGATTTATGCAGAGCATTTAGCTTCTCTTGATGCTATTAAAGAGGGCTCTGTCGTGGCGATTCCTAGTGACCCAGTGAACGAGGCGCGCGCACTTTTGCTTTTACATGAAGCGGGATTAATCCGTGTTGAAAATAAAGGCAGCAAGACAGCACTCTGGCATATTGTCGCTAATCCACATAAATTACAGATCAAGGAGATCGACGCTGCCCTATTGCCTCGCTTGCTAGGCGATGTTGCTATCGCCGTCATTCCTATGAATTTTGCTCTTGCTGCCAATAAACACCCCCAAGAGGATGCTCTTTTTCTTGAAAGTGAAGATACTCCCTTTGCAAACATCGTTGCGGTCAGGGAAAATAGTTCTAAAAAAGTGCAGTTAGATGCACTCAAAACTGCTTTACAAGATAAAAAGGTCCAGGCTTTTATCCATAACTCATACCATGGGGCGATTATCCCCATTCCATCGAAGTAATTTTCCTAAAGGAGAGCGTGGAATATGGGGGACAAGTTGGATAGAGCGGATACGCTCAAAAGGAAGCACTTGTTTATTGAAGATCTCTATAAAACTATCGCCTGGTTTAGTTGTAAGGAGCTGAATGGTAAAACCAAGACGCTCATCGGGCTCTGCAATAAGGGCGTAGGCTGGGTCGCCACCCGTGATTGTTTCCCATAGATTTTCTAAAATTGTCAGATCTACATTCTCTCCGCCAATTTTAATCATCTTTTGGGCGCGTCCCAAAGGAATAAGACGCCGTCCATTTAAAATTACCCGGTCTTCTGTAAGAAGCCATCCACCTTCTTTCGGATCAAAACAATGAGGTGTATTATCTTGAAGTGTAGCATAGGTAGTCATCAGAGCAGGGGAACGGATAGCAAGACATTCACTGACAACTTTGGCTTCGATGTGGGGCAATAATTGCAGGTGAGAACAAGTGCGTGTGGCAGTGGCTACTTGAGAGGCGACCTCACTCATTCCAAAAGTGGGTGTGACTGGCCATCCAAGATTTTTAGCAGCTGTATAGAGAGAGTCAGAAAGAGCGCCTCCACCTATCAGTAGGGTATGGAGTGTCGATGGAGAGAATAGACCAGCTTTAACGAGATCAAAAAGCTGCGTAGGCACAAGAGAGGTGATGGTGGCCGCTCTTTCTTTGAGAAACTCGCAAAAGCGTTGCGGATTCCACTTCTCTTCAAAAGGATACACTTTTGCGCCGTTGAGATGGCCTCTTGCAGTGATACTTAATCCTCCGATATGAAAAAGTGGCAAAGGATTCACCCATACGTCTCGTGATGTAAGATTGAGATGTTGATTGACGGTATGCGCTGAGTGAAGGATGGCTGCTTTAGAGAGAGCTACCCACTTTGGGGTGTATGAGCCAGATGTGCTAATCCAAATATGTGAGGGGAATAGGGGGAGAAGTTTTTCTCTGATATGCTGTTGAAAATCTAAGGTGTAGGCGGTATTGCAGAAAAGATGACTCTCTTGAGAATCCCAAAAATTTTTTACAATTTGTGCCATGTCAATTTTGCTAATTCTTCGTCAAAACCCCATCCTGTACCATGATTAAAGTGCCACGAAGCACCATTTGAAGGCAGATGTACACTAAACTCTGAAGGTTCATAAACTAGATGGCTTAAGAGGCCGTGGGGAGGGTGGGCATGCGTTAAGTGAGCAGCTACGTAGGCAGCAATGATTTGTTCAATAGGATGCCCTAAATAGCTGGTTACAATAGTGGGTTTATTGATCAGGGGTTTCATTCCCTGCAGCGCGGGTTTAAAAACGATGTAATTGGCATGCTGGGCGGAAATGCGATCTGCAGCCACTGACAGACCACATGTAATGGATGAAGGAGGATCTTCTAGGAAATCAATATTGGAGAAAATGGGTTTTAAGGCATGCATAAACTCAGTGTAATGTGAGTGTGCTTTATTAAAATCTAGCCTTAATTTAAACGGAGTTCCCTGAAAAAGTTTTACAAGCGATAAAGCCTCTTCTTTGTTTGCGTGAGCAACCTTGCATTTGAAATGTGTAAACTCTTTGGGAAGTGAAGGAGGTGGGGTGAAAAGAAGGCAGTGGCTAGGGGGAATAGTAAGATTTTTTAAAAGATTGACCTGCTGCTCGCGTCCCTTTGCATCGAGCTGGGCTGCTTCTTTTGCCGCTTTTATCAGACGTGTCTCACCCTTTGTACCAATACTGGCTAGCTGTTTTTTTAAAGGTGGATCACCTAAAGCTACCCATGGTCGACAATCTGCAACCCCCCATGAGTTTTTAAAGAAAAATTTGACTAATGCACCCTCAGCTCTGCGACCTAAGCTATCGACAAGTTGGTAAGGGGAATATTCAAATGCATTCATCAAACGATCACTCCTAATGCGAGCATAATACCAAACCCTAAATAAACGGCAGAACTTTTTGCAAGTAGTACATTATAGCGTGCTCCAGTCTCTTGACAGGTTGGTGCATGCTTTAGGTGATAGATGTGTAAAACATTAAAGAGGGCGAGAGGAAAGAGAACAAAGGGCAGAAAGACGGCTGCTACTCGATCTGTCAACATCCATAAAAAACTTAAGGCAAAGGGCAGAAGGTGAGTGATGGCAATCTCAATCCTTCCAAAATCAGTGCCAAAACGTACGGGTAGAGTCGTTTTATGAGAGAGATGATCTCCTTCTGTATCTCTTAGATTGTTGATAGCGATCATTGTAGTAGAGAGAAGTCCCAATTGAACGCCTGCCAAAAGGCCCGTCCAAGTGATATGCAAAGAGAGCGCATATTGCATGGCCAGTGTACTGACAAGCCCAAAAAAGAGAAAGACAAAGAGATCGCCAAACCCTTTATACGAGAGAGGAAAGGGCCCTCCTGTATATCCATAACCCGCAGCAATGGATGCGATGAGCACAAGGAGAAGAGGCCAGCCAGCAACCCAAATTAAAGGCAAAGCAAAGAGCGCAGCGATAAAAAAGCAGCCCCATCCTCCCCAGTACACAGTTTGATAGGAGAGTAATCCACTTTGCGTGACGCGGACAGGTCCAATCCGTTTCTTATCAGTGCCGCGTTTGCCATCAATGGCATCATTAATTAGATTCGTTGCTATCTGAATGAAAATTGAGCTCATAAGACCACAAAGGGCAAGAAGATAACTTGCTTTTGGAACGAGGGCCCAGGCAACGAGCACAGGAACAAATGCTGCTGTCAACGTTTTTGGACGAGCAGCGAGAATCCAGGGAAGTATTTTCATGGTAGACGCGGAAATTTATTGAAATTAGGGGCGCGTTTTTCTAAAAAGGCGTTTTTCCCCTCTTGTGCCTCTTCTGTCATGTAGTAAAGAAGTGTTGCATTGCCGGCAAGGTCTAGCAGGCCCATTTGACCATCACAATCGGCGTTTAAACAGGTTTTAAGGCAGCGCAATGCTAATGGTGAGTGCTGAAGCATTTCGCGGCACCATTGCAGTGTCTCTTTCTCAAGCTCAGCAAGGGGAACAACGCAGTTGACAAGTCCCATGTCGAGTGCTTGTTGTGCATCATATTGGCGGCAAAGAAACCATATCTCTCTGGCTTTTTTTTGTCCCACGATACGAGATAAATAACTACTTCCGAGCCCTCCGTCGAATGAGCCAACTTTTGGTCCCGTTTGTCCAAAGCGTGCATTGTCAGCAGCAATGGTTAGGTCGCATACAACGTGCAAAACATGGCCGCCTCCAATCGCATAACCGGCGACCATCGCAACGACAGGTTTGGGTAGTGTGCGAATCTGTTTTTGTAGGTCGAGCACATTAAGGCGAGGCACGCCATCTGCGCCAAGGTAGCCAGCATTTTGGCGAATGCGTTGATCGCCACCCGAGCAAAAAGCTTTATCTCCAGCACCTGTAAGGATGATCACGCCAATATCGCTCGCATTGCGACACCATTCAAAGGCCTCTTGCATCTCGATAATAGTTTGAGGGCGGAAAGCATTGCGAACTTCGGGACGATTAATTGTAATTTTAGCGATACCATCTTCAGTACGCTCTAAAATGATATCTGTGAAAGATTTAACGGGAAGCCAGGTCATGTGCACCTTTTTAAGGAAAAATTTCTATGAGGCATCTTTTAGGAAGTTGTCTTTGATCACCAATCATATGCCGCCAAGCAAGATAAGGAATTTTCCAGAACTCTGCAAGCGATTTGAATTCAAGTGAGTGAGCATTTTGAAAGATGGGATTCTCCAAAAGGCGCTCAAAAATGCGACCGCCACCATTGTTGATGATTATCAGACGCAACTTCTCCTCCCCAAGCTCCTTCAAAGCCCATAATCCTGCCATGTCATAAAGAGTCGTTAGATCCCCAAAGATTCCCCAGTTTTCAACATCTTTACGGATGGCTCCTAAAAAAGTTGAAATTTGACCATCGATGCCATTTGCACCGCGGTTTGCATCGATTTGAAAGTCGCGATGATTCAATAAGTCACAGTGACGAATGGGCAAGCTATTGCCAAGATATAGAAAAGAACCTTCGGGGATTTGCTGCAAGAGTTGTGCAAAAAGTGATTGCTCTTTAGAAAGTGGCGGATGGATGGCGTGCCATTGTTTTAATGCTTCCCACGGTGGCGCTGGCATGACTTGAGGAAGCTGAATAGGGGTGACGGTGCGCGTGTGACTTAATCCAGAGAATGGTAGATGACTCATTGAAAAAGAGGGGAGATCGGAAAATTCCAAATCGCGCCATAAACGTGTTGTTGGCATTGTACCAATGCGAAGAATTCCATTAATCCCCAAAGCCGGCAATTGGTCAATTGAAGGTAAGTGGAAGAGGCGTAAAGGAAGCAGTGACTGGACCCCTTGTAGTTGACTTAATGCTTCAAGATAGGTAGGGGCTTTTAATTGGAGAAGAAAACGAATGACATTTGGATGCATACCTTTCGGCATGCCATTCACAATGACTAAAGGCAAAGGACAATCACGTAAAAATTCATCTAATGTAGCGAATTGAGGAGGCGTAGGTGGAGACTTATAGAAGGATTCATCAATGCAAATATTGACATGACCAGGTCCTTGCTGATCCCATTTCTTCAAAGAAATCGATCCATCAGTATCTTGAAAGTACCGCACATAAGGGCCAAAAAGACACACCTGCTCAATTGCTTGAGGCGCACCTGTTTGTCGCATTCTTTTGGGGCGATCTGCAGTAATGGCTAAGAGAGGGGTGCCGCTATAATGCGCTTCGATGATAGCAGGATAAATTTCAGCCGCAGCAGTTCCTGAAGTCGTGATCACGGCGACTGGCTTGCCTGTGGCTTTTATGCGCCCTAATGCCCAAAATGCCGCAGAACGTTCCTCAGGCCAATGCATGCAATGTATCGCTTTGTCGTTTTCAAGATGTGCAAAAATAGGCGCATTGCGTGCTCCAGCGCAAAAGGCACATTCTGTGATACCCGCTTCTTTTAGTGTCTGAGTAAAGTTTTCCATCGAAAGATAATTTTGTAAAAGTTTTTTGAATTTTTGCGAAGAACTAGTCAAAATACCTAAGGAATTGAGCTATTATACTTTGAATTGTCCTACCCTTATTGCCTACAGGATGCTGTATATCAGCTGCGCTTTTGGCAGAATTAGGGAGGAATGCGACGGATTTATGTTCTGTATGGATTTTTAATTGATTTAACAGGTGCCTGATTCGCTCTGCTTTTTCACGTGAAAATGAGCCTGGCCTTGCTAGCTGGCCTTCTTTTAATAGAGATCTCCATTCACTCTTTTTCTTTGTAAGAAAAGAACCATCACCGGGCTCTTTAATTAAAAGATTAATGGTCATATTTAGTATTTTTTTTTCAAAAAAGTCTACCTGACACTCCTCATCGAGCCAAAAGTTAAATAACTCATTTAAAATGATCTCTTTTGCATCAATGCAATTTTCATTAGTGAGTTCAAATATTAGCCTGTGTGAGAGCAGAAGTACACACTCCTCTCTTGGTTTCCTTTTCATCTGACTGCTTAATGAATTTTTCATTCTTTCCTTTTCATTGCTGCATCTAATAAGGAGTCTAGAACTTTCTTGAAGGAGAATTTTCCACTTTTCAAGTCTTTCAGGATCCATAGAAAGCCTTGTCACAACACAAATGATAGCCTCAAGAGCCTCTAAAAAGCGCTCATCATTAAATTCTCCCTTTACAAAGTCATCCTTTTCAAAATCCAGACAGTATCTAGCTACATCATCTTTAACAGTCGGATGATAGTCATCTAGCAACTCTATCTTAAGAGATTGTAAAATTACGTATAAGTAGGCTGCTGACTCTTCTAGGCATTCTCTAGGAACAACCCTCCTTAACAAGGACTGTTTAAAAACAATTCTTGAACATTGTTTTATGACTTTTTCTATGATCTCTTTTCTTTCAGTTGGAGCTAACTTATGGGTTGAATTTTCAAGAAAAGAAAAAATTACAGTTAGTTGGCAAATACCAGGAAATAAAAATGCAAGAAACGCTTGACGGTCAAACGAGAACATTTTCAATGTTAAATCCTTATCGATAATACAACCAGGATGTACAGCATTGCTTACTAAAAGTGGTAGAATTAAGGAAGCCTCTGTCTGGAAATCAAAGCTAGGGTAGGCAGAAGAAAGCTGTAGCAGGATATCCATCAAGTACTGTAGATTTCTCCTTACCAGATAAACCGTTTCCCAATAACTTTTACTATCTGCACGCAAACAAGAATCTACTTTTTTAACAAACCCAATAATTACTTGATGCGTTCGTTGTAGTTGATCTTCTGTGATTTCAGAAGTAGAGTGAATTTTTTCTAAAAGATCATGTAATAGAACATCAAAATCACTATCACTATGAACTTTTTCTCCTAGCTCAATTTTAAAATGAATTAAATGCAGGAGCTGATCGAATGACTCTGTAACCCTTTCGTCCTTGGTAGATGTACCTTGTTTAGCAAAAGCAGTCGTTTTATATAATCTGACAGCAAGTTCCTTCCATTCTTTTTGGCCAGTTTTTAGTGCATAATCCAAAATTAATGCAAAAGTTTCCTTTACCTTTTCTTCCGACATTCGTTGTAAGACTAAATCGAATTTATCGATATGATTAAAGAAACGCACCCATTTATCCAACAATTCCGGATGTCGTACGATCTGTTTTGCGCCAAATTCAAAAAAACCTGATTTTATATGAGTTCCATTCGTTGGATCTACCTCATGATCTAAGTAGATGTTAAAGAATCTAATGGCTGTTCTTGGGGATTGAGGAAAAGCTCGCTCCACAAAAAAAGAAAAGAAGAAATCATATTCAGGAAGGTGACGTGCGCCATGTTCTTTATCAGCTTCAAAAACAAGTGCTAAAAGATTTGTAAATTGATTTATTTTTTCACACGCTACCTCGTCAACCATCTCTTCCATTAACTGAGTGATGACATCCTCTTCGCGCGGCGTGGTATCTTTCGCTACTGCGAGTTGATAAGCCAGCAAGACCCATTCCTTGAAGGAAAATGAATGAAAATGGATCTTTATTCCCGCGGAGAAGTAATGAATGAGCAGATCTGCATATGGACGCAATTTGTGCTCATTGAAATTTCTAAAAAGATCGAGGAGTACGGCACTTCCTAAGGAAGAAACCTCTTCTTTTCCCGTTGCAGCAGTCAGCTGTTTGTCCACTTTTCTAAAGAGATGCACTCTTATCCAGTGAAATTCCTTTTCAAAAATATTTGTGGAAGATTTTTTTTCTAACCCAGCGCGTTTTAAAAAAATTAATACCTGAGGAGGAATGTCTTTTTGGTCTTGAACTAACGCCGTATAAAATTGAATACAAAATTCGATGTGGTGATTTTGAGAGGGGAGAAGTTTTTCTATGATGTCGATGTTTTCCGTATCAATCTTTCTTCTGGACTGAAGATATTCCATTAACTGAAATTCTAAAAGGATGGTTCTAAAAAGCGGGTTCTCTGTTGGAATTCTTCGCTTTAACCCTAGCAGTAGTGCTTGATCTTCAGTTGATCTTAATTTAATGAAAGACAGCCACATTTCTAGATGTTTTTCAGCTGAAAATCGATGGGGGAATTTTAATGAAAGATCTAAGAGGATCTCTCTAGATTTTCTTGTCTGAGAAACTTCTAATATTTCCACAAATAATGAGAGATATTCTTCTGGTACTGTATTACTTAAACGTTTTTTTGCATCATCCGCAGGGATGTTGATTCTAATCCATTCTTTTATCACGAACATTGATGCTTTAGTTTTTAAATTTAAACTTTGTTCTTGCCACCCATGTATTGTCTGTATGCATTCCCATACTTTTTCTTCGGAAATAGCAAGACTCTTGCTGGTGATCGATCCTGGTTCATCAAAAATTGTAGAGAGAGATTCTGAACTCCAAACGGTTGCACATCGATTGATTTGTTCAAATGTCCAAATTTTTCGTTTATCCGCTTTCCAATATTTTTCGGCCAAACGAAGCGCTTCTGGATGTTGAGAATCGACAAGAGAATCGAATCCTACTTCTTTGGGTCGTTCCATACCTAATGTATCTAAAGCATGAAGAGCAATAAAACCCAATTCTGGAGAGGATTGATACAGATAGAGGCAAAATGCAACCAAATTTTTCCTGGGATTACAATAAAGTGTATCGCCTTCGCTTTTTTCGATTTGAAAGAGCAATTTAACTGCCTTACCATCCACTATTTTTGCAGCAAGGGATTGTAACTCTTTCCATTGCTTGACCTTCTCATTTGTTAACTGCGAGGGAAACAAAAGAACTAAGGAAATAAAGATAGAAATACGTTCTGCTGCCTCTGCTCCAGGTCTCAAAAGATTTTTTTCTAGCAACCCAAACCACTGGAAATCTAGGTTACTTCTCATCGCATTAAAAACTAATCGACATGAACGGGCTGTTGGTTTCTCTTTTTCAATTAATTCTCTTCGCTCCTTATCGCTAAATAGAAAAGGAGGAGCTTCTTCAATGAGTGGAATGGTTAACCAGGCTCGATATAACTCAGCATGACTTTTCCCCATTTGTAAAAAGGTCACAAACTGTTCAGAAGAAGTTTCTAAAGCTTTAAAGAGAAGAAGATTATGAATCCATTCGAATTTTTCTCTTGTAAAGAGCTCTTGCCCTTGGAATAGCTGTTGTAAGAACACTTTTTCTGTAGAAAATGCAACCAGCTGACTCAGTCTAGCTTGTAATTCGATGGGGATATCTTTATACAGAGAAAAGTCGCGTGTTTTTAACCAAATGAGTGAGACGAAAAGATGATATATTCCCGATGAGCTGAGGTGAATTTTAGCTAAAGAAAGAAAATCTTTTTGCCAATCGTTTTTTAGACTGTTTTTTTTACTTTGAATATGTCTATCTAATTGCAATAAAAAAGAAGTGAAGTACTCTAAAGGATTTTCAGGGGAAAAATTTTTTACAAGGTTAGCTATCCAACTAAAAAGATGTTTTGGAAGCATGGGGGAGGAAGGAGTGAGCTGGCTGTTTAGATACTGTAAACTATTAACAGCTATTTTCCTTTCCCTTAAAGAAGTTTTATACCAACTTGCAGTTAATCGTGGATTTCCTGGGAGTGGAAGAATTACAGGAATCCATTGACCCTTCACAAACAAGTAACCCGCTGCCTGGACTGAGGTTAACCCCACCCCATTGTTAATTTTTAATCTACAATTAAGGTCGATGTGCAGCTCTTGTCGAGAAGGATCATCATCAACAGGATCAACAGGGATTTTCAAAAAAAACTGTTCAAACCAATCTTCAGGCCATTTAGGGGTGGTAGATTTGTCCAGGCGTACGCTTCCTCTCCATGATTGCTTGCAGAAGAAGGCTTGAACATCATTATACAGTTTTTTAAAATCTTCCTCAGTTAAGGGTTTCTTGACGCTTGCGACATCAAGAGACTTTTCCATTAGATAGAAATAAAAAGAGAGAGCTGAATTAGAGCCTGCTTTTTCAAAGAAATCGCTTTGTGCCATCATCTGTTGAACAAGCTCTTGGCTGGAAGTCAACTGTGTTATTTGCTCGACCAAATCAGTAAGAGTCTTCTCAAAAGACATTGAAACAATAAGATCCAAATCCTCAGGTTTTTTTTGTGTCAGCCTTTGCAATCGTTTTGCATAGGAACCAAACAAAAAAGGAGGTTCTAAGGAGCAACTCAAAAAATCAGCAAGAGAAATTCCTAAAGGAGCTAATTTTTTATTAAGAATGGCATGAAATCTTGCATAGCGAACATCTCTGATTCGCTGTTCCTCTGGTGTGTCATCTAAATCAACGATAACAAAATCTTGACCGTAAGCTCGAATTGTCATTTTTTCTCACAAATGCCGCTCATCATATGAAGAGGCACGATAAGTCGCAAGAAATTTTCAAGGCTATTGTGGTACTTTAGGCAGTAACCTCGCTAAGGGATAACAGTTTTTGAATGGCTGAAATTTTTAAATTAATTTCGTTCCATTCTTTTTCTAACTCACTGTGTTGTGTGATGCCACCACCAGCAAAAATGCGTGCACCTTGTTCATTCCACTGAACATTTCTGATTGCAACGACACATTTAAAAAAAGATGATGCGGGATCATAAAAGGCAAATGGAGCTCCAAAACGCTCTCTCGGTGAGATTTGATTCCAATGATGCAGCAGGGTTTCGTTGTGGGGAAAAGTGCCTAAAGCAGCAGTGGGATGAAGTTTTTTAGTTATTTCAATAGGGTCTTCTTGATCTATGAAATCAAGAGGGGTTAGCAAATGAAACAAGGAGCCGAATGAAATAACTTGCTGAGGGCTTTTAATGGCATGAGGGAGTTTTTTCATTAGATCTTGTACAACAAATTCATGCTCAATTTGAATTGAAGGAGTCATAAGATCTTCTTTTGTGGTTGCAGTTCCAGCAAGTGCCATAGTGGCGTAATGATTGTTTGTTCCCTCTATAAGAATCTCAGGGGTAGCCCCTAGCATTCCATTCCTTTCATTCCAGCATCCATATAAGTGATAAGGTGCATTTAAAACATGAGATAAAGTGGCTATTGGATTTATAGGTGAATTGCTCTCCACAAATGAGTAGGGAACTGCTTTTAATAGATGCTTGATGGCTTTTGCCTCATGAAACATCGCTTGATATGTTGAAAAATCAGGTCTTGTCCAGTGGACTTTCGATTCTAAAAAACGTTGAAGGATTTCTATAGGGACTATGGCTGTGTGTTCAAAATGCCACCACGGGAATCTATCTCGCAGAAAGAAATCGGGAGCCCAAAATGAGGGGTTTGTTGTAGAAGGGACTTCAGATTGCGTTAAAGAGCCATAGCCAATAACGCAGTATCCTTCATTGAGCCGTAAAATAGCCCCTTGTTTTTTACCATGGATGAGGAACGATTCCCAATATCGCATATTCGCTCAGGTTAATAGATGTCGTACTCTAAAAAGCGTCCTTCTAAACCACTGCTATTCACCACATAGCGCTTAGCTTTCAATCCAACTTCTTTGGACATTGCATAGTCAGTTGTAAAAATAAATCCTCGACTTGGCTTTTCCATCTTGCGTTTCATGAAGTCACCCAAGGCTCTATAAAGAGAAGCATCAACATTAAGACGCACCCCATGAGGTGGATTCGTGATCATAAAGTTGGGAAATTGCTGCGGTTCATAATCGCGAAAGTCGATAACATGTGTGTGAATAATTTCAGTAAGACCGGCAGCTGCAATATTTTGCCTCGCTGATTCAATGACCCAGCGATCACTGTCAAGACCTTTTAGGGAGCCTTTAAAGGGGATTTTACGTGTATCATACGTGTGTTTAACATTCTCCCATACCGCACTATCAAAATCGGGGTGATAGAAGAATCCCCAATGCTCTCTAAAGCTTCCTGGAGGTGTCTTTGTCGCCATCAGTCCCGCTTCAATTAGCAAGGTCCCAGAACCACAACAAGGATCGATAAGATCTTCGGTGCCTTGATATTTTGCAATATGTAAGAGAGCGGCTGCCAATGATTCTTGTAGGGGAGCTGGTCCTGTAGATTGTCTATAGCCACGTTTGAATAGGGGCTGCCCCGAAGTGTCAAGACTTAAAACACATTCGTTGCGATGAAGAAAAAGGTTGAGTTGAATGTCTGGTTCTTTTTTATCGATCGTGGGGCGAAAGCCACGCGTATCGCGCAAATAGTCGCAAATGGCATCTTTGGTCAACTGGGCTGCATATAACGTATTCGAAAAGGCGGGGTGTTTGCCGTTGACGTCGATGCACATAGTAGCATTGGCGGGAATGATTTTTTCCCAGGGCATCTCATGCGCAATGATTTCATAGAAATCTCTTGGACCAGAACATGCAAAGGTTATGAGCGGAAAGAGTACGCGTGTGGCGATACGACTGGCATAGTTGATAGACAGCATCGCTTCTAGCGAATAGGGAACCTCAACGCCACAAAAAGCAGTTTCAGTATTTGAAAAACCAATTTGACTCAGTTCTTCTTGCAGATGTGTTTCAAAAGAGGGGGGGCAGGATACAAATAACATACCACTATTGTAGTAGAGAGACGGAGAAAAATGCTCATTCTTTTTGACTAAATTTTCTGGGGATTAAAAACATAAATTTCATTATAAACAGTTTTAACGAGAGAGGGAGTATGACTAGAATTGCACCATCTACTGGGTCAGTGGTAGTTGATAAAATTGCAGAAAAAATTAATACATTAAAAAGTTATAAGATTTTCACTATTTGGAATAATTTTAAAGTTCTGATACGCGATTCATTTTTAGGCAAGTATTTCGGGTGGTGTAAAAATGCCCGAGATATTAAGGAGCTTGATTTAGATCTAGTTGGAGCTCTTTCAACGCAAACTCAAAAAGTGCAAAAGGCTGCTTTCACTCTCATTGGTTATATCCCAAAGGAAGCTAAGCAATTGGTGCAATTACAGGCTTATCAATGGATAGAAAATCTTTCTATCCCAATGGATCTAACTACATTTTTGCGTCAAGATGAAGCTGTTGGAACAGTGCCCCTCTTATTTTCTTTATGGAGCAATTATCACGATCAGATCGCTCCCCTATTTTGCAATCTTATGAATACACATGAAGCGGTATTAGATAGTGTGATTCAGCAAAAATCAGAAAATCCCGGTAAGCCTGCGGACTATACCCCTCTAGAGCCTGCCATTGAGCAAGCGTTACAAGGGCTACTCAAGGTAGAGGAAAGTAAAGAAGTTATGCATTGGTGGCAAGAACTCTTTAAAAAAATTGAGACTCTTGCTTCTGAGAATGGACTTAATGCACTATTATTAAAGAGGACTGTGGTATCCGCGCTGTTTTTTTTGCGCTTTACAGCTCGTGAATTTGGTCCTAGCTATCAAAAAAACGTGAATGATCCAATATTTAAGCGCGGTTTACATTTTAATGCCGCCATCGTGCAAAAAATGAACCAAGCAGCAGAAGGAGGGGCTCCTAAAGCCATTCAAAATGCATTTGATGGGTTTGTAGAGCATATTTCAGGAACGCAGCTATCTTTGCCTCAAAGTTTGCCTGATTAACGTGAGTGTTAGCGCAATTACAGTATGTTCGACTTTAAATGAGCCTTTGGTGTATGCCAACTAGGTTTTGAAGAATTAACAGCAACTTATCTAGTGGACAACCCAGTATTCAATTGCAACCAATTATTGGTTTTAGCAATAACATCAGCGATATTTTCGGGAAGGGATACTAAATTTTCTGCGCGTAAGTTTCTCAAGTATTCATTCCAAAAATTCTGTAATCGGTTCAATTCATCCGCATCATAAGTGATTGGCAAAGCAAGCTCTGTTTCTCGATGTTCAAATACCATACGGATAATCTCTTCAACATTACCAAGGGATGGCTGGGAGGATATCATAGAGTAAAGGTCGTGAAAGTCCTTCATGCGACTATTGAATGATCCACGATGGATAACTGTCTCCAATTTTTCTGCAAAAATAAATTCTTTTGGATAGCAAGGCAGCGTAATATTTTCTTCGAAAAGGCTGCCTTTGGAGGAGTTTGTAAGTGGAATCAAGTATTCAATAGAGTCGACAATATCACCAAAGCCAATATCAATTGCTACTTTAAATCTTGTCTTCCCAAAATAAGCCATTATCGATACTTCCACTCCTGGATATCCCATATGTGGGTGGGTAAGTTCGCTGACTTTAATTTCTTGAAATAGAAAGCCATCTTGTATGTCGATGCTTGCGATTTTTTCAAAAACGATTTTGAGGCCGTTGAGTTCATTGCTGATCTTTTTTGCAAGAAAATCTACATCGGTTGTTTCCCTTCCGATTTCTATATACTTTGATAGGAGAATGCCTCCTTTTAAAACAAAATGTTTTCGGTACTCTGATTTAGCTAAGCGCACGAGAAAACGCTCTAGTGTTAGAGCTTGCCATAGATCTGCAGGATCTCGATTTTTTTCTTTTGCGATTGCTCGTAACTTGGCTTTGAAGGATTTTCTAAATCTGATGTCATGTTGTATATGATAAAATATAAGGAGTAATGTTCACACGTAATGCTTTTGCATATGCGCCTAGTTTTTTGGGATCAGGTTTATAATTTGTACTTTGAAAATATCTTCGAATGGCTTTTATAGCAATTTCCTTGCTTAAGTAGCGAAAGGCATCAACCACACAGCGCTCCCGATCAAAAATTTTGACCTTATATTCCCCAACAGTAATTTCAGTTTTTCCAAGGGAAATGTTACGCATTCTGATGATTTTTGTATTTGGTCTTTTAGGAGCATAGGATGCGTGAGGAATAGCAATCCATATTTCTCTCATCACCTGATCTGTTAATTCATAATAGCAAAGAGCAGAAATCAAACAGATGACTCCTTCCGGCAGACCCGCAGCTATCAGCCCCAAATTCTCCCATTGAAAGTCGACTTCAGGTCCATATTCACTAAAGCGATATGTTCCTGGGTAAATTCTTTCCAAAGTCCCTTTTTTGACTAAATAAGCGATCGCATGTCTTGGCACGTTTTGATCCACAGCTTGCTCAGCTGTGAAGAAAGGGAGATGCTGAAAGGGCTCTAATTGCTTTTCATATTTTGAATGTCTCATATTCTGATTCTACAAAACCTACCCAATTAGGTCAAGTGGGTAGGTTTTATATGTTTTAACCTAGCGGAGTCCCCTCTTCCATTGCTTTAACAAGACCATCCTCATCCTAAGACCCTTGCCTCATATGCGCTTCCTGTTCGTCAGGCCTGCATTTTGTATGCGACTTTTTTCAGATCCCACCTCACGATGGATACCCTTGCCTTCTCTAACGGTTTCTCTTATTAAGGCCTGTAGAGGCTTGCACCTCCTAGTGTAGCGACATACCGGTCGCACTAAGCATGACTTTGGTCATTCTTTTCGATATGATCTTAAAAATACTGAAGCATGTTTACGTTACTTAAAAAACTGACTGACTACATCGGCTGAAGAAAGGGAAGGGAGTGAATCAAAAGAATCTAGTGAAAAGGGGCTGTCTCTTTCTTCAACATATTCAGGAGGAGTAGCAGGACGTCCTTGTGTAGGAGAAGCTGCAGCTGTTCGTGGGATTTTGGATGGGGGCTCTTCCAAGCTTGAGGACTTTCTTTTAGATGCAGGTAATCGATGACGTTGTCGTATTGAGTTTCTAATGTTGCGGACACTGTTAGGAGACATATACCATTCATGTTGTTGAAAAATACAATGCGCAATTTCACTAATTTGGTACGCAGGCCGGATTAACAATAAATCATTTATCGCCTTTGTTATGTGAGGAGGTCGTGTTTGATTTGCTTGAGAAAGTATTACAGGAACAGTGACATCTTCAAAATGTTGCCGAATGTATTTAGAGAGTTTCGAAACATCAGAAATATCTCTCGAAAATTTTTCCGCTATCTTCATCCAACGGACGGCCTTCCATGGCCACTCTTTACGTAAGGTAATAGATTCCCCTATCGCACTCTTAGGATTTGCAGCGAACCTTGGAAGCACCGCATTGATACTTTTAATTAAAAGTTGTTCGTGATGTGGTTTCCACTGGGATGATATCCGTTGTTCATCAGACGATGGCTGTATTTCGTCTGTAAGTTCATCTGGTGGCGAGGTAATATTCTGCTGTGAAGCGACAGGCAAATGTGAAGCGACAAGCAAATGTGAAGCGACAGGCAAATATGGAGGGACAGGCAAACGATCTTGCTCCACTGGCAATTCTAAGGAAACAACAGGAGCCGCTGCAGATGCAAGATCATTTGAGACAGGTGAGGGCTCTGACTTTTCATGTAGTTGAAGCAATTCCTTGTCGGAGACATAGTATTGATACTGTTGAAAAAAAGCGATAGAAGCTTCTTTCCAGGCAGTTTTCCCATGCTTTTCGACATATTGACGCAGCCATTCTTGATGCTCGTTAGTGAAGGTTAAAGGGGGTTCTTTAAGGAATTTTTCGCGAAACACTTTGTTGTGAAATTTTTTCTCAAGTTTCTCTGCCGTAAAACGTTCTTCAAAAAACTCCTCTGAAGCGATCTTTGACCAGATGACGCAGTAGCGACCAAATCTTGCATTCCAAGGCCATTGATAGACTTTTGCGCGCTCGAGGTAGGTGTTAATGGCCTTTTTAGGATCTTTGCTCAGATGGGGGAGTCTCTCTGCAATAATGCGGTAAAGTTTTTCAGAATGAACTTCTGTCCATTTGTGAGAAACTTGATGTGGTTTCCACTGGGATGATATCCGTTGTTCATCAGACGATGGCTGTATTT
>CAZQVA010000017.1:0-4981 GCA_964596685.1 uncultured bacterium | reverse complement strand
TGGAGGGACAGGCAAACGATCTTGCTCCACTGGCAATTCTAAGGAAACAACAGGAGCCGCTGCAGATGCAAGATCATTTGAGACAGGTGAGGGCTCTGACTTTTCATGTAGTTGAAGCAATTCCTTGTCGGAGACATAGTATTGATACTGTTGAAAAAAAGCGATAGAAGCTTCTTTCCAGGCAGTTTTCCCATGCTTTTCGACATATTGACGCAGCCATTCTTGATGCTCGTTAGTGAAGGTTAAAGGGGGTTCTTTAAGGAATTTTTCGCGAAACACTTTGTTGTGAAATTTTTTCTCAAGTTTCTCTGCCGTAAAACGTTCTTCAAAAAACTCCTCTGAAGCGATCTTTGACCAGATGACGCAGTAGCGACCAAATCTTGCATTCCAAGGCCATTGATAGACTTTTGCGCGCTCGAGGTAGGTGTTAATGGCCTTTTTAGGATCTTTGCTCAGATGGGGGAGTCTCTCTGCAATAATGCGGTAAAGTTTTTCAGAATGAACTTCTGTCCATTTGTGAGAAACTTGATGTGGTGTAACTGGAAGAGGGAGAGGGGGGGCAGGCAAATCACTTGATGCCGGAGGATGAGACTTTTCCAAAATTTCGCGAATCGCATAGGGAGAAAAATACTCTTGTTTTTCTATCCAGCGTAATTTAGAGAGGGCAACAGCACGCACGCGACGCGAAGTCACATCAGATAATTGATTATTAAACCATGCAGTATGACTGGTTTTCATTCCGGGCGATGGTAGTATAGTAGGCAGATATGTATTGCAAAAGTATGCAAAAAGATGCTCTACACCACCAAATCTGTGTTCACGAGGAAAGAGCCTGCAAAATAGCCTTGACCATTTGATTGAAGAATGCTGCGTCAAATCTCCCCACGGCCATGGAGACTCGGGTGTCTTAATATGCTTATTTAGATATTTTTCAGGATTACGTATAAATTTTTTTGGCAGCTGCTCGCATAATTTTTGATGAAAACGCAAATGAGCTTTTGGAGTCCATGGGAGGGATGCGTCGATACTCATTAGAAACCTTCATGTCAATTCGATAGCCATTTTATCATTAGTATTAAAATTCACAAAGACTTTATCCGAAAAAAAAGTTCAAGGCCGCCTTTGAAGCTTATAATGTAAGAGTCTTTTGCAAAACTAGCCGCAAGAAAAAATTACTTGAGAAAAATAAACTTTGCTAGCACTATCAAGTTAAATAAAGCAATTTCATAAAAATCTTGGAGGAATTATGACAAAAGCAAGTTCAGGAGCAGCTCACAAGCCTGCATCCGCAGCAAAAAAAGCCCCTACATTACAAGATGTATGGCATGCAGTAACACTGAAAGCGTGGAAAGACCCAGCTTTTAAAAAGCACCTGCTATCTAACCCACATGCAGCCCTGAAGTCCCTTGGCGTTAATGTTGATGCAAAAATCAACGTAAAAGTGTACGAAAACACACCTACGTCGCTCCATTTCATTCTACCAGCAGCTCCTAAAGACGCAGCTCGTCTTTCCGACGCTGACCTCCGCCGCCATATTGGTGGGAGCTCAATATCGGGTATAGAGGTAAATGGCCCCCTTGGTGGTTCGGTATCAGCAATTAGCGTTGGATCAGCATTTAGTGATACAAGTACGCACTCCATAAATGTTGGAGACATAACCATGCAAGGAGTAGGTACCAGTGGTACTAGTTTTAGCCCTGTGATACCTCAAGGTTATTAGCAACGGTAAAAGAATAGGTACGATATGACAAGAACTGTTAAAAGCGAAAACCGATGGGATGAAGTTGTATTACATGCCTGGGGTTCATCTGCTTATAAGAAGCTCTTAGTCAAGGACCCTATTGCAGCTTTAAAAGAGTGTGGCGTGCATATTGATCCTAAAGTGAAAGTGCACGTCCATGAACAGAAGGATGGCGAGCTTCTCTTGGTATTACCAGACAAGCTCTCACCTGTGGCTCAAAAAAAGTTACTAGTAAATGGTGGTTACTCTGTGAATGACACTTTTTCTGATGGCTTAACCACTACGCGCATTCATGCGTCTCTTCCTCAAACTGAAGGGGTCACTATAGCAATTAGTGGTTCTACGGTTTCTGCTGATGAGGGGTCTGGAACGCCGCCGGGAATGGCAGGAATGTTCTAATACTTTGAAGACGTGGGGATTGAAAGATGGCACAAAGCCTGTGCAGTAAAGATCTAAGTGCAGTTTGGTTCCAGATTGTTATGGACTCCTGGCGAGATGAAACATTAACTAAGGATCTCTTAGAAAACCCAAGATTAGTTTTTGAGAAATATGGTGTGCAATTGTCTGAAAAAGTTAAAGTGCATGTGCATAAAAATTCACCATCTCACTTTAATTTTGTTTTACCATGTCTTCCTAAAGGTCTGCAATTAGAGAAAGAAGGTTTAAATAAATTTTCCAAACTCTACAGTGGTGGGTATTACGAAAACATAACAGCTACTTCTGAGGGCGCTAATATAACACTCGTAGGGGAAGGAAATGAGTCAGTTGACGCTATAGCAACTGTAAGTAGTGGCAACAGCGTACCATTCACGATTAGTATAGGACCAGGTAGCTTTTAGTATTAAATAAGACAGAGTTAATAGAGTACGTGGCGAATTTAACGAAAGAACAGTTTTTGCTTTACGCTAAGGAGCAGGGGCTCTCAGAGGGTCAGACAAAGGCGTTGTGGGATTCTGTAGAAAAGAACTCACAGCCCCGCTCCTTATTGGACTTCGCCCACATAGCCTTTTATGTGGGCGCTCTCCTTGTTATCTTGGCGATGACATGGTTGTTGTCTTCTAGTTTTATTACACTTGGTGGCCCGGGACTATTTGGCGTTGCTGCAGTTTATGCTGCGGGATTTGGCCTTATCGGAAGGCATTTTTGGAAAAAGAAACAGACGCTGTTGGGTGGATTATTAATCACCGTTGCTGTCTGTATGATCCCTGTTGCTGTATGGGGCATACAGATTTGGGTCAATGGTCCGACATATTCCCACGACAAATGGGTTCCTGCATTTTTTACTGTGGCTGGGGCACTCGTTACTATCGGTTTTATCCCCTTTCCTTTTCTCCTCGTCCCTCTTTATAGCGCCTTATGGTTTTTGTTTTATGATGTAATGCCTGATAATCAATTGACGAGCGGTATTGGCATCTTGCTGGCTATCCTGATTATGGCAATTGGATTTTTGCAGAATAAGCATTTTCCCCATCGCAATTATGCCTTTTGGTCTTATTTCTTTGGCCTTCTCGGATTCTCTTTCAATTTCTTCTTCTTTACTGAAGGCAATGAACTGCTGCTTGCACTCTTTGGATTTGCTCACTTCTTACTATTAGCGCTGTCAGTCCCTTTGCGCCGTACGATATTTGTGGTTTTTGGGGGACTCGGCCTCTTTTGTTATCTCTGTTACCTAGCCTATAATGTATTTGAAGATTCTATTTTCTTTCCATTTGCATTGGTATTAATGGGAGTGGGTGTCTTTTTTGCTGGCGTATATTATCAGCGCCATCGCATCAAGGTAGAAGGATGGTTGGCCAACGTCATTCCCTATCCCGTCTACGAATTCCTTCAACAGCACAAATAATCCTTTGCTGGACAGCAACCAAGAAGCGTATTATTATCCGCTCGTTTATTTGTGAGAAAATCCATATGGGTAGAAATCTTAAGTTTTTGGGATTATTGATTTTGGTGGGAGTGCTTTCGATGGGCTGTCGTCATCATATTGCAGATACTGGCCTTGGAAGAGCAGCTCCTAAAGGCTCTGAAATCGTAATGCGCAAGTCCTCAGAAGAAATTGCAAAGGAAAATCACTGGGAATTATTGCATATTGGCACGAATCATTTCGTTGATGCTAACCCAAAAGTCACTTGGGTGGCTGATTTTATGTCGCGACAGAAAATGACGCGCGAGCAATTACAACCCATTATTGAAAAAGTAGCTCGTATCTATGAACGGCAGCTCCTTGCTGATATCGTTTTTGAAGAATATCATGCATTTATGCGGAGTATTTATCCCAAAAGTTATAAGAAATATGCATCAAAAGGACAAATTGCGTTTAAACTCACATTTTGGGATGAGAATTTTGATCGTCCATTGTATCCTTATATTGCGCAAGTACGCTATGTAGCTGGCGAAATTTTTTACTATTACGCCAATACAGAGACGCAAGCGTTAGAAACCCCGCCACTAGAATACCCTCTAGCAGGCTATTGAAAGGAGTTATTAACTAGAAATGATTGCATCTGTCTATTCATCATCTCATCAGTCTTCATCATTGGCAAAAAATGCCCTCGCCGTTATTGCGGGTAGCCTCTTTTTGGCTGTTATGGCGCGTCTTACCGTTCCTCTCTTTTTTACACCTGTTCCTCTTTCCTTGACACCGCTAGCATTAAGCTGGATGGCACTTGCTTTGGGTTCCAAGCGCGCTTGCCTAGCTGTAGTTCTCTACTTGTTATATGCAACATGTGGTTTGCCTGTGCTTGCAAGTGGAGCTAACGCTGCTTGGTGGATGGGCCCAACTTGTGGCTACCTTTTCGGTTATGTACTTGTTGCTTACCTAATGAATAAATTCATCAGACCCGCAAGCCTTAAATGGACTTTTTTGGGCACTCTTCTTATGCAGTTACTACTGCTGGTTATGGGCGCTATTGGCCTTGTTCCCTTCGTCGGCATCGATCATGTTTTCTTGCTTGGAGTCGCTCCTTTTATCCCTAGTGCTGTAATTGTCGCTTTTATGACAGCTCTTGTCGTGCGCAAAAAAGCATAGATGCTAGGGTGGCAGTTCACATACTTCCTCCTTTTTTGGGAGTATGTGAACCATTGCAAAAAAAACCTTGCTTTCCAGCCAATTCTTAAGCTACGATGCACGCGTTATGAGCAAAAATCTCCACGACAAACACTTTCATGCGCTTTTAGAAGAGCGCGAATTTGCCATTCCATTCCTACAGAGCCATCTACCAGAAGAGATCAAAAATCGCATTG
>CAZQVA010000016.1:0-46970 GCA_964596685.1 uncultured bacterium | reverse complement strand
TAAAGGACTACATCGAGAACCAGGGTAAACGAAAAGGGTAAAGCCACCAATCACTCTGTGAAAGATGGCTTTAGCACCTTTACATCCCACCCGTGAACGGATGGGTTTTTCAGGTGCAGGAGATAAAACAGCCACTTTTCCTATTCTACTTACTATAACGTACTGCACATTCTTCTGGTAAACTTCTATTTTATGTGAGTGTAATTCAAAGTGTTAGAAAGGATGAAAAAATGAGGGACTCTCATTTTCTAATACCCACTCCGGTCCCCATTAATTCTCATGCAGCATAAGGTGTAACAACGTGAGTTCGACTTTAAATCGACTTTTGATCCTTGTTTCAGAGGCATCTGCTTATAAACTCCTCTTGGACATGGCACATTGGCCATGACCTTCAAGGCGTTTATCACCAGCTATCCTTTGAAACAAGGATCAAAAGTCGATTTAAAGTCGAACTCACGTTGTAACAGCTTATATGCCCTCTGTGCGCTCTGTGGGCTCTGTGGTTGAAAAAAATTAACACAGGTTTTAAATAAAAATATTTACCAGAGCCCACAGAGCGCACAGAGAGGGAAAATAAGGATTTTTTGGCAGAAGGTTACCTGCTGGATCCTTAAGAAAAGCTTCCATTCTAGCTCTGGATAGTTAACTAACCCTTTGAATCATACCCATTTTATGTAACACGGCTAAGGTGCCCAGCATCAAATTACAGATAATTTGCAAAAGACTCAGTAATTAAATTCTAGTATATTTTTTGTTCCATCTGTTATACACACATCGAGAGGCGTTTATGACATATAAATGTAATTTATTTGATAAGTCTATTCTAGAAGACTATTCTGATGCAGTTGCATTTATCTCAAGCATACTTCAAGCCTCCACAGAATATTCAATTATCGCTCAAAATCTTGATGGCACCATCCTGCTCTGGAATGAAGGCGCCAAAAGAATTTATGGCTATGACCCTGAAGAGGTTATAGGAAAATCAAACACCGAAATCCTCTATGATCCTGCCTTTCTCGCAACCAATGCCTACAAAGAGATCAAACAAACAACGTTAAAGCTGGGAAAATGGGAAGGAATCGTTAGGCGTCAAAGAAAAAATAGAGAATTTTTTTCTGCGCGCGTCGTTATTACTCCGCGTCTCAACCAAGCTGGTATTCCCTTTGGATTTCTCATTATTTCAAAAGATTTAACTCATGAAATGCGCTTACTAGAGCGTGAAAAAGAATCTGAAAACTATGCGAAGGCGCTTATCAAGGCGTACATTCAGCCTTTTGCAGTTCTTGATCTTTCTGGAAAAATGACAGACCTCAATGCTGCAATGCTAGCGCTTACTGGATATACTGAAGAAGAACTCATCGGTCAACCATTACAACAATTTTTTACCGATCCTCACCTCATAAATGAGGGAATAACGCGAACCCTACAAGATGGAAAAGTTGTTGATCTTGAATGTATTTGCCAGTCCAAAAATGGGGAACAACATTTTACTCTCTTTCAAGGGGCCCTCTATTATGACAATCAAAACACACTCCGCGGTATTTTTGTCTCCTTTATGAATATTAGTGAGCAAAAAGCAAAGGAGGCAAAGCTTTATAATAGGGCAGCCTACTATCGATCTCTCATCGAGAGCTCTGTAGATGCATTCATCATCATCGACTGCAAAGGTTTAATTACAGATGTCAATCCACAGGTATGCCGTATATCGGGATATACGCGCGATGAACTCATTTCAACTCCTTTTGAGCGCTACTTTCTTAACCCCGAAAAAGCAATTGAATACTTTAGAAAAACTCTTGCTGAAGGTACATCAAAAGATTCTGAATTAACCCTCAAAACGAAAAGTGGCATTTCTTTAATGACCTCAGTCAATGCCTCCGTTTTCTACTCAATAGACGGACGCATCGAAGGCGTTTTTGCTTGCGCTCGCGATTTCTCACAACAGTACCTTTTACAAAAAAATGTTCTTGAACAGCAAGTCTATATGCGTTCGCTAATTGAAGCGTCCCCTGATGGCCTTTTTACTATCGATCTAAAAGGTCATATTTTAGATGTCAATCAAGGGGCTCTCGATCTTACAGGATATACTCAGAAACACTTAATCAACTCCTCCTTTTCTTCCTATTTTGTGGATGCCGTCCATGCAAATGAAAGTCTTCAATGGGCAATTAGCGAAAAACGCGTCATCAATATTGAACTGACACTCATCAAGCGCCAAGGGGATCAAATCAACGTTTCTTTTAATGCCGGTTTATTCACAGACGACCTAGGAAACCCAAAGGGCGTTTTTGCCATCTTAAGAGATATTACACCTCAAAAAACGCTCGAAATGCAGTTGAAAACTGCACAACTTTATACACGTTCTTTAATTGAAGCAAATATCGAACCACTGGTGACAACTGATCCCCTTGGTAACATCACAGACATTAACCATCAGATGGAAATCTTGACAGGATATGAGCGCAAGGAGCTCATTGGTACACCTTTTAAAAATTATGTCACCGATCCTATGCGCGCCGAAAAAGGAATAGCTCAAGTTTTAAAAAATGGAAAAATCACTAATTACGAAGTCGTCATTCGTTCTAAAAATGGAACTGAAACAGTTGTCAGCTATAATGCTACCATTTTTTTTGATCAAAACCATCGACTCCAGGGATTATTTGCTTCTGCGCGCGACATGACAGCAATAAAACATTATGAAAAAAAGTTACAAGAAAAAAACCGTGAATTAGAACTTGCTAGTCAAGCCAAAGACCGTTTTCTCTCCATGATGAGTCATGAGCTGCGCACGCCTTTAACATCTATTCTGGGCTTTACAAGCATCTTACTCACAAAAGAGCCTGGTCCTTTAACAGATGATCAAGAAAAACAATTAATTAGCGTGCATATGAGTGGGCAACGACTGCTATCTTTAGTGAATGATCTGCTCGATGTCACGCGCATTGAATCGGGAAAAGTACTGATAAATACTACATTAGTTGATATCAATACACTCATCAAAGAACTTGTGGATGAATTAAAACCACTTGCTGAGAAAAAAGGGATCCAGTTTAACTATGTACACCCTTCAAAGAAAATCACACTCAATACTGATAAGAGAGCATTAAGTCAAATTATTATCAACTTAGCTAACAATGCCATTAAATTTACAGAAAGAGGTGAAATTGAAATCAAAGTATCCGAGGAATCCATAGAGGGACAACCCTCTTTAGCCATCCACTTTATCGATACAGGCATAGGAATCAGCAAGCTGGATCAAGAAAGACTCTTTCAAGCCTTTGAAAGAATAGATACCCCCATAAGAAACGTTGGTACAGGGCTTGGGCTTTACCTAAGCCAAAAACTTGCCTTATTATTAAACGGCCATATCGAATGCACCAGTGAAATAGGTAAGGGCAGCACCTTCTCCTTAATTATCCCAAAACAGTAGGGTGCATCCCTTAATCACGCCTTCTTGCTAGCTGTCTTTTCAATCAGCGCAAGCGCTTTTTTCATGAGAATAGGAAGACTAAAAGGCTTGGTAATATAATCCACGACACCTTTTTTTAATCCTTCCATAATATCTTTTTCAGAGGCCAAAACAGATAGAATTAAAACCGGGACATGACTCAAATAAGTATGAAACTCCCCATTTAAAAGACTGATTCCATCCATATCTGGCAATACTCTGTCGAGAATGATTAAAGAAATAGAATTCTCTGCATGAGGTTGCTTAAAAAAAGCTAATGCTTCACTTCCGGACCTCAGGATTTGGCATGCAAACCCTTGAGCTTTAAACGCGGATTCCAACAAAAAGGATAAATCCTCATCATCATCAATGATAACCACTATTTTTTTATCCACCATAAAACCCTTTTTTAATTTCTTTCAAAAAGACACCCAGCTGATGCCTCACCTCTTCTGAACATTCAATAAAAAATTCTTTCTTGTTTCTGCATTCAGCAAGGAGCTCCTTGCAGAGTGTGCTTACTTGGGTATACCCATAGGTACCTGCGCTACCAGCTATTTTATGAATCAGCATATATAAAGCATTAAAAGTTTCCTCAGAAGCCTTTTGAATATGGGCATCGATAAGCTGCTGCAATAAAAGCATTTTATCAGGAATTGTTGCGCGATACGCATCTTCAATAGCCTGTATCTCATCTTGCGATAATTCTGGGATTCTTAGTTGCTCATCCATCATCATTTTTTTATAGTATTTAAGGTTCAATTTTTGCTACAGATAAAAGACTGATACACGGGAAAAGGGAGTCATATGACCGCAAAATTACTCGAAAAAGTACTAGTTGTTGATGACGATGAAGACACACTTACCATTGTAAAGTGGTGTTTTAAAAAAATGACAGGCATTGAACTAAGAACAGTGACTTCAGGTGAAGCTGCTCTTAATGAAGCGCCCCTTTTCCAACCTGACATCATTCTGCTCGATATGATGATGCCTGGCATGGATGGGTGTGCAACTCTCAAAGCCTTGCGAGCACTTGCCGCTACGGCACATATTCCCGTGGTATTTTTTACTGCAAAAGTCATTGAAAGCGAAATAGCTAGCTACTATGCACTTGGAGCTCTAGATGTGATCATTAAGCCTTTTGATCCCATTACCTTTGTCTCCTTGGTCAAAGATATCTGGCAGCGCTTCTGTGACAAAAAGTGACTTTTAAATCACTGAGCGGCGCTTCTTAAATTTATCAAAATACTCTAGAGCCTTTCCTGTTCCCAAACATACAGCTAATAGTGGGTTGGGAGCAATAATGACGGGTAAGCCTGTCTCTTGCATTAATAAGCGATCCAATCCCTTCATCAGCGCCCCACCACCTGCAATCACCATGCCGCGTTCCACCAAGTCAGCGGCTAATTCAGGAGGGCATTTCTCAAGCGTTAATTTCACCCCTTCAACGATCTGTTGAATAGGCTCTGAAAGACATTCGCGAATTTCTACCGAATTAATACGTTTGGTAATAGGCAAGCCGGCCACTTGGTCGCGCCCGCGTACCTCCATCTCCAATTCTTGGGGAAGAGGATAGGCAGACCCAATGGTAATTTTAATCTCTTCTGCTGTGCGAGGCCCAATCATCAGGTTATAAGTGCGACGCATATAGTTGATAATGCATTCGTCAAACTCATCGCCAGCAATACGCAAGGAACGTGCCTCTACAATGCCGCCGAGAGAGATAATAGCGATTTCTGTTGTACCACCGCCGATGTCAATAATCATATTGGCAGCAGGCTCATGGACGGGTAAATCAACACCAATTGCAGCTGCCATCGGCTCTTCAATCAAGATCACTTCCTGAGCACCGGCATGGAGAGCGGAATCTTCCACAGCACGCTTTTCTACCCCAGTGATTCCAGAAGGTACGGCAATCAAAATTTTTGGACGGAAGAGGCTGCGTGTTGGAGTCACTTTTTGGATTAAAGCCTTAAGCATCCCTTCAGCAATTTCAAAATCCGCAATCACCCCATCTTTCATGGGACGCACGGCATGAATCTTCTGCGGTGTTTTACCGAGCATGGCTTTTGCCTTATGACCCACGGCCAGCACTTCATTCGTCATTGAATCGACAGCCACAACAGAAGGCTCCGTTAAGACAATACCCTTGCCGCGTACAAAGACAAGTGTGTTCGCCGTTCCAAGATCGATTCCAATATCGCTTGATACAATTCCCCAATACCGGTTGAATCCCGTTTGCTGAAATTTATGCATCAATCCTGACACTGAAAGCTTTCGTCGCCAATCAGCAAAATCCATCATTTCCTCCTTAGGAGCTTGCGAGCACTACAAATGCTATATTTATTCATGCAAAAGTTCCCAATCATACCTCAAATCTGCAAGAGCTCCAATACTTCTTCCCATGTCAGCTTCTCTAAAATCTCTTCATCGCCACGCACAATTTGGTCGGCTAAACCTTTTTTGCGCTCTTGCATTTGCATAATTTTTTCTTCGATCGTCCCTACAGTAATTAGCTTATAGGATGATACAGGGCGCTCTTGTCCCATCCGCCATACGCGGTCGGTCGCTTGACTTTCGACAGCTGGATTCCACCACATATCGTAGTGAATCACTGTGTCGGCACCCGTAATATTTAAACCAGCTCCCCCTGCCTTGAGTGAGACGAGGAATAGGGGGATATTGTCATCTTTATTAAATTGCTCAACAATCTCCAGACGATGCTTACTTGTTCCATCCAAATAGGCGAATGGAATACCTCGCCGTTGAAGATCATCATGCAGCAATTGAAGCATTTTCGTATACTGACTAAAAATTACCGCTTTGTGACGTCCTTCCCGCAGATTGCCGATCAATTCTAGCAGCATTTCATATTTTGCAGAATCACCATCTTCGGCTTTTTCCTTTGCAAAGATAGCTGGATGGCAACAAATTTGCTTTAAACGCGTCAAAGTTGCCAGTACGTGAATCTGTACGCGGTCAAATCCCTCCTTGTCTACCAGCTTAACAAGCTCTTTTCTCGCTTCTTGAGCATAGGAGGCATAAAGTGCTCTCTGCGTGCTTGATAATTCACAGTAGTACACGATATGCGAAATTTTTGGCAGATCTTGCAAAACGTCCTTCTTCATACGGCGTAAAATGAAAGGAGTTAATTTACGCCTTAAATAATTCGTTTGTGCTGCTGAAGGAGCTTTAAGATATTTATCGACAAAGCGATCATATCCACCTAGCAGCCCCGGCATCAAGAAATCAAAAAGACTCCACAAATCATCAAGAGAGTTTTCAACAGGTGTGCCCGTCAAAATTATGCGATGTTTTGCATGCAGTTGTTTGACGGATTTTGCATTTCTCGTCGTGCGATTTTTAATATGTTGTGCCTCATCAAGAATCACATAATCAAAAGTCGTCTCCTCATAAAGATCTACATCTTTTTGTAGAAGAGAGTAGGTAGTAATGAGTAAATCGTGCGAAAAGGCTTGATCTATGATTTTTTTGCGCTGAGTTGGATTCCCATCTACTACGAGCACTTTCAATGTGGGACAAAATTTGCGACATTCTGCGCGCCAATTGTAGAGAAGGGATGTAGGACAAATGATTAAATTGACTCCACTTGGATTTTCTTCTTTCATCTGAGCAATGGCTACAATCGCTTGCAATGTCTTTCCAAGTCCCATATCATCGGCAAGAATGCCACTAAGGTACATTCGGCGCAGACGGTCAAGCCAGTTGACTCCTTCTTCTTGATACGAACGCAACGAGGCATGCACAATCTTAGGAATTTTTTTCGGGATAATCGCTTCTGCACCCGTCATCTGACGTTGGATCGCTTCAATTTTCTTATCTATGGAGAAGGTTACCGGTAACCCTTCAAAGAGCTCATGAGTAATACCTGCCAAGGTCCACAAAGGCCTTTCTAAGACCGTAGACTCAAGTACTTTAATTCCTAATTCATCAAAAATAGGAAGTAATTTTGCAATGATTGCCAATTCAAAGATGAGGATCTTACCGCGCTTTTCCTTCGTTACATGACGCGCACCCGCAAAATCGATGTAACTCTTCTTTGCAGCCACACAATCCCACAGAATTTCAGAACGCACGCCCTCTAATGCGCCTTCCACTTTTAAGTCTAATTTATAGGAGTGAACATGCTCACCCGGTGCAAAGTGAAGGGTGAAATGTGTCTTGTCATAAAGAAACTGCGATAGCAAAGTTTCTGGGCAATCAAAGTCAACGCGATGCTTCCATGCAGGAACAATATCTGTCATGAACTCAATGACCTTTTTCTCCGTTTTGGCGACAAAAAGGGCTGTTTTAGGTTCAAAACTAAAATCGCCAAGGATTGCATCTAATAATTTTTTTTCTTCAACAAGCGCACGTGCAATAATCCCCTGTTGAGTGATGAAAAGCTGGGTGTGTTGATAATTCCATAGCTGAGGAGCTGCGGGGATATCAAAATGATCGTAGCAAAACGTTAAAGATGCTTCCAATTCATCATTAAAATAATTTAAAGCCACTTTTGCACGCAGTTGCTTCGCATAGGGTTGCGTGATATAACTTTCAAGAGATTTATCCCCAATGACAGTTGCATATCTTTGCAGCTCAGGCAGAACATTTTCTATAAAGGTACCAAAGAGGGATTCTGGGATCGTCATCTTAGAAATAGCAGCCAAGTGACTTAAATGAGCTCTCTTGACGCTGGGAACAAAGGTATAGTAAGTTTCGCGATAGATAAACCCTGGATGCGTACAGATCAACAAAAGGCCCTCTTCAAAAGGAGCCTCATGATCGTCAAGAATAGCATAAGGTTGCAATACTAGTTTTGGTTGAGGCATTTCAAAACACCTCAGATTAAATTGTAACTGCAACGGTTGTGTTGAAGTATGCACCTGTTGGTCCAATGAGCCACTATAAATACAGGGCAATACTTTAGAATCACTACCCTCTTCGGGAAGCAATTCAAAAGCTTTTGCCAGTACCATTCCAAAACCATCTTGCTCAATGAGTGCAGAGCGCATCTGTTTTTCGTCTTGTTGAGGCGGATAAGTTAGATGATCGGATAGTAACTCGAGCAATTGCGCACTGATATGGTCAAAGGAGGCACTGGTAAAAAAGTAGCGACGCCCCGCCAATTCCACAGCTTCGTGATAGCGGATCGCTTGGATAAATTCCTTGATGCGCAATATGTTTAAAGGTTTTGAGCGATAAGGCAGGCGTAAAGCTAGCTGTATTTCAAAAAGTGGGCGATCAACTTGTGTTAGGGGGAAATAGATGATTGCTAATTCTGCACGATCTTCAAGTAATTTTTCCTCGGGTAAAAAGAAGGGGCAGTGACTTAGTAATTGCGACGCAAAAAGATACTCTTGAAGCTCTTCCTGCTGCAATTTTTCGTCGTGTTTTTGCGTTTCTTGTTGACGAATCTCTTCAACAAGTTCCTGCGATTGAATTGACTCCCCTTGATTTTCCTGTGAAAAGGCAAGGATCATCTGTCCAAGATGCTCTTCCAGATAATAGATCAGCGCCCCAAGGTGCTGGCAATCATAGGTATAGGTGCAATCACAATTAGAATCGAGGATTTGAGATTCATGACGATCAATCTCAATTTCACTCTCGTAGATATTATCAAACTGACCTTTGACGCGACTACTAATTCTGATGCGCGCATCGGACAATCCAATAACTTTAGCACTGACCACACCCTCTCGATCAAAGAGCGCCTTGCCCTCTTTGAGGACTGAGGATGAAAAATCTTGCTTGAGGTTGCGAAAATTTAACATAAGAGTCAGTTATACCGACAGATGCTGCAATTTGCAAAGGTTTTTTATCACCTTTAGCAAGAGCTTACTTAATAGTGCGGCGATCGTGACGTCTAATTGCTGCAAGCAGAACAAGAAGCACAACCGGTATAAACAGATCTCCTGTCCATACAAAAGCCCCGATATTATAGGGATCCACATCACCGCGATACCACTGGAACATATGTCCAACGAAGGCCCCTAAAAGAAAAATCACGTCGACTAAGATCACTGCTCTTGCAAAAGAGAGGTTGCGCACAAATGCAGCTGTAATCCCTGCAACACCTAGCGCTAAATTAGCCATAGCAATTTCAAATTGAAACGGGCTTCCTGCTCGCCATCCAATTTCATGTGCTGTTTCATTAGCTAAAAAAGTATGGGCATACGCCGCTAAAATTCCCAGTACACCTACGTTCCAAAAAAGCAGCGCTCTTAAAAAGAGGGTTAAACGCTCTGTGCGCTCGGCGCGTTCATTCGGTGCACGTCTTGCCATCCAGATGACGGCTGTAACGGCGGAAAAAAGAAATAGAATAACAGGTAACATAAGGCATCTCTAATAGTTAAATCTTTCTCTAGAGATAGCGGGATTAAAGAAATTTTGCAACCTGAAAGATTATCCTGGGTATAATTCAAAGTGTTAGGAAGGATGAAAAACCTAGGGACTCATGTTCTTCTAATACCCACTTCGGTCTTCATTAATTCTCATTCAAGATAAGGTGTAACAGCTTATTCCCCCTCTGTGTGCTCTGTGGGCTCTGTGGTTCAAAACAATTAACATAAGTTTTAAATAAAAATATTTACCACAGAGTCCACAGAGCACACAGAGGGGGAAAATAAGGATTTTTTGGCAGAAGGTTGTCTGGTGAAGCCTTAAGAAAAGCTTCCATTTTAGCTCTAAATAGTTAACTAACGCTTTTAATTACACCCGATTATCCTAAACGTTGCATCAAGGCTGCTACCAATTTTTCAGGAAGGAGTCGTCCACAAAGAGAAAGTAAGCGATAACGCCAGTCAATCACTTGCCAAGGGTTTTGAGAAATGATTTGTTTCCACAATAAATTACCCACGCGCCCTTTTGGAATGAGTTGCCATTTACGCGGGGCATGGGCATGGGCGCGTTGAAAAAATGAGGTCTCAACACGTCCTAACTCAGCGACCAGAATCCGAATCCCCCATTGTCGCATTTCGTCATCCAAGCTGCGCGAATAATGACGCACAAAAGCCTTGCTAGCTGCATATACCGCAAAGCGAGGGTACCGCTCAAAATGCGCGGCGACAGATCCAATATTCAACACCGTGCCTTTTTTGGCCCTCTGACACCAATAGCTCGTAAGTGTATGTGTCAACTGAACCAATGCCTGCATATTGATTTGCATCATTTTCTCAATTGCAGACCATTCATGTTCGATCGATACGCCCCACAGCCCACAGCCTGCATTGTTAATCAACAAGTCAAGAGAGTCATGCTGACATGCCCATGTCAAAAGGCGAGTGCGAGCCAAAGGATCGCCAAGATCTGCCGGGTAAATATCAATAATGCAGGGAAATTCTTTTTGTAGAGCCTGTAGCGCCTCATCAGACTGCGCAGAGGCTAGAACGGGGACATGGTGAAGCTGTAGGAGGGCGAGTATTTCGCGTCCAATTCCTCCGGTAGCACCTGTCAAAAGAGCGACTTTAGGCATCTAATTCAGGAAGCTTCTTTTTAGGATATTTAATGCGCGAATGGCTAGAAGTCAATACAGTCTGAATCAGCGTGTTTTTCACGATTTTTAACTCTTCAAATGTTAAACGACAGTCTTCAAACTGCCCTTCATCTGCTTTTTCATCAACCAACTTATTGACAAGGCGCTGAACACTCTCTGTATCGACAATATCTAAAGAACGCGACGCTGCTTCCAAAGAATCCGCAATCATAATAATGGCTGACTCTTTAGATCGCGGTTTGGGACCTTTATAGCGAAACTCCTCTTGATTAACAAGATCCGCTCTTCCCTGCATCAACTCAACTTGTTTGTGGTAAAAATAATACACCAACTGCGTCCCGTGATGTTCTTGAATAATAGCAACAAAAGCTTGAGGTAACTTAGCTTTAAGCGCCATAGCAACACCCTCAGAAACGTGGGAAATGATCACCTGAGCTGACTCAAGAGGGGTTAGCAGCTGGTGAACATTCACTCCTGGCATCTGATTTTCGGTAAAAAATTGGGGAGCAATGAGCTTGCCAATATCGTGATAAAGTGTTGAAACGCGGCAAAAAAGTCCATTAGCACCTATTGCCAGCGCAGCAGCCTCTGCTAAGTTGCCTACAACTACAGAGTGTTGATAGGTACCAGGTGCTTCCAACATCAAGCGGCGCAGCAAGGGATGTGATGGATCGATATATTCCATCAAAGTCAATTCGGTGAGCACATCAAAAACACTTTCAAAAAGTGGCAGAACTCCAATCACCAAAACGGCTGTTAGAATCATCAGGATAAAAGTCGTAAAGAAATCTGCGATAAATAATTCTTGGGAAGGGGCCTGCAAAAAGAGATCCACGCAGAGCAGCGTTAAGAAAGCTCCTACCCATCCGCGCAAGCATACGAGAAAAATCTCTTTGCGCCGATATAATACACGCATCGAAAGAATCGCAACCGCAGCAGGGGCTAAATTGGCCATAAATAATGGCAATCCACCATTTGATAACCCCAGGGCGAAAATTAGCGAGCTCCATAATGCACCAAAGAGGGCGATGCGTCGATCAAAAAGCGCATAAAAGAGAATCGCTACGAAAGGCGCGAAAAGTGTACATCGCAAGAAAATTCCTGCATGTAAAACAACAGCTAGAATATCGATCACTTTTGCAAGAATCAGACTTAAAGCGACAGCTGCAACTAACAAAAGCATCCGCTGCGTCGATCTAAAAAGGTAGCGATGTTCTTTGCTGATATAGTAGATGCCAAAAAGCAATAAAATGATCGTTAGACCAGCACTTCCAAGTGCTCGCCACATGATTGTTTGTGCTCTTTCTTGCCCTACCTGCTCTTGCATGGCGCGAATGAGTTGCAACTGTTGTGATGTAATCTGTTGCCCTTGCCTAACCAATACGCTCCCCGCTTCAATATGCATCACTTGCTGGGGAACCTGAACCTGAATCATTTTAATAAGTTGCGCGCGCCATTCATGATCGGCCTGTAGACGCCACACCTTTTTTTCTAATGACTCAGCCCACTGACCATCAATGGGACCTGCAAAATTAAGTTTTAACCAAAAGGAATGTGGAAGAGAAATCGCGCGATCTAAAGAAAAAAAGGTGATGACAACAACGCGTTCTTTTTGACGAGGATCAAATTTAGCGATGAGGTCGGCAGTAATAGGGTCGGTAAAACGCATCTGCCAAAGTTTAAACTGTAAACTTTCTAACCAGTGAGCGGCATCCTGCATGCCATCGGGCGGCACCACCATGGAAATTTGCGTTGGATCAATCTGATAAATTACCCCAACTTGGGCCACGGCATCCTGCCGCAGTTTCGCTGTTGCCTCTTCATCAATAAGATCAAAAGTGACAGGAGAAACGATCGAACTAGATGCAATCGAGCCAAGCTCTAATCGCTCTGTACGCTGTACGCGAACGAAAAAGAAAGAAAAAAGTAAGCAGAACAAAAAAAGAACGATAGCGGCCTTTAACAGCCGACTAGGTCGCTTCTTTTGAAGCTCATGGCTAAGCGCAACATTCATATTAATTCTTGAGTATAACCTAAGGTCGACTTTAAACTGGACTTTAGACAAAATCTAATTTCAATCGATCTTAAGGTTAGTATAACGTGAGTTCGACTTTAAATCGACTTTTGATCCTTTTTTGATCCTTGTTTCAAAGGATAGCTGGTGATAAACGCCTTGAAGGTCATGGCCAATGTGCCATGTCCAAGAGGAGTTTATAAGCAGATGCCTCTGAAACAAGGATCAAAAGTCGATTTAAAGTCGAACTCACGTTAGTATACGTTATTCTTTAATTTTGAGCACTTGACTTTCGATGCTCACTGCAGTAGAACTTTCCTATCTATGAAATCTTTTGTCCTAGCGTTTATCGCTCTCTTAATTTGTACAGCGCTCTTTTTTCTCTTAGACGCCCTCTCTCTTTGCTTTTTTGCACCTGCAATCATATGGTCTTCGATCTATTGTAGGCGTTTTTTACTACCATCTATTTTAATCAGCGGACTCTTTTTGGATCTCTTTACCTGGAGTACCCCTTTAGGATTTCATCTTCTTGCCAATGTGCTATCTGTTGCTTTTGTAGAAAAAATAAGCAGAAAACTACAATACAATATATGGACCTTTGGGTGGCGCCTATGGACTTTTTCTTTGGCTTATACTTTTGTACAACTGCTCATATTGCTATTTCTTAGACAGGTGCCGACAATATCAAGCAAAGGGTTGATTGGGTGGATTTTTACAGACATCTTGATCATGCCTCTCATAGACGTTTTCTATGGGCTGATCGTTTATATTGCGCTAATACTCATCAAAAGCTGCTTAGTGCCTTCACCACGCAAAGCTGATCTATCATGAAAAGCGCATGTGCGCTTCGGCTGTTTTTGCTTCAAGAATACTAAGGAAATCTAAGAGAACCTCAGGGCGAGGAAGACGCATCAATAAGACGCGGCATTTTTTGAGAAGCTCACTCGCTATCTTTATGGCAACACGTGGTCCATAGCAAAGAGCTAGAGATTTTTCATCGGTTTCTAAATCGTCAAGGTCATCGAGAATGATCTGGAAAACAACCCCCATGGCAATACCAACTTCTTGCATCCATTGCACGGCATCTGCGTGCGCTGTCAGCGCAGCACCCATCCCAAGCGCCGCTCCAAAAAGTGCGCCTGTTTTTTCAGCAGCAATCTTTTCAAAATCTGCTGCAGATGTTTGCTCAGCAAATAATTCAGTCCACTGCCCACCAATCATTCCACGTCCTGCCGCATGTCGAGCTAGAATTTCGAGTAATTGAGGGTGTGCCATACAAGGTTTGGATAAGAGGCAAAAAGCATGGGTTAAAAACCAGTCACCCGTTAAAAGTGCCTTAGCTTCTCCAAATGCCTTATGTAAAGTAGGCCGACCACGACGCATGTCAGCATTGTCCATGCATGGTAAATCATCATGAATAAGGGAATAGGTATGAATAAATTCTAAGGCGCATGCTGCATGGACAACGTCTAAAGAAATAGGCGCACCCAGCGCCTCTACGGTTGCTAGCACAAGAAGTGGACGCAAACGCTTTCCACCGCCCTGTAGCGCATATAAAGCACATTCTTGCAAATCACTAGCTAATTGAGCTTGTTGCGTCATGGAGTTGAGAGCTTCCTCAACTCCACTAAGATGTTCTTCAACAAATAATTGCCACGATTTGGCCATTACATTGCTCGGGAAGAGATATCGAGAATCACTTTACCGCTCTGACCAGATTGCATCACAGCAAAGCCTTCTTCAAACGCCTCTAAAGGAAGTCTATGAGTGATCACTGGACTAACATCAAGACCACATTCAAGCAGCGCTTCCATCTTATACCAGGTTTCAAACATTTCTCGACCATAAATCCCTTTGAGAGTCAGGCCTTTGAAAATGACTTGATGCCAATCAATCGCCGCACTCTTTGGTAAAATACCTAGTAAGGCGATATTAGCACCATGGAATGCGCAATCAATCCCTTGCATCAAAGCATCGCGATTTCCAGACATCTCTAAAACGACGTCAAAGCCATAGCGAATCCCTAAAGAGGGCATAATTTGCTTTAATGAATGATTTTTAATGTTGAGCGCCAATGTAGCACCCAATTTACGCGCAATGTCTAAACGATATTCATTGACGTCAGTAATCACTACATTTCTGGCACCAAGCTGCTTAGCAATCGGTATTGCCATTAAACCAATAGGTCCTGCTCCCGTAATCAACACATCTTCCGCAACGAGTGGGAAAGAAAGTGCTGTATGTACGGCATTTCCAAGAGGATCAAGGAAACTAGCCTGATCATCGGTCACAAAATCTGGAACGGGGAAAACATTATCTGCTGGAAAACTTAAGTATTCCGCAAAGCATCCTGGACGATGAATTCCAAGTCCATAGGTATGCGGGCAAAGGTGTTTCTTATTTGCACGGCAATTGCGGCATCTGCCACAAACCATATGTCCCTCACCAGAAACACGCTGACCCACGCGATACTCGGTCACTAAACTGCCAACTTCAACGATTTCGCCCACAAACTCGTGTCCGATCACCATTGGAGTTTGAATAGTATTTTGTGCCCACTCATCCCACAAATAGATGTGAAGATCAGTGCCACAAATAGCGGCTTTCCTGATTTTAATTAAAACATCGCGAGGTCCGATTGTGGGGACTGGAACTTCTTCCAACCAAAGCCCTTTTTCGGCGCGTGCTTTAACTAATGCTTTCATGGTAGCTGGTTTATTTGACATTTTTTAAACCCACTGCTGATGCAATCATCAAAATTCCAAAGATAAAAGCATACACTGCTAATAACCATAAAATCACTAAAATTCCATCTGCTGGGTAAGTAAATAAAAGAGTACCAAATAAAATCGATAATGCGCCGGCAATTCCTACTAAAATCCGACCTGATTTCGGCCATGGCATCGTAAAAGCTGCAAAAATCTCAAAGATACCGGCAATAACTGACCAAATTCCAATGAGGAGCACTAAAAGTAGAGCAGCTTGCTCCGGCCATATAAAAAAGAAACATCCAACGATCACACCAAGAATACCGCGCGTAAGCAAAAGCCAACGTGGGCGATGATGGATCGCTGAGCGTATAGCAACGACACCAGTAAAAATTCCATCTACAATAAAATAAGCACCAATCCACAAAACGACAAGCGCTGCAGTTACTCCTGGCCATGCAATGGCTAATACCCCCAAAATAAGGGCCAAAATACCACGCACCATTAATGGCCATGTGGTCACTGATTGTTGGTTCAATTGATTCATGAAAACCTCTTCTGAAATCACTCGTTCTACCAGAGGTTACATTTTTCGATTTTTAAATAACAGGTCGAACTCACGCTAAAAAACGCTCGTTGCGGATTACACCCTCAAAAAGCTCATGATCGCGCTTAACAACGCGGGAAAGAGCTAAAAGTCCAACGAGATTAGGAACAGCCATGAGTCCATTACAAATGTCGCCAATACTCCAAACGACCTCTAAACTCATTACCGCACCCAAGAGGACACATAAAGTATACAAAAGACGGTAGGGAAGGATCGATCTTTCTTTCCACAAATATTCCGCACATTTTTCACCATAGTAGGCCCATCCAATAATGGTAGAAAAAGCAAACATCACAGCACTGAAGGTAACGATCCAACCTCCCAAGGGTAACATGCTATCAAAAGCTCTCATCGTCAAAGCGATTCCATTGAATAGCTGCCCACTGCCGTCTACCAATCCCTGCACTTGTGTTGTTGCAAGCACAAGACCTGTGATTGTACATACCACCATCGTGGTAATAAATGTTCCCGTCATAGAGACAAGTGCTTGACGCCCCGGTTCATCAGTTTTTGCGACTGCTGCAGCAATGGAGGAAGTTCCAAGACCCGCTTCATTTGAAAAGACGCCGCGCGCCATCCCCATCTGCACAGCTAACAAAAAGCTCGCACCAGCAAAACCACCAAAAGCAGCTTGCCCTGTGAAGGCTGATTTGAATATCAAAAGAATAGCACCAGGAAGATGTTCGATGGAAAGCGCGATGACGATGAGAGCTGCAAGGAGATAGAATACTGCCATTACAGGCACAAGAAAACTGCAAGCACGTCCAATAACACGTATGCCCCCTACGAGAAGTGCGCCTGTACAAGCAGCTAAAATACCGCCCACAACCCAAGGATTAACAGGAGCAAGAGTATGGATCGCATGTGCCACAGAATGTGATTGCACCATGTTCCCTGTACCAAGTGCCGCTGCAGCCCCAAAAAAAGCGAAGAGCATCGCCCATTTTTTCGAACCCATCCCTAATTCGAGATAATACATTGGCCCGCCGCACATCTTACCATTGCGATCTGTCACGCGATATTTAACTGCCAAAAGCGCTTCAGCATATTTTGTAGCCATTCCTAAAAGCCCGGTCACCCACATCCAGAAGAGTGAGCCAACGCCACCAATCGCAACGGCCGTAGCAATCCCAGCAATATTTCCAATACCAATGGTGCCAGCCAGTGAGGTCATGAGAGATTGAAAATGGGAAATATCTCCCGCAGCCTTCTCTTGACTCCTACCAAAGGCAAGTCGAAATGCATACCGAAGATATTTGAACTGCACTCCTTTAAGAACAACTGTTAGATATACACCTGTTCCCGTTAGAAATACAAGCAACCAAGGCCCCCATACCCAAGCATCGATCATTTGCAACCACTGGCTGACTTTATCCACTACTGCTGCTCCTGCTCTTGTTCCTGTTCCATGCCTTGTAGGGCTTGAAAAATGATATTAAAGAAATCCAAACCCTCATCTAATTCCGAACAGCTAGGATCGGCAACTAGATTGCGCACCATCACAACGGAAAGTTGATATTTGGGAATATACATAAGAAAATTACGGAAGCCAAGTGCTCCGCCAGCGTGCCAATAATAGGAACAGTTTTGTCCTGAGCGATAAAGACCATAGCCATATGCCGCCTCTTGCAATCCTTGTGGAACCAAGCGAGCTTCCGGTACATAATCCTGTGCTATATAAGCAATTAAAGGGTTGTTATAGAGCCAATTATTCCACTTAACCAGATCGTTTGGCGTGGATACGACTCCCCCAGCTGCCCATACGAGATGATAGGGAAACGGTTCAACTAACACCCACTCCTCTTGAGTTGCCTCTAAAAGATAGGGTTTTGCAATTAGAGTATCTGTAGTGATGAGACAGGTGTTTTTCATCCCTAGAGGCTCAAACAACGTTTCCTGCAAATATGTCTCTAAGGGTTGTTCTGTGAAATTTTCGATCAATAAACCGAGCAAATTGTAAGCCAAAAGAGGTGAATAAACAAACTCCCCTTGTTTTTTTAAACTTTGCGGCAGTTGAACAGCCCATTGCATATACTCTAAAAACGTACCATTAACTGGCCCTTTTAACTCACGGGACAAGGGAATTTCTACGGGATCAATAAGCCCTGAAGTATGCGTTAGGAGCTGATGGAGGCTGACTTTCATCGTCCAGGAAGGTTGATGCCCCGACCACACAGGATGCTCTTTATCCAATAACAGACCGAGTGGCAGATGCAAAATCCATGCTGGATCAAATCCAGACTCCACAATCAGATTCAATAACGCAGCAGCCGTCACCTGTTTTGAGATAGAGAGCGTTAAAAACTGTTGCTCACTTGAAAAATGCGTTCCAAGTGTGCGGTCCGCACAGCCAAAACTCTCTTCAAAAATGGGCTGTTCGCCAATAAAAACACTCACCTGGCCGCTTGGAGTACCACCTTGCGTTTGCCATTGTTCAAGGTAATTCCTTACAGAGCTGAAATCAGGAGCAGCATGCAACTGAACTAAAGTAAAAAGAAATAAGACTAACCACTTATACATAATTTTGAAGAAGTATTATATTTATATCGTTGTTTATATTCTAGAAAAAGCCAAATCCGGCCACTTCTGAGAACTCACCTGATCGCAGATGAATCCAAAGGATATATCGTGTTGGCACCTTAATGTGGACAAAAAAATATGTTTTAAGACTACTTTTTGCCGAATTTTGCCACAGGAGAAGTGGTCAATGCATGAATATAAGTTTTGTCGTTATAGCGCTCACAGATACACTCATAGGCAGTTTTGCCGTGAATGTCTTTTTCACGCTTAATGCGTCCTAAAGCCGCCTGCCATGCTTGAATCACCACATTCGGTGTATCTAGACTGAAGGCAATATAAAGGTCATTTTGACTGATCGGCCCCACCCATTTGAAGCGCGCTTTGATAGATTCGCTTTCTGCAAGGGGATAAAAAAGAGAAATGGGCCCCTTAGAAGCCTCTTGAATTCCCTGTTCCTCGGGAAAAATCTCAGCTAAAGGCAATGGTTGACAGAGGATGTCAGCAATGCGTTGTAGAATCTCTGTTGACTCGCCAACATTAACTCCACTTGCATCCAAAAAACTATAAGGGGGATTATTATCTGTAATGACGCGATTCACAGGCACAACAGCATCCGCAAAAAGCATCGTTGAAATACACACAGCGAAAAATGAAGTGATAAATATTTTAATTTTACTCATGATAATCCATCTATTCTCTCAAGGATGGGTATAAAAGAATCCCCATTTAAGCTACAATACATTAATGAATTTAGAAAACCAGAGCATTGTGTCAAAGAAAATAAAGCACCTCCTTAAAGGCATCCTGAAAGTTCATCCAAGAGGATTTGCCTTTCTTCAACCTGAAAACCCCATCGATTACCCTCAAGACATCTTCATTCCAAAACACGCCACAGCTCATGCTGTCGACGGGGACACTGTTGAAGTCGAATTATTAGCACATAGCGCTAAAGGTCCTGAAGGAGCCGTTGTCGCTATCTTGAAGCGCAGCCGCTCACATGTTGCTGGCACTGTCATCCAGATCCTTAATCCCAACGAAGCCCTTGTGCACGCCCCTCTTCTAGGCACTGCAAAACCCGTCGTCGTCTATTCTGAAGACCCCTCATTGATGCAATTAGGCGATCGTCTCATTATGAAAGTGCTCGAATGGAATGATGCCACAGGGCAAACGCGTTGTCTGCGCGTCAACTGGATCGGCAACATCTCTACCCCGACTTCGGATATTTCTGCAGCAATCGAAGAGTTTGAACTACGCCAACAGTTCCCCACCGCAGCAATTGAGCAAGCACAGGCGCATGGCTCACGCATCCCCCTGAAAGAAATCAAAAAAAGACGCGATCTAAGAGACCTTGAATGCATCACCATTGACCCTGATACGGCAAAAGATTACGATGACGCTCTCAATATCAACCATCAAAATGGCCACTGGGAGTTGGGTGTACATATTGCTGATGTTTCCTATTACGTCACAAAAGGCTCTGCTCTCGATGAAGAGGCAAAGGCACGCGCCAATTCGACTTATTTCCCGGGCGAGTGTATCCCGATGCTCCCCCACGAATTATCAAATGAGTTGTGCAGCCTGAAGCCAAAAGTCAACCGCCTGACCGTTTCAGTACTCATGCGTTTTGATGCGCATGGAACTCTAATCCACCATGAAATCTGTCGCAGCGTTATCCGTAGCAAAAAGCGCTTTACCTACAAAGAGGCCAAACAAGTGCTCGATGGCAAAAAGTCTTCGCCCCATCAAATGGCACTTAAGCGCATGATGCAACTATGTCAATTATTGAAAAAGCAACGTCAAATACGTGGTAGCGTTGAATTTTGTCTTCCGGAAACTGTTATTCACACAGATTCAGAAGGTGCCCCTACTCACTTAGAAAAAATTGAGTATGATGTCACCCACCAAATGGTTGAAGAGTTCATGCTAAAAGCCAATGAAGTGATTGCCACACACCTGGCAAAGCTGGATCGACCTCTAACTTACCGCGTTCACGAAGCCCCTGCTCCAGAGAGTGTCGACACCTTCTGCCAATTGGCACGTGCTTTTGGATTTAGTCTCCCCAAAGATCCTGAACCACGCGATTTCCAAGAATTATTCGAGCAGGCAATCGGCTCCCAATACTTCTCCCAATTGGCTGTTAGTTTTATTAGAAGTATGAAATTGGCTTTTTACTCTACAGCTAATGACGGCCATTATGGATTAAGTCTGGCTTACTACTGCCATTTCACTAGCCCTATTCGCCGTTATATCGACCTTGTGGTCCATCGCATCCTTTTAGAGGAACCAGAAGAGCTTTCCTCTCTTTCGGAAATCGCCTATCACTGTTCCGAAAAAGAACGCATCAGCGCACGTGCAGAACAGTCTGTCATCCTCCTCAAAAAACTACGTCTTCTTGAGCGTGAGATTGCTAAAGACCCTAAAAAAGTCTTTAAAGCAATGATTACGCGCGTTAAAGGCACGGGCATCCTCTTTGAAGTTACAGGATGGGCTCTTGAAGGATTTTTGCCCCTCTTTATGCTCCCCTATCACTCCATTCAATTTGACCCCAAACTTTTAGTTTTAGCATCCCCTGCAGGCCATAAATGGCATTGTGGTCAGGAGATCGAAGTCCAAGTGCAATCGATTAACTTGATCACGTCAGAAGCACTGTGGCAATTCCCAAGACAAGCGCGTGCTGAGCATGACACTAAGAAGGATGACTCTTCCCATAAGAAAGCGAAAAAAAACTCAAGAAGGCGCAAACGTCGTTAATACTGAATCACACAGCCAAACATTCTGCAAAGAATTCCGGCAAAGGAAGGATTGGCATTGACAGCATGGGGTATTGTCTTGTATCCTTTTGGCGTATTTCTTTACAGTGATCCATACTGGTCATTGGAATGACGTAAGCTCAACTTTAAATCGAGCTTACGTTAGAGTATTATAGTAAGAAAAGTAAATTATCCCCTGCATATCTAGCTGTAAAATGCTGTACAGGCTTTTTTAGCATGTGGCACTTTAAAGTTATATATCATTGTTCGGAGTAAAACATGGTCCGCATCAGCAAACAACAAGAGCGACGCCAACGGTGCCCAAAGCGCCCTGCTGCACCTGTAGCACCTACTGGTCCACGTGAAGAAGCTCGCCCATTTAACCCCCATGTCAATGCAGCACCAGCAGCGTTGGCTCAATCGTTCTTCATTCCGAAGATTAAGTAGGAGTTATTCATGTCCAGACATTCAAGTTACGGAAAATCCGGCAAAACAGGCCAAAAGCGCAATGTTCTTACACGTTTCGAACGTATCGACGTTTTGAGAAAATTAGGACGTTGGGATGATGCAACACACAAACAAGTGACTAGCCTTCCCAAAACACCTGTGCTGCCTTAAATAATGCGTTGTGACTTTGCAAACCGTCAAAAGGTCTTAACGGTCAATAAAAAGATTGTTGCGGAGCTTGCAAAGTTTGTCATTCAATATATGGGCGTGCGTTGTGATGAGCTCTCCTTCCATTTCGTAACGGATGAGGAGCTCTGTCAACTACACGCCGAATTCTTTAACGACCCTTCCAAAACAGACTGTATCACCTTCCCTATCGACTCCCACGAAGATGAAGGGTACATCATGCTCGGCGAAGTTTTCATTAGCCCACAAGCAGCCGTTGACTATGCAAACGAGCACAACTCTAACCCTTATGACGAACTGACTCTCTATATTATTCACGGCATTCTTCACTTGCTGGGGTATGATGATATCGAAGAAACAGATCGCCTTCTTATGCACAGCAAGCAAGACGAAATTCTGATCGCCGCAAAAGAAAAAGGCGTTTCACTGCGTTAGCGTAAGTTCAATTTAAACTTGGCTTAAGAAAGTGGTGAGCCTTCAGGCGCTATGAAGGTGCCACCGCTTATATGCCCTCTGCGTGCTCTGTGAGCTCTATGGTTCAAAAAAACAACACAAGTTTAAATAATTCCAGTAGCAAGGAATCTCAGCATCATACTAAAATTCAAAAAAATAAGGTGACTGTAGGATGCTGTGGCTCCTCTTCTTTTCTCTCCTGGGTAGCTTTTCTCTAACAGCTTCGTATTACTCTTTAAGAGCTTTAGGTCCTCAATACCCCATCTCTTCAATTAAGAGTTTTTTCTTTCTACAAATTCACCGCAAACTCTTTTCTAAACGCGCTACTGACCTACTTCTATTAGCCCTTCTCTTTTCAAGGCAACTGCTCTTTTTCATTCTTGCCGCAACGACCATGGCAATTTTGACAACACTCTTTCCCATTGATGATTGGTGGCACGCCTCAAGTGGTTGGCACCATTGGATCTTACTTCTTGTCGCTCTATTACTTTGTGTGGCGCTGGTTGATCTTATGCCGCGGCTTTTTGCTCTTAACAGACCGGAACACACTTTTTTAATTGTCAGTCCCGTCACCTCCGCGGTTCTTGTGATCCTTCTACCACTTAACTATTTGGTGCTGCATTTACCTAAACACTTGCTCAAGCCACTTTTGGCACAACAATGGCCAGCCACTGGCGCAATTACTCAAAAGATTGTTGCCATGCTCCAGGAAGATGACGGCAATTCTCAATCGGAACTCACCAACCGCAAGCTCGTTGAGTCTGTCCTGCGCTTTAAAGATCGCATTGTGAGAGAGGTCATGCTTCCTCGCATCCATCTTTTTGCACTCCCCTCGACAATGACCATCCAAGAGGCAGCGGAACACATCGTAAAAGAGGGTTACAGCAGAGTTCCTGTGTACAAAGAAAACATTGATCATATTGTTGGCTTATTAATGTACAAAGATCTTTTGCCCTTTTACATGGAACATCACGAAGAAAACATTACCATCGAAAGATTCTGCAAACCAGTTTTCTATATCCCAGAAACCAAAAAGGTCTCTCATCTTCTACAAGAATTTCGCGCACGTCAAATGCACATGGCAATTGTTGTTGATGAGTATGGAGGAACAGAAGGAATCGTCACGATCGAGGATCTCCTTGAAGAAATTGTCGGTGAAATTGCAGATGAATATGATGAAAAAGAGGCAGTGCTTTATACTATTGATCCTGCAGGTGTGATTATCGCTGACGCTCGTATGACATTGTTCGATTTGGAACAGGAGTGTCAGGTGCAACTGGGCGAAGAAGGCGATTATGAAACAATTGGAGGCTTTATTTACCAACAGGTAGGTGCCATCCCAAAACAAGGTTTCAGAATATTTTTGGATAATTATATCCTAGAAGTGCTATCGAGTACCGATCGCGCAATTGGTAAGATCCGTATCACACCACTCGAAAAAGAAGTTTAGAGCTTTTTGCAAAAGCTCATTTATCAAAGTTTAAGCTCAAAGAGGCTTCATGCGTCGCGCACTGTGTATTTGTCACCCTCACCACGTAATGGCAGGCCAAAAAGGAAATTGGAAATTTTCCTATACCCCAGCTGATTCTCTGCCCAAAGGAACTCTCTTAGAGTTTGACCTGGGTTCACTTGGAACTGAAGGCGAATGGGAGATTCCCGAAGTTGGGCAGCTCTCTGCCGTCATTGGCGATAGTAAAAAAATCGCATTCAAAAAGACAGGCGATAGTATTTTCAGCTGCCAATTACCTCAAGAACTCAAAGCAGGCATGACGCTCCTCATTCAGCTGAATGACAATAAAGCTCAACTGTACCTACAGCGCAGACGTAGTTTTGTCTTAAAAATCCATACTAAAGATGGACAAGTTCATCAAGAACAGTTCCTCATGGACGTGCGTGGCAACATTCTTCACAGGATGCTACTCGTTACTCCTTCTTTTGTACAGAAAGGCAAGCGATTTGATATCGTGATTCGTTTTGAAGATGTCTATGGCAATCTTACTCATAATGCACCAGAAGACACACTCATTGAGTTGAGTTACGAGCAATTGCGCGAGAATCTGAATTGGAAACTTTTTGTCCCTGAAACGGGATTTGTTTGTTTGCCTAACCTCTATTTCAATGAGCCAGGTCTTTTTCGCATTCAGCTCAAAAACTTGACTACTGGCGATCTGTTCTTTTCAGACCCCATTTGCTGCTATGCAGACCTGCAAAAACAATTATTTTGGGGTGCTCTACAAGCAGATTGCGACAAGATCCATCCTAAGCGTGGTTACGACTCTTACTTGCGCTATTTCCGCGATGAAGGGGCGCTCAGCTTTTTCTCACCATTTGTCGATGAGCATGCTTCAGAGGAAATATGGAAACAAATGAGCCATCATGTAACCGAACTCAATGAAAATGAACGTTTCACACCGTTTTTAGGTTCATTTTGGAAGGGAACACCACAAGAAGAAGGGGCTCGACACCTACTCTTTTCGAAAGATCAAAAACCTCTTGTTCTATCTTCAGATCCAAAATATAATACATTAAAAAAAGTATACAAAATCTTCTCTTCAAAAGAGCTCTTAGCTATCCCCACCTTAACAACGATTAAGGAGTATGCATATGATTTTAATCAATGGGATGATGAGTTTGAACGCGTAGCAGAGATTTATAACGGCTGGGAAAATGCTGAAGAGCACCTCAAAGAGGCTCTACTCGCTGGCAAGCGCTTTGGGTTCGTTGCTGGAGGCACAGGACGACGTGGTCTATATCCATTACTTGGAACAAAACACCCTTCAACCACACCAGGACTGACTGCAGTCATTGCAAAAGAACACACTCGCGATTCCCTTTTTGAAGCACTGTCTCAACGTCACTGTTACGGCACGACTGGAGAACCCATTCTGATCGGATTTAATCTGATCAGTCAACCGATGGGCAGTGAACTTTCTACGCAGACAAAACCAGGGCTTGTCATCAATCGTCATTTTACTGGCTACGTTGCAGGGACTGATACACTCAAAAAAGTTGAATTATTGCGCAATGGCGTGGTCATTCATCAATTTATCCCAGATGCTCCAAAAGCTGGATCTTGGAAATTAGACTTTGAATTTGATGACACGCAAGAATTAGGTGAAGTGGTAGTCGCAAGCGAAACTGGCACACCATTTGTCTTTTATTATTTACGCGTCGAGCAGATGAATGGTCATAAAGCATGGTCATCACCCATTTGGCTTGATTACCAAGGTGGAAAAGTCACAGGAAGTTCTACGAAAGCAACTCCAGCTAAAAGTAAAAAAAGCAAATAAAAATGGACTACTCCAAACAATCGCCCAAAACCATTGCTGCTCTCTTTGATAGTATTGCAAAGCGCTATGACAGAACAAATACCCTCATGTCATTTGGGCTGCATAAGCTTTGGAACCGTCAACTAGTAAAACGAGCTTCACGACCAGATGCTGAGCATCTGGTTGATCTTTGTGCAGGCACCGGTCAGATCGCTTTTGAATACCTAAAAACTAATAACCATGCACCTAAGGTTACCTTAGTAGATTTTTCTGCAAGTATGCTGCAAGAAGGGGCTCGTAATCAACCAGCCACACAGGCTGAAGTTGCTTATATCCATGCGGATGTTTGCCACCTGCCTCTTACTGATCAGTGTTGTGATATTGCCACCATGGCCTATGGTATTCGCAATGTGAAGGAGCCGCTTCTTTGCTTTAAAGAAGCACATCGCGTACTAAAATTGAAGGGCACATTGACCATCCTTGAACTTACGCGCCCAGAGAACTCCTTTTTACGTCTTGGACATTCTGTATATCTAAAATACTTTCTTCCCCTGATTGGACATTTCTCCACGCAAAATCAGAATGCTTATGCCTATCTTGCCAAAAGCATTGGTGGATTTTTAGAACCTAAAGCGCTTCGAGAGCTACTCTTAGAAGGCGGATTTAGTCGTGTAGAAATTTTTCCACTTTTAGGTGGGATTGCAACAATTTGGCGCGCTCATAAATGAGCTTAAAAGAAGCAGTTGCCGACTTTATTTCGTTTATTGCTTCAGAACGTGGTTTAAGTGCCAACACACAACTTGCCTATCAAAGAGATTGCGCCTTGCTGATCCAATTTTTTGGGACGATCAGCATCACACAATTTTCACAAGTGACCCAAGAGGAGCTCTTAGCTTTTTTAAAATACCTGCGAGAAAAGGGATATAGCAGTGCCACGCGCTGTAGAGCCCTTATTGCCATTAAGGTGCTCTTCAGGTTTTTAAAGCGAGAAAAATGGACAGAACATAATCCAGCTGCACTTCTTGAGAGCCCAAAACTGTGGCAACTTATTCCAGACGTGCTTTCTGAAGAAGAAATCGATCGTTTGCTTACAGCTCCCAACTCAAAGTGCGCGCGAGGCGCGAGAGACCGCGCCATTTTAGAGACACTATATGGGTGTGGTATCCGCGTATCAGAGCTATGTTCCCTATCCCTTTATGACGTTGATAATGACTTTATCAAGGTCATGGGCAAAGGACGCAAAGAGCGCCTAGTTCCCATTGGGCAACGCGCTATTGAAGCCATTGATTTTTATCTTATTACTGTCCGCGATCGTTTTGCTACTGAAACAGAAGATGCACTCTTTGTGAATCGAAAGGGGCAAAGGATCGACCGTATCGCTGTATGGCGGCTCATTAAAGTCTACGCCAAGCGCGCTGGGATCACAAAAAATATTTTTCCCCATACTTTGCGACACTCTTTTGCAACCCATCTCCTCGATCATGGGACCGATCTAAGAGTGATCCAAGAGTTTTTAGGACACAGTGATATTGGAACAACCGATCGCTACACCCACATCAGCCAAAAACAGGTGCGGGATGCCTTCTTCAAATGCCATCCACGACAACACCAAACGCCCTAAAATCAGTTTAACGTCGCACTCACGTTAGTTTACTATCCTCCAGCTTGACCACCGGAGTGCTTGCTTAAAGCAACTTGCAACTGATTGAGTACCCCTACAAGAGTAGAAGCCGCACTAAAGTATTGATTGACATTGACCATTTGAATTTGCAACTTGCCTTGCGCCTGCTGATTTAATGAGTTCATTGCGGCAGCTTCGGCATTCACTCCTCCCTTAAAATTATTAATCGCATTTTGAACACTCTGCAACATGCCTTTCAGGGTGTTATTTGCAATGGCCTTACCGTTGTAATAGACCTTCGCCTTAAAATCAAAAACATATTTTGACTTGCTCTTGTTGGTCAGTTTTTCTACAATCGACACATGAGCAAAACGATTCATTGCCGCAGCCAAGTTATTTAATTTACTCCTTAAAGCGGCAGCCACTTGCATCATTGAAGCATTGCCATGTTCCTTCGCTAGACTGTACATGCCACTAATGAGTTGTGCTTGATTTTTTAGCCACTGCTGCTCTCCCCCATCAATCGCCACCGTCATTTTACCCGCACCCTTGCGCACGATAGAGCTGACGATATTTTGAATATTGCGCGCTTTACTCTGCACCCCCTGATAGCTTCCTGTCTGCTTAACGCGTTTATAGATGGCGCGTATAATCGCATTCCATGCTCCACCGTTGATTTGAATCATTCCTTGATCTGTTCCACCTAGACCCCATGATGCCTTATATCCGGAAACTTTGACCACATCATGATAAGTGTGCATATGCACTTGTACATCTGTAGGAGTGAAACCAAAACCAGGAGCAAGCTGTTGTAAATACCTAATCACATTCTTTGAATTAATTTTATACAATTTAGAAAAATTAAATAGTGAACGAGGCAAATTGACCATATCGTGAGCAAACTTGCTCATTGTCCAATTTTCTGGATTGGGATCATTGTGTCGAATGCGGTTACATTGTGAGATAAATTGCATAATTGAATTAAAAAGCTCTTGATTGCGCGCTGCACTACGCTCTATGTGAACCTCTCTGTTAACCTTTGTCAGTTGACTCACTACAACACTCTGACCCACATAGGAATCCCATACCTTCACATGTGGGTTAATGGGAACACCCTGCGAACAAAAGGGCAACCCCATATCAGCTTTAATCTGTTGTAAATTTTGAAAAAGTGATTTCCACTGCTCAATATTCACATCGAATTTGCTAATATTTCCAGGAAACATCGGCAAAGAGGGGGCAAACGCCATATTTCCCACAATATGACGCATAAATTTCGACATACAATGATTTTCAAGAGAAAGCACCTGTTGCGCCTGTCCTACATTGTTAATCGCATCCTGCATGCCTTTACCAATGACTAAACTTTCTAATGCCTGAAAGATATTTTGCGCCGAAGGGGGCAGCTTCATCGCATCGAGTGCTTGGACATCCTCCTTCAATTCCACAAGTTTAGCAGCTTTTTCTTTTGCTGTTGCCGCACTTGTTTTACCGCTTGTTAAAGTTTCTGCCATTACCTGCAAAATATCTAGGACACCTTTTACCTGCTGTCCAGAAACATCAGAAGTTTGAGGAGTTGTCTTTAAAGTTCCAGCTGCTTGGGCCTGTGAAAGATCATCGGTAAATTTGATGAGATAATTAATAATAGAATCGTAATTTGCAGCCATCACTGCCGTGCTGCTTGCATTGGAGGTTGCAGAAGAACCTGCTGAAGAAGATGTTGAAGTTGAATAAGGAGTGGGCGTGGTGTTTCTATCAGTAATGTCACTCACAGTCTTTTACTCCTTAGTTATTCAAATTAGAGATATAACACACTTTAAGTGCATTGGTTCAACTAAAAAATTCGCCTTTGACACTTCACTCAAATTTGGTATACTTCGCCACTGGTCTGGACGTTGGACACGTGAATTCGACTTTAAATCTGAAGTCCAGCCTGATAGATTTTCAACAACCCTTTCCATGAAGTCACGTTTATGCCACTTATAGCGCTAATGTACGCTTTACTCGCGTCGACCTTTCTATTTGCAAAGTACACACTCGATTACGCTTCCCCCATCTTTGTAATCGGTTTTCGCATGACTCTTGCTGGTATTTTATTGCTTTCTTTTGTGGCTCTCATGCGAAGAGATCAATTTAAAATCGCCAGAAAAGACCTACCTGTTTTCTTGCGCGTTTCCTTTTTCCATATCTTCCTTGCCTTTGTGGCAGAGTTTTGGGCGCTGCAATACCTATCATCCTCTAAAACTAATCTTATTTACTCTCTTACACCACTCATTGCTGCAACGCTCTCCTATTTTCTCTTGAAAGAGCGCCTCAGTCGCATCAAAGTGATGGGCTTGTGTCTTGGCTTTGCAGGTCTCACACCTATTTTATTGCTGCAATCTGAAAATGCTCCAGGGGGGGAATTCTTCCACATCTCAATTCCCGAAATCGTATTACTCGTTGCCGTTACCTCGGCAGCTTACGCCTGGTTTGATATTAAAAAACTCATGCAACGTGGCTACCATCTGATCTTAATCAATGGCTTTGCTATGCTCATTGGCGGCGTTGCTGCATTTATCCTCTCATTCTCGATTGAAGGCATTTCTCCTCTGCCCGTTAAACAATTTGATATGTTCCTGCAGTTCGTCTTGATCTTGATCCTTCTTTCTAACGTGATCTTCTATAACATGTATGGGTATCTACTTAAGAAATATTCCATTACTTTTTTGACCTTTGCAGGATTCCTTTGTCCGATCTTTGGAACATTTTTAGGATGGTTTTTCCGAGGAGAAGAGATCACTTGGCACTATTGGGTCTCTCTTTCGGTTATTGGCTGTGCTCTTTTCCTTTTTTATCGCGAAGAGCTAAAATCCACACCTGTAGTGATTGCAGAACAATAGGAAATTATGACTTCATACGACGAATCTAGTATTCAAACGCTTGATCCTCTCTCCCACATCCGTTTACGCTCTGGCATGTACATTGGTCGTCTGGGAGATGGATCACATGCTGAAGATGGAATCTACATACTCGTTAAGGAAGTGATTGATAACTGTATCGATGAGTTTATCATGCACCATGGCGACACGATCGTAGTGGGTGTGGATTTTCAAACTGGCTCTGTCTCTGTACGTGATTTTGGCCGCGGAATCCCCTTGGGTAAAGTGGTTGACTGCGCCAGCCGCATCAACACAGGTGCCAAATATAATGACGCACATTTTCAATTCTCTATCGGTCTTAATGGCGTCGGTATTAAAGCTGTCAATGCTCTTTCAGAAACGTTTACGATTCGCAGCACGCGCGAAGGAAAATTTGTCGAAGCTCATTTTCAACGAGGGATTCTCCAATCGCAAAATGAGGGTTCCTCAAATGAAAAAAATGGCACGCATGTCACCTTTGTTCCCGACAGTGAAATTTTTAAGCGCTTTAGATTTGATGCTTCTTTTTTAAAGAAACGCATGTGGCACTATGCCTACCTCAATCGTGGACTGAAACTAGACTTTAATGGCGAAGTCATCTTTTCAGAAAATGGTCTACTCGACTTGCTCAATAGCGAAGTCAAAGAGGATGAGCGTCTCTTTGAACCCCTGCATTTTGTGGATGAACATTTAGAATTTGCCTTTCTGCATACACATAATTATGGTGAAACATATTTTTCTTTTGTCAACGGTCAGTACACCAGCGATGGAGGAACTCATCTATCTGCATTTCGGGAAGGTATTCTAAAAGGCGTCAATGAGTTTACCCAAAAAAACTTCCAAGGAGTGGACGTTCGAGAAGGTATTGTTGGCACAATTTTAGTCAAAGTGCAAAATCCTATCTTTGAATCGCAAACAAAGAACAAGCTGAGTAATCCTGAATTGCGCGGGCCCGTCGTGCAGCAGGTCAAAGATGCCGTTAGCAAACTCCTCTACCAGCATCCCGAAGTTGCAAAAGCTCTCATTGATCGCATTACGTTTAATGAAAAGTTGCGCAAAGAATTGTCAATGGTCAAAAAGGAAGCTGCAGAAAAACAGAAAAAAATCGCTTTCAAAATCCCCAAGCTCCGCGACTGTAAATTCCATCTCACTGATCAGACTTTACAAGGGCAAGCAAGCATGATTTTCTTGACAGAAGGAGAATCAGCAAGTGCCTCCATCGTCTCTGCGCGAAATCCCATGACTCAGGCTGTTTTTTCCCTTAAGGGAAAGCCAGTCAATGTCTTTGGCTTAAAAATTGATCAACTCTACAAGAACGAAGAGATGTATAACGTGATGATGGCCCTTCATATTGAGGAAGACATCGCCAACTTACGTTACCAGAAAGTCGTCTTAGCCACTGATGCTGATGTCGATGGTATGCATATTCGCAATCTCCTCATTACTTTCTTCCTGACATACTTTCAAGAACTTGTTGTCAGAGGACATCTTTGGGTCTTGGAAACTCCACTCTTTAAAGTACGTTCACTCAAAGAAACCATCTATTGTTTTAGTGAGGAAGAAAAAGATCAAGCGGTCAAAAAATTACCCAAGAGCAATATAGAAATTACCCGCTTTAAAGGGCTTGGTGAAATTTCTCCCCATGAATTTAAACCGCTGCTAGGCCCTCAAATGCGACTGAAACCTGTTACCCTCTACAGCTTATCCGATGTGCGCCCTACCCTTGAATTCTACATGGGCAAAAACACTCCAGCGAGAAAAGATTTCATCATGCAAAATTTGATCCTAGAGGAGTCTCTCAATGGATGATTTAAAAGAACAGATGCGTGAAAATTTTTTACGCTATGCTTCATATGTAATTCTTGACAGAGCCATCCCTCATGTAATCGATGGGTTAAAACCAGTTCAAAGACGCCTACTTTATACCCTCCATCTCATGGATAATGGGCGATTGCATAAAGTAGCCAATGTGGCGGGCCAAACGATGGCTCTCCATCCCCATGGTGATCAACCTATTGTCGATGCCCTCGTCCACCTCGCTAACAAAAATTATCTACTTGATCGCCAAGGAAATTTCGGCAACATTTATACAGGAGACCCAGCGGCTGCAGCTAGGTATATCGAAACTCGCCTCTCTTTGCTGGCTCGTGAAACGCTTTTTGACGATGGGTTGACGCAATTTATTCCTTCATATGATGGAAGACAGATGGAACCTGTTCTGCTGCCTGCTAAAATACCCCTCCTCTTAATGCAGGGTGCAGAAGGCATCGCTGTCGGAATGGCTACAAAAATCCTTCCTCATAATTTTAAAGAACTACTTGAAGCTGAAATCGCTCTTATACGCAATAAAGAGATTCTTCTTGTACCTGATTTTGTGACAGGTGGCAGTGTTGATATTACCGACTATAACAAAGGCCAAGGAAAAGTTCGCGTCCGCGCTCGCATCGATGTAAAGGATGATAAGACCCTCCTGATACGTGAAATCTGCTTTGGAACGACCACTGAATCTCTGATTGCCTCAATCGATGATGCCGCAAGGAAAGGTAAACTCAAAGTTGACTCCATTCATGACTACTCAACTGAGCTACCGGAGATCGAAGTTCGTTTACCACGCGGACAACACGCTCATACACTCATTGATGCCCTCTTTGCATTTACTGAATGTGAAGTGACTATTCACTGTCAACCCGTTGTCTTGATGGATGGTCTACCACGCATTATGGATGCACATTCTGTATTGGCCGCCCATGCACAACATCTTCAAGCTTGTATTAAAAAAGAACTAGAAATTCGCCGCGCTGAACTTCTTGAGAAGATATTCCAAAGAACACTTGAACAAATTTTTATCCAAGAAAAGCTTTACAAACACCTGGAAGAAGCCCTTGCAGCTCATGAAGTAGATAGTGTTATTGAAATAGCACTCATCCCTTTTCATGAGGAGCTTTCTCGTGCCCCTACTAAAGAGGATCGCGCACGCCTTTTAGAAATGCCCATTCGCAAGATCTCCCGATATGATTTGAGACAAAGCGTAGAAGCCGTTCAAGCCATGCGTGAAGAATTATGCCTCGTTGAAAAAAAATTGGGACAAATCCCCTTAGAGGCCATCATCTATTTAGAAGGTCTCTTGAAAAAACATGGATCTTCACACCCTCGGCGCACGCAAATTGTTAGCATGGAAAATATTGACAAACGCGCAGTCGAAATGAAGAAAGTCAAATTATATTTTGAAGAGGACAAAGGCCTTATTGGGACAAAGGTCAATGGAACAGCTCTTTTTGAGTGTCACCCACTTGAAAAAATTGCTATTTATTTCAAAGAGGGCATCTATCAAGTGCTCAACCTTCCAGAAAAACATTACCTCTTTACTCAAGAAAAGACGCTGATTGCTGTCCATCCAGCTGATAAAAAAACCCCGATGAATGTCATTTATGAACATGAAGGCCAGTGGTTTATCAAACGTTTTATTGTTGAACAATTTATTTTAGAAAAGCGCTATCCATTTATACCGGAAGGGGCAGAAGTCCGCTGGGCAAGCATGCTTGAAGAAGATATTGAGTTGCATTTCGCGCCTCAACCTAAGCAAAAGCAGCATTCTATGCGCGTAAAAATAACCGATTATCCGATCAAAGGGGTACGTGCCCAAGGGTTGCGCCTGACGAAAAAAGCTGTAATACGGCATAATAGTGTTAATCACCAAAATAATCCAATATGACAGACAATAGCATTTCTAACATTCAAGGCACGGCAGGTAGCACCTTAGGGAATCAAACCACTACAGCAAATGGCACTCCTCTATCTACTCCTTCTAAACCCTTTGCCCTCTCACCTTCCGGTACAAGTTCCACTGGATCTTCAACAACAAGTGCTGCAGAGCCACTAGAGTATGATGAACCCCCAGAGCCTTCCCTTTCTGAATTACCAGATGATATACAAGCGTATCTTCAAGGCTTTCCTGCAAGTGGACACATTTCTATTTCTTCCTCTCCGGTTTCAGATAAATCGCCAGATAGCAACGTAACGGTCACATTTACAAGTTATTATCCTGGGAATACATGGTGGGATAAACAGGCCACTTATACAACGACAATGCCCACAACAGCAGCACAGACACTAGAAAAAGCGGGATCAACAAGCCAATCCGTTCTACGTAATACTCTGCAAGGATTAACTGACGTTAAATTTCAAAAAAGTAGCTATGCCAACTCATTGATGCGCGTCCCATCAAATTTAAATCAATTTCAACAATATTTTCCTCGCGAATATGAGAAGTTCATGAGCGCTCTTGAAAAGAGTATTATGACAACGATCATTCAACAACAGATGGATCAAAGCGAAAAGCTAGCGACCAACATGAGAAAGTGGATGAAAGCTGCCCTCAAGGGAAGTACTGTCACCTAGCGATCTTTTTGCAAAACTATCTATGATATGGACTAGGCGAGTCCAGATTGCAGATAATTTTGCAAAAGGCTCTAAATGTTATCTCCTTTTATTATTGATCAAGAGACCCCTTTGCGTCTTGATCTTGCCCTTAAAACTTTTTTTCCAGAGCAATCGCGCTCCTTTCTTCAATGGCTCATCGAAGAGAATAAGGTAAGTGTCAACGGGAAAGCCGCCATTAAACGACAAATGGTGAAAAGAAATGATCGCATAGAGGTAGACTATTGCGAACGTGCACCTATCGAAGTGGCTGCCGAAGCTATGGTATTGGATATTATTTTTGAAGATGATGATCTACTGGTGCTCAATAAGCCGCAAGGCATGTGTGTGCATCCAAGCATTGGGCATACTTCGGGAACAATTGTTCAGGGAGTCATGGCCCATTGTGAAGAACTTCCCTCAGACTCTTTAAGGCCTGGCATTGTCCATCGTCTCGATAAGGACACTTCAGGTGTCTTGTTGATAGCTAAAACAGACTTTAGTCAACAGCATCTTGAAAGAGCTTTTGCTGAACGCAGGGTTAAGAAAGAATATCTAGCGATCTGTCAAGGCAATCCGGGGACACGCACCATAGAAACATATATTCAGAGAAACCCTAACAATCGTCTTAAGATGCAGGCCCATAAAACTTCCGGGCGTTTAGCGATCACCCACTGCACCACTCTCGCCACACATGCAGACTATGCGCTTGTTCAGGTAAACATCGAGACAGGGCGTACCCATCAAATTCGCGTCCATCTCAGTCATATTAGCTGTCCCATTATTGGTGATCCCATCTATGGGCATATTGCCACCAATGAGCGTTTAAAAGTGCACCAGCAACTCCTCCACGCGCATTCCATCGAAATTACTCATCCGCGCACACAGCAGCTACTCAAGTTCCAAGCTCCCTGCTCCCCTTTAATGACGCACTACTGGAAGCGTTGGTTTCCTATACCCATTCCACTTGAAGAATTGAATTTTAGACCGAGAAAAAGCCCCGAGCTCGAGTCAGAAAAAAAGCCTTCATATTACCATTAACTTAACGAGCCTTTTGCAAAAGGCTCTAACTAGAGAGTTTTGCTTTCGCAAATTCTCTTTTCCCATTCCTTTTGAATCCAATTTCTCTTGTCTAAAGAAATATATTGGACATTCAATGTACTGCCTGTGGCTTGAGTTTCTGTCATTTGCAATTCTCTCATAATCTCAAAACTTGAAGTGATCACCTGTTCAAAAAAGGGCTGCTTGACAGCGAGTGGCAGCAAGAGCATAAAGACCCTTTCCAGAGACTTCTCACAAAAGGACTGTTGAAGAAAAAGAATGATTACTAAAGAAGCAAGGTGGCGTTGCATTAACTGCAGCATATGATTGACGTCTGGGCTTTGCAATCTGTGGATAACAACTTCAATATGCTTCTGTAAAATTTGCACATAGGCATCTGTTTCTTTTTTCGCAAAGGAATCTGCTGCAAGAACCAACAACATCTTTTGTGCATCCACCATTAATGGCGATAGTTCTTTGGCTGAAAATATCCACTGAAAGAAGAGGGGAACTACTATATCGATCACAATCAGCATCATTCGTTGACGATACAGTGAATTTTTTTCCTGGCAATACGCCAATAGATGGATGCAGGCAATCACATAATCCTTGTCTTCTGGCAGAAGTTGCCTGATCCTAGCCTGGATTTTAAGCTGTTGTTCTCTTAACGCATCCTCCTCGATATTTCTGTCATGTATCATCTCCATCATATAGCAAATTATTGGGGTCGCATAATAACATTCAAAAGGGTCTTCGCACGGACGCACATCAGCAATCGCGCAGGCAAAATTCAAGGCAGACTCCCACCCAAAACGCTGGAATAATTGTTTTAAGAAAGGCTCTTCCATCGTCAAGTGAGCGGTTGTTTCTCGAACTTCTAAAATATTACGACCAAAATAAATGCAATAGTTTGCAGTCAATATAGCCTCTTCATCCGTAAATGAACTAAATCGCATCAAGATTTTCCAAAAACTTTGAAGAAGATTCTTTCTTTCAATCCTATTTTTTTCATATTCAGGTGAAGGCGACTTTACCCCTTTGGGGAGTTCTTTCAACATGTCACTAAAGTACGCCATGAATACATCTGTAAAATACCTACCTGCATTTTCTGATTCAAAAAGTCGTACCAATGGCACATCTTTGTTTTTTTCTTTTTGACGTGCAACAAACCCCAGTTGTAACGTTTGAATGAGACTCTTTAAAAAGGTTTCCCAAGGATGAAGAGGCCATGTACTCTCATTAGCATTACTTCCTTCTATCCATATGGGGGCTTTATTGATATGAAAAGTTACCAGCTTTTCAACAAATTCCATCTTCAAATCGATGGGAGCAGACGAATTAAGAAACGCGGACAACCAGCTTGCAAATATAGCATAGGGCATCGTCCCAAGTTGCATAGCAAATGGAGAAAATTCATGAAGCAATCTGCGCATATTGGCTGCTTGCTCTTGCCATGGCAGGGTGGTAACACACCTATAGATCTGCTCACACAGCAATATTTTCATCCAATGTGCTAACGCTTCCATCCCTTGTGGCCATTTGGATAATGTCGCCATGAGGGGGGCTGCTTTCCACAAAATCGCGACCCCTTTTCTGCAACACCAATATGTCAATTCAGGTGTCTTAGCAAGTTGCTCGCTGAAAATTAAGGTCGTTTGCCATTCTCTGGCGGTTGTAAACCAATAAGGCTCCTTTTCAGCATGTGCTATACGCAATTTAGCAAAGTTTATATAATGCTCTACTGCCGTTGGAAAACGCTCGCTCCAGGAAGACAAAAATTGATTTAGGACGTTGAAATTTTGACTCGTTTGGAGGATCTCCTGTTCCAATTTTTCTCTAAACCATTGATGCAGTATTTCAAAAAACGACTTGGCTACCTCTTCGTCGAAATTATGAGAACGATTAAATGCTTCAATCCAATTGAGAGTTGCAGATGTAGTGATTATATGATGGATCATCGCTTGGTAGAGTAACTCACTGCAAACACTGATTTGTGCTGCTGAACAATATTGCGCCAGTAGCGAGCGCTGATCTGGTGGTATCTCCTCGATACCGAGCATTCCAGTATTTAAAAGCAGATAAATCACGCGTGCCTGTTGAGAAGGATCTACTTTAGAAAACAAGTGATTTTGGTATATAATTAAAAGTTTTTCCTTCCACTCTATCAATAATTCATCAGGACAATTTACTTCATCAAATAGGGAAACAAGTCGCACTAATAACCGATAGTGATAAGGGTCTTCAGGACAGAGTTGGGTTGTCATTTGCCATTCTTTCTCATCAAATCGATCCCAATGGGTCATTTCCATGACTTTCCACTCGAATTGAAGCCGCAAAGAACAGTGCCGGTTTACCAATGCAGTATGCTCTGGCTGCATATGCTTTTCATGCCAATGAGGCACGGCTCGCAACTTTAAAACTTCTTCCACATGATATTCAACTATCTTACCCGCATCTGGAGCCAGTGTAGCGATTTGCTGCCAGGAAAGAATCACCGCATCGCTTCCACTCACATTGATATCGCGATAAATTTCTCCCAACGCAGGATAGAGTCGAGCAGGAAACCAGGAGATTAATTTCGTAAAGAATGTACGCTGGTTGGATGCAGAGGTTCGAGAAAAAACAAGGCAGCCATGTGCGGCCCAGCAACAAGCAAGCGGCAAAGGCAATCTACTCTCAGCAAGCGTATGACAAATATGTTGTAAAGTCGCATCAGTCAGATGCCAATCACAATCCCTCTCCACTTGGATCTCTTGCAAAGTGGGAAGTGTCCAGTGTATTAAAATATCCGCAATAATTTGCGGCATAATGCGAAAATGTTTTGTCTTCCACGCCCTCTCAAGGAAACCTAAAACCTGCAATTTAAACGATTGATGAGAGAGCAAAGGAAGAATTTCTTCCGGCACTTCAGTTGCTGGCATACAGTCGAGAGCTGCAGCGACACAGACTCGATCACCCGTGTGGAGTAATCCCTTCCAATAATTTAATTCATTACTCCTTAGATCCCAAGCGTATGGCGTTTGATTATGCTTGTATACTTTTTTTTGTCGTGGCGTTAGGTGAAATAAGGGAGCCGCGAAGATGGTGTATTCCTTTAAAAGGTGGGTAACTTCGCTACACCACGTACTAAGACCTACAGAACTAACAGAATTGGGCGCAGCGAGCGCCGTTGTCAGATAATTTGCTGCAATGAGAGGAAGTTGTTCAAGGACGCGCCTCTTGGCATGTGGGGTCCAAAAACGTTGCAATCCTTCTCTTAATATGACATGAAAATCTGGGACACTAACATTTGAGCTTATGGAGAGGTGCTGGAGAAAAAATTCCATTGAGACAATGGAAGCCCTTGGCAAGAGATCTCTAGCGATCGGCCATAAATCCGCTTCTAGACCCATCTGTTGCAAACACTCGACAATAGCATGATCGTCCGGACCGAGGCGCAAGCTATTTGCTTGCAACTGATCGCTTTTGATGAAAATCCAATCCTTTAATGATATTTGAGGAGGCCCTTTCCACATGTGTCGTAAGACCTTCCATCTTTCTTCTGAAATATGCGCGTGTAGGAGAAGCGCTCGAGGTACCTCACTGTCCTCTAGAAGAGAGAAATCAGGAATAAAAGGCCAATCACGCTGCCATTCTTGCACTTTTTCTTCCCATTCTCTAGGACGTTCTTTTGACCATGCATACAATTTGAGCAGCGTTAAATACCCGTCATTATCGAGATAATCAGCGGTAATTCTACAGATTGCATCCATCCATTCGAAAGAGCTCTGACGCTCGGCGGTGATGCGCGTACAATGAGCAAAAAATTGCATCAGCAGCTCACAGGGATCCTCGACTTCCCAGCCCTGTGCGACATCTTTGATCCAATTCGTTACCAACTTTAAAGTGGATGTGTTGAATGGATTAACGTGGTTTTTAAGAAATTCCCTCTGAGGGATGACCAAACGTTTCATTGCAAGTAGCTGGGCATACTCTTCCTGCGAGCGCTCTTTTGCTTTGGGATCTCCAAAAAAGGGACTTACAACGCCCTGTAATTCATCTTTTAAGCGCACACCACAGGCTCGTGCATTGTCTTGTCCAAACTCTAAAAGATGCCTGGAATCTCTAAAGGTAATTTGTAATTCAGGAAGTTCTTCAGAAGGAGGAACAGTAAATTGAAAATAGCGAGAAAGTTCCGTCTTGTCGCGAGCTGAGTATCCATGTCGCAACCGAAAAGGGCAACTTCCCATCACTTCATCTAATTTTTCTTGTAATTCATCAGGTGAAAATTGCTTCTCAGGATCGGCTGCATGAATCATAAAGAGATGAAAGAACAAAGAGACTTGTGCGGCCATATCTGTCATCTGCCACATATGACAATAATAACACCAAAAAGAATGAACGGCCTCTGTATCTCCCAAAGAGCAGCGGCATAACAACTGAAGAGTCTTCTGGCCTATCTCTTCATAGTTGACGAAGGCGATCATATCGATATCTGCAAACAGGGAAGGTGAAACAGCTCTTGGATCGATACCCAACAGGGCTCTTGCAAAGGAACCGATAATCAATACATCATCACAGATGGCTGTTAATTGCTGAAGATAACGCGCAAATGCAGGCGTGTCCTTCTCAATTTCTTGATAACGGCGCTGCACTTCTTGCAATGGACTGCTGCGACCACCTTCTGCAGAATGAGAATAACTAGAAAGTGGGAATAAAGATTGAAGTGCTGGAATCACGAAAAATAATTTTTAAAGAAGTCTATTGAGCCTTTTGCAAAACTATCCATAACAAGACCTGAGCGAGGGCTGCAGGATTCAGCAAAAGCGACGCACAAATGGCCATCGCCATGCGTAAGGAGGTTTTCTCTGAAGAGTGCTATAGGCAGCCAGTCCATGTTACGGAGAGTTTTTCAAAAAAGCTCAATTATATTAATGCGAGCTCATATTATATCATTATATGCAGAAATAAGGGAGTGTAAAACTCACAAACCGAAAGTTTTGCAATCTGGATTTGACATTGACTAGCGATAATTGTTGCCACATAGTCACTTTATTCTTGAAATTTGCCCACATCTGATGTATACCTCGGTATGTCTTCACGTCTTATAGGCATGTTATGCATCAAACCTTGCCCTTGCCTAAGAATGAGTGACTAAATTGAAACACTTCAAATAGAAAAGGAGAGGCACAAAAACACCAAAACAGCCCTTAAAATCCCGATTGAGCAGATTTGGGTTTTAAGAAAAGATTTTGGAATCCTGTGCCAATAAAATACGATGAAAGATTTTGTTGCCTATATCATCAAAAACTTGGTTGACCATCCAGATCAAGTCCACATCAACGAAATTGGTGGGACACATACTTTGATTTTAGAACTTTCTGTAGAAAAATCCGATATTGGCAAAATCATCGGAAAGAAAGGTAAGACGATCAATGCGATCCGCACATTGCTAATGTCGGTTGCAAGTCGAAACGGCTTACGCGTAACTCTCGAGATTATCGAAGATGGACAACGCGTCGAGACGGACTGAGTAGGACTCGAACCTACGACCACTCGCTTAGAAGGCGAGTGCTCTATCCAACTGAGCTATCAGTCCTTATGGATGTGAGTGAAATAATAAAATCCGCTTTCTTTATTTTGCAAGATGGAATTTACAACAACCTCAAAGCGCCCAAGAAATGTTGATGCCAGTAAGGCTGGTGCTCTTCTCTACGGCGATTGGGGAACGAGTAAAATTTATGTCATCGGAATTGCATTTGCATTAAGCGGATACCACTCCTTTTGGCTAATTTTGATGATGTCAGTTCTCAGCGTCCTCGTGGCCTGTAACTACATGATCATCTGTAAATTATATCCCAATGGGGGTGGAGTCTATGCCAGCGTACGCAATCGCTCACAAGTGATTGCTCTCGTTGGCGCCTACTTTATTACCGCTGATTTCATTGTCACAGCCTCTTTGAGCAGCCTGTCCGCTTTTAGCTACTTGGGCGTACACAATCCACTGATGTGGGCAACGGGTGCTATATTAGCGATTGGACTACTCAACTTTTTTGGCCCTAAAAATACTGGCGCCCTAGCCTTCCCTATCGCAGGAGCAGCAGGACTTGTCGTTCTTTTATTAGCTATCTGTTCCATTCCTTTTTTAAAAGAAGCCTCTTATTCCATTGAGCCCTTGACAGGAGGCATTTGGAAAAATTGGAGAGAATTTACCAATGTTGTTTTGGCTCTCTCTGGTATCGAAGCTATTGCTAATGCAACTGGCGTCATGAAGCTCAATCCGGGATCTACATCGACCAACCCGAAGGTGACTAAAACTTCAACCCCTGCGATTTTAACAGTCATGCTTGAAGTGGCGATCTTTACAACGCTACTCGGTTTCGCTGTCAATGCCCTCCAGTTACAACTTGTCGATGGCAACATCAACGCACCTGGCGAACCTGGCGTCCGCGATTTCCTCTTGCGCTATATGGGGCAACATTTTGTCTCTATTTTGATCCACCCTGTTGTCGGTCAAATTTTTGCAATTGTCATTGGCGTCGTTTTCTGCGCCTTACTTCTTTCAGCTGTCAACACAGCCATTGTTGCTTTGATTGGCTTGTTTTTCGTTATGTCACGCGACGGAGAACTGCCTGGTACATTTCAACGCATGAATCGTTTTGGAGTCCCCATCATCCCCTGGCTCTTTGCCATGATTGTCCCGGCCGTTATCTTGCTCATCATGAAGGACCTATCTGCTTTAGCCGATCTTTATGCTGTCGGATTTGTGGGAGCAATCGCTACAAATCTAGGAGCCACTTCTACAGATCCTCGCATGCCCCTTTCCTGGCCGAAGCGCGTCTTTATGTTCATCAGTTTTATGATTATGCTTGGGATTGAGATCACTCTTTTCATCGACAAGCCCAATGGGCGCCTTTTCGCGATGACAATGATTCTTGGTGGATTACTACTGCGTGGGCTAGCTAAAGAACGTGCCGATAAAAAACTAAAGCTCTTTACTGCTGGCGAAAAAATAACTGCTGGTGAGGCAATAGAAGCTTCTTCTGAACCAATTCTCTGTGCAGCTTTTCACATTAGCCCTGCAGTTGATCGAGCTATTGAAAAAGCAAAAAAGGAGAAACGACCTCTTTATCTTTTATCGGTAAGGGAGCAAAATATAGTAACGGATGATGATAGAGGCCGCACATGGGAAGAGGATGCACGCGCAATTAAAATCTTCGAATATGCTAAATCGAAGATGCCAACGGAACTTCTGCATCCTTGCTATGTAATTACAGAATCAGCATCGAATGCAATTGCACAATTTGCTAAAGAATTACACGTCAAAGAGGTGCTTCTGGCACTTCCCAAACGTTCAGCCTTCTACTTATTGCTTCGAGGCAATCTTGCAGATGCGATCAGTGAGATCCTTCCTCCAGAGATTATCCTCTCCGTCGTCCGCAGTTAAACAACGTGAGAGCCTTTTGCAAAAGGCTCGTGAGCTCAACTTTAAATCAGCTTTTGGAGCCATCGATGAAGCGCGTCCCTATTAAAAATTTTTTTGTTGGTGAAAATGAACCTCTTACTATTTTTTGTGGCCCCTGTGTCATTGAAAGTCGCGATCTAGCTATTGAAGCAGCAGATACCTTGTGCGAAATTTTCTCTCATTTCCCTGAAATTAATTTTGTTTATAAATCGAGCTATGACAAAGCTAATCGCATGAGTGTCAACTCCTTCCGTGGTCCTGGGATGCATTTGGGAGTTGAAATCCTGATGGAAATCAAAGAGCGATTCAATATACCTATTCTCACGGACGTTCACACCCCTGAAGAAGCTCGCCATGTAGGTGCACGCGCTGATGTCATCCAAATCCCAGCCTTTTTGTGCCGCCAAACAGATTTACTGCTTGCTGCTGGATACTCAAAAGCTGTCGTGAATATTAAAAAGGGCCAATTTCTTGCACCCATTCAAATGCGCAGTGCTCTTGAAAAAGTTTTATCCACTGAAAATGACAAAGTTATCTTAACTGACCGTGGCACCTGTTTTGGTTATCAAAACCTTGTCAGCGATATGCGCGCGATTCCAATTATGCAATCTTTTGGTTTTCCCGTCTGCTTTGATGCAACCCACTCCGTACAACTTCCAGGGGGCCAAGGAGATTCAAGTGGCGGTGAAAGACAATACATCCCCACACTCGCACACGCCTCCATTGCCGCAGGCGCCAATGCACTCTTCATCGAAGCCCATCACAACCCACAAGAAGCCAAGAGCGATAGTGCATCGATGCTTTCTTTTAAAGATTTGCCAAAACTATTAAAAAGCTGCCAAGCCATTTACGCAGCACTTAGGTCCTCATGAACTCCTACTGGCATTCTCACAAGCTCTTTTGTCTCACTTTAGGAGCACTATTTACGAGTGGTAGTTTGCTGCTAGCCTTTCAGATGTCACCAAACTCACAAGACAGCAACCGCTATATTGAACTGCAAACCACTCTTGCACCTCCTAAAGCAGACCACTTTACTTTATGTCAACAAAAGCACTTGAGCGAGAAGCATTTGCTAACACCGAAGCGCAACTGGCATCTTTTAGCAACCAGTGGGATCACTCAAGTGGATTATTCCGCAGCCCCTGGTGCACATTCCCTGGATGTGTCTGAGGATTTAGAAGAGTGCTATCTGCATAGTGAGGATCTTCAAATTCGTTCAGAGCGAGCGCGTTATTTACAAAACTCTCAAGAGGTGTTTTTTGAGGGAGCTGTCTCCATTCTACATCCTGCCCTTGAACTCACTTGCGATCAGGCTCACGTCATTCTACCCCACGAAGCCACCTTGTATGGGCATTTATCGGCCGTGGTACGCCTGTCACGTTCCCAAATCACGATTCAAGGCAAGAGTGCTCACATCCTTTTTCAAGAGCAACATATCGACAAGATCACCCTGAATGGTCCTTTAAAATTTGAAGAAACTCTCACAGGCAAATTTGCAACAGCGGAAAGTGGCGAGTGTTGGCCCGAAAAAAAGCTTCTTATTCTCTATGGCACCCCAACATCACCAGTTTCCTATCTCGATACAAAAACTGGACAGCGCTTAAAAGCTGAAAAATTGATTATCGAAGAGGGGCCACATGGAGAAAGTGTACGTGCAGAAGGGATGGTGCAGATCCAACTCCCCTGCCGTTCCCCATTCAAAAAAGGTTCATGAAAATGCTTCTTGAAGCGAGAAATCTGCATAAGAGTTACCAAAAACGTCCCATCGTTCAAAATCTATCTTTAGAAGTTAATAAAGGCGAAGTAGTAGGTCTTTTAGGCCCCAATGGAGCAGGGAAAAGCACCGCTTTTTATCTTCTAACAGGTCTAATCAAGCCAGATAAGGGACAGGTCCTGCTCCTTGGAAAAGATGTCACCTGTGAACCAATGCACCAACGCGCACTTTTGGGGCTGGGTTATCTTGCACAAGACCCATGCGTTTTTGGAACATTGACAGTAGAAGATAATATCCGCTGCGTCTTAGAAACTCTAGATATCTCGAAAGAACAGCAGAACCAGCGCCTCGATCAGCTATTAAATGAACTCCACATTTCTCATTTATTGAAAAAAAAGGCGATGACACTTTCGGGTGGAGAAAGAAGACGCTTAGAACTATGCCGCGTGCTAGCCACAGATTTAAAATGCCTCTTGCTTGATGAACCTTTTGCAAATATTGACCCAATGTCGATTCAGGAGGTCAAACATCTTATAGGGCTGTTGTGTAAAAAGGGAATTGGCGTATTGATTACCGATCATAATGCAAGAGAGATTTTTTCTATTGCAGATCGCTGTTATATCATGCAGGCGGGCACTATTCTTGCCGCTGGATCAACTAAGGAGTTGATTAACGACGAATTAGCCCGCAAGCACTATCTTGGAATGGACTTCCAAATTTAGCGAGAACAAAGCTCAATATTAGAGAAGAAGTAAGCAATCTCAATTAATGCATTCGCTTCGGAGTCTGAACCGTGCACAGCATTGGCATCGATTGAATCAGCAAAATCTCTGCGGATTGTGCCTTCATCCGCCTTCTTAGGATCTGTTGCGCCCATAATTGAACGATTCAATTCTACCGCATTTTCACCTTCAAGAACTTGAACAAGCACTGGTCCCGAAATCATAAAATCAACAAGTGCTTTAAAAAATGGGCGTTCTTTATGCACAGCATAAAAGCCTTCAGCTTGTTGCTGTGTCAGTTGTAACATTTTTGCTGCAACAATGCGCAGACCCTTGCTCTCAAAACGTGCTAAAATAGCCCCAATATGATTTTTTGCTACTGCATCGGGTTTTACAATAGAAAGCGTGCGTTGTTTTGTCATAATAAACTCCAGTTTGAACCCTCAAGAGTATAGCCCTAAGAGTTTTTTATTGCACTTCTTTCAATGAGTATGGTAAAATCGATGCATTAGGAGATGCGAAAGTGGCGGAATTGGTATACGCGCTACTTTGAGGTGGTAGTGAGGCAACTCGTGGGGGTTCGAGTCCCCCCTTTCGCATAATTGGTTTTAGGAGGAACAAGACCAATGTCACACATTCAAGTTTTATCGTCTCTGAGCACCTGCTCCCTTCTCCCTTATGACACTCTGAGTAATGGCCCGCGCCGTTGTATCGAATATGCCGACAGAAACCAATGGCATATCGCTCATCGCGTATGGATGCTTCCACTCAACACCATGAGTCAACTTACCGCCTTGGCCCTTACCGCCATTGCAGGTGCCGTACAGACTGTTGTAGGTGGTGTTTTTCAACTTGCCTCTCTTGCTAAGGAAGACTGCTTTAGCGTTGCACAAGCTCATTTAAGCACAGCCTCATGGATCTTTAGTGTTGGCATTCCCCAAATGTGGGTGCGTGCATGGCAGTGGAATGCCCTCAATGCTGCTCCCGCTCCCGTTGCTCCAAGCTATATCCATTCCACATGAAGGGTTGATTTTAGACTGAGAAAAGTGACGCAGATATGACCACAGCGAGTTCATACTGCAGATAATTTCGAAAGAAGCCTATTAAAATAGCTCAGAGTGAGAACCAATTCTCTCTAATTGAATCTCCCTCGCCTAAAAGCGAAGGATTCCTGCTTCACAGCTCCCACTAATGCAGGCAGCTCCACAGGCCTTT
>CAZQVA010000015.1:0-49667 GCA_964596685.1 uncultured bacterium | reverse complement strand
AAGTTTTTCCTTTAGCAAAACCTCCTGCCCTCCTCAGGAGGTTTTCTTTTTTTTCTCTTTGGTAGCTTATGAGCGCTCCAGTTACTCCTCGACCCTTTTCCCCTACTTATGAACAAGATTTAAATGCTTGCTATAAACAGCAGTGCGCATATCTTGCTAAGAAGGATAGCAACCTACCCTTTACGATAGAGCAACTGAAAAAAACTTTTGAGCAGGTAGAGGAATTATGTAAAAAACATTTTTCTTCTCTTAGTTACTATTCCTTATTAGCTGGGCAGGTCCAGCTCTTTAAGCGACGCGATAAATCTTCCATCGCCCTACTTAAGCTGTTTTCGTCTTATGTATTCCAAACACCTCGCAAAACTATTTATTGCTGCCTAAAGCTCTCACATCTATATAAATCGACAGATCGAGTTATTTCTCCCAAATTAATCTATATGATTTGTCTTAATCCTCGCGATGAAAATGAGTTGAAAGGACTGAAATTGGCAGAGCAGCATGGCATTGGTCCTAAAACCACCTATGCTCAAATGGTATTGCACCCTCAATATTCTGCCATCTATTTTCAAAGAGCTTATGACATGTCGTTATTTGAATGTTTGACCCAACATGCAGATCGGTTGCAAGCAAAAGGACAGCCCATTTCCTCTCACGAATCCATTCTGGTGATGGGAGATTATATTAGGCAAATCATTGAGGAGTTGCGAAAGATCCATAGGGAAAAACTGGCTCATGGAGATCTTAAAGCAGAGAATATCTTAATAAGAGGACAGAAGGCTACGTTTTGTGATTTTTCTTCCCTCGGTCCTGCACATCGCAAAGGATGTGATGAAGGAACATGCGCTCGCTTGCCTCCGGAATTTTTTGATTCTGTTAAACGCAATCAAATGCATGATGGACGCACCTGGGATGTATGGGCGCTTGGTTTACAGCTGTACGCTACCTTGAGTTCTGCGCATGAACTCTTGTGGATTTGTTTTAATACTAATTCAGATGAGCAGATACCCAAGTGGCTAGTTAATGTTGCACGAAATCAGAGCAGAATAGGGGAATGGGAGGAGAGGATCTTTCAGATTGCAGCAAAATCTTGTGGTCCGCAATTAGGGCGATTAATTCAAAAAATGTGCAGCATCGATCCTTTGAAGCGGCCAACTATGGAATATGTTGCTGAGGAATATTTAAAAATATATGATTCTGTTAAGAATATGCAAATCGCTCGTGATATCGTCGAAGACTGTCTTGCAAGTGCATTTGCCACTATCAATTAAAAAAACTAGCCACAGATGAGTCACTCAATTTCCCGTTCTCTTTCGCCTCTTTTTGCAGATGAATTAAGTGCTTTGTTAAAAAGCCATAAATGTCCAAAGTCCTATTCTCTGACTACCTTATTAGCATTATTCCAAAAAGCTGCCCAATTAGGAGATACTTCATCCGGTTCTGTTCAAGAGCAGACGGAGTTCGGAGAGCTATATCTCTTTAGAAAGTTAGATGGCAAGCGCCTTGTTCTTTTGTTGCTTGATGATAGTCCACGCCATCAAACAGAAGAAAAAGTCTTAAGGCTTGCATTAAGGATTCAATCGATACGGAGTGATAAAGAGACGCCTATCCATCCTAAATGTTATTATTTGGCAAGGATGTTGCAGGGCAATGAAGAGGAATTCAGAGCTGCGCAGCGGGCTCAAACACTACAGATGGGACCTAAAACCTTTTTTGAGATGTCAAATGTCTCTAGCGATCCGCCTTTACATTATCTACAGTCTGCGTATGAAGCTTCCTTATTTGATTGGATAGAAGATCTACCTTCATTATGTGGTAAATCCTGTTTACAACTTTACAATTACATGGGGCAAATTGTCGAGCAATTGACAAAAATTCATGCTCAAGAATGGGCACATGGAGATATTAAACCTGAAAATATGCTTTTGATGCCACGGACAGGGAAAGCAACATTGAGTGATTTTTCCTTTTTAGGAGAGGCTTCTGTGCAGAGTTGTACATGCGGTACTTTGGAGTATTTGCCTCCTGAAGCCATTTTACGTCTTTATCAACAAGAGAGTGGTGCCAATATACAGAATTTAGTGGCACTAGATCGTCGACGCTGGGATATTTGGGCATTGGGCATTGTATTTTATTTTGCCTTTAGTGGGGGCGGAGATCTTGTTAAGGTGGTCTTGGGTTCGCGTAAAGATGATTTAAGATATGTTGCTGCATGCAAGAACACAGCTCAACTCTGGGATGAGCGTGTAAAATGTTCCTGCTCAATTTTAAAACAAGATGTAGGCACTTTAATCCAAAAGATGTGCACGGCCGACCCTTTGAAGCGTCCTTCGATTAAAGATGTCGCCGAAGAATTGGCTAACTTGACTAACAAAACTCGTAATAAAGAGTCACAATGAGTATTTATACCGGTGTCGTCCGTCATTTTGATCCGACTTATGGAGAACAACTAGATAGCGAATTGCGTCGTTGTGGTATTGAAAAGCAGTTTCGGGCTGTAGAAATTTTGGATATTTTTCGATCAGCTGATCGTTTGCGCGAAGCACTATGCGACGTTCCCTGTTATCAAAAAAGCGAAGGAGCCTTGACGATTTTTGAGCGTGACAAGAAACCGCCGATTGTTTTTCTTCGCCTTGACGATCGTGATCAGACAGCGCATAAAGTATGCTCAGTTGGGCTCAAAATTCAGTCTCTAAAGACGCCTGGAAAGAAGGCGATCACACCGAAAATGCTTTATTGTATTCAAGTAGAGAGCCATCAAGATCAAGAGCGGCAAGGGTTACAACTGGCTCAGCAATTGGGCATTGCTCCTAAAACTTCTTTTGCAACACTGACCTCTTATTATTTCCAAGAAGCTTATGATGGAACGCTCTTTACAGTTTTGCACAAGCAATTTGCAGTAACCCCCCGCCTTGCGCCCGAAGCTTTGTCCACGATTTGTCATTATCTTCACCAAGTCATGCTGCAGTTACAAAAGGCGCATGATCAGGGGTATGCTCATGGAGATCTTAAGCCAGACAATATCTTAATCAAGGAGCACAAAAGATGTGCGACTCTTTCAGATTTCTTTTCACTAGCACCTGCAGATAAGCTCATTCGGCTAGCTACACTGGATTATTTAGCACCTGAAGCCTATGTCATTTTTCAAAAACCTTCCTCTTCTGTAGGTGAGTATGGGTTGTCCACTTCGAACCCTTCTAAAGACCCCCCAAAAAATACATGTGATAGACGCCACTGGGATGTGTGGGCGCTTGGTGTAACATTGTTTGACGCTTTATCTGGTAAGAGTCTTTTTGCTGCATTTTGTATGAATCAGTGTCATCAGCCACGCGATCCAATTAAGTGGAAAGCAATAGGGGTTCAACTCGCTTCGCACCCCGATATGGCAAATCGATGGGAAGTATTTGTTCAGAAAAAAACACAAGAGTTTATCGACCCAAAATTTTGGGATCTTGTCCGTAGCATGTGCCTCGTTGATCCTCTAAAACGCCCTTCTATAGGTAAGGTCATTGCTGAATTTTCAGAAATTCTGAAAAATTTGCCGCATTCTTTGTAATGTGTATTTAATCAGAGCATTCTGTTAAAAACATATTCATGAGTTTTGCTGTAGATTTTTTACATTTTTCACCTTGGCATGTTGAGCCGGTTGTCTCAGTCGATATTTCTTTAAGTACAAAAGATATGATCGTTCTCGTTGATTCTTTGCATGGGATATGGACGAAGCATAGAAAAGCATTGATGAAAGTGGATGAAGACCGTAAGGAAGTTGCCTCAAAATTTACGCGGCTCATCCTTTCGCGTAACTTAAAGTGGTTAAAGCTACGCGCATTAGTTGATGGTCGCGCTGCAGCTGCCCTAGAAAAAATTAACTTATTGAAGCGCGCTCTCTTGTCTGATCGACTTTCTGTCGCTTTTAATATCTTTGTGGAACGAATGACATTTGTTACGCCCGTTGAAGTAGACCTTGAAAAGGTCTGGCATCTTGCGTTTCAACAATTGTATCCGAGAACTCCAGAAAAAAAAACGCTGCGCTTTTATGCATCGGCGGTGTTATTTGAGGTGCTAGAAAAGCTGCGCAGTCAGTGGCAAAAAATGCACAATCCTGCTGTAGAAATCGTCATAAATGCTGTACCCGCGCATTTTAGAGCGGCGCTTATGAAGCGCTGCGCCCATAAAGAGGCATTAGATGGACAGACTATCCTAGAAGTGATGCATGCGCCTGCTCCGCTTGAGCTGGATCTTGCATATGAGAAGATAGATGATAAGAGTTATGCTTTTTCTTCAATAACCCTTACAGAAGAACAAATAAGCCGTCTTTTTTTAATCGCATCTAATTTCAAAAAGGACCCTGTTGTCGTAGAACTAATGATGAGTTATTTTTTAGCGTGAAATCCATTCGCTTAGTGCTATTAAGTAGTTTGCTGCTACTGACCCTTAGTCTATTCGCTCAACAAGACTCGTCATTGCGCATCGCCATTCTCTCCCTTAAAAGGGGCGGTGCAGGAGATATAGCGACAGGGGTAAGGTGTGCAAATTTTTTCCATATACAGCAACCAGATGCAGAAATTATTTTTGTGACGGATGATCCAGTTTTAGCGAAGCAATTCAAGATGCCAGACCCCATCGAGATTGTTGATTTGGCTATGGTTGATGCGCCCCTATCCCCAGTGGACTATCTGGTCTGTTTGCCAACTATTGATCAACGCACTTTAATGACTTTGCCGCTTATCCCTTCTAAATCCCTTCCCATAGGCATTGTGGAATATGGCTTATTGCCCGTCATTAAAGATATCTACTGTAGAAATACTGAATGCCTGCAATTATTTGGTTCTGGGGCCGGCGAAGGGGAAGTTGGCATGTGGGTGTCTCAAGAACCTATCACAGAAATACTGCCTAAAGAGTTCTGGAGGACAGTTCAACAGGATCCTTTTTTTCTTACCTACACTTATGAAAAGGGGCGCGGGTTAGAATTTGCAGCCGCTATTGCAGCACAGTTTCAAGAGGAACAAGGGGCGGCTTTTTCTATTTGTTGGATTAAAGGAGATCGGACGGTCATAGATGAATATCAGCAGGAGTTTTATTCGCTGTTAGTACAGTTGGGAGTAGTCAGACTTGAAGTATATGAATGGGGCAACTGTCAACTACAGCAAGAAATTGTTTTTCGAAAAGAAGCTGGCAATACCTTGAAGTTAATTATTACTCCAGCACTCTTGCATGCAACATTTTTAAGTCTGCTTGCTGCTTCATCTTCAGAGTGTCTTGTAACAGGTGACCAGTCGTGGAGCGAGGCTATTGCCTTTGATAAACACTGGATCTATGAATGTTTGAATCATAAAATGCGTAGTCTACAAAATGTGCTGAAGTTGGCTCCTGGAGTTGTAAGTGACAAGTTGTGGAAGATTGCTGTGACAGACTGTTATACCTTTAGCAAAGAGAGAGCTTTAGAAATGGGAAAAATTCTGCATGAACCAGGAGTTTATTGGGAAAATATTAACCATATATTGAAAAACAATCATAATATTGACACATTTTTAATGCGATTGAGTCCCAGATCCAGTCATTAGACTTTCGCGTTGACTTAACCAGCTGATATCATCTGGGTCTATCGATTTTTGCGAGTAATGCGCGGGGTGGCGAATTTTTTGTGGGACCTCTTCAATACTAACAGCCTGGGCTGTTGTCCCTGCTGGATGCAAATACCAGCCAGGATCATCATACGTCACTAAATCATCGCGTACTTTTAAAATAGTAAACATCCCACCAAGTTCGATGACATCAAAAGGCCCTGGATTGCCAATAGGTGATAGATTGGAGGGAATACTAGTGGGCGCATGGTGTGTTTTATGATTTTTCCCATACATTTCAAACATAGCTTGCATCCCATTTGTCCCCATTAATCCTGTGAAATTAGGAAAGAAATGGCGGATTCTTATATCTAGGGCATCTTTTTCAATGCCCGTTAAGTTTGGAAGATTGTGTCCCATTTGGTTCATTGTATGATGCGCCTTATGGCAATGCAAAATCCAGTCGCCTGGATTATTAGCAATAAACTCGATATCACGTGTTTCACCAGGAGCTACATTAATCGTAACAGCTGTGTACTGCGCAGCTGGAGGCAGTTTTTGCGCGCCATGTCGAGTGACTAAAAATTCATAGCCATGGAGATGAATGGGGTGACTGTTCATCATAATGTTTGCTAAACGAATGCGCACGCGTTCACCAGTTTTAACGACGAGGGGTTCAGTTAAAGGGTAGAGCGTTCCATTGAATGTGAAAAGATTGAAATCGAGCATTTCCAGTGGTGATGGAGTTGAGGCTCCAATAGGAATGTTCCATTCATGTAAAAAAATCGCAAAATCACGGTCAGCGCTCTCCTGTTCGACATCTTTTGGATGAATAATAAAAAAACCCATCATGCCGAGGGCTATTTGAAACATTTCATCGACATGCGGGTGATAGAGAAATGTCCCCGTTTGCTTTAAAGTAAATTCATATTTAAATGTTGCGCCAGGTGGAATAGGTTCTTGAGTTAAACCACCTACTCCATCCATTCCATTGGGTAAGATAATACCATGCCAGTGTACGGAAGTGGCTTCTTCTAAGTGGTTTGTAACAAAAATTCTTACGTGGTCCCCTTCAATACATTCAATTGTGGGACCTGGACTTGAGCCATTATATCCTCAACAGTTCACCCAAAAACCTTTTGTAAATTCGCGATGAATAGGTTCTGCAACCAAATGAAATACCTTAACCCCATCATCTTCTATCAGATAAGGCAGGGAACCTATATTAGGAGTGATTACAGTTGGTGTTGCATGGAGTAAAAAGGAAGTAAAGATACTTAATAAAGTGCTATAGATGATAAATAGCATTACATCCTCTTTGCTGTAGTATGAGGAAGGAGCATGTAGAGTTTGCCGCCAAGAGCTCGATCTAAGCGTACGCGTGCCATCCAATAATGACTCAGAGTTAGGATGTAATCACTGTAGATTTGCAATTGATGTTTTTTGTATTCTAACAAGCGGTCAATTCCGATCCCCATAACATTATAAAGGGATTCTGCAGAAGTTAAGATTTTGTTTTCTAATAGAAGAAGCTTGTCTTGATATTGATGAATCATTTCAAGATAGTTCATTAATGCTTTGTGAGCCTCACGGACTTCTGCAAGAGCTTCAATTTCTAATGTAGCTAGATATTCTTGTGCCTGACGTAGCTGTGCCGATAGGCGCAGACGGTCTGCTTGTCCCCCATTAAAAATGGGGATTGCTCCTGAAATGGCAGGTCCAAAGATTGTAAAACCTTCTGGCTCCACTTCGCTAGAAACACCTAAACGACCTTCTGTATATACCCACCACTGTTTAACACCCAACATACGACTCAGACGTATGACTTCCCAACGAGCAGCCCATATATCAAGACGTTCTTTGATGGCTGTCTGTTCTAAGCAAGGGAGTGAAAATTCTATGTAATCGGTAGTGGGTGGAGTAACAGGCATAATCAATGGGGTATCTTCACATAGACCGAGTAGTTGACTTAATTTTTTTTTCAAATGTATGACCTCTGCTCTCATTTCCGCAACGACTAATTCACTGTCTAAGGTTGTATCCTGGAATGATTCGAAATTGATCCTATAAATATTCCCTTTTAGGATCTGTTGTTTTGCGATTTCTTCTTGAATGTTGGAGAGTTCAGCAATGTCTGTCATATATTTTATTCGAGAACAAACTGCTTGTAATTCATAGTAGGTTTCTTGCACATCAAATCCCAAATCGAGAATAGCATGCGTAACTTTAAATTTTGTTTTTTCAAATTGCGCAGCTGCAATTTTTTTTCTTAAGGGCACGAGAAAAATATCCAAGAAGCTTGCTGTAATTGAGTATTGAATATCTGTTCGATATCCTGTTTGATTAGGGAATCGCGATGTAAAATTAAAAATGGGATTTGAAAGCAGGCCAGCTTCTATGAGGTCAGCATGAGATATTCCTAATTCTTCACAAATAGCTTGTACCTTTGGATTTTTGAGAAGGGCAATTTGTGCTGCACTATCTGGTGTAAGTTCGTTCTGTAAGAGTTTTTGGATTTGAGATGTAATGGCATCGTGTGCTCTGACGCTCTGCCTCCAATAAAAGTCTTGATTGCTACGTTGTTTCACCAGGGGCGAGATGCATTGCACAGGTGGTGCTGGGACCTTAGAACATCCTGTGAGTAAAAGAGTTACAAAAAGGAGTGTTGCTAATTTATCATGTCGCATTTGATGTCCAACTTCCTTCTTATAACCTGAGTTTATAAAATACTTTGTTGAAAAACAAAAAGGAAGTCAAGACTCTAAAGTTAAAACACTAAGATTGAGCGAAAGGAAAAGGCCCATGTAGCAGGGACAAAAGATTCAAGGGCAGGGCGTGGAATATAGCTAAGAACAGGTTCAAGGGCTAGAGCATCAAAAATTCTGAACTGATAGTAGGCTTGATACATCCATTCAAATTTGCGATCAAAAAGGCGTGGATTGAGGTTGGCATAGGCCATACCGATACCACAGGAATCATCTTTTCTATTGCCGATGAGCCCAAAAGCAGTGATGGTAGCACTAATGGCATTTTTAAAAGGAAGGACTAAAGAGTCGTTTACGCCCCACATGGCTTGTATAGCAAGGCCACTATTATCTTTGCCGGGGTTTCGATACCAGAGGCGTTGCGTCATAAAGGCATAAACGCCTTTTGCCCCATTTTGTTCGATACTGTCATGTGTCGTATGATGATGTGTGCGCAACACGCCCGTTTGGCGCCACCAACCCACGGCGAGTCTTCCTGGTTTTTCATCATTCCACATCCATGTTTGCCCCAATTCCGCTAATAAGAGATAATAGCCATTAAAACGAGGGTCGCGCACTCCCGTAGAAATACCTCTCGCATTATTCCCATCGAAACCACCTACGGTAATATAGTTAGTAGCAGTCGGCAGATAGGTAACAATACTTCCTACTGCAGAGTTGTAGTAGGCGGGCATAATATCAAACAGCGAGGGGTTGATGAAGATGGGCTTATAAATCAGTCCACTTTCTGCGGGGATGTTAACGGATTTTTCTTTCATAGGAATTGGACGCAGTGTGTTGCCAAAGTGTTGATTCACAACAAGTTTTCCTACTTTGATGATGATGGAGCGATCGAAGAGTTCTTGGCGCAACCACAATTGATAGAGTTCTGAGCGATTGTGAGGAAGAACGCTTGATAGGCCATCGTAGCCTTGCGCACTTCCTGCTTCAACGTTACTAAAGCCTACATTTACTTGTAAGAAGTCAATCCCAATGTACCCTCCCTTCCACCCTACAAGTTTTTCCATGTCAAAGCGTGCACCAATATCCCAAACAGTGTTAAAAACGGAGCTATGGGGAGTAATGCCGCCTGCAAGAAGGTTATTTTGCTCAAGGATCCCCACACCACCTACATTGATACCTTTGTCGGCAAGGCCCATCTGTTTGCCCAACCACCCATTTCCTGTTGTACTGCGCACCGCAATAGGATTAGAGGAGATGGCATTGTCATCGATATCATCGGGCGTGCCGGATAATTCACTTGCTTCTGCCAAAAGTGTGAGGGGAAGAAAAAGAAAGGCTGCCAAAAGACAGCTTAAGGGATAAAAACTTTTTCTATTTGACATGCGCATCATCATAAACAAAGCGGGTTACAAAAAGCAACCCGCTTCATTCATCCAGCCGTACATGAGGGAATTATGCAGCGTTTTGCTGCCCTTTTTTACTACCGACTGAACTATCGCTGGCACTCTGCTTGTCAAAGAGGGTAAGGTACAATTGATGTGCCCAACGCTCTGCACGAGGTGTGCGATTGATAATGATACGATCAAATAGATCGGTGTTTTCTTTTCCAGAGAGCTCTAAAATAACCTTTTTTGCGAATTGCAGTCCGCCGTAGGTGCTAATCTTAGAGTTTGCAACTCTGCGGATTTCTTCATCAGTTTTCAAGAGCGTTGCGCGGCGCGCAAATGATCCTACATTAGGCGAAATGACTCCAATGGTTGATGCAATAACTGTTCCCACTCTGAGTAGTAAGTCAGCAGGTATTGCTGCAATAGTCGCAATACCTAAAAATACTTCTTTAGCGGCGCGTTTGCCTTTTCCTGAACAAAGAAATATCGGTGTTGCTAGGAAGTTGTTAGCTGCTAAGTGAAGAGCGTGTATGGGAGAGAAAGCAGCTCGGATAATTTGTATAGGTATATCCTTGACGTTGGTACAGCGTCTTTCCTGTTGCATCTTGCGATCATTATCAAATTCTGGTAAATCGCAAGCATAGAGGCTAAATTGTGAGTTGGGTTTATCTAACATGGCAATTGATGACATAGGATAATCCTTTTAGTTGTATTTATTGTGAATAATAAAAATAATTATATGTAAAAAAGTTACATTTTGTAAATATTATTTTTTATTACATATTATTTTTTATTACCCCAGGAATCCTTTAATCCAATAATACGGTTAAAGACTAAGAGGTCGTCTGTACTATCAGGGAGATCTTTGTAGAAATACCCTAGGCGCTCAAATTGAAAGCGTGTGGTTGCATTCGCATTTTGAGCAGTATAGGGTTCTACAAAACCGCGTTTAACATTGAGGGAGTCAGGATTAATAGGCGTATCCTGATCCGGTTGACTTTCAGAAAACAGGCGATCATATAGACGCAGTTCGACGGGGATAGCGTGAGAAATACTGACCCAGTGAATCGTTCCTTTTACTTTAACTTCAGTGGATAAACCACTTTTTGTTGTAGGATCATAGGTGCAATGGATTTCTGTCACTTCGCCAGCTGCATTTTTGATGACATCCTGGCATTCGATGATAAAGGCATGACGTAGGCGCACTTTGGCTCCCGGAGCAAGTCGATAATACCCTTTAGGAGGCACTTCCATGAAATCATCGCGTTCAATGTAGACCTCTCGTGAGAAGGGTAGTTTGCGTGATCCTTCTAAAGGAATATCGTGAGGGAATAAAGGAGCATCTAGCCACTCCTCTTCGCCTGCTGGATAATTGGTGATGACAACTTTGAGCGGATTCATGACTGCAAGTGTACGAGGGGCCTTTTGATTGAGGTCATCTCGAATGGCAAATTCTAACTGCGCCATTTCTACTTGACTGTTCGCTTTAGCAATACCAATGTCGTCACAAAAACGACGCAGCGCCTCCGGAGTCACTCCACGACGACGCATGCCTGAAAGTGTTGGTAGGCGTGGGTCATCCCAGCCACTTACAAGGCCATTTTCAATGAGTGCAAGTAATTTTCGCTTACTCATCACAGTATATGAGAGAGAGAGGCGTGCAAATTCATATTGTTGTGTGCGGGGTTTTTCAAATCCACAGGCATCGAGAACCCAATCGTAAAGTTCTCGGTTATTTTCAAATTCCAAGGTGCAAATAGAATAAGTGATTCCTTCAAGGGCATCGCTAATGGGGTGGGCAAAATCATACATCGGATAGATGCACCAGGCATCGAGTGTATGGTAGTGATGTGCGTGGCGGATGCGATAAAGCAGGGGATCGCGCATTTTCATGTTAGGGTTTGCCATATCAATTTTTGCGCGTACAGTATGGGCTCCATCGGGAAACTTTCCTTGGCGCATCTGCTCTAGAAGGTCGAGATTTTCCTCTACTGAACGTTCGCGATAAGGGCTATTTTGTCCACTTTCTGTCACGGTGCCGCGTGTTTTGCGAATCTCTTCGTCATTAAGGCTACATACGTAGGCACGCCCTGCTTTGATGAGAGCGACTGCATAGGCATAGAATTTTTCAAAATAATCTGAGGCATAGTACATGGCATCCCACTGAAAGCCCAGCCAATTGACATCACGTTTGATTGATTCTACATATTCAATGCTCTCTTTTGAAGGGTCAGTGTCATCCATGCGCAGATGACAACGGCCATGAAATTCTTTTGCGAGACCAAAATTTAAACAGATGGATTTAGCGTGTCCGATATGCAAGTAACCATTGGGTTCAGGAGGAAAGCGTGTAACAACGGGACATGCTCCTTGATGTTGTCGATATTTGCCGCTTTCAAGGTCTTTAGCGATGATCTCTTTAAGGAAATGATTTCTTTCAGTGGATGGCAGTGACATACAAGTAACTTTGTTGATAGTTTTTATTGTTTCAAATAGTGTACTTCAAAAGGGTGTTGTTTCATAAATATTTTTGCCTCAAAGAGTGATTCTCAAAGGGGTTCTGATACATCTTTTGAGGATCATACTTGAGAGGGTAGAGGGAATGAATGGTTAATCGGGAAGGGTGAGGATTTCGTAGCCGCTATCGGTGATGAGTAGAGTGTGTTCCCATTGGGCGCTGGGGCGGCCGTCTTTTGTGCGCGCAGTCCAGTGGTCGGTGGGGTCAACAGTTCCTTCAGCAACGCCGGCATTGATCATTGGTTCGATGGTGAAGGTCATCCCTGCTGCAAGAGGAATGTGGCAACGGTTGCTCAGATGCGCAATTTGTGGCTCCTCATGGAACTCTACACCGACGCCGTGGGCAACAAATTGGTGCACGACGGAACAGCGGTTTTTGTGTGCGCATTTTTCAATGACCGTGCCAATTTCGGAAACAAGGACGCCAGGTTTTAAGATCGCAATGGACTCCATTAAACAGTCGTAAGAGGTTTTTACGACGCGTTTTTTTTCATCACTCACCTCACCAATCATGACCATTGCACTGCAATCGCCATAGTAGCCATTGAGTTTTGCTGTGACGTCAATATTGATAATGTCACCCTCTTTGAGGGGAACATCATTGGGAATCCCGTGACAAATAACATCATTCAAAGAGGTACAGATACTTTTGGGAAAAGGAGGGAAGCCATAACCGAGAGGAGCTGGAGTGGCACCGGCTTCAAGATGCAGCTTATGAGCAAAATCGTTGAGTTGCGCCGTCGTTACGCCTGCTTTTGCCATCGCACAGGTGGCTTTCAAAATGTTCGCGGCAAGTTTTGAAGCTGCTTTGATGCCCGTGATTTGTTCCGGGTCTTTTAAAAGAATATGATAGCGATTCCAGTAGTGTGTACGCTGGGTAGAAAAGGCGCCTTTGGGTGAAATAGCGGGGAAGTGGCATTTTTTCCATTTTTTTCCACTGCCACACCAGCAAGATTCATTGCGACGATCCATAAAGCTCCTTTCTATAAGTGATGTGATGTAAAAACAGCCCATGCGCAGGAGCTGTTAAAGGGGCACAGCGGCGATCCTTACCCTCTAAAATCTCTTTTAATATAGCCATGCTAAGTGTCCCTTTACCAATATTAACCAAGGCTCCTGTAAGGTTGCGTGCCATTTTATAAAGAAAGGCATCGGCAACAAGGCTAATGTATAAGCGGTCATCTTCCAAAGGAACAATTTCTAAGGAAGTCAAACGACGCTTTTTATCGGCGTAGGATTCATTATGCTTCTGGTTGCAGAATGCTGCAAAATCGTGTGTGCCGCAGAGGATCGCAGCAGCCGCCCGCATCTTATTATAATCAAGGTGCTTGGGAATATGCCAGGAAAATGCACGCCATTGTGGCAGTTGAAAGGGCACGTTGCAAATATAGTAGCGGTATTCCTTGCTACAGGCGCTGAGCGTTGGGTGAAAGGAAGTATCCACTTTTGCAACTTCTATGACCCTGATCGATGAGGGCAAAAGGGCGTTTAGCGCTAAAATAAGCCGTGCATCTGTCATGCGGGAAGAGGATTCGAAAGTGGCAATTTGCCCAACAGCGTGCACCCCAGCATCGGTACGACTTGCGCCTTCTAAGTGAATGGGCTCTTGTAATATTGTTTTTAGGGTGCCAAGAAGCGTGCTGTGGATGCTGGCGTGTGTGCTTGTAGCACGCCAGCCGTGAAAATCAGTGCCGTCATAGGCGATTTTTAAGCGCCATTTTTGCTTAGAAAAGCTCTTGGATTCCATTGACACACATGTTGACAGCAAAAATCACTAAGATCATTCCCATAAGCCTCTCTGCGGCACTTAAAAAGGCCTGACCTAGGAATTTCCGCAAGCTGGAGGCGAAGACCAAAATTAAAGTAGAAACAGCCCAGGCTGCCCCAAGCGCAAAAGTTGTGCTGAGTACGCTTTTGTGCTGCTGTGCGTAGACAATCACTGTAGTGATGATCGCTGGTCCTGCGATAAATGGCACGGCGAGAGGCACAATAAAAGGTTCTTTTTTAGCTGCAGCGACCTCTCCAGTGGAAGCAGGAGGAAAAATCATCTGCAAGGAGATGACAAAAAGAATGATCCCACCAGAGATCTGTACGGTTGGTGGATTAATTTGGAGAGCCTGGAAGAATTGATCGCCCAAAAAGACAAAGAACAGCAGAACGGCAAGGGCGATGATCATCTCTTTGAGGATAATGATGCGCTGACGCCTGGGATCAAAGTCTTTGAGAATGGCCAAAAATGCAGGGATATTCCCTAAGGGGTCGAGAATAAAGAAGAGAGTAATGGCGGTTTCAAAAAAGTTCATGGCTGTCCTTTCAGGATTTGAACCCAAGCGATTAACCCTGTAAGGAAAAAGTGCACAGAGATCAGAGTTAACAGGAGGCCCATCAGACGCTGCAGAGCATTGAGACCCTTATCGCCAATGAGAGCTTTGATACGGGTGCCAAAAGATAGAATGATAAAGGCAGCTGCCCATGCGATAATTGTGGCAAAGATACCTTCCTTGATCGGTAAACGGTCGGAATAAAACATCATCGCTGCTAGGACGGAAGGACCCGAGATGATTGGGAAGGCAATCGGGACAAAGCAGGGAGATGGCTCGTGATATTCTGCATCGAAGCGTGGATCAGGGAAGATCATTCGGATACCGATAAAGAATAAGATGATACCGCCAGCCATACTCAGTGTTGTATCATCGATCTGAAGCCAATGGAAAAATAATTTTCCAAAACAGCCAAAAAGCAGCATGAGTCCAAGGACAAAACACATTTCCCGTACAAGGACAAGAGGGCGTTTTGTAATAGGGACAGGTTCAAGAGCTTTTAAGAATGCTGGGATAATTCCCAAAACATTCATGACTAAAAAGAGGGTAAAAGCAACGGAAAAAAGTTCCACAGGTAGCCTACTCGCATTAAGGTTTTTTTCTTCATCTAGTATACGCACATATAATTTTTTGCGGGGATCACTTTCTTGTTGATTAAGAAGGAATCTGCTCGGTATGTTTTTGTGATCGGGGTTGTTTTTTGGAAAACACCTGTTAACTTTTTATGAGGAAATTTATGCCGACGTTGACTGAAGACCATTTTGGCAAGCATCTTTTTGAAAATAACGAAGACGAATTCGATGATGGTGATGAGGAATGGGATGACGAAGATGATGAAGATTTTGATGACGAAGACGAATGGGACGACGATGAGTTAGACGACTTCGATGAAGAAGATTTTGAAGACGAAGAGGACTTTGAGGACGACGAACAGTAAGCATATACCCATCCCACCTGAAGAATTGGTTTTAGAGGCGTGCGATTCGTTCAATCGCCTCATCAATTGCTTCTGTCCGACCAAAACCACTGATGCGCAGATAGCCTTCTGCTGAAGGTCCAAATCCTACACCAGGGATTGTGACTAGATGGGCTTTATGCAGCAGCCACTCAAAACCCTCCCATGAGGAAGGTATGCCAAAGTCGCAAAAGAGATAGGGGCAATCGCCCCCATAGACAGCGACACCTTTTTGTTCTAATGCCACTTTTAAACGTTGCGTATTGGCCATATAATAGCCCATCTGTCCTCTCGCTGCTTGCAATCCCTGTTGGGAGAGTAAGCCAAGGCCTGCGTGTTGGATAATGACGGAAGTGCCGTTATAACAGGTAGAGACGATGCGCTCCCAGTCCTTAATTAGCGGTGCCCCATCGCTTGACACCAGATCTTGAGGCACGACACTCCATGAAAGACGTACACCTGTAAAACCCGCCCACTTTGAAAAAGAACCCAGTTCAATGGCTACTTCTTTCGCACCCTCGATAGCGAAGATAGAAGTGGGATGTTTGTTCTCGACAAAAGCACTATAAGCTGCATCAAAAACAATCAGGAAGCCCTCTTCGTGAGCTTTTTTTACTAATTTTTCCATCTGCTCGCGCGTTGCTGCAACTCCTGTGGGATTGTGGGGGCTGCAAAAGAAGAGCACATCGATTCCTTTTAAATCGTCAAAATCAAAAAAGAAATGATTTTCCCGGGTAAGAGGAAGGAGGCGGCATTCTTTCTGTCCTGCAATGAGGCTGGCATCGGCGTAAGCGGGGTAAGAGGGGTCGGGCACTCCAATGACGAGATCATTGCCAAGCAGAAAGTGTAGACGTCCTAAATCTGTGGCAATCCCATCGGAAATAAAAATTTCATCTGCACTAAACTGATTTCCATAGACTTCTTGGGCGATTTTTTCACGCAGGGCCTTCATGCCGATTTCCGCGCCGTATCCTTCATATCCTTCTAAAGTCCCCATAGCGAGAGATTTTTGAACAAGCTTTTCAATGACCGGCTCCAACAAGGGGAGGCTGGTGTCCCCGATACTTAAGCTAATAAGCTTTGCCTCTGGGTGGGATTTTTGAAATGCCTCTTTTCGTCTAATGATTTCAGGGAAGAGGTAACGATTTTTCAAACGGCTAAGGTGTGGGTTGCGAGGAATCATAGCAAATATCTTTAGTTAAGAGATGCACCCTAAGGCATAGAGTAGTTCCGCATTGAGAATACTGCCCCCGGCGGCCCCTCGAATGGTGTTGTGAGAAAGACTCACAAAGCGATAATCAAATACATTGCATGCGCGCAAACGGCCTACAGTAATGCTCATCCCCTTGCCGGCCATAGAATCGAGGCGTGGCTGCGGGCGGTCTTCTCTGGCGCGATAGATGATCGTTTGCTCAGGGGCAGAGGGCAAATTGAGCTGAGAAGGTTTTGATTTGAAGGTGCGCCACATTGCAATGGCATCCTCAACGGTGGGAACGCGGTCGACAAATTTTACCGAAACACATGTGGTGTGTCCATCAACGACAGCAACGCGCGTACAGTGCATAGAGATATTGAGATCACTGCGTGGCGCAATCGAGACCTCTTCTTTTGCATTGGTATTGAGATGACCAAGGATTTTTAAGGGTTCTGTTTCATTGCGCGCTTCTTCATTGGGGATCCAGGGCAGTATGTTGTTGATGATTGACATGCTGGGGACGCCGGGAAGACCCGCTCCGCTTACAGCCTGCAGAGAGGTGATAATCATCGCTTCGATAGGGAAATGTCGATCAAGGATATAAATGGGGAGTAGAAAACTTTGAATAGTACAGTTGGGTTTAACAACAATGCCGCCTTTTGACGTGCCGCGTCTTTTTTGTTGATGCTCTAAAAGTGTCAAATGGCTGGAATTAATTTCAGGGATGAGCAAGGGGATGTCATTGACAGTCCGGTGTACGCTTGCTGTAGCGCAGACAAGCACGCCTGCATTAGCGAGAGCCTCATCATAGATAGCAGCTTCAGGATTATTTAAAGCAGAAAAAACGAGGGGAAATTTTTCAGCAATCGTTTTGACAGCCGCTTCATTGAGAGCCTCGACGGTCATGGCTTCTTCTTTTGGAACATCCCTTAAGATCATCCAACGATCCGCTACGGCGGTTTTATAGTTTTTGTTGGCAGATTGCTCTGAAGCATATAGCCCAGCAATTTCAAACCAAGGATGATCCTGTAAGAGCTCGACAAGACGTTGTCCCACCATGCCAGTTGCTCCTAAGATCGCGACAGGAATGCGTGTCTTCATGGCTTAATCCCTCTTAATACGTGAAGCAGGCGCTCTTTGTTTTTTTCTTCCAAAGGACATAAGGGGAGGCGCGGAGCTCCCATATTCCAGCCAAAATGTGCAAGAGCTTCTTTAATGGGCGTTGGATTGCTTTCAATGAAAAGTGTATCAAATAGGGTGAGAAGCGATTTATGTTCGTGAAGGGCTTCTGCAAAGTGGCCGTTGAATATCTGGTCAACCCAGCGTTTCATGCGGCGCGGGATGAGATTGCTGGCAACAGAAATGACCCCTGTAGCGCCTGTTGCAATGGCAGGAAGGGTCCAGCTATCGTCACCCGTCATGATAGAGAGGTGAGGAATTAATTGTAGTTGCATCAGTTGGTCAAAATTACCACAACTCTCTTTGACCCCTTTAAACCACTCTAAGGTTGACAAACGTTCAATCGTTTTGACTTCTACATTTCTTCCTGAGCGCCCTGATGTATTGTAAAGAATAAAGGGAAAATGTGTGGCATGATTGATCGCTTCGAAATGGCGATAAATGCCTTCTTGAGTAGGGCGGTTAAAATAGGGGGTGATGATCATTGCTCCATCACTTCCTAGCATCTTTGCTTCCAAGGTGCGCTCAATCGTTTCACGTGTCGAAGAGGTGCCTGTGCCGACAAGGACAGGAACGCGTCCTTTTGCCAGATGGACAGTGAGTTCGATGAGGCGGCGTCGCTCCTCTGAGGTGAGTGTAGCCACTTCTCCTGTTGCGCCAAGAACAACTAAACCATCGACGCCTTCTTCGATTTGCCAGTTGACAAAGCGACTAAAAATGGCTTCATTAAGGTGTCCCGATTCATCAAAAGGGGTAACAAGTGCTGTATAAACGCCTTTTAATCCGTGTTTCATAAAAAGAGATCCTCAAGGGTAAAAATACCTTTTTTGTTAATCAGCCATTCGGCGGCGCGTATGGCACCTTCAGCCGCTCCAAGACGAGAGCATGAGCGATGCGTTAATTCGATAGTATCAAAGGAAGAGCTAAAAAGGGCTGTGTGTGTACCTAATTCATGTCCGCAGCGGACGCCTGTTACATGAAGGTCGTTTGATGAGAGAGCTTTTTGTGGAGATTCTGTAACGATGGCATCGCGATGAAAAGCTTCCTTAATGATGTTTCCTATGTGCAAAGCTGTTCCTGAAGGGGTGTCGGGTTTTGCTCTGCGGTGGATCTCAAATGCAGCTGCATCATAGAGGTCTGTATGATTGAGGAGTTGCGCAGCATATTTTAGAATTTGGTAGAAGAGGTGCACGCCGAAGGAGAAATTGGGAGCATAAAAAAGAGCTCCTTGGTGCGCGTTCACAAGGTTTTTTATCTCGTCGAGTTTGTCATCCCACCCTGTGGTGCCAATGACAATAGGTTTTTTGTGGGAAAATGCAGCAGTGACATTTCTGATGAGGGCGTCCTTGTGACTGAAGTCGATCAAAATGTCTACTTGTGAGAGTAGGTCGAGAGGAGTGTTTCTGCCGGTGCTGAATTGGATAAGGTGATTATGTCTATTAGCTACTTCTTGACAGGCGCGTGCCATATTGCCGCGTCCAATGAGTCCTATTTTCATCTTCTCTTTGCCTTTTCTGGACTTTAGAGCCTTTAGGCATCAGAATAACGAGAGGAAGGATTTTGTGGTAGAAGAAGTGCATCATCTTCTGGAAGTGGGCCAAAGTCAATTTCTTTTCTTAAACGCCATAAGGCGCTGAGGTTGGCTGTCAAGAGTAAACTGCCGCAAATAGACATGACGATCATCGCATTACTTTGATCGAAGAAAGAAAAGAATAGAAATAAGGAACCTCCATAAATCACATAAATGCGCTTACCCCACTTTCTACTCAAAAATTGAGCACATTTGATGCCAACGCAGAAGTAAGCAATCATTGTGCAATAGCCCAAGATCATGAGAAAGGTGGGTACAAAGAGGTGCATGCCGGGAAAATAGTGGCTAAGAGCAGTTTGTACAAGCATGGATGCAGGAATAGGAGCGTCACTGTGCCATAAACCCGTAATGAGGACAAGGAGAATGGAGAGCGTACAGACAAAATTATCTAAACACACGCCTAAAATAGCGAGGCGAGCTTGTCGCTGGGGAAATGTCGTTGAAGATTCGCTGTGGATGATGGAGTCATAGCCGATCCCTAAGTCTGCAGAATAAGCGGCGCGCGCTGTACCCTGTTGTAATGTCAATAAGAGTGAGCTACCTAAAAATCCACCCAAAGCTGCTTGTCCTGTGAAAGCGGCTGAAAATACGCTTTGAAAGATTGCTGGGAGAAAGACTATGTTTTTTCCGATAACGATGAGAGCGAGGGTGATGTAGAGCACCATGAAAAAAGGAGAGATGGCTGTGCAAATTTTTCCCACGCGTTGCACACCACCAATACCGGCAAAAAGGACGACCCCTAAAAGGGCCAGAACGATTAATGTGTGGTTGCCCCCCCAGTTAGACTCGATAGTATGGGTGACGACGCTAAATTGGTAGATCTCTACCCCGTACACGCATAAAAGTACTGCAGCGAGTGTCGCTAAAGCTTTTCCAATCGAAGGGAAGGCTTTGGGGAGAAAAAACATCGGCCCGCCATCATAGCGCCCTTCTTGGTTTTTTTGGCGGTACTTAATCCCTAGGTAGACTTCGCTGTACTTAATTAGCATTCCAAAGAAGGCAGCACACCACACCCAAAATAACGCGCCTGGACCACCCATCTGGATCGCAGTTACGATCCCTACGATATTTCCAATCCCCACCATGCCACCAACAGAGGCAAAAAAAGCTTTTAGAGGGTGGACGGCACCTTTTTGTGTGTTACCTTGCCGCAAGAATCGGTAGAAGGTGCGAAATACACTGGGCAAGGCGCGTAGTTGAAAGAAACGCGTTTTAAAGGTAAAGTACATGCCGAGCAGAATAACGAGCGAAAAGCCGACATAACCCCAAAAAAATCGTTCAAAAATTGCTAGAGCTTCAAACATATGGGAACAATTATACATCCTAAACAAATTTTGTGAGAAAAATTATTATTGCGGCCGCTGGTAGTGGTGGTCATCTTTTTCCAGCCGTGCATCTTGCAAACGCCCTCAAAAGTGAATTTCAGGTGTCTTTTGTGGGGGGCGGGCTTGCAAAAAACACCTTTTTTAAGGATGACTATCCCTTCCTTGATATTCCCGCTTCTAATCGGAAAATTCATCTAATCCTGCAAGGAATATGGCGCTCTGTTCGCTATTTACAGAAGCAACGCCCTTGCTGCGTCATTGGATTTGGCAGTTACCACACTTTGCCTGTGCTGCTTGCAGCGCGTCTTTTGAGAGTGCCTTATATTCTATATGCGAGTGATCTATTGCCTGGAAAAGTGGTGCGATGGATGAGTGCAGGTGCCGAGTGGACAGGAATATGTTGGAAAAAGAGCGCCGCGCATTTAAAAGGCACAACGCGTCAGGTGCGCCCTTCTTTACGTTTTGTGCCATCAACGGATTCGGTGGCTGACTATTTTGGGTTGCAGCGAGGTGTGCTTACGCTCTTGGTTGTTGGAGGTTCTCAAGGGGCTGTTGCACTTAATGATATGGTTGTTGATGCAATTGGCCCTAGTGATGGGTTGCAGGTGATTCATCTAACAGGTCCCAAGGATGAGGAAAGGGTGCGGCAAAAATATGCTGAAAAAGGGATTGTTGCGTGTGTGCGCCCCTTTGAAGAGCGTATGGATTATGCATGGGGAATGGCTGATTTTGCGTGTTGCCGAGCAGGGGCCAATACACTTTTTGAACTCACTGCTGGGCAGGTTCCAGCGGTCGTTATTCCCTTGCCTACCGCCAGCGAAAACCATCAAGAAGTGAATGCAAAAGCACTTGCGGGTGGGTGTCTTCTTTTGCAGCAGCATAAAGGATCAGAGCAGTTGAGAGAAGCGCTTCTTCATTTGAAAAACGAAGCTGTCAGAAGTCATATGCGTCAAGTCCTGGAGCGCTCCTTTCAAGAGTGGCCTCAAAACACCTTACAGGACGAGGTCAGGGAATGGTTGCTCATGCAATAGACATACAAGACACCTAATCAGGGAGCAGACAAGTGGTCAAAATATAGTGAAGCCCGGCGTGCGGACGCTTTCTCAAGAGGACCAAAAGGCTTAATCTGCTATTCAATTAAATCGCGGATTTCTACTTCGGAAAGACCTGTCGATACAACGATTAATTCTAAGGAAATCCCTTGAGATAAAAGAGAGCGTGCGATTCTTTGACTTGCTTGTCTTTCACCTTTTCGCATGCCTTCGAGAATACCTTCTTGCTGCCCTTTAAGAACGCCCTTTTGCATACCTTCGAGAATGCCCTTCTCCATGCCTTTTTGAATGCCTTCTTGGAGTCCTTGCTGTCTATAGTGGTTGACAATTGTCATAATATGTTCCTCATCTTCTGGAAGGTGAGCCGTGATAACGCGTTGTAAAACTTCGCTATCTACTTCACCACACATTATAGTGTATTCTAACACGATACGCCGCAAGCTGTCACTCAAATTTTTGATTCCAGAAACGATCACTGGTAGACTATCTTGTAAAGATGGGCCGCGGATTTTCTTTAAAAGCAGCTCGATGTGGCCAATGACAGGCTGTGCGAGTAACTCTGCATCGGGAATGCTTGGTAAATCAATGAGAATAGGATTTCCCAGGTAACGCAGGGCTAAGTCTGGATCTTCAAACACATTTGAGAGCTCAACAGGTTCAGAAAGTGGCCTTACCCCTTGATGAAAGAGCAGCGAAATAATGGCAGGCAGTTGATGAGTCTTATTGTTTTTGGCATACGCTAATAGTTCTCCCACTTGATACTGTAAAATACGCAAGGGCATCAAGGGATCAAAGGTTGATTGGTGTTCGATATGTATCCACAACAGTGTCGGGAGATTGTCAAGATCTACCAGATATACAATATCTGCATACATAGAGGCTTTAGTCATGCCAATGACATGTTTACCTCCCATTCTTTTTAAATGAAGAGAGCTCCAATCAATGCGATTTTTGATCTCTTCTGGTAGATGGCTCTGTAGGAATGGAATGGCAAACTCGCGCTCTTCTAAAAGCGCGTGAAAGTGTTTGTCGTGGAGATTCTTGCTCATAACGCGTGCATCGTAGCTTAAGAATCGCGCTAAAAGCAAGAGTTTTCTTGACTGGACTTTAGATGAGCGCTTTCAAAATAAATTTGTTTATTTAATTAAACTGGCGATTTCTATTTTCTGTGATACTCTTTTACGAAAGACCTTGATGATTTATATTTAAGGGCTGAGCCGCATTTTTTTTTGGAGGGTACATCATATGACTTCTATACAAAGACACCTAATCAGGGATCAGACCAGTGGTCAAAATATAGTGGACCCTGCCGCGCCAGAGTTTTCTCAAGACGACCAAAAGACTCATACGTTCGCTGTGCGCTCTTTAGAGGAGCGAAAAACAGAAGTTCAGTCGCCCTCTACACCTCTAAAAACGCTCATATCCTCATCTTGTGTCATCGAAAATCAGTCATCAGTTGAATCCTTGCAGGAATGGGAAACAAGAATGCTAGGGCATTTAGAGTCATTTTATATGAAGGAATCTTATCGTGAACAATGCTTGGAGTTATTGCAGAGGGCGCAACAGTCACTAAGTTGCCAGCAGATAGAGGAGTGTGTTCATGGTGTTGAAAGAGTGATCAAGTCTTTTAATGGTAGGGTGGGTGGATATACTATAGTAGACTGGCTTCAAGAAGAATGTGAGTCTCTCATGAATGATCAAATGAGACTATTAGATCGCATGGAGAAGTGGTTAGTATACTTTTTTCTCAATAAAGCTATGTTTGAACATCCCTCTGATTTTCACAATATCTCTGGTTGGAAAAAGTACTATCAGAAGCTACTTCCCTCGTCGGCGTGTAATGATGCCACTTCTTTTGAATCGAATGCATACTTCCTTTCTGATAGCCTAAGAATTTCCTCGATAGAAGCGTTGCAATTAAAATGTATCGAGAGAGAGATTAAAAGCCTGTTGGTGTCAACAAAAAATAAGAATGCATCTTATGAGGAGACAAAAAGACATAGAGCGGCTTTTCAAAATCTCAACCTGCTTGCGGAGCTTATTCCTCAAGAGCTATGGCAAAAGTATTCTCTTGAATGGTTGCATCTTGGGGAGGTGATCGCTTTTGGTGCGCTTCATTTAGCCAAGCTGATCAAAGTCTATCTTCCTGAGGGATCCACTGATCAAGAGTTACTTGCTGCTCTGCAAAATTGTGCGCAAAACGGCGATCTTGAAGGGCTTGAAATGTTGTTTCAGGAGTTTCCTGCAGTCAAAAATCTGGCGAATACGCTTGGGTCAGAAGAGTTGAAAAAATTGCTTGATTGTTCCTTTCCATCGTCACTTAAGTGGCTCAAAGAGCAAGGAGTCCATTTAGAAGGTGCTGCGTCTAAGATACAGGTGATGGAAGAAATGCAGACACATGTTCCATCAACTTTGCGTAAAGATGATTGTAGGAATTATGGAGGAATGCAGCGGCATGAGATTTATTTAGAGAGGCAGCAAGCGGCGATTACCCATCTTTTTCTTAAGCTAAAGGAGGGGATTGATTTCGATCAGATCATCGATCTTTTGGGTGAGTGGCGACGAAGTGTGGCTAGTAAACTTAACGATAGCCATGCGGATTTTTTTGGGAAACGAAGAGAAATAAAACTCTATACCAGGGTACTGAAAGACGAAAACAATCGAGAGTTGTGTCATCGAATAGAACAAAACTTGATGAAGCAAATTACAACTGTTATCGCGCATAGTAATGGACAGACTGAGGAATTATTGTTAACAAAGAATGAGATTCTTAACAGATGGACTTCTCTGTATTGTTGGGAGCATACTTCGTTTCAATCGATGCAAAAATTACTGCCTCACTTAGGTGTTCTCTTTAATAAGCTTGTGAGCCCTTGCATTGATCCTCAAGATGCGGAGGCTCGTAAAAAGTATATTTTTCAGTTAGGTGAGTTTCATTGGCTCTGGGCGCATGCATGCCCCTATGTGCGTGGTAGTGCGGCTATTGGTGAAGTGTTAGTTTTGACTCTTTTAACCTGTCAGGGGATAACAGGCGTTCAATTGCGCTATGATGCAGAGCGCTTTGCTCTTTCTACTCCGTTGCAAAGTGATTTCGCAGCAGAATATGAGTGCTATCTTCACTTTAATCCACATGCTGAATAATATCTCTCATTCAATGACTTACCAGCGTTAGCTGGTGAGTCACTGAATGGCTTTTTATAGGATACTTGCGTCCGTGGTCTATGGCTTGTAATCGGGCGTGAAGTCTGATTGTTCTTTCCAAGCGCCTCCATGCATATTCCACGAAGCTATTCTCATATCACCACCACGCGCTGTATTCAGCTTCGGTTGCTTTGAGGGCTTATTAGAGGGAGGGGGCTTTATGTTGGTTTTATTTTGTCAACACTGCATGACATAAGTGTTAGATGAAAAGCTTTAGGTTGCAACTCTATTGAGAAACGAGTAAAACTGGTAATAGTTCACACCCCTCTGTGTCCTCTGTGGGCTCTGTGGTTAAAAAAATCAACAGTGTTTTAAGTAAAAATATCTACCACAGAACCTACTATAGACCACAGGGGAGAGTTGTGTCTCTATTGAGCTCTATTGCATAGACGCGAGGGAGATTTAACGAGGTCAGGGAATGGTTGCACACATACATTTGATTGGCATTGGTGGTATTGGGATGAGTGCGGTGGCGCGGCTCTTACTGCGGTCCGATACACATGTGACGGGGAGTGATGCGGTGATCAGCCCGCTCGTTAAATCTTTGCGAAAAGAGGGTGCTTTAGTCGGTCAAGAAGAAGCTGTAGATTGGTTGACGCCCTCTACACTAGTCGTTTTTAGTACGGATATCAGGGAAAATCATCCCGAGCGGATGCGAGCAAAGGAACTTGGGTGTCGGATGTTGCATCGCTCGGAGATGTTGTCTCTTTTGCAGCGCCAAGCAAGAGAGAGTGTCGCCATTACGGGGAGTCACGGCAAAACGACGACGAGCGCCCTCTTGAGTTGGGTGCTAGTACACGCCGGATGGGATCCAGCTTATGCAGTGGGTGGAATTTTAGCGAATACAGAGCGCAATGCTGCACCAGGGGATGGCCCCTTTATCTTTGAAGCGGATGAAAGTGATGGTTCTTTTTTAAATTACACACCCACCGGAGCCATTATCACTAACATTGATAATGACCATATGAATCATTACGGTACACTTGATGCACTAAAAAGTGCAGTTAAGCAGTTTGCTGGACAAGTAAGTGATCCTAATCGACTTATTTGGTGTGCCGATGATCCTTACCTTTCCATTATGGGGCTGCCGGGAATTTCCTATGGAAAGCATCCGCAAGCTATTTGCCGCTTACTCCATGTCGAGCCGATTTGTTCCGGGTATCAATTTACTATTCTATTCAAAGAAGAATTAATCAAAGGTTTTTTGCCTCTCGTTGGCTCACATCAGGTGCTCAACGCTACTGCCGTCATTGCTGCTGCTCGTCAAATGGGTGTGCCAGTAGAAAAGATTTTGCAGGGGCTAGCCTCCTTTCAGGGGACAGCGCGCAGATGTCAAATTAGGAGACGCACCCCCTTTCTTATGATCGACGACTATGCTCACCACCCCACAGAAATTCGAGCTACATTGCAGGGGCTCGCAGAAATCTATCCCACTCATCGCCTCCACGTCTGTTTTCAGCCACATCGCTATACGCGTACGCGCGACTGTTTTCACCAGTTCAAGGAGGCGTTTCATTCCTATCACACCCTCGTCATTACCGATCTTTATGGTGCTGGCGAACCTCCTATCTGTGGCATCGATACTCCTGCCCTAATTACCACATTGCCGCAAAAAACACTTCATGTTCCACGTCATGCTTTAGCAGACCACTTCCTCACCTCTCTTGGATCCCACGACTTGCTTGTCACTATGGGCGCAGGTGACATCACCAAGCTTGCTGATGAGATCGATCCTTAAGGCCAACTTCGCATTAATTTATATTTAAACTTTTATTACCATGTGCTATGAGAGTATAAGGATGAAGCATATGCAAATTTTAAAATAACCAAACCAAAGGAGAGAAGGATGGGACAGGTAAAGGCAAGTAAGCAGAAAAGCTCTGTGCAAGGAAAAAAAGCATTGAAGGGGAAAGAGTTAGCTAAGAAAGCAAGAGGTGGCGGACTAGGTGCTCCAACATATGGTGGTCCAATTCATCCAACAGAGCTAGCGGGGGTATTTAGCGATGCTGGAACCGCATAGGCTATCCGTTGTGTTAAATGGAGTTTGAGGTATAATAGAGCCTTTCGTGGATGAAAGGAGTCTTTTGCATGACGCGTGCTCACTTGTGTGTTGGTGATCGAAAGGTTGTCGTGATTGAGTCAGTTGGAGCCCATGGCGAAGGGGTTGCACGCGCTGAAGACTTTGTTATTTTTATTCCTGGGGCTCTTTTGGGCGAAGAGGTGCTCGTTGAAATGACAGAGGTGCGGCGCAACTATGCAAAAGCGCGCCTTTGTTCTATTCACAAGCCTCATGAATTGCGACAAAAGCCCATGTGTCCGCTTTTCGGCAAGTGCGGTGGTTGCCATCTCATGCATGCGAATTATGATTTGCAGCTCCAAATGAAACGCAAAAAGGTGCAAGATGCTATTGAGCGCATCGGCGGCCTTGATTCTCATAAAGTCTTCCCCTGTATTTCCGCTCCCAAACCACTCGCTTATCGCAATAAGATCATTTTACCTGTTGCGCTGGTAGAGGGTAAAAAAGTCATGGGGCTCTATGCTGCCTCTTCACATGATGTCGTTCCAGTGAACCAATGCGCAATCCACATGGAACTAGGTGAGAGAGTTTTTAATCAGTTGCAAAGGCTGATTCAGGAGCATCCCACACTCTTGCGCCATATTATGATACGCTCTTCACTCTATGCAGATGCTTCCCTAGTGCTACTTTCTGGATGGCATGCGCCAGATGCTCATGTGCAACAACTCGCCTCAAAAATTGCTGAGGTCATTCCTACAGTAAAGGGCGTCCTTTATCAGCACAACCCACATGATTCAAATGCCATTTTACAAGGTGATATTCACTCGCTTTGGGGTGCTTCTTCGATTGAGGAAGAGTTGCTCGGTGTGCGATTTAATATCTCAGCGCCCTCCTTCTTCCAGGTGAATCCTTGGCAGGCGGCGCAGCTCTATAAATATGTGGCTAGCGCGGCACAGCTCGCACACAATCATCGCGTCGTTGATGCATATTGCGGTGTAGGTACCCTGTCTCTCTTCTTAGCTAAATTATGTGAACGCGTGGTAGGTATTGAATGTGTAGCTCCGGCAGTTGAGGATGCAAAAATCAATGCTCAGCGCAATGGCATCGACAATGCCCTTTTTGTCTGTGGAGAGACAGAAAAAACTCTTGAAAAACAGCTGCCTGCTGATGTAGTAGTCATTAACCCTCCAAGAAAAGGGTGCGAGCCTGCCGTGCTTCAAGCACTCTGCAATAATCCCCCAGAGCGACTCATTTATGTTTCTTGTGATCCAGCAACCTTAGCGCGCGACCTGAAAATTCTCGTTGAGAAACATTTCGTCCTGCAAGAGGTGCAGCCCTTTGATATGTTCCCGCAGACTTATCATGTCGAAAGTGTCGCGACTTTAGTTCGTCGCCAACACGGCACTTCCTTAAGCTAAAGTCCAATCACCATCATCATCGCCATAATCATCACGTCGTTCAAAAGTCACTGGACAAGGGTCGGTAAAGGTCCATTTCGGCGCAAGAGCGCTGTAGAGCCCATTTTCGTGCTTAAAGAGAAGGATCGTCGTACTTGTAGCTGGTCCCCAGGAAATTCCCGGCCATAGTAATCCAGTATCACATATATTAAATGTGCCTCCATCGATGAAGCATCCCATTCTGACGCCTAAAATTTTGCTTAGTAACTGAAGTTCCATTTCATCTGCTCGATAGTCAGATGCAGCTGGGGCGATGAGCCACTGGCGGTATTTTTCCAAATCAAGAGCTTGGTCTTTGTTGCAAAAGGGGTGCCCAGCATCTAGACGCATTGTAATCGGTGATGTTGCCAAATACTCTGCAAGTAGCTTTCTAAATGCTGTTTCTTGTTTGTCAGCGATTTCATTTCCTGTGATTGCCCTGAAAAGCGCCTTAAAAAGGGGTTCCTTTACCCCATAGTAAAATTGCGCTTGCACACGCTCAAATAGGTCGATGGCAAGAGAATCGGGAGGAATAACCCCTGCTCGATTCGCGCGCCAGAGAGTTTCCCATTTTAATTGTGAGTCAGAAAATTGAGGAAAAATTGCATTTAACGACTCATCGATGCGACATATCCATGGACAAGTGCCAGGAGCAAGCTCTTCAGGTGGAGGTGGGGTTGTTTTGTCGATAGGAAGTTGATGGATGCTGGGATCCAAGTGCTTGTCAAAAATCTCTTTTAACGCATTGTGATAAGAAGTGAATAGGGCAAGGGCTAGGTCTTGTAAGAGGTTTAAGGTAAGGCGAACATCGAGATGCGTTGAGTTAGTGGCTTTGATCAGACTTTGTGCAGATTCAGGGATAAAAGGGGAGAGAAGCTTCCATCGAACAGCCTCCTTTTCCTCCTCTAAAAGAGTTTCAAACATACGTCTAAGCCCCACTGGATCTACTCCAAAGGTTAGCGTCGGAGGGGGAGTTGTGGTCATTAATGGGGTAGGAGGGACAAAAACCAATGAGCTCTTTTTTGAAGATTCTGCTGCCTTAAAGCAGCGCGATGCAGAAAGATGAATCCGGGAATTGAGCGAAAGTTCGGGGCCATGAGTCGAGTTTTTGACCGCTGCATGCTCAATGAGCAGCAATGTCATAAAGCGATAAATGGCATGAAGAAATTCGGGGTGATTTAAGAGCGCGCTACTGCGATTAAATTGAATTTTATTTTGTTCTGCAAGGGAGGATAGTTCATCTAAAGTGTATTCTAGGGCATCTTCTAAGAGTGTATTCAGGTGGCGCGCATTTTCAAATGGATTAATGTCATTAGGCCATGAAAATTCGATGGGGATGACTTTTGTAGCTAAGCGTGTTTCGCGAACAGGATAAAAAGAGGAGGAAGGGTGTTTAGTAGAAGTGTTTGGGTGTAGCATCTTCTCAAAAAGAGCGCTGATTGGAGCTTTGGAATTTGCAGAAGAGCCGCTGGGTGGGGGAAAGACCATGCTGTGTAAAGGGGGTGATTGATGTAAGCGTATCGCAGTGCCAAAGCTAGTCATAGAATTCTCCTGGTTTTTGTTCATTGTAAAGAATATGCAAAAAATAGCAATACTTTTGCAAAATCCCGCGTAAAGATTTTATTTAGAATAGAAAAATGGTGGTGTGAAGAGGCCTATGTAGTAGTTCGCATGTAGCTGAACTTGCGACAGTTCACATGCTCAACGAGAAAGGAGGGGTGTGTGAACCTGTGATACTTTGGTTAGGATTGCTTGGTGCGAGGGGTGCGTTTATCCTGCGAATTCACTGGCTTTTTCGAAAATAAATGAGTATACTCGAGACCAATAAAACTGCTGTCTATAGATGTGCTTAAGAGATATTTGTGAGCCAATATGGGGATGATACCGCGCCGAAAGAGAGGCACGACAACAGATCTCACAGCGATACCGATACAGCACGTCATGCCTAAGGTATTGGAAAGCATTGAACGCTCTTTTGCCAATTCTGGTACAGATGTGATTGGTATATGGCCACAGTTAGTTGTCGATGTGTGTGGAGAGCTTTCTGGCAATCAGATCGCTCAGATGACGCGACCTCTTTCCTTTGTGGAAGGAGTTTTGACCGTTCAAGTCACTAATTCGACTCTCTATACCTTATTAGTGCGCCAAGAACAGCAACGCTTGCTTAAGGCATTGAAAGCACGTTTTAAAGATCTTATGATACTCAACATTGTTTTTCGGATGGGATAAAAATGACAAAAGAATATGACGCAAGTTCCATCACCATTTTAGAAGGGTTGCAGGCGGTACGCGAGCGCCCTGGGATGTATATTGGAGATACATATTCCAATGGTTTACACCAATTGGTTTATGAAGTCGTCGATAATTCCATTGATGAGGCATTAGCGGGCCATTGTAATGAAATTCATGTAATTGTGCACCCGGATAATAGTGTAACTGTTGAAGATAATGGCCGCGGTATTCCTATTCAGCGCCACGAAGGACAATCTAAGAAGGCGGATCGCGAAGTTTCTGCTCTGGAAGTCGTCATGACAGTCCTTCATGCGGGGGGTAAATTCGATAAGGACTCCTACAAGGTCTCTGGTGGTTTGCATGGCGTGGGTGTCTCTTGTGTGAATGCTCTTTCTGAACTGTTAATCGTTCAGGTCTTTAATCTGGGAAATATTTATGAGATGCGCTTTTCAAAAGGAGCTGTCATCTCTCCTCTGCGCATTGTAGGATCTACCGATAAGAGAGGTACGCGCGTTACCTTTACGCCTGATAAAGAGATTTTTTCAATTACTGAGTATGATGCCGATATTTTGACCAAGCGTTTGCGCGAATTAGCATTCTTGAACAAGGGGATCTCCATCCACTTCCGCGATGAGCGCGATCTTGGCAAAGAGCCGCTTCATTTTCATTATGAAGGAGGACTTGTCTCGTTCGTTAGTTTCCTTAACGAAAACAAGGACCCCCTCTTTCCTCAGCCTCTGTACTTTTCTGGAACACGTCAAGGCGATGATGCGCCCATTGAATTTGAAGTTGCGATGCAATGGAATGATGGCTATTCAGAGCAAGTTTTTGGCTATGTTAATAATATTGCAACGCGTCAGGGGGGAACTCACTTAACTGGCTTTTCAACAGCTCTAACACGTGTACTCAACGCCTATATTAAATCGCACAATCTCTTGAAGAGCGATAAAATTTCCCTAACTGGCGAGGATATGCGCGAGGGACTAACGGCTGTTGTCTCAGTAAAAGTTGCTAACCCACAATTCGAGGGGCAGACAAAACAACGCCTTGGAAATAGCGATGTGGGCTCGGTGGCTCAGCAGATTGTCGGTGAAGAATTAGCTGTAGCGCTAGAAGAAAACCCCGTGATCGCCAAGACGATCTTTGAAAAGACCTTGCTAGCGGCACAGGCACGTGAAGCAGCAAAGCGTGCGCGCGATTTAACGTTGCGCAAATCCGCTTTGGATAGTGCGCGTCTTCCTGGAAAGCTTGTGGATTGCTCCGAAAGAGACCCTTCCCTTTGCGAAATTTACATCGTCGAAGGGGACTCAGCGGGTGGGTCTGCGAAAGGTGGTCGCGATAGACGTTTTCAGGCGATCCTGCCTATTCGCGGAAAAATATTGAATGTGGAAAAAGCGCGTTTGGAAAAGATTCTCCAGAACCAAGAGGTCGGCACGGTGATTGCCGCTTTAGGCTGCGGTATTGGGGAACAGAATTTCAACATTGAAAAGTTGCGCTACCATAAAATTATTATTATGACCGACGCCGACGTCGATGGATCTCATATTCGTACTCTATTGCTGACTTTTTTCTATCGCCACATGCCACAACTCATCGAGAACAATTTCATCTATATTGCTCAACCCCCACTTTATAAAGTGACGCGTAAAAAAGTAAGTCGCTATATCAAGAGCGAGCAGGAAATGGATCATTACATGATTGAACTCGGGCTCAGTGACTTCCATCTATCTGATCCTAAGGGGCAGCCAGTTGCACATAATGAATTGCAACACATGGTCACAGCACTGCAACAAGTGGAAAATTTCATCTCGCGTCTCGAGCGCAAAGGGATCGTCTTTGAGCAATTCTTGCATTATCATCAAGAGCATGGATTGTGGCCACGTTACGTTGTCATGAAGGAAGGAGCATCTGCCTTTGTCAATACAAAGGAAGAGCTTGAACAGGCACATCATGAGCATCGTGAAAGAACAGCAGGACAAGAAGAGCCGCAGCGTTTTACTTTCTTTGAGCTTTATGCTGATGATGAGATTGAGAAAATTGAAACACGCCTTGCGCCGTGGAAATTACAACAGTGCGCCATTGGCTCGCAACTTCTCTTTGAATATCAAAATGAGGGAGTGCAGCAGGTGTGGAGCTTACGTCAGCTTCTCGATGCCATTCGTCAAAATGGACGCAAAGGGATTGAGTTACAACGCTATAAGGGTCTCGGTGAGATGAATGCGGATCAGTTGTGGGAAACAACAATGGATCCTTCATGTCGCACACTTCTGCAAGTCACACTGCCCGATGCGATTAGTGCTGACCACATGTTTACCATGCTGATGGGCGAAGATGTGCCACCGCGCAGAGCCTTTATTGAGCAATATGCCCTCGCTGTTAAAAATCTAGATATTTAATTTCATTTGGGAAAGATCATGTCCGACACACCTCATATCCAGATCGTCGCTCGCAATGTTGAAGAGGAGATGAAGGAAAGCTATTTGCGCTATTCCCTATCTGTCATTATTTCAAGAGCTCTACCAGATGCCAGAGATGGACTTAAGCCATCTCAACGCCGTATTCTCTATGCGATGCGCGCGCTGCATTTATCGCCTGGGGCCAAGCACAGAAAGTGCGCCAAGATTTGCGGGGATACTTCCGGGGATTTCCATCCACATGGTGAAACAGTCATCTATCCAACGCTCGTTCGTTTAGCACAAAGTTGGAACATGCGTTATTGCCTGATTGACGGGCAAGGTAACTTTGGGTCGATTGACGGCGACCCTGCAGCGGCGATGCGTTACACGGAAGCACGTATGACGGCAGCTGCCATGCAGTTGATGGAAGATCTCGATAAAGATACTGTCGATCACGTGCCCAACTATGATGACACGAAAATGGAGCCGACAGTTTTTCCCTCCAAATTCCCTAATCTTCTTTGCAATGGCTCTTCCGGCATTGCTGTCGGGATGGCGACCAATATTCCTCCCCATAATTTTAAAGAACTGGTTCAGGCGACTCTTCTAGTACTCGATAATCCTCTTGTTTCTATTGAAGAAATTATGTCTGTGATGCCAGGTCCTGATTTTCCAACAGGTGGTATTATCTGTGGTCAAAAAGGGATTAAAGACGCCTATGAGACGGGGCGTGGAAAAGTCTACATGCGTGCTGTGCATAGTGTAGAAGAGGGTGAAAAGACGCGCATCATTGTGACAGAGCTGCCTTATCTCGTGAACAAAGCGCGTCTTGTCGAACATGTAGCTGATCTTGTAAACAACAAAGAGATCACAGGCATTTCTGATGTACGCGATGAATCAGATAAAGACGGAATGCGCATTGTTTTTGAGTTAAAGCGCGGGGAAGTGGGCGATGTGATCGCTAACCAACTTTTCAAATACACCGATATGCAGACAACTTTTGGCTGTAATATGCTCGCCCTTGATAAGGGTATGCCGAAAGTGATGAATGTGCGTCAAATGATTCAATGCTGGATCACTCACCGCATTGAAGTGATTCGCCGTCGCACACGTTTTGAGTTAGCTAAAGCACAAGCTCGGGCGCATATTTTAGAGGGCTTTTTAAAGGCTGTTGGCCAATTAGATCGCGTGATTGCGATTATTCGTCAAAGTACGGATCGCGAACAGGCTAAAGATTCACTTATACAAGCAATTGACCTGTCGCAGCGCCAAGCGCTTGCTGTTTTAGAGCTCCGCCTCTACCAATTAACAGCTCTCGAGCAAGGTAAGATTGAAGAAGAGCACAAAGAGTTGCTCAATAAAATTGCAGAGCTACAATCAATCCTTGCAAGTGAAGAACTAGTGCGCAGCATTATTCGCACCGAATTACAAGAGATGGAAAAGAATCATCCAAGTGGAAGACGCTCTCAGATTCAGCCAGCTGAAGATGATATGTCCGTCGAAGACCTCATTGCAGATGAACCCATGATCTTAACGATCTCCTCTGATGACTACATCAAGCGTATGCCTGTGGAAACCTTTAGAGAGCAGCGTCGCGGCGGTCAAGGTGTAATGGGTTTTGAAGGCCGCAAAGAGGGCGATTCAGTGAAGGATCTGTACTCCACTTCAATGCATCAGATGCTACTCATCTTTACAGAAAAAGGTAGATGTTACTGGCTTAAAGTATGGCAAGTGCCAGAAGGCAGTCGCAGGGCGAAAGGTAAACCGATTATTAGCATGTTGGAAGGATTTCAAGAGGGCGAAAAAATCGCTAAGATTTTATGTGTTCCCGCATTTGACGCTGAATCCTTTGTCTTGATGACCACGCGCCAAGGAATTGTAAAGAAAACAGAGCTCATTGCATTTAGCCACCCTAGAAAAAAGGGAGTCAATGCCTTGGTCATCGATGAAGGGGATGAGCTCATTGCTGCACATCTCGTGCGTCCCTCTGATCAGGTCATGCTCTTTACGCGTCAAGGAATGGCAGTGCGTTTTGATGAAGCTCAGGTGCGCCCTATGGGTCGCGTTGCACGTGGTGTAATCGGCGTGCGCCTAAAAGCTGAAGATGATGCTGTCGTTGCAGCACAAGTCGTGCAACCAGATGATAACGTGCTCGTCGTATGTGAAAATGGCTTTGGTAAACGCTCCTTGGTGAGTGAGTATCGTCAAACAAATCGCGGTAGCAGTGGAGTGCGCTCTATTGTGACAAGTGAGCGCAATGGATGTGTTGTGGGAGCAGTGAGAGTTGTCGATGAAGATAGCGTCTTATTGATGTCACATCAAGGACAGACGGTGCGCATTTCGATGCGCGATTTACGCATCATTGGGCGCTCGACACAAGGGGTAAAGTTAATTCAACTATCCTCTGGTGACCATGTGCTAGTCTTCCAAAAAATTGCTGACAATGAGGCTGATGAAGATACCAAAGAACAACCGTTGCCTCCTGTTGAAATCGTGGCAGAGAGCGAATGACTCAGCGCTTTATTACTTTAGAAGGGGGAGAGGGTGCAGGTAAAACGACTCTCGCGATGTCCCTGCAGGATGCTTTGCGAGAAGAGGGCTATGAAGTAGTCGTGACGCGTGAGCCTGGAGGATGCCTTTTGGCGGAACAAATTCGTCATTGGCTCCTCGATCAGGACAAAGAGGCATTGGCGATAGAAAGCGAAGTGCTTCTTTTTTTAGCTGCGCGTGCTCAGCATGTCCATCAATTGATAAAACCCGCCTTGCACGCCGGAAAAGTGGTGATTTGCGACCGCTTTATTGATTCGACCATCGCTTACCAGGTGGCTGCGCGCGGTTTGCCTTACGAGCTTGTCAAAGAGATGTCACTTTTTGCCTCGCATCAGCTGCATCCGTCTTTGACTTTTTTACTCGACCTGCCCGTTGAGATTGGGTTGAAACGCGCCCGGGCGCGCGGCAAGGATAATCGTTTCGATGCTGCCTCGGTGCAATTCCACGAAACAGTCCGCCAAGCCTTTTTAACGGCAGCGGCTAGTGATTCAGAGCGTATCGTCGTCCTCGACGCTACAGAGTCGCCTGATAAGATCCTTAGTGAAGCTAAAAAAGTATTGCAATGGCATCAAGCTCTCAAGAATTGATCAATGCGCAGAATAGTCAAATAAAAAACTGGTTTGACAATCAACTGCAACAAAAGAGTATCGCCCCCTTTTACCTCTTTATTGGCGCATCTGAGCATACGCAAGAGATGAGCACCTACTTTATTGAGCAACTTGTCGCGAAAGAAAATCGAGCTTTTGATGTGTTATATTTTTCGCCTCAAGGAGCAGCCTATACGGTAGAAGAGATTCAACAGGTGCGCTCACAGCTGAAAACACCGCCTGGGCTAGGTGCTTACAAGGTATGTGTTCTCAATGAAGGACATCTGTTGTCGCCAATTGCAAGTAACATGCTTTTGAAAATCTTGGAAGAGCCGATCTGTTCTGTGGTTCTCATTTTACGGACGCCAGCTTCTGCATTCATTCTTCCTACACTTCTGTCAAGAGCTGTGCAGATCGCATTTAATGGTGCGGCAAGTGGGGATCTTTTACCTTTAGAACTCATGCAACAGTTGAAAAGCCTTGTCAAGGAGGGAGAGAGCTGGTCACATCACGCCCTTATTCAGTGTGCGCAGTGGATGGGTAAACAGCTTGATCGCGCTTTGATGCCCCTTTTTTTGGAGGAGTTATTGCGCCTTAGTCGCGAGCGATGGGCTCTTGATCAGCCAGAATACTACGAGCGCGCTTGGCAACTTGTTCTTGAATTCAAAGTTCTTTTTGAGAGATCTTCTTCTGTCACGGCTTCTCTTGAGGGGCTCTTTTTAGCTATATTCGGCTAATCTTAAAAAAATCTTTACATAAAATACGTCATTTTCTTATTTTTAGCTTGAGCACCCATTATCAATCAAAAAAAAGGAAAAAATCATGTCTGGTATTACTGAGATTAGAATCAGTGCATTGTCCCTTTTCAATCATGTCGAAGAGTGGTCGAAGAGATCTTTAGCAGCTCTTAAAACTGAAAAAATGACTAAAGCCTATCAGGAACGCGTCGGCAAAGGGGGAGAGATCAAAGAGAGTGATCAAGCTTTTTGTGCGATGACGGGCAGAGTTCAGCAATTAAAAGAATTAGCAGAAAATTCACCAGAGCATGCAATCGATCAGCTTATTAAGGAACTGACTGATTTAAAGGCTTTTTGCAAAGAGAGAAGCAGTGAGCTGATGAAAAAAAGTGTTGCGTTAGAAGGGCTGTACCAGGCGCAGGTAACGGGCCTACAGAGTCACGATGAGGAAGGTGTGTTAGTAGAGCCTTCAGTTGCACAAACGCCTAGCGGGTGGTTCTCCTGGTTGAGATCTGCATAAAGAGCAAATGTTGCATTGCCGCTGGTATACCCATTCCACTTGAAGTTTTTTCTTTTGGCCTAAAACCAATTCTTCAAGTGGAATGGGTATATTTTCCTGTGATTTAGAAAATACCTAATCGTTTATAATGAACTCTTTATCCCAAGATCGGAGTGGTGATGCGGACTTTTGAGGAATTGCGTGCAGACTTGCATATTCATACAGACTGTTCTGATGGTTCCTTAAATTGCCAGCAGGTATGTGAGCTTGCACGCCAAGAAGGGCTGCAAGCTATTTCCATCACAGACCACGATACCATAGCTGCCTATGACACCCTTTTTGACCCCAATATCAATTTTGGTCTTAAGATACTTCCTGGCGTCGAATTTTCAGCCCAATCTCTAAATCATTCCGTACATGTACTTGCCTACGGCTTTTATCCTAAGAATGACACGATTCGTCAGTTATGCAAAAAGCATGCCGAGCGTCGCACAGATCGCAATGAGCGCATTTTGGCAAAACTAAAGAAACTGGGGATATTAATCACAGAGGAGGATTTAGGTCTCCATCCTTATTCCATTGGTCGTCCACATATTGCTCAAGCCCTTGTCCATAAAGGATATGTCAATTCCATGCAAGAGGCTTTTCAATGTTATCTAGGGGAGGGTAAGCCCGCCTTTGATTTAGGAGAGGCATTTTCAGTGGAAGAGACCATTGAGTGGATTCAGCAAGCAGGCGCCAAGGCGGTGATTGCTCATCCTCACCTCGTTTATGAAGAGCGCTTGATTCAAAGCCTGCTCCATATGCCATTTGATGGAATTGAAGTTTTTTATGGTCGCTACCTGCAAGAGCAAAATGAGCGGTGGATGAAGATCGCCGATAAAAAGGGGTGGTTCATGACGGGCGGTTCCGATTTTCATGGCCCCCAAAAACATAATAGCTATCTCGGATCATCTTTTGCTCCAGTAGAGACAACTTTGATGCTTTTAAATCATGCAGAGCAAGAACGCATCCGTTATGAAGAGTTCCTTTCAGCAGCTATTTGATTATTATGGCGCATCTTTCAACAGTAAAAAAAGCTCTAATATCGAGTTGATGAGACAGTTGGCGCGTTACTGGGGGGATCCGCAGCGCGCATTTCCTACCATTCATGTTGCTGGAACCAATGGCAAGGGGTCAGTTTCTACAAAAATTGCAGTAGCTTTAGAAAAACAGGGAAAAAAGGTGGGGCTTTATACTTCACCTCACCTGCTCTCTTGTTATGAACGCATCCAAATCAATGGTCAGCTTGCAGATAAAGATCTTGTAGAAAGTTGGGGTACGAGGCTCTTTGATCCGCGTTTAAATTTCTCCTTATGGGTGACACTCACTGCCCTGTGCGTTTTTAGAGAGGCACAAGTGGATGTTGCCGTGATCGAGGTGGGTGTGGGTGGGCGACTGGATTATACAAATATTATCGAGCCTCTTGTCTCAGTCATTACATCGATTGGTTTTGATCATCAAAACCTGCTCGGTAATACGCTGGAAGAAATTGCTGCAGAAAAGGCGGGTATTATTAAATGTCGCTGTCCCGTGGTGATTCCTCGCGACATCTCTTGCCGAGAGGTTTTTGAAAAACACGCTGCAAGGCTCAATGCTCCTCTCTATTATGCAGATACTTCTGCTTTATCCTTTGACTTTAAAAACAGTGCAACTGCCGCTAAGGTCCTGCAAGTGCTAAAAGTAGATCAAGAAATCATCCAAGAAGCTATTCGTTATAGGCCATGGGGGCGATGTATGCAAGTGGCTGATGGACGTTGTGTGATCGATGTAGCTCATAATTTACATGGGATTAAAGCTCTTTTTGCATCTTTGCATTTTACAATGCGGCCATTACTGCTTTTGGGGATGAAAAGGGATAAGGATTGGAAAGAGGTCGCTGCATTTGTACGTGAGCGATGTGAAGCGATCTATCTGCTTGAGGGTGAGAGTTTGGTGACTTATGAAGAAATGGTCGAATGGATTCCCGCTCTTAGGAAGGCTCCAACTTTAGAAGAGTTTAAAGCGCTCCTGTCTAGAAGGCACCCCATTCTTATGTGTGGAAGTTTTTGGATTGCAGCGCAGGCGATAAAATACTTGGAATATGCCGCTGTTAATGTGCCGCAGACGTTTGAGCGGATTTGCGACGCTTAGCTAGTTGGCGGGGATTAGTACGTCCGTTGATTACTTCGTGCAGGTTTTCGATGGCGATGAAAGCACCAGGATCTTCTCTGTGGACGATGGATTTTAATTCAGCAAGCTGTAGACGCTCAACAATGACATATAGAATTTCTTGCTCAGCATTGGAATAGCCCCCACGCCCATAAAGCACTGTTAGACCGAGAGAGAGCTCTTTCATGACTGAGGTAGCAATCTGTTTAGGACGCGAAGAAACGATGATTACAGATTTTGTTTCTTCAAGGCCGACAATCACCGTATCCATAATTTTGCTCGCCACAATATAAATCATGAGCGATTGCAGGGCTGTATGCCAGTCTTGGTAGATAAGACCTGCAGCGGCAAAGATAAAGATGTTAATAAAGAGAATGACCTGGCCGACGGTAAAACCATACTTCTTGTTGATGAGAATGGCTAAAATCTCTGTTCCATCCAGGGACGCCCCTTTGCGGATCACTAAACCTACTCCAGCGCCTAGGATAACGCCGCCTAGAAAGATGATCTCTAGCATGTCGCCTCGGATGGGGGGCGCTTGCTCCAATAATACGGTGAAAATGGCAAAGAAGACCGCTGCTAAACACATTTGAATAACGAATACCTTTCCAATTGAGCGATAGGCCAGCCATAGGAAGGGAATGTTAAGGAGAATATAGAGATAAGCTAGGGTAGAAGGTCCCAAAAGGTAGGAACCAATCATGGCGATACCAACAACGCCACCGTCGATCAAATTATTGGGGGTTAAGATGAGTTTAACGCTGATGGCGGCTAAAAGAGAGCCGATTGCTAACCACAAAAAAGTAACGAAGTAAGAGACAAACGACCTTTTTGTGGATTTAGCCTTCATGTCAACCTACTTCTAGAGAGACCAGAAAAAAACATTAAATGAAAACGCGAGAGACGGGACTCGAACCCGCAACTTCTGGCGTGACAAGCCAGTGCTCTAACCAATTGAACTACTCCCGCAAACGGACGAAATAAGGTGGTATCTGGTAGGAATATCTACTAACTCAACTAATCCAGCAGTTTGGCATCAGTCTTTCAGATACCCTGTGGAATTCAGTGTCTTCCACGGGCCCTTTTGAAATACTTTGCAACCCCGCTCGTAAGGTGAGTACTAAAAGAAAATCCATAAGGTGATGGGCGCAAAAGGACTCGAACCTATGACCACTTGTGTGTAAGACAAGCGCTCTACCAACTGAGCTATACGCCCCTTAACCTGCCAGAGAGTATATCTCTCTAGGCTTTTTTTTTGCAAACAATTTAGGGGTTTTTGCTAAAAAGAGAGGGTGATTCACCCTCACGTTTATTGCAGGAGGGTGATTGATCTTAATGTGGCGGTGTTACTTACAGCCGCACGAGCTGCCGCATTGACAGTCTGATTTTTTACAACCGCAATGGGGACACTTTCCAGATGTAGCCTTCACAGTTTCTTCAGACTCACTAACGCCACCTTTTTTGCTTTTTAAATCGTGACGAGATGCTTTTAAATGATGCTTTGCATGTGACATATGATTCCTCCTTAGTACACGCCTATCTATCTCTTGATATAGCAGCAATGTAGGAAAAGAGCAAAAGTTTTTTTTGAAACGAGGCGCATTTCGAGTAGATACTAAAAATGCGACCCGCTAAATCAAAGTTAATGAAAGTGATGATTGCTATCGACAGAGGGTTTAAAGTCGCACCCTTGTTCGATAAGGTTGTCAATATACTTGAGATCATAATCATTATTGATGAAGTTTTCATCTGTCAGCATGTACTGGTGAAAAGGGATCGTGGTATGGACCCCGCCAATGTGAAACTCCTTCAAAGCCCGCTTTGCACGAGCAAGCGCTTCATTGCGTGTAGCGCCTTTAACGATTAGTTTAGCGATCATGGAATCGTAGTGAGGGGGGATATGGTATCCCGAATAGCAAGCACTATCAACGCGAACATGTGGGCCACCAGAAGGCAGATAATGCTCTAGACGACCAGGACTTGGCGCGAAATTAGAGGCAGGATTTTCTGCATTAATGCGGAACTGTATCACATGGCCGTTAAAGGTCACTTCTTTTTGCTTTAAAGGTAAATGCTGTCCCATGGCAACACGCAATTGCTCTTTGACAAGATCGATGCCTGTAAGCTCTTCCGTCACTGTATGTTCTACTTGGATGCGTGTATTCATCTCCATAAAGTAGAAATTCAGATCTTTATCGAGCAAAAATTCGATTGTTCCAGCAGAAGTATATTTAGCAGCTTTGGCGACTTGAGTCGCTGCTAAACCGATTTTTTCGCGCAATTTTTGAGAGAGGATAGGACTGGGTGTCTCCTCGATCAATTTTTGTCTACGACGCTGAATTGTACAATCGCGTTCCCCCAAATGGATGCAGTTGCCATGCTTGTCAGCTAAGATCTGTACCTCAATATGCCGAGGATTCATGATCATTTTTTCCAAGTATAGCTGTGGATTGCCAAAAGCAGCCTCAGCTTCTGCGCGCGCTGCCAAAAATTGCTTATGGAACTCTTCCTCATTATGTGCGATGCGAATCCCTTTACCGCCCCCTCCTGCAACAGCTTTGATGAAGATGGGGAATCCAATGCGATGGGCTTCTTCAAGGGCGATTTGGGGGGTAGTCACGACGCCATCTGATCCCGGGATAACGGGACATTTAGCAGCTTTTGCCGTGGCTTTGGCTTGCGCCTTGTCACCTAAAAGACTGATGGCAGCAGCGGTAGGTCCAATAAAGGTGAGTCCACAACTTTCGCAGATAGAAGCAAAATTGGCATTTTCACTTAGGAAACCATAGCCAGGGTGGACTGCGTCAGCCCCTGTAATTTCACAAGCAGATAAGATCGCAGGGATCTTGAGGTAGGATTTTGCAGAGGGAGCTTGTCCAATACAGACCGCTTCATCTGCATGAAGCACGTGAAGCGCTTCTGCATCCGCTGTGCTATAAACGGCAACCGTTTGTAGCCCTAAATCGTGACAGGCGCGAATAATGCGTACAGCGATCTCTCCGCGATTAGCAATCAGAACTTTTTTCATACAACGCGCATTAATTTTGTGCCAAATTCAACGGGACTTGCATTGTCGATCAATACTTCAGCAACAACGCCACTGACACCCGCTTTAATCTCATTCATCACCTTCATCGCCTCAACGATGCAAACGACTGTTTCTGCATCGACGCGATCTCCGACCTTAATGAAGGCTGGATCATCGGGGCTTGCAGCGCTATAAAATGTACCCACCATGGGTGATGTTACAAATTTGCTATTTTGATCTACTTCACTAGGAGGCGTAATAGGAGCGACCGCTGCCAAAGAGGGGGTTGCTGTCGAGGGGAGTGATTTGACTGGTTGATCAAAATCTTGTGTATAAAGGGCTGCTGCCGATAATTGGCTGCCCGACTGTGGTCTTTTAAGTTGGATCTCAAAAGGACCTTCTTTGATGGTCAATTCTGAAAGATCGGAACGCCCCATCGCAGCGATCAGTTCTTTAATTTGCTTTAGCTCCATGCTTCCACTCTTTAAACTCTCTGAATGTACTCGTTATTTTGAGGATCTACTTTAATGATGTCGCCCACTTCGATAAACAAGGGGACATTCACCTGTGCTCCCGTCTCTAAACACGCTAACTTAGTGTCTTGAGAGGCGCGACTTTTAGTTGGCTTATCGACTTTTGCAACCATCAATTCTAAAAATTGAGGAAGCTGGATCGACAGCACCGAGCCATCTTCATCGACTGTAGCTCGGACTTGAATACCCTCTTTTAAATAGAGGTTAGACTTTCCTGTGATGCTCTTCGGGATGGAGATGATCTCCAACTGTAAAACATCTAAGAATAAGAAAGCATCGTCTTCTTCATATAAGAACTCTAATTTTTTCTCGGACAGTGCCATCTTTATGAAACTCCTTTGAGAGTTTGGATTCCATCTTTCATCTGTGGGTGTTTGTAGAGGTAGGAACCCGCAACAAGAACGTTAGCGCCAGCTTGAATACATTGCGCTGCAGTTTCGGGGATAACACCCCCATCTACTTCGATATCGAGTGGATCAAAAGTAGCATCGGCGGGGAAAACTTTCCCATGAGCACCAATGCGGAGTTGGTTACAGGTGTCGCGCAGAAAAGCAACTTTTTCCAACACTTCAGGAATAAACTTTTGCCCTCCAAACCCAGGATTGACAGTCATTGCTAAAATAAGATCAACTTTTTCTAGGTATTTTAGCAAAAGAGTGGCTGAAGTTTCAGGACAGATCGCTAATCCAACTTGCATATTGCATTTTCTGATGAAGTCAATGGTTTCGTCAATATCCTCGGTGGCTTCCAAGTGGAACGTAATGAGGTTGGCTCCCGCTTTTGCAAAGGCTTCTACATAATCGAAGGGATTATACATCATTAAGTGGACTTCGAGAAACAGGTTGCAGGAGCGGCGAATCGCTTCGGCAGCCCTTGGGCCCAGAGTCAGATTTTTAACGAAATGCCCATCCATAATGTCGATGTGAAGGCGATCTGCGCCGGCGTCTTCGGCACGTTTTGCCTCATCACCTAAACGACCAAAATCACCACCAAATATAGATGGAGCTATTAAGATCTGTTCTTTTTTTAGCATAATACTCTCTTTAACTTGGACTCCCTTAATCTTCAATGTCATTGTGCGAAGGCCCGATGATCGCGAGTGTTAGGTTATTTGGGTCAAATAACCGTCTGGCAAGGTGTTCAACTTCTTCCTGTTTTACTTCTTGTATTTTACTGGAAAAGCCATCGAAAGACAAATCTTCCCTGCGATCAATCGCCTGTTCTCCAATCCATAGCATAGCAGACAAGGAATTTTCACTCTCTTGTAGCGTGTGGCCAATGATAAATCCCTTAGCACGTTCTAATTCTAAAGGATCAAGCGTATGAAGACTTTCAAGAACCACAAGTGTTTCATCAATGCACTCTTGAACCTTTTCAGGGTCAAGACTAGATTGCATCGAAAAGCAGCCTACCTCTTCATAAAAATCCACGCTTGAAGAGACGTGATAGGCAAGGCCACGCCTTTCACGTAATTCTTGAAACAAGCGAGAGCTCATATTTTCACCCGCAATTGTATTGAGAACATGCAAGGTGTATTCATCGCTGCTATCTCTTCCAGCTGTTGGAAAGCCCAATTGCAAATGGCATTGTTCGAGATCTTTATCGACTTTTTTAGTGCGCGGTTTATTCTGTTCCCATAGAAATGGTGTGCAATGATTTTCATGACCTAGTCGAAAGCGATGTTCATTTTCTTTTATCCACTGCATCACTTCATCGTGATCAATCGGGCCAGCCACTGAAAGTACTGTGTTTGGGGCCGTGTAGTAGGCCTCGAAGTACTCTTCTAAATGTTTCACTGTCATCTTTTCAATGTGGTGGGGCTCGCCAAGGATATAATGCGCAAGGGGATGTCCTTCCCAAATAACAGATGCAAAAAGATCGTCAATGGCTTGTGCAGGATTATCCTCATAAGAGTGAATTTCTTCGAGAATAACTTCGCGCTCTTTTTCAAATTCCTCTTTATTGAATTGAGGAGTTGTATACATGTCGACAAGGACGTCTAGAGATGAAAAAAGGCTCTTCTTAAGGGTCTTGAAATAAAAACAGCTGTGCTCTTCAGCGGTGTAAGCATTGAGATATCCGCCATTGCCTTCGATAAGCTGGCTAATCTGTTTGGCGGAATAATGTTGTGATCCTTTAAAGAGCATATGCTCGACAAAGTGGGATATTCCCATTTTCGAAGCATCTTCAAAACGACCACCCACGCGTCCATAAATTCCTGCTGAAGTGCTATGAAGATGTGGCATTGCATGCGTTACAACAATTAACCCTGAATCGAGGGTAGAGCGTCTGATCGAATGATGGCGTGAAGTCAACTGATGCCTTTGGTTTAAACGTGAGCTCAAAAGCCGATTTAAAGGCTCTCACATTATTTATACCTATCCCACCTGAAGAATTGGTTTTAGGTCGAAGAAAAAGCTTTCGCGATCGCGCCAGAAAAAAAGCCTCCATATTACTAATATAAGGACTTTTTCTGACTCAAGCCCGGGGCTTTCTCTTCTGTCTAAAACCAATTCTTCAGGCGGGATGGGTATAAATCACATATCGCGCCATGTGCGCAAAGCTGAGCGTACTGTGGCATAAAAATGTGAAGTCTTTGTCGATTCTTGACAGTTATAAAGATAACCTAAACAGTGAGTTTCTTGCACCGTTAAAGAAAAACTGGTCAATGTGAGTCCCGGCAACATAAGGGAGTCGACTGCGTGAGTGAGTACAGGTTGGAAAGAGAGGTCTTTTGACGCGATGATCATCAATAAATAATCTGCATGATGTTCCGTGTGTAAGCTGACGGGCTCTCCAGCTGGAATTCCATCTTCTAAAGCATCCAAAAGCAGTAAAAAGAGAGTTTTGATCTGTTTGGGATCAAGGATAGAGCGCATGACAGCTGGCTGAAGTGAGTAGAAGAAGCGTTCTAACAGCAGAGGATGTCGTAAAGCGACACCACCAAGTAATCCTCTGAGGTTTGACAGTAGTTCGCTTTGTGAGGAGATCATCCCACCATTGAAATCTCTTAAAGGTCCAATAAGATGGATAAGCTCCTCAAAAACAGTGCGGCGTGCCTGTGAAAGATCGATATAAAGATCTTCTTTCAAAAAGTGCGCTTTATCTAATCGCACAGTAAAGACAGAGGCTTCTTTGGGGTATTTGTTGCGCAACATACCAACTGTTTTAGTACGGTCAATGGCAAAGATCATGCCACTTTTAGATTGAGCAAGTAAATCAGCCAATGGTAGGGTTTCTGGTTTCAAAATGCGTACAAGAATTACTGTGAAGGCAAGAGACTGTGCTGTTTGACGATCGATGTCTAGGATGACTTCAGGCAGATCGCGTACATATTTAATCTCTTTGCTTAGCGTTAAGATGTGTCTTAAGATTTCCTCTTCATTGCGAGGCATAAATGTTGCCCTTAAGAGCACCTCAACGTGATTTTTAATCTGTGCTGGCAGCTGCTTGCGCAACCTTTTAAACTCAAGTGGAGTGATGAGAGCTCCGCTATTTTTTTTCTCGACTTCTAGGTATAAAAGACGCTGCGTCGTGTTATTGGTGCAGGTGAGGACAAATGAGTCAGGAATAGATACAAGATCACTCTGTAGAGAATGGATCGCGCGCAATAGGTGACGTTCTTCAAAGAGTTCATATTCACCGCGCAAGTTAAGAGCAATTAAAATACCAAGCACACTTCTAGATCCTTTGGATGTGTGAATGCGTGTTTTGGTAAACTTAATGAGCACATGCAGTTTGTCTGGTTTTTGCTCAGCTAAATTCTTAATGGATTTCCTAAAAATATAGTGGCAGCAAATAAGGCGCGAAATATATTGATGCTCATGGTGCCGCTTAAATGCTTCGGAGCAGTTTAGTAGAAAAAATTGCATTTCAGAAAGTATATCGAGATCAATATTCCTCACGCCTCTGCGCATAATGGTTGTGAGATTTTCTTTGATCATGCCGATCTTTTCGTCTGTTACGAGGCCTTTGAGCTCTAAAATGCGCATCGCATGGTGCGCTGAGCTAACGCCAAGACGAATTTCGTCCTCGAGACGGGGGAGGTGGTCAAAAATGGCAGAGATGTCCTGAGCTGTTTCTAGGCGCACAATAACTTCTGCCATTGTGTAGACCTCATCTCCCCATTCAGGCACAGTGATATCAACAGCGAAAAAGAGTTCGACATTAATGCGTTTTCCCGGGATGAGCCAGCGCGTTAGCAACTCAAAGAAAAACTTAAATGCATCTGGCCGGTAGTTGCAGAGAAAATAAATCGATAAGTTTGCTGGGGCTTGTTTAACTGGTGAGAATTTTAATAAGGGGATCGCTTTTTGAAATCTTTCTGTAGCATTCGGTTTGCCGTACCATTCTTCCTGCATGAGTAATTGAATAAAGATGCGCGTAGCACTTCTCTCGTAAAGCGAAGATAGTCCTTCAGGCAGGTCGGGGTTGATAAGCAGGCGCAATAGGGGAAAGGCTCTCATCATGCATCCTCAAATTTAATCTGATCTGTACGGGAGCCGGGGCCTTGGATTAATGTACCAGCGCGTTCAGGGTCTTTAAAAGAGAGCACTTGAAGTGGTAAATAATTTTTAGCGGCCAGACGTACAGCTCGTGGATGCAGAACTTGAGCGCCTTTTTCAACAATGTTGTAGGCTTCTTCATAGGTGAGTCGATCAAATTGGCGGGCTTCCTCATAGGTGTGGGGATCGCGGTCAAAAATGCCAGGAACATCCTTAAAGAAGAGGGCTCTTTGTGCACCCAAAGCAAGCGCTAGAGCTACTGCCGTTGTATCGGAGCCGCCTCGACCGAGAGTTGTAATATCGCCCTGCAAGGAAACCCCTTGAAATCCAGCGACAATCACAATCGAACCATTTTCTAGATGGTTCAAAAGTCTGTGAGGTTTGATCTGCAAGATCTTAGCATCCATATGTTGACAGCAGGTTATAATACCGGCTTGACTTCCCGTAAAACTAACTGCAGGATGGTTGAGGGCAGATAATTGCATGGCTAGAAGCGCGGCGCTAATTCTTTCACCAACAGACAGGAGCATATCATGCTCCCTTTGAGGAGGTGTAGGATGAATGCTCTTGGCCATAGCAAGTAAGTGGTCCGTTGTGTCACCCATTGCACTGACCACAACAATAACGCGTGGATAGTGCGCGCGGTAAGAGGCGATAATTTTTGCGATCTCTAAGAAGTGGTGGATTGTTGCTACTGAAGCTCCACCAAATTTCAGTACGATAGTTTGCATTTTTTTAAAAAGTCTTGGTGATATTCTTCAGCAGGGTAAAATTCTGTTGCGGGGAGAATCTCAGTGCATATTGGTTTTTCGGTTTGAATTTGAGCAGCTATTTTCTTGGCGATGGCTTCTTGTTCGGGGGAATGAGTAAAAATAACGGATCGGTATTGTGAGCCCACATCAAGTCCTTGACGATGGTATGAAGAGGGGTCATGGATGGAAAAAAATATCGTGACAAGTTCCTCATAGTCAATCATTTTTGGGTCCCAGGTCAGTTGGACAACCTCAGCATGCCCTGTTGTGTCGGTACAAACGTCATTGTAGGACGGATTTTTTGTAGTGCCACCCATGAAGCCAACAGAGGAGTGTTTAACGCCAGGCAGTCTTGAAAAGACTTCTTGTACATGCCAGAAACAACCAGCGCCAAATGTCGCCAACATCTAAGACCTCTTTGTCGAAGATCTCCTTTATACGCCCTTGATCTTTTCTCCTCAATAAGTCATTCAAGTTGAGCGATGCAGGCTGCCTGCAACAACTCTTCTTAAGTTGATAGCTGGAATCATGCAATTTAGGCTTACCATAATGCCAGTGTTATGTTATATTGTAAGACATAAACAAGGAGGTATTATGGGAGCTCAATCTCATGCCGAACATCAAGCAAAGGTGACTATTACCTGTTCATATGATGAGAGGCTTTACATTAAAATGTTGGCTGAAAAAGCACATATGAATTTAAGCGAGTTTATTCTTTCTTATTTGAGAAAGGATTTCCCTGTTAATAAAAAAACTCCCAATAAAAAAACTCTTGCTGCGATGAAAGAGGCAGAAGAAGGCGGTGGTATCGAGTGTGATTCCATTGACGATTTCTGGAAGAAAATGGGAATCAATCGAGGTGCTTAGATTAAAAGCGGTCACTCAATTCAAACGAGATTTGAAAAGATTCAAACACGATAAAAAGATTCAGGAAAAATTAGAAGAAATCATCGACCTGCTTGTAAATGAAAAGAAACTTCCTGAAAAAAACAAAGATCATGATTTAGTAGGAAATTACGTTTACCATCGAGAGTGTCACATCACTCCTGATGTATTGTTGATTTATCGCTATGACAGTGAGATTGTTTATCCCCTGCACCTGAAAAACCCATCTGTTCACGGATGGGATGTAAAGGTGCTAAAGCCATCTTTCACGCAGTGATTGGTGGCTTTACCCTTTTCGTTTACCCTGGTTCTCGATGTAGTCCTTTA
>CAZQVA010000014.1:0-55921 GCA_964596685.1 uncultured bacterium | reverse complement strand
GCGTAAAAACCGTAAATTTTTCCATCAAAGATAATTTCGAAAGAAGTCTATTTTAGGAGTTGGCAATGATGGCTTTACTATTTCTGGGCTATACTTTAGGGCTCGTAGCTGCACTATTTAGAAAACGTTCCTGGGCAATATTTTGGATCGTTATCTCTCTTTTAGGATCTTGGTTAATGATGTGGCATCATGCCACTGATATGCTGAAGGTGAGATTATGATGGAAAAGAATTTAAACGCTCTCTTAATTTTAATTATCAGCGGCGTGTTGCTTTCAGCGTTTGGTGTGCAATTTCTTGAACACGAAGTACCCTGTCCTTTATGCCTGTTACAGCGTTTAGGGATGATCGGTGTTGCTTTTGGTTGTGTCTTAAATATTATTTTTTCACCGCAGTCATTTCATTATGGAATATCTCTTGTAGCCGCACTTACCGGAGGATTTGTTGCTTTGAGGCAGATTTCTTTGCACGTTTGTCCTGCATTTCCCACCTTTGGTATGCCAGTTTTGGGGTTGAGCTTATATACGTGGTCCTTTATTGTCTTTGTGTGCTCTGTGGCGTACATTGCCTTCTTGTTGATGTTTCGTAAGGATCAAGCGCCCTCATCTGAAAAGGTGCCACTGAATTGGTTCTGCCTTTTTGCGGTGATTTTGATCCTCGCTATTGCAGCAGGAAACATTTTTAGCACATTTTCAATTTGCGGATGGGGTCCTTGCGTAGGTGATTAGGAGAAATGGATAAAAAAACGGTCGGCGTACTTTTAGTGAATTTAGGCACGCCGCAGGCTCCTACGCGAGGCGCTGTAAAGCGCTATTTAACGGAATTTCTTACGGATCCTCGCGTCATTCCACTTCCCACATTTGCAAGGCACCTCCTCGTAAGAAGCAGAATTATTCCCCAAAAATTAAAAACCTCTACTGAAAATTATCAACGCATTTGGCAGATGACGGGATCACCCTTGTCATATTGGTTACAAGAGAGTTGCCGTTTGCTACAGGAAGCATTGCCTTCAGAATATCTTGTGATGGGGGCTATGCGTTATCAAACACCCTCAATTAACGCTGCACTTGAACATTTTTACAATCACCCCCTAAAAGAGCTGGTGATTATCCCTCTTTTTTCGCACTACGCATCTGCAACGAGTGGTTCAATCATTGAGAAGTGTTTCAAAGATATTTCCAAGTCGATTACATTTCCCGCTGTCCGTGTCGTATCCTCTTATCCAACGCACCCTTTAATGATTCAGGCATATGTTGAGAGGATTAACGAATCTTTTAATCCACTGACTGAACATCTTCTCCTCAGTTTCCACGGATTACCTATTAGCGCTATCCGCTCTGCAGATCGTTTTCAATGTTGTCTAAAAAAAGGATGTTGTGAGCAGCTCAATGACAAGAATCGTTTGTGTTATAAAGCTCAATGTGAGGCGACAGCACGTGCGATTATGGCACATTTAGATAAAGAAGTGTCTTTTAGTATTGCCTTTCAATCGCGCCTCGGTAAAAGTCGTTGGACAGAACCTTATTTGCAGGATGAATTAGAAAGATTAATTCAGCAAGGCAAGCGGCGGGTTGTTGTTGTCGCTGCTTCATTTGTTGCTGATTGTGTTGAGACATTAGATGAAATTGCGCATGAGTATGCGCGTCTCTTTAAAAAAATGGGAGGGGAATCCCTGCGCCTTGTTCCCTCATTGAATGATCATCCGTTGTGGATCAAGGCGCTTGCTCAAATGGCTCAAGAGAGTAACCCAACTTAAGGGTTCACGTTGAGTTTAGAGCTGATGAGCTGAGGTTCTCCAGCAAAACTCGCTTTTTGGGCTGTCTTAAGACGCGTCAATACTTGTTTGACCACTTCACAAATTTCATCTTTAGTAGTTGCAAAGAGTTCATTGCGTTTCAATTGTCGCCATGCTAAGTCAGCTCCACTGATATATCTATTAAAGGCCTTTTGCGCCAAACCATTAGGAGCTGAAGGAGCATCTAGTCTTTGAAATTCTAATAATTTCGCTTCTTGTAGTTCTTCCTCTGTAAAATCTCCATTACTGATCGTGTGTAGAGCTTCTTCAAAAATTTTAAAGGTCATCTCTATTTGAGGGTCACGGTAGGAAGAGAGAGTCAACGTTCCTAAAAGAGAGTGGTAGTCGGCACGTGATCCATAGGCGCCTTGCTGCTCGCGAATTTTCGGGTGCAGTACAACAAGATGCATGAGCCGTGCAGCCACTTCTAATGGGACGGAAAGGAAAGGAACCTGAATTGATAAGCTATTAAATGCTACCGTTGCTGGAACGGGGACAAATGTTTTGCAAGACACTTGTTCTTTAGGGGGAGCAAAAGAAGGTAAGGGTTTCTCTATCAGATACTTTGTCAAATGGGGGAGCAGAGAAGTGGATCTTTCTTTTGATGCGCTGAAGAGAATACGGTGACTTTGCTCATAAAATAATTTAGCGTGTAGAGCCTGTAGCTCTTTAGCAAAGGATTGTTGCTCGTTTGCTGCCAGTAGTGATTGAGCAAAGCACATATGGCTATAGCCACCTAATTGCTCATTTAACCAATGTGTCAGGTGCAGATTTGCTAGAGAAGCACTTTTTGAATAATGAGAGGCCTGATTGGCAAGAGTTTGTTCTAGTTTGCTGACATGTTTTTTTAAGAGTTGCCAGATCCTTTCCGTGTCGCTAAAATCAGCCTCCTGAACGTATTCATACATGCGTTCCGCCAACAAGGGGGCATTTCTATCGAGTGCTTTGCCGTAAAGTGTGATGAGAGGAGTAATCTCATGGGAGGCATCGATATGTCCAAAGACTTTGCACGCGGCGAAAATTCCACCAGTTGTACATTCCAAGAGTTCTAATTGTTCTTTCCAGCCCCTTTGTTTCGTGCCCAATTGTGGAAGGATAGTGGTAAGTAGGCCGCATAAAAGGATTTCACGCTGCTGCAGTGGAGGAAGATTAAATTTAAGTTCTATGTAAGTGAGGCCATTTGTAAAAACCTCATGGCTGAACAAGCCGCCCTTTTCCAATGCATCAACCGTTAGGGGGATATCAGGTGCTTCTTTTGGAAGTTCATTGAGATGAATTTGAGGTAAACAACTTGGATCACTCTTTGCGTGTTGAAATTGTTCAAGAAGCAAGCTCTTTTCTTTTAATTGTGAGCGCTCTTGTTCGTTTAGATGGATTGCTTTGAGTTGCTCGTCTTGTTTTGACTCCTCTTCGGCATGGAGGGTAGCACTGGGTAAAAGATCTAAACTAACGCGGTGTGTGTTCTTCAAAATCCATTTTTCGATAAGATTGGGAAGGAAAAGGGGATCTTTGAGGGATTCGCGCACCTTAGCAAAGAGCGAATGTATGATAAGACCGCTGATGGGGTCCGCGCCGTGTAATTGTAAAAGACCTGAGCGCCAAAAAAGTTCTAAACCATAATGTGGAGTGACTTCGCACCTCGTCAGCTCCATTTGATGAAGGGCAGCTTCAATGCCTGCTGTGCAAAACCCTTTTGCAATGATTTCCTGTAGCTGGGTATAAAAGAGGGCGCGTAGTGTGCTGATATTAGCTGCATCAACTCCGCTGCAGATGATAAGAAGAGGGGCCTCATGCATCTGATGGTCAAGGACGTACATAACATCTTTACATAATCCACTAGCAATTAATGCGGCTTTTAGAGGGCTTGCATCGTGGTTTAGAAGTAGTACCAAGGAAAGTTGTAGAGCTGTGAGCGTTTCTTGGTCTGCAATCCCAGCTGTTAAAAAACCCTCCACTGCGAATGCATGTTCACTTTCTTGCTCGTTAAAGGGGTAATACCCTTTTGCAAAAACAGGAATTGTAAAACGTGTTTGTTTTTTTAGAGCAGGGAGTGCAGGTTCTTGGGAAATATTTTTTAAAAGATGTTTTTCTAGATAGGCGCAGTGCTTTTCAAATGGAATATTGCCATAGAAATAGAATAGCGCGCGACTGGGATGATAGAATTTTTTGTGAAAGTCTTTGAGTTCTTCCCATGTCAAAGTAGGGATGACAAGGGGATCTCCACCTGAATTATGAGCGTAGATGGTTTCTGGCATTAGATGCTCCATCATCACTTGCCAGAGACGGGAAAATGGATTTTGCATCGCACCTTTCATCTCATTAAAAACGATACCTTTATATTGCAAGGGGCTTGAAAGATCTTTTTCATCACTTAATTCTAATCTCCAGCCCTCTTGTAAAAAGCTCATTTCTTTGATTTCGGGTGAAAAAACAGCATCAAGATAGACTTCTAGAAGGTTATAAAAATCTTTTTCCAATATTGAAGCAGCGGGGTAGCAAGTAAAATCATGCCCTGTCATTGCATTCATAAAAGTTTGCATGCTTCGACGAATCATACTAAAAAAAGGGTCCTTGACGGGGAACTTTTTCGATCCACAAAGAACAACGTGCTCCAAAATGTGAGCGATTCCATTTGAAGAGTAGGGATCCGTGCGCAAGCCAATACAAAAAAGATTTTCAGGGTCATCGTTAAAAAGATGAAAAATGCGCGCTCCAGATGGTTCATGAACGAATTCAGAAAGAACAGAGGATAATTCTTGAATGTGCGTTTGACGGAGGATTTTGAAGGATGACATTGCGACCAATTTCCTAGTTTGATAAGTTGGTGATCATGTTAAACTCTCATGAGCTACAAATCAAAACGATTTTTCGCCACTCTAAAGAATTCCTCGCACTCATGGCGTGGAGGAAGCAGTATATACATGTTGAGTGGCCCAATGAAACAGAAAAAGAGTTTGTCTACGTAGCGACACTTTATCAAGGGAAAATCATTGCTTCAATGGCATTGTTCCCATGGGACCCGTTAAAACTATCGATTGTTGAGTGCGGCGTAGATCCAGAACATATGAATGAAGGTATTTTAGGGGCGATGCTCTTTAGCTTGGATAAGGTGTTAGCGGGAGGCGAATGGGAGTCTTTCCAATTCGTCTGTGACCCTACACAAGAAAAGGTCCTTAAGCAAGCAGGCTTTTCAATTAAGCGTTATCCTGAGCCAAAACCCTCATTTGCTGAAAAACATATCTCGCATCCTACCGTGATTATTCGACAGTAGAGTTCCCTTTTTCCAGAAATACACCCTCTAGCGCTCGTGAAGGCGTTTTAAAATTATGCTAGAGTAAGGGGCCATCCTATATTGATTGGCGACAATAGGGAGTGGTCCTGGCCAAAAAATATAAGGCTCTGCATTAGTGTCGACTACTTTATCCCATGTGCCATCTGGAAGAGTCGCATCCACTTCCTCATGTGAGGCATTAAAAGCAATGTACAGATCGAGATGTTGCGTTGTATCGACGAGAGTACATGCGATAAAGTGAGAATCCCAATTCCAATTCGGTTGATAAGGTACGAGTCCATGCCAGTGCACGCGATCACTCGATAAGAAGGAGCGTTGCATTAAGATGGGGTGCTGCCGGCGAAATTGAATCAGTTTTTGCGTAAAATTTAACCGCAGAGATTGTTTTTCACACTCATTCCACAAAAACCAATTGAGATCATTGTCTTGACACCAAGCATTATTGTTCCCGCGGCGCGTGTGACCATATTCATCTCCCATTTGAAGCATGCAGGCTCCTTGAGATGTTAAAAGCGCAACGAGAAGGTTTTTCATTTGTCGCTCTCGAAGTGCTAGGATTCTAGGGTCGTCTGTGGGTCCTTCAGCGCCACAATTCCAGCTGCGATTATCGTTGCAACCATCTTGGTTATTCTCACCATTCTCTTCGTTGTGCTTATCGTTATAGCTGACAAGATCATAGAGCGTAAACCCATCATGAGCTGTGAGAAAGTTAATACTATTGCCAGGATGACCGCGATAGTAAATGTCATGAGAACCACAAAACCGAGAGACAAAATCACCTACTTCGCCATCTCCTTTAATAAAGGCGCGCACGCGGTCGCGGAATTTACCATTCCATTCCGACCATTTACCCCACTGGGCAAAAGTTCCCACTTGATACAGACCTGCAGCGTCCCACGCCTCTGCAATGAGTTTTTTGTCTGCTAAAAGGGGGTCGCCTGCAATCATTTCTATGAGAGGAGGATTATGAAGGGGATTACCTTGTTGATCGCGACCTAAGATCGAGGCGAGATCAAATCGAAATCCATCGACGTGAAGTTGGCAGGCAAAGTGACGTAGACTTGCGCGAATGAGCTCACGCACAATGGGATGGTTGCAATTGAATGTATTGCCACATCCCGAATAATTCATGTCGTCACCCTTATCATTGAGCATATAATACGTAGGGCGTGCAATCCCTCTGAAAGAACGTGCAAATGAGTCGTCAAAGCGTTCACCTGTGTGGTTGAAGACCACATCTAAAATGACTTCAATCCCTGCCTGGTGCAACTGTAGCACCATTTCTTTAAATTCAATATTTGCTTTAGCAGTTGCAAAATGGGGGGCAAGCGAAAAGAAATTTAATGTGGAATATCCCCAATAGTTTCCAAGAGGTTCATGTGTTTTGGGGTGATTATGAAAGCTCGCCGTTGGATCATAAAAATGCACCGGCATGAGTTCTACAGCTGTTATACCCAAGGACTTAAGATAAGGGATTTTTTCAATAACCCCCTTAAATGTACCAGGTGATGCAACTTTGCTGCTGGAATCTTGTGTGAACCCGCGTACATGCATTTCGTAGATTATACTCTCTTCGAGAGGAGTGTTCAAATAAACATCATTGCTCCAGTCGAAGGGAGGATCGTTAGGGAGGATGCCAAGACCGCTTACCCCATCGACAGCAATTGCATAAGGATCGAGGAGCGGCAAGGAAAAATTAAAGTCGAAGGGGGGATGCTGGGGGCCATCAATAAAATAACCATAGCGCCAGTTAGGATCGATATCTTCTACATAGCAATGCCAAATCTGACCTGTTTTATGAAAAGGTGCGGTTAGGGATAGGCGTTTGATGGGGGTTTTTTTTCCCTCTTCAAAAAATGCTAAGACGACGCGTTGCGCGCTCCTTGTGTAGAAGGCAAAATTCCAGCCTTTACCTTGTTGGGAGGTGCCATAGGGCAGCGCATATCCAGATCCGATTTTCATACAACAAACCTCCTTTGTAAAAGACTCTTAAACGTGAGTTCGACTTTACATCGAATTCACGTTACATTATTTCATACTCCCTTAGTCGATGAAGCCGTTGGCATCTGCATACCTGCGGTTACAGCAAAACGCATCGCTTTTTCCACAGACATGTCGATATAGGTGAGTTGTGATTTGGGAAGAGTCACTGTAAAACCTCCCAGCTGATAACTCATCGGAACATATACCGAAACCATATCTGGCCCTCCCATTCCTTCTGGAAGATCAGAATAGTCATCGCGCGTAACAAGTCCTACAAGTTGCATCTGACCTAAATGGAGAAGGACAACTTGACTGCTCTCTTTATTTTGCTTCGAAAAGAAATTCATTAGGTCGCAGACTGCGCTATAGAGTGTTTTAACAAGAGGAATGCGCTTGAGTTGCGAATCGGCCCAACGGTAGACTTTTTGGACGAGTAATGCGTTGATGATTAAACCAATACAAAAAACAAAGACTAAACCAACGAGTAATCCCAGGCCAGGAAAATAGAGGGTGGGTCCGATGAGAGCCTCGACAACTGTGCCGAAGATTTTTTCTAATAGATCTAAGAGCCAGAGAACAAGTGCGACGGTAATGCCGAGGGGTAGTATGGCTGCAAGGCCCTTGAGAAAGGTAGTGCCAAGTGTTTGCCAGAAGGAATTGCGTTGCATTGAGAAAGCTCCTTTTTTTTAATATAACGTGAGCTCGACTTATTTTTGAGGTTTTGTAGAAAATTCTTGCACAAGAGGCTTTTGTTGATCGTTAAGAGCAAGCTGACCCTGGCGGTTTTTAATCAAAGCCTCAATTTTTTGTTCAGCACCTTGCAATTTCTCCTGACATTGATTGATCAATTTGTCTGCTTCCTCATACAAAACGATCGACTCATCAAGTGTTGGTTGCTGCGTTTGCATTTGTTGCAAGATTGCTTCTAGTCTTTCAAATGCGGCTTCAAATGTAGGTTCACTAGGTGTCATATTTGTCCTTCTGTAAGAATTTTGCCATCATAGAATTGTATCATTAGCTTGTGTTTAGCTGTCACTTGTTTAGCTGAGCGAACGAGCGAGGATGTTTTTTCATCAAAGACAAGGGCATACCCTCTTTCTAAAATATGGAGGGGATTCACGAGGGCAAGTTGCATTTTGAGATGTTCTAAACGCTGCCGATCTTTAGCAATTTTTAGTTCCATCCATTCATGGAGGCGTTGTGCCTTATCGTCAAGTTTTAGAGCCCTTTGCTGCACAAGGGAGCGTGGATTATGAAATTCAGTAGCGCGCATGATCCCTTTCAGACGCTCTTTGGCACTTCTTGCGAGTAGCATGAGGCCATGGGAAAGACGCTTTTTAGCCTGCTCTATAAAGGCTCTTTGCTGTGCAGTTTCTGCCATCACGATTTCAGCGGCGGCAGAGGGGGTGGGGGCGCGTACATCAGCAACAAAATCACTGAGGCAGTAATCTGTTTCGTGGCCTACAGCACTAATGATGGGAAGATGGCTTTCGTGAATCGCTTTTAAAACAATTTCCTCATTGAAGGCCCAAAGATCTTCTAGGCTTCCTCCACCGCGTCCTACGATAAGTACGTCGGCGACATCATAGCGATTCATCTCTTCGATGGCTTGAGCGATTTCAGCTGCAGCTCCTTCGCCTTGCACGCGCACTGGGTTGAGGATGAGATGAAAGGTTCCCACACGTCGCGACAAAACGTGGATGATGTCCTGGATAACGGCGCCTGTTGGACTAGTAATGACGCCAATTCGTTTAGGAAATTTTGGTAGAGGCTTCTTTAAACTTTTCTCAAACCAACCCAAGGCAAGCAGTTTTTTCTTCAGTTGTTCAAGTTGTAAAAGCAGTTCACCCACGCCAACATAGTTTAACTCCTTGACGATGAGTTTATAGGCACCATGTGGCTCATAAACAGTCAACTCTCCCTTGACAATCACCTTATCCCCAGATTGAAGAGGGCGCTTAAGGCCTATTGCATCGCGTGAAAAAAGAACTGCAGCGATTTGGGCCTGTGCGTCCTTTAAGCTAAAGTAGGCGTGCCCAGAAGAGTGCAGTTTGAGATTCGAAATTTCTCCTTGAATGGAGAGTTGCCTAAAATTTGATTCAAGAAGTTTCTTGATCTCAGTAGTCGCCTGGCTGACTGTCAATGGCTCCATTTAAAACCTCATTTGCATGGAAAGGGCAGTTGCTTTTTCATAACCGAAGCGAAGTTCTGCTGTAACATCCATACGACAAATTGAAACGATAGAGGTTCCAATGATATAGCCGATGGGTCGTGTAGATGTTAAAATTAAAGATGAATCTTCATTAAGGATAGTTGTCATCCTTGCATAACTCAAAGCAATATAGGGCACGAAATTACGGATGCGATGGGCGAGCCCTAAAGAGACCTGCCATTCTTGGGGCTCATTTTGATAGGGTCTGCCTTCCCAGTTAAAATTTGAAGCATATTGTGCGTCAAAACCTAAGTAAGAGGTTCCATAGCGACATACTCTCCACTGGCCAAGAAGCATTTTAATTCCCAAACCATAACATGTAGTGGAATCATTGGTATAGTTAATTGCCTCAATGGTGTAAGAGCTACTAACATTTCCTATATAGCCGTAAAAATCAAAAATATTGAGAACCGTGAGTGTTGCCTGCCCTGCATTAGTATTTATTTGAAAGGGGCGCGTACTTATCCCATCGGATTTTTTAAGGTAGCGATCTTTGACAAAATCACCTCGATAGCCTATCTTTAGCGATGCATAAAGATCTTCTGTAGCTGTATTGAGGGAGCGTTCAGTCTCTAAAATTGGATCTGCTGGGTTAAAAATGGCCAGCGCAGATAAGGAAGCTAGAGGAAATATGAAGAAAAAGGAGAAAAACTTTTGTAACATTTGTAGACTTTCTGCGAGAGTTTATGGTATTGTCTGAAAATGGCCACTAATGTTTCAACTTCATTCTTGCTGCCTTTAAAAAAGATTGAATTTAAGGAGTCTTTTGCAAAACTATTTGAATTTTGGCTGAAATCTGGATTATAGCCACATTTCAGATGATTTTGCAAAAGACTCATAACTCATATTGATCTATAAAAGTTTTGAAAACATGCAGAAAATTGTGATTGGCAATTGGAAGATGCATAAAACAGTCATTGAGACTGAAAGCTATCTTTACCAATTGTTTCATCAGATTCATCAGACATCTTTATGGGTTGGTATTGCACCTCCTTTTACAGCTCTTGAGCACGCAGCAAACCGTGCAAAGGGTTCTTGGTTGCATATCGGCGCACAAAATTTACACGATGAATTACAAGGTTCATTTACTGGTGAGATTTCCTCAAGAATGCTAACAGAGGCAGGCGCGAGCTTTGTAATTGTTGGTCATTCTGAGAGACGTCATCGGATGCATGAAAGTGATGAGTTAATTCATAAAAAACTTGTTAGGTCACTTTCTGAAGGGTTGCAGCCTGTTTTATGTATTGGAGAAACAGCTTTGGAGCGTCAAGCGCATCGAGTAGAGGAGGTTTTGGAGAGGCAATTGAGCACGGCTCTAAAAACCTTAACTCCAGAGCAGGCAAGTACAGTCTGGATTGCTTATGAACCTGTATGGGCGATTGGGTCTGGTGCGGCGGCATCTTCTTGTGATGTTGCCAAAGTGACACATTGGTGCCGTAATTATCTTAGAAAACTAATTGGAGTCGATTCCTTAAAACTTCTCTATGGAGGATCTGTGACGAGTAACAACAGCGAGGTGCTTTTTAAAGAAACGCATATCGATGGGGTGCTTGTTGGAGGAATTTCCCTTGATTCCAATCACTTTGCTGAACTTATTCAACGCGTTGAGAGAATAAAATGATCGTTCTCTATTATCTTTTTTTGAGCGTCTACTTAATTGTCACCGCACTATTGTGTGCTGTGATCCTCGTTCAAGAAAACAAAAGCTTAGGTCTCGGTGCTGCATTTGGCGGCGGAGATGTGAGCAACTCCCTCTTTGGAACTGATACGGCTGCAGTGATTAAAAAACTGACAGCATGGCTTGCGGCGATCTTCTTTGTCGGATGTATTATCCTTTCGCTATGGACTTCATCGCTTTCAGCGAAATCGAAAGCCACAGTGGATAACTTTGCAGCACAGAGTGAGTTAGAAGTTTGATGTTGCAGATGCGATATCTTTCCGATCCCATTTTGCGAAAAAAGGCGCTCCCTGTTACCGAAGTGACTCCTGAAATTTGTAGTCTAGCGGCTGAAATGGAGCAAATGATGCGTGAAAAAGATGGAGTAGGACTTGCAGCTCCTCAAGTAGGGCATAGCATACGCCTATTTGTCATGGCGCATTTCGATCCGGAAGGTGAAAATGAGGTAGGCCCCGTGCGCGTCTGTATTAATCCAGTGCTTCTCGACCCACATCCAGCAACAGAAATCATGAAAGAGGGATGTTTGTCTATTCCCGGAGTGAGAGGCCCCGTTGAAAGGCCCATTGAAATCACTTTACAAGCGACGGATCTTTCTGGTCATCTTTTTACCATAAGATTACAGGGGTTAATGGCGCGTATTGCAATGCATGAAAATGATCATCTCAACGGAGTCTTATTTATCGATCGTATGGCACCCAAAGACAGAAAACTTATTGAGCGCCAAATACAAGAGATTCAACGAAGACAAAAAACACTTTTTAAGAAGTGAGAAATGAGGCGGCTTTTTTAAGCACTTCTACGGGAATTGTATGGCCTCCTTCAAAAGAGCAAAACTGCCCTTGCCATTCAAAGTGATTCAATAACTTATGTAATTCATCTGCAAAAGCATAAGGAAGCACAGGATCTTTCGTGCCATGCGATTGAAAGAAGGGAATCTGCTTTTTTGCAATATGCATTTCCCATCTTTTTTGAGCAATCAATGTCCCCGAAAATAGCAGAAGCCCTGCAACCTCAAATGGCAAATGAAATGCTGTTTCAAGTGACATGACAGCTCCCTGGCTGAATCCGCCAATAAATAGAGGGGCTTTCTTAAGATTGAGCTTTTTACACAGGTTCACAACTTGATGTGCAGCAAGTTGAAGCTCTGGGGGATCGCATAAGCGCAAATCAATATCTGAAAAATCTGCGCTATCGATGGGAAACCAGGCGTACCCCCCGGGAAACTGTGTCGGAAATGGTGCTTGGACAAAAATAAAATTCCAATGCGGAAGTTGAAAAAAACTTTTTAGTTGCATGAGATCTTCCGCATTTGCTCCATAACCATGCATTAATAACAGGGTGGGAGCAGTCTTTGATTGTAAATGTGCAATGTAGTGCAGTTCTTTGCTCATAGAGAAGTCTAATATTTTCTTGGTTGTGGTGGTAAGGGGGTTGGTTGTACAAACCATTCGTCAACTTGCTTAATTTCATTGAGTAAAGCGGTCATTTTAATTTGTTGCGCTTGGACTTGTTCTATTTGTTGTTGTAGTTGTTGCAGCGCTCGGCCAAGTTGGCTCTGCATCTGAATAATTTGCTGTTGAATTTGCTGAAGTTGATTGTCAGTGCTTGAATTTTGTTGCGCTCCTATAAACAGAGGGCAGAGAAGAAAAAGCAATATCATTTTTTTGGATTTTTTCATAAAATATTTCTCTTAACTTATTAGGTTTATTAAATCATGGCACAACAACAGTATAGTCTGCGTGACTGGGGTAATGATTGGGGCTCTTCAGTTTTAGATGGTATCCAAAAAGCATATAATGGTCTAGAAGAAGCTGTTGATGATTCATTTAAAGTGCCTCCAAGCGATCTCGATGATCGAGTAACAGATCTTGTTGAGAGTGCGTTTGCCGATCGAGCAACCATTACGCCGGAAGAAATCAATCTGGATATAGCAGCTAAGGCTGCGCGCGCCAATTCCTTTGGTCAGTATTATGCCAATACCTCTGTTTTAGTCCCTGCTCATACGACAGAGGCAGCCGAATGGAAGTTAGACCTTGTGCGTTCAGCCGAGCATTCCATTGAATGGTCAGGCAATTATTTTGGGGGACGAATTTTTAGAGAAGCTCTTGAAGTCATGGAAGAAAAGATGCAACGCAATTCCGATTTTCAAGTCCATTTGATTTCCAGTCCCGAGCTTTTAGAGAGTGAAGACTATAGGCGCCTTGAAGAACTTTCAGCGCGCTATCCTTCACAATTCCACGTTGTAGTGACACATACACAAATTGCTCCTTCATTACCCGATCTTACAAAAACGTGGTCACAGGAAAATCATATCAAAGTTTTGATTGTGGATCGCAAGTATACCGTGTTTGGGGGTGCAAGTTATCAAGATTACTTGGCATCCTATGAGGGAAAGCAGCAGAAAATCGCCCCAGAAGAGAGCGATCCCAAGGCAATTGTCTATAGTTGGATGTATAATGGCGCTAGCGATACTGATGTGGTATGCATTGGAAAGGAACACGCTGAGGGACTTGGGGTAATGTTCTTTAAATTATTCGAATTCTGGGAAAAGCAAGAGGGTGTCCCGCATGCAGAGAATCGTTATTTTGCCCTGAATGAGGATCAGATAGCGTGTTCTTTGAGAAAATTGGATGAGAATCCTGAATTAATTCCAAATGTTAGCATGAAAATGACCTTTGGCAGCCCTTCAATATCAGGGCAAAATCCATGCATGTTGGAACATGCACGTGTGATTCGTGAGGCTAAACAATCTCTAAAAATTTCTAACCTTCTCTTTAATCCACCGCAAATTATTATGCAGGCGCTGATTGAGGCACTTGAATCGGGTGTAAAGATTGATTTGTTGACAAATGGAGAGGCAAAAGAGGGGCCTGCGGCGAATAGTCTAATTGCATGGGGGAATCGTCCTCGTTATATCGAACTCTTTGAAAAGGATCCTACAGGCCAACTTGTTCAGATTTTTGAATATATTCGTCCCTATATTATTAACCATAGTAAAATTCTTGCGGCCGATGGGGAGCGAGCGATCGTTTCTAGTTATAATTTAGGGATTAAAAGCGAGAGAGACTTTGAGTTGATGGCTACCTTTGATAGCCCTCTAGTCGCAAGAAAAATCGAGCAGATTATTCAAAGAGATTGCACACATGCTGATGCTGTCGACAGAAGTGAGGCACACGCATGGGCTCATCGCTGGGATTACCAATTGATTGAAGCGATTGCCGCATTGCTGACGCTTCCCTATACAGGTTAAGCTCCATCTCGAGCCTTTTGCAAAAGGCTCATCTATTTGAGAAAATCTGATGAGTAAAGTTGTAGACTTTGCGATCAAAGGCCGGTGTAGTTTCCCAGCTGTCAATTTCTTGGAGCGAGCGGCTATGTGTGATTTGAAAAAGTAGCAAGACTTCCGTTCCTTCAAATGCAATGGCCATAGCGGGTGCATGTTTTGAACAGTAGGGCTCGCCCTCTTCATAGGCAATATCTTGTAGTTGAATATTGCACTCTGAGCAGCGGCTTTTCAAGGTGAATTTACCTTCTGCAACGAGCAACTTGAGTGTAAAGGCATCGAGTAGGGTAAAAGGGTGCTGAGCTGTGGAGAGAAAGGCTAAAGTTTTTTCAAGCAGATGAAAGAGAGCAGGGGAAGCTTTACCGACAAATTGTGAAGTAAGCATCCAGTGACAAATTCCTTCCAGGGCCTTTAAACGCTGCTGATGAAGGGCAAGGGCATCATGATGCGTTAGCTGAAATAAATAGGTGGGTGAGGCGCATTCTAAAAGAGTCCATAACCCTTTCTTTGGAATGGCTTCAATGCGTACTTTAACGGAAGGTTCAAGATACGGTTTACAAGACTGACCCTTATGGCAAAATAGGCTAACCATGCCCATTGTATCGCTATAGCAAGTGATAATGGAGTGTTCTTCTTGAAAAGGCCGAGAAAGCAGGACAATAGCCCAGAAATCGACGCGGTCTTGTTCCATAGCGTTAAAATTTACTTCAGAGAAAATAGGGATCTTTGATAGACTTCGAGGCCATGTCCCTCATGCACTGATAGCTCAATCGGATAGAGTACCTGGCTTCGAACCAGGCGGTTAGAGGTTCGAGTCCTCTTCGGTGCGTTTTTCTATAAAAATAAAAAACCCCTTTTTTTCCAAATGGAAGAAAAGGGGTTTTTCGTTAGCCTACAATTAGAAATCGTAAGTAACTGTGAGTTCCAGAGCTTCTTTCCAGTGATCGTAGTTTGTGGAAAAGCCGTAACGGTTAGCAGCCAAACGGATGCCCCATGTGTCACAGAATGTCCAACCCAAACCAACACCATATGTCAAGCTAATGCCTGAACGTGTGATGTGTCTAGTAGTAGTTGTTGTAGAAACAGTTTCACTAGTAGATACGTTTTGATTGTAGTAGTTCACACCAGCTAATGCAAACACTTCAAAATCGTCGCAGAAGGGGTAAGCCAACTTAGCGCGCAATGGGATTGCCCATGAAGTATCTGAGTAGAAATCTGTGTTGCCATCTACATCAAAATCAGTCTCACCATGTGTGTGACCGAGGTAGATATAACCCAATTCCAAGGACACACAACGGTTTAATTCATAACCAAAAAAGATGTGTCCGCCCCATGCTGCTCTTCCATCCCAGTTATCGAGACTGATGAGATTGATGGTTCCGCTATCATGGAAAACGCCGTTTTCGTTAACACCCAAACCGATGTACCAAGGGCTGTTGCAATCGCAAGGATTGCATACTGTTGGACATGGGTTGCATGGGTTATAGCAATAATCTGCTTTAACTTGAGAGACAGCAGCCGTAGAAACTAGGCAAGCTGCTGCAATCAGCCACTTTTTCATTGAAATTTCTCCTTAAAAGTATACAACGCTAATTATTTACTGGAGGGGTTGTGCCTCTCAGAGGTAACATGAGTCATCTTGTACAAAATGACTATAAACCGCAAGTGTTTTTTTTGTCGCAGATGGAAAAAGCAATCTCAAAAGGAGGTTGATTTGAGGTTTTTCGCCCTTAGAGCATGCTCTGGGGACGAACGAAAAAAAATATATTTATTGCGAAATATTTTGATGCTGAGTGATTGAATCGGAATAAAAAAAGGCCTATGGGGTGTGGATTGCGGGATTGAGAAAAGTGTATTTGGAGAGCAGAAAGGAAGGATATTTTCTTTGAGAAGAAGAGGTATAACAAAGAAAAGGGGAGTGATCATTGTGGAAAGCTTGCCATCTTGTGTTCCACAAATTTCACTCCCCCTTTTTCTGGTTGATAAGTGTTCCAATGTCAATGGAGAGAGAAACACTTAATCATCACTTGTTAACTACAATTAGAAATCGTAAGTAACTGTGAGTTCCAAAGCTTCTTTCCAGTTGTCGTAGTTTGTGGAAAAGCCGTAACGGTTAGCAGCCAAACGGATGCCCCATGTGTCACAGAATGTCCAACCCAAACCAACACCATATGTCAAGCTAATGCCTGAACGTGTGATGTGTCTAGTAGTAGTTGTTGTAGAAACAGTTTCACTAGTAGATACGTTTTGATTGTAGTAGTTCACACCAGCTAATGCAAACACTTCAAAATCGTCGCAGAAGGGGTAAGCCAACTTAGCGCGCAATGGGATTGCCCATGAAGTATCTGAGTAGAAATCTGTGTTGCCATCTACATCAAAATCAGTCTCACCATGTGTGTGACCGAGGTAGATATAACCCAATTCCAAGGACACACAACGGTTTAATTCATAACCAAAAAAGATGTGTCCGCCCCATGCTGCTCTTCCATCCCAGTTATCGAGACTGATGAGATTGATGGTTCCGCTATCATGGAAAACGCCGTTTTCGTTAACACCCAAACCGATGTACCAAGGGCTGTTGCAATCGCAAGGATTGCATACTGTTGGACATGGGTTGCATGGGTTATAGCAATAATCTGCTTTAACTTGAGAGACAGCAGCCGTAGAAACTAGGCAAGCTGCTGCAATCAGCCACTTTTTCATTGAAATTTCTCCTTAAAAGTATACAACGCTAATTATTTACTGGAGGGGTTGTGCCTCTCAGAGGTAACATAGACAATACTGTTTCAAGTAAGCATAAAGTGCAATCATTTTTATTAATTAGAGGTGAAAATGATCTCTCAAGGGCCTTTTAGTGCTATTGAGGATAGGTTAGAATTGATAAAATACGCTTGCGCCCCAAATATTTTGGTAAATTTCCAGGTTGTTATTAAGGTAGTAGCGATTAATATCGAATCGAAGACCAATCGCATGATTGATTAGATACTGCAAGCCAACTCCCACATTCACACCTAAGCCGTAATTACGCAATTTGAAATCGGGATCAACACCCTGAGGATAGAGGCGCTGGTTAAAGTAATGGCCGCCAACCATCAAAAAGAGTCCAAAGTTGCACGTGACTGGCAACGTCAGTTTAGCGCGTAAGGGAAGTACCCATGTAATATCATGTACAACAAGGTTTTCAAAAAGTACGCCATGGATTAAGACGTCTGAGGTGGAATTTGTGCGACCGAAATACGTCCAATCAATTTCTAGCGCGACACATGGATTGAATTCATAACCAAAGTAAACATGTCCCCCGTAAGCCGTTTTTGTGGCATAAGCAAAATTGTCGAGAACGACCGTATCCTGGAAGAGGCCATTTTCATTAACTCCAACGCCTGCATAAAAGTTATCGCATGGATGACAAGAGGCTTCTAGGTTGCTAAAGAAGGACGCTGCAATAGCGAGCGAAAGAGTGACAAGAGATTTTTTAATCATAAATATTCCTAATTCAAAATTAACATGTCGCAATGACAATGCTTAAGGTGATCTCTGAATCGAGAATATTTCTTCAAGCGAAAATTACTAAAAAAAAGAGTAGGCGTTTGTGATATGTGATGAGAATCACATGCCAAAAGCACCTACTCTTTTTTGAATATCATACGTTATACCCTTACAACACATGGTTCATCCACTCTTTGTTGAGGTTTTGGAAAACGCTGTGTGTGCACTTCGACAACGCGCATCTGAAAACTGACTACTTTTGATGTAGACTCTTCATAAGTAGGGGAATTTTCCTGTAAGTAATCGGGGGGCGCGACTTCATAGCCAGCTGCTCTCAGACTTCTTAAGGTGATTGCGCGGAGGGTGGATTCGTCGATTTCACATAATGTCTTGTTTCTGGTCATATGTAAGTCCTCCTTAAGGGCTTTTTGTACAGCATTGATAATGCGATTTGTGTCTTCTTGATTCACTATTTTCGCATTGCTATAAGTCCGAATTTGATCCTCAATGATCGCGCGATGCAAGGGAGAAGTTTCTCCTGAATCCTGACGGACTAATACAGGGAGAGTTTCCTTGGGAACGTATTCCAAGTACTCCCTTGGCAATGGGGCGGTCGATTCTTTAAAGGATTTCGCTTCACTTGCGACTGCCGCTTTTGCAAAAGTTTCTAGCATTTGCCAAGTTCTCAGGGTAAGTGATTGATTTTGTGTAACCATACGTTGAATATCGATACCCGCAAGTTGCAAGGCAGTTTTTCCTGCATGAGGGCCATATTTAGCTAATAAAGCATTATTGAATACTTGCCAAGTCTTACTATTGCTCTCTTGTGCGCCTCTAAATGAGTTACAGCAGCTGATTAAGGTGATGGTTCTGTTGCTGATTTTGAATTCTCCCTCATCGTAAATGATGCGATGATCGGGACTCCAGAATCTGAAGCAGTTACAATCTCTTCCCCTATGGGCAAGAGTGAGTGATGGTATGGGATTCATGGTTAACCTCCTTTTCCCAATGTGAACTCTTTTCTTTATTTAAACATTTCTTGAAATAATCTTAAAGGAATATTTAAAATAACCCATAAACGCCTCTGCGGAGCCTGCAAGTGAATATTGTATGAAAAGGAAATAGGTGACAGTTAAAATCCTTGATCACGCTTGTTGATAAATTGTAGGGGTTTTTGGTAGAATGCTCTCGTTATTCTCTAATTAACCAAGCACGAGGCGTGAATGTCGCTCGACAAAAACACCAAAGAAGAAATTACAAAAAAGTTCCAGCTGCATGAAAAAGACACTGGTTCTGCCGATGTTCAGATTGCGCTACTTACAGAACGCATCATTGAACTCTCTGAGCATTTGAAAGCATCGACTAAAGATCATGGCTCGCGCCTTTCTCTCCTGAGATTAGTCGGACAGCGCCGTCGCCTGTTGGATTACCTCAACCGCACAGATACAGAGCGTTATAAGAATCTAATCACGCGCCTAAGCTTGCGTAAATAATTTAAATTTGCGCAGTTAATCTTGTGAGATTGGGAACGGCCTCATTTCGAAGATCTTCGAAAAGGGGCTTTCTTCTCATCTGAGTAACGATCAAAAGTCGATTTAAACTCGAACTTGCGTTGAACATTAGTCATCAATAAGAACAGTCATTGGAGTCCCTAGCGTGGAATTAAAAGCTCATAAGAAAATCATCAATGTTGGCGGCGAGACGATCACCTTTGAAACCGGCAAAGTGGCACGTCAGGCTAACGGTGCTGTCATGGTGCAGATGGGAGAAACCATTGTCTTTGCGACGGCGTGTTCAGCAACGACTCCGCAAGAAAATCACGATTTTTTACCGTTGCGTGTTGATTACCAGGAAAAATTTTCTGCTGCAGGAAAGACCTTAGGTGGTTTTATTAAACGCGAAGGGCGTCCTAGCGAACGTGAAATTCTTGTTTCCCGTTTAATTGACCGTCCTATGCGACCTATGTTCCCTGAAGGCTACTCATACGAAGTACAATTGCTTGCGTATGTTTTATCCTATGATGGAATCAATGCACCTGATCATCTGGCAATTTGTGCAACTTCCGCTGCGCTTGTTGTTTCCGACATCCCTTTTCCTCAGCCTGTAGCAGGCGTACGCGTCGGGATGATCGATGGTAAGTTTGTTGTGAATCCCACCATTGAAGCGATGAATCAATCAAAGCTGGACTTGATGCTTGCAGGAACCGAGTCTGCAATCCTCATGATTGAAGGGCATTGCGACTTCTTAACGGAAGAACAACTGCTAGAAGCATTGGCAATCGGTCATGAAGCTATTGCAACAATCTGTCGCGGCTTGAATGAATGGCGCGCTGAAGTAGGTAAGGCAAAAAATAACCTGCCTTTATTTACAGTGGATTCACTACTTGTTGAAGAAGTGGAAAAACGTGGTGCGGCATTTTTCAAAACGGCTCTTTCAATTGCCGACAAGCATGAGCGTCAAGTAGCGATTCATGAAGCAAAAGAAGTTACATGGAAAGCGATCAATGCAGCTTACCCTGATAAATGGATCGCATCTGATTTTGCACGCGCATGGAAGCAACGCGAAGCGGCTCATATGCGTCAAATGATTTTGGATACGAATGCGCGTTGTGATGGACGTAAGGTCACTGAAATTCGTCCTATTTGCATCGAGCAATCCGTATTGCCACGTGCCCATGGTAGTAGTTTATTTACACGTGGTGAAACCCAAGCATTGGCCGTTTGTACATTGGGCGGTGAAGCGATGGGACAACGTTTTGAATCTCTTGAAGGCGATGGTTTGGCGCGTTTTTATCTGCAATATTCCTTCCCCCCATTTTCTGTTGGCGAAGTCAATCGCGTAGGCGCTCCTGGACGCCGCGAAGTAGGACATGGAAAATTGGCAGAAAGAGCATTAAAAGCGATCTTGCCATCTGTTGATCAATTTCCCTATGTGATTCGTCTCGAGTCTAATATCACAGAGTCTAATGGTTCTTCTTCCATGGCTTCTGTGTGCGGAGGTGCTTTGGCCCTCATGAATGCGGGTGTTCCTCTAAAACGTCCAATTTCTGGTATTGCTATGGGACTTATTTTGGAAAAAGATCGCTACGTCATCTTGTCTGATATCTTAGGTATCGAAGATGCTTTGGGCGATATGGATTTCAAGGTCACTGGAGATGCAGAAGGGATCACGGCATTTCAGATGGATATCAAAGTTGAAGGGATTACGCAAGAAATCATGCGTGCCGCGTTGATGCAAGCAAAAGCAGGTCGTATTCATATTCTGCAAAAGATGTTGCAAGTATGTCCTCATGCAAATACAGATCTTTCTCGCTATGCTCCACGTATTGAAACAATGATGGTTAATCCAAGTAAAATTGGAGCCTTGATTGGCCCCGGTGGTAAAGAAGTAAAACGCATTATCGCTGAAACTGGTGTCGAAATTGATATCGATGATTCAGGTCGTGTAAATATTTCTTCAACCAGCGCAGAAGCGATGAACCGAGCCAAAGCAATGGTTAGAGGACTTGTTGCTGAGGTCGAGGTTGGTCAGATTTATGAAGGAAAAGTTACCTCCATCATGCCTTTTGGTATGTTTGTTGAAGTGCTTCCTGGAAAAGAGGGCCTTTGTCACATCTCCGAAATTGATCATATTCGCATCCAAAATGTAAGTGATCACATTAAGGAAGGACAAGAAGTTAGAGTAAAAGTGCTGGAAATCAACGAGCGTGGTCAGTATAAATTGAGCCGTAAAGCTCTCTTGCCTGTGCCTGCACGTCCTCCTCGCGATGCTGGACGCGACTCTAAACAAGAGTCTGCTCCTTCGGCATAATTTGATGACCTGGATGTATCTGCATTTTGAAACGCTTGACTCGACAAATAGTTGGGTCAAGCGTTTTTTATTTGATCATGTTCTCAAAGGGTTCCTGATTGTGACTGCTGCGCAGCAAACAGCAGGACGCGGTAGATTTGGGCGGCAGTGGATTTCTCACAGAGGAGATGGTCTTTATGTCACCTTTGTACGCCGCATTGAGGGGGATATCGACCTTATCGAGGAAACGCAGCGGTTTGCTCATATCTTAAAAGATTTTTTAAAAAAACATGGTATTGATGCGCACATTAAGTGGCCAAATGATCTGCTCGTAGCGAATAAGAAAATAGCGGGCATTCTTTGTGAGCAATTGCATGATTCTAAAGGCCCCGTGCTTTCAGTAGGAGTTGGTCTAAATCTGGCTTTTTCACACGATGTACAAGCTCTTGTCGATCAACCAATTATCAGTATGAGCGAGTGTGGAAGAATGATTGATAAGGATGAGATTTTAAATGATCTCACAGAATCCTGGCTGGTCACTTTGGCAAATCAGGAATAACGATAAGCTCAGGCCATAGCTTTGCTGCAAGCATCTGTTGAATGAAGGAAAGCGTTGCCCCCGTCGAAGAAAAACAAGTTGTGCAGGCGCCATGATAAATGATCGTCACTTGATTCCCTACAATTTTGACGACATCGACTCCACCCCCATCCATTTCAACAAAGGGTCTGATTTCAGTTTTTAGAACTTCTTCAATCAATGCCAACTGCTGATCGGTAGATAGAGTTTGCCAGCCTGGATAGCCCCCTTCTACAATTTCAATCGGAGCGGCTAAAGGGGTAGTGAGTTCTTCGGGAAGAGGAATATCACTGCACTGAAGCGCCGCGTGCTCAAAAAGATCAAGTATCAAGTTTAGATAGCGATTAGCTGCTTTTGGAAGAGGGTGTGGCTCTCTGATCTGTTTTTCTAGCAATACAGCGCTGGTGCGTTTTGCTTGATCATAACTTTTTAGAATCACCCATTCACAAGCTATCTCGAGCAATCCTAAAAGGAGTGAAGGACCAAACAATTGGTAGCGGGCATCTACAATCACGCCATCTTCTAAATCAACTAGCCAGTAAAGTTTGGCGATAATGCCTTCTGCAGCTAGTTCTAATTGACTCTCAACGACTCTCATTTGTCTTGCTGCTGCTAGTTTAGGATCTAATACTCCCGCATGGCGCATCGAATCAATTTTTTGAAATAAGGAAACGGTCATAAACGCACCTTAGTTAAGCGTTGCATGATTTGATCTAAGCGCTCAAGTAATTCGTCAATATCGCTTTGAGAAGTATGAGGGGTGAGTGTTAAGCTAATGGCCGTGCGAGCTTGATGGATGGAAAGGCCACATTCAGCAAGTTGTTGATCTAACCATTGCCATTCATCGCCTCCACGTGTGATGAAGCAATTTTTCTTTTGTAATAGATAGGCCAGCAATTCTCCAAAGACACCCTTTACACCGAAAAGCACGTAATGAGGTAATTTCATTGCCTGTGCGGAAAATACGTCGATCTGATCAATTTTACGTAGTTTTTTTGTCAGTAGCGAAGTGAGGCGCGCAGCTTCCGTCATATATAAGGGAATTTCATCGTGAGCATTTTTTAATATTGCAACAGCCTCTTGACGAAGTGGTTCCTTAAGTGAAATACTTTGGTCACTGCTAAAGATGGGATGAAAGGGGATCCCTTTTTTGACAAAGAGAAAAGAAAGACCTGTAGGAAGCCCTAAAAACGAGCCGTCAAAGGTACAGAAGTCAGCAGGTAATTGACTAAAAGCAATTTTGCCTATGGACGCAGAAAGATCAGAATGAAAAAGGACGTGATGCTTTTGACAGCATGCGGCAATTTGTTCGATAGGTTGAATCGTACCAGTGACAGTGTTGGCATAACTGATGGAACAAAGCGCAGTTTTAGGGTTAAAAAGTGTCTCTAAGGCTTCAAGATCAATTAATTGTTCATGGTGGATAGGTGGATGCTCAATCGAGCAATGCCAACGTTTAAAAGTCTGAAAAATATGATGGATAGTGCGTGGTTCTGTGCGGCTAATAATAAAATGATTTTTTCCCTCTTCTTGGCTCTCAGTATCCCATATGGATAGGAAAAGAGTTGCCAAAGTTTCCTTGTGAGATGAAAAAAGAAAGCATTGATCGTCTGGGCCAGCTCCAACGAGCATTTTTGCATACGTAATAGACTCCTGGATCAAAAGCTCTTCTTTACGCGTTTGTTTGGGAGTGTGAGAATTAAAATATAGTGGATGCATAGTCTAAAGTATACGCGATTATTGGCATCTTTCCAAGGAGCCTTTTGCAAAACTATCCAAGGTTCTCTTCTTTGCTTGCCAATGTAAGGGCGCGTGCCCAACTCTACAAACGCACATAAAAATGTAAGTTTTAAAAGAAACCCCTTGTCAAAAAAAGTTTTGTTGATGATAATCTTCGCAGAAAAATGAGCTGCCCCATCGTAAAGCGCGTTTGGGGTGGAACAGATCACCTATAAGGAGTTTAAATATTCATGGAACACTGCGAAACCGCACATAGCGATAAATACCTCTCTATTTCAGAAGCTGCATCTTTATACAATGTCACACGACAAGCTATCTACGTAGCCATTAAGCAAAAGAAACTTCAAGCAGTTAAACGCGCACGTTGGGAAATATCTGTTCGCGAATTAGAAGCGTATCAGAAGAACAAGTATTCAAGAGAACGTTCTTTATTCAACGGAGAATTACTTTTTAATAATGATCAAGGCTATTATTCCATTAGTCAAGTTGCGAAAATGTTAAATGTTCCATCACAGAAAATTTATTATGCTGCGCGCGAAGGCATCTTAAAGTCTCTACGCAAGGGTGTAGCCTGGGTATTGCATATTGATGATGTAAAGCAATATCAAGAAAATTACTTAGATAGAAGAAGAAAACGAGAAGTTGTTTGATATTAATTATTTATTAATGTAATAATTAGACTGTATTAATAAAACAATTAATCACAGTTAAGGTTATGGAAGAGAAAAAAAACACACTCACAATTACTGAGGCAGCGAAAATTAATCGCGTCTCTCGTCAGGCAATTTATGTGGCGATTAAGCAAAACAAGCTTAAAGCGACAAAAAAGACGCGATGGGAAATTCAAATCGATGATTTGGAAAACTATCGCAATAATAAATATTCGCGTTTGAAGTCAACATTCAATGGCGAATTGCTTTACGATAATGCGCAAGGCTATTATTCGATCAATCAAGTTGCAAAGATGTTGCAAGTGCCTGTTCAAAAGGTTTACTATGCGACACGCTCAGGGTTGATGAAAGCTGTCCGCAAGGGATGCGCATGGGTCGTCCATCTAGACGATGTAAAGGCCTACCAAGCGTCTTATGTAGATAGACGTTTGTCAAAGCGCAAGACTGGGACAAGCGAGTAATCTTTAGTTCGCTTCCATCCTCTTTCGAATAAAAAAGCCCTTTTCTCTTGCGAGAAAAGGGCTTTTTTTTATTTCTGAAGTTTCAATTTACAACGATTCAGACAGACCAGCAATAATCCTGTTACCCAGGTAAATAGCAAGAGTGTGGATCCAAATTCTACCACATGCCATGCACCCCGCATCTTTTCAGGGTTGAAAAAAGGATAGGGATACCACTCAGTAATATGTCCGAGAATCTGTGAATAGATAAAAAAACAAAAAGGGAAAAGTAGCCATAGTGCAGGCGCGGCAAAATAGAGTTTAGCTGCCGGTTTGTGAATAAGCCAGTCGACAAGAAAATAAGCTGGCAGAAGTCCATGTAGAATGAGGTTGGCCCATGGCAGCAAAGGGCCTGTATCGACATTTCTTAAAAAGATCCAATAAATCGAGCCGGTCATCATCATGTATAGTGTGGTGGCTGTATGAATGTTTTCTCGTGTAGGTGACGCGGACGAAGGAAAGGCTGCAAAGATGAGCAGGCAGAATGTGGCGAGGATATTGCTGAGTATGGTGAAGAAGCTGAAAAAGTGGAGGGGATTGTTGATGCCGGAGTGTAAAAATTGAGCAGTGAGAGCGGCAAGAGCAACAAGAGCGATGATGAGTCTTGTTACTCTCATCATCAATACTCAATACTTTGGCGTACGCGTTGCATTTGGTGGCGCAAGATTTCATCAGTTGCCACGCGTTTTTCCACATTTTTACATGCATGCAACAAAGTAGAGTGGGTCCGCCCGCTAAAATAAGCACCGAGCATCATGAGTGACTCATTGATCATTTCTCGGGCAAGATACATAGCTACTTGGCGCGGTAGCACCACTTCTTTTGTGCGACTGTTGCCCTTGATATCTAGAACAGAGACTTGGAATACGTCAGCAACACTTTTTAAGATATCATCGACGGTAATGCGCTCTTTTGGGGCCCTCTGTAGCATGCCTTTTAGAATAGCTTCAACACTTTCTTCATTGACAGTGAGATTAAAGAGTTTGCATTGAGCACTAAGCTTATTAATAGCGCCTTCAAGTTGACGAACGTTGCTGTAAATGTGTTCAGCGATAAAAAAGAGCACTTTAGTGGGGATTTGCATCCCTTTTTGCTCCGCCTTATGTTGAAGAATTGCCACGCGTGTTTCCAGTTCTGGAGTACCTACATGGACAACAAGACCCCATTCCATGCGCGCCACTAATCGCTCAGAAAGCTTGAGTTCGACTGGTGGTTTATCACTTGTAATCACAATTTGTTTGTTCTGCTGCAGTAAGCTTTCAAAAGTATTACAGAGTTCTTCTTCAAAGTTGAGTCGACTTTGCAAAAATTGCACGTCGTCCAGGAGGAAAATATCTGATTCGCGATAGCGCTTTTTTAATTGGTCGATCGACTTATTGCGCAAGCTATCCACAAGATCATTACAAAACTCTTCTGTCGTGATACTTTCAATCTTGAGTTTCTTGTGGTGTTCTTTGATGTGGTTGCCAATGCTGTGAAGAATATGCGTTTTACCAAGACCCACACCACCATGAATAAAGAGTGGATTGTAGGAACGTCCGGGTCGTGTTGCTACGCCCATGGCTGCAGACTTGGCAAATTGATTAGAAGGCCCTTCAATGAAGTTCTCGAAGCGATAGGCTTGATTGAGTTTGGGGTGGGGGACATACTTTGTATCGATAACTTCGATCGGTGTGCGCTTAATGGCAACCGGCGGCGTGATGACAAAATCAACGGCTGGTTCTCCGGCATCTCTTACTGGAAGAAAAGCACATAGATCATTTTTGTAATTATCGATGAGATATTCTTTAACAAAAGGATTGGGAACAGCTAGTACAATGTGATCTGGGTAGGCTTCCATCACGCGGATGGGAGCAAGCCAGTTTTCAAAGGCGGCAGCGGAGCAGGTACCTTTAGCGTACTGCAAGAATTGATCCCAGCCTTCACTATCACTTGTGGCTGCGTCGCTCGAAAAGGGAGATAAGAGTTGTTCGTGTGTGCTCATCATTTTGAGAAAATGTAACAAGCTCGCTTGTTAGCCTGCAAGTAGATTTTTTTGAAAATTTTTTTATTTAATTAACAGTTTCGTTTAGTTTTTGCAGGATTCGCAATTTGGCACTTCTAGAACGTGAATTGTTTTGAAGCTCTTCAAGAGTAGCGGTTATTGGTTTTTTTGTCACGACAGTTGCTCGAATGGGTGGGTTTTCAAAGACACCAGGCTCTTTACCACCTTTTGAACCACTCATCTTGTGAAAAAACTGTTTGACAATGCGATCTTCAAGGCTGTGAAAAGCGATGACTTGTAAAAATCCCCCCGGTGCTAGTATGTCAAAAGCTTTTTTGAGTCCTGCTTCGAGGCTGGCTAACTCGTCATTAACGGCAATACGCAGAGCCTGAAAGATAAGGGTCATTGGGTTGATCTTTTTCCCCTTTAGTGGAGGTAAATGCGCTGAGAGTACTTTAGAGAATTGGAGTGTGGAGGAAAAAGGGCGATTGGCAACAATCACAGCAGCAGCTTTGCGACTCCTTGGTTCCTCTCCATAATTCCATAAAATTTCTTCTATTTTTTTTTGAGGCCAAGTATTGATGATAGTTGCCGCGTCCAGTTCTTGATTTGGATTCATACGCATGTCTAAAGGCCCTTCTTTAGAAAAACTCATTCCTCGCTCTTTTTCGTCAAGTTGCATGGAAGAGACTCCAAGATCCATAAGTATCATATCTGCAGGGGGAAGTTCGTACTGGTCCATATGGCTAAAATTATCCGCAATCCATGTAATTTTGCTGTCAAATTTTTTAAGGCGTTCTTTAGCGATGGCAAAAGCGATTGGATCTTGGTCGATGGCAGTGAAGCGCTCAATTTCAGGATGTTGTGAAAGTAGAGCAAGCGCGTGACCACCAGCGCCTGTTGTACAATCGATGATATGGCGCAAAGATTGGTCCTTGACGGCAGCGCAAATTGGATCTAGTAAAACGGAACAATGGGGGATATTCACAAGAACTCTTCTTTAGATTACAATACGAAAAAAGTATCGCACAATCTCGCCAATATCTCAAGAAGACCTGATATGAGAAGGCTTGGTGCATAGAGGAAAAATTGTTTTATGGCTGAAATTAACGACGCGGGTGTGCACATTAGCCCTTATTCGATGGAGGTGCACAGACAGTATGCCATTTTATCGCAGGAAAGCGAGCATAGTCCCCTTATGCGAGAGGTTACCTCGCATGACCCGCAAAAAGTCAGCGCTGTAGCTTCACAGATCACAACAGATGCGACGCCAGCGTATTTAGAGGCTGTTTGGGGTCTGAATCATGCTGCAAAAACGGTGTTCTACGAGAGTTTACGTCTGGATCTCGCCCCGCAATCATTAGCTACGGCTCTCTTTAACCCTCAATTTTTAAATAAATGCTCGGAATTATTAGAGTCGATGAAGCAACTTCCTGAAGCAGCGATCCTACAAAAGTTCAATGAAGACTTAGGTCGCTTAATCACCTTGTTGCAAAGAGTTCAGGCGTCTACAGGCAGTTTGCGTCAAGCTTAAGCCATGTCGCGATTATTTTAAGCGTTATTTCTGGTTCTTCTATATGGACGCGATGAGCTGCGTTTGCAACAGTAAGATGTTTGATCGCATGATTTAAGGACTGAAGTCGAGATCCGACCGCACAAAAACGAGAATCTAAAGATCCTGAAATATAAAGAATGGGTTTTTGACACGCTTCAAACATTTTCCAGTAAGAGGGCTGATGGCTTAATGACCCTTTGCGAAGGACGTGAGCTGCTAAGTGTGGAGACCATGTCGTTGTGCGTGCCATTTTAAATAGAGGTTGTTGATTCCACTCCTTAAGCGCATTTTCATCGGTGATAAATTTTTTTGCCCATAATTCATCCGCTGCATGGCGCTTTTTTCGATCCAAAGAATCTTCTAGTCCAGGGTGTGCGCTAATAAGAATAAGAGCCTGATAGTCGTTTGGTCGTTTAAAAAAAGCATCCATGGCGATTCTGCCTCCCAGTGAATAACCAACAAGAATATGAGCGGGTGGGAGTTGTTCTGACCAGGTAAAAAAATCGCCTTGCTGGCAAATGCCTTGTAAATCGGGAAGGTGCACACTTGAAAAGAGGGGGCGTAAATAATCCCATTCACAAGGTGTTCCTAAGAATCCATGTAAAGCGCAAATTGACTGGTGCATCGCAGGAGACTTTTGTAGAGTTAATGGGATTTTTGTAACATAAAAAATAATTTACGCAATCGCGCTCCCCCTTGAAAGGGTGGTCAAAAGTCGATTTAAAGGCGAACTCACGTTAAGATAGCGATTTAAAGTCGAGCATTAGGTTAAGATAAAATCTATTACTCTAGTTAAGATGAAAATATGACGAATCCAGCAAATGCTGTCAATTGGCTTGAGTTGCTCCAATGGACCAATGCGCACGTAGAAGAGCTCCGTCTAATCGCCTTTGTCTATTTTAAGGAGAGTCATTATGATCAAGCCCTCGTTTATTTCAATGCCTTGTCTATTTTAGAGCCTAATAATCCTTATAATTGGCGCATGAAAGCAGCGGTTGAGATGAGCATGAATAACTGGGATCAGGCGATTCTTTCGATTGATCGATCATTAGAGTTGGATCCTGGCCATCTTGGCGCTCGATTGAACCGCGCTAAAGTATTGCTTTATCAAGGAAAGATTGAAGAGGGGCTTGATGAGGCTAGAAATCTTGCCTTGTGTGAAATAGAAGAAATTGCACATGATGCGCAAGCATTGATTTTGTCATATGGATAATTTTAAGAACCTTTTGCACAAGGTCTAGTAGTGTGGCGAAAGAAGACACTTATTAGTATATTTACAGCTCTAGTATGGTGTGCTCTCTTAGCTTTCTTTATTTTAGATCAACAAGTTTCTCTGGCGCGTCTGCGTGTAAAAATTCCTTTAGTAGAAAAACAAGTTGATGAACTGCATGAAGAAAACATGCAATTATTGTATGATATTGAACGTTTTGAAAGTCCAGAGCATTTAATGGAGTTGGCACAGCAACCGCGCTTTAGCCATCTACATTATCCATCGACGGATGAAGTGATCATTTTACCCTAAACGTTTCTCTATTTTGAATAAATACCTACTTACGATTGCTTATGATGGTACCAACTATGTCGGTTGGCAAGTCCAGCCTAATGGTTTGTCCATACAAACTGTTGTTGGCAATGCATTAAATACCATACTAAGAGAAAAAACAGATCTAACAGGGGCTACCAGGACGGATTCCGGTGTTCACGCAAAGGGGCAAACGGCTCACTTTCAAACTTCTGCTGCAGTGAATATACGCCAATTTCTCTACTCGATTAACGCATTGCTACCCGCTGACATTCGTGTGATAAAAATGAGTCCGGTGCCGACAGATTTTCATGCCCGTTACCATGCAACAAGTAAAACATATCATTATCATTTATGGCTGGAGCCTTTTGTAGATCCCACTCAAAGGCTATATGTAACCCATGTCAGAAAATCACTTGATCTTTTTTGCCTCAAAGAGGCTGCGGCTCTGTTGATTGGAACGCATGATTTTTCTGCATTTGCGAATCATGCTCATCAAGGAGCTGCTTCTAAAGATCCCGTGCGTACATTATACCGTATTGACGTGGTACCACAGATTGGCGGAATACGTATAGAATTTACCGGGGATGGATTTTTATATAAAATGGTGCGCAACATGGTGGGCACTCTTTTAGATGTAGCTTCTGGTACGCTTAGCCTTAATGATATGCAACGCGCTTTTTCTGCAAGAGACAGACGTCTTGCTGGACAGGCAGCACCTGCACAAGGCCTTTTTCTCATGGAAGTGCATTATGAATAGCGAATATACGATTTTTTCTCTCGCTCCATCTGATTTTAATCCTGTGATGGAGTGTGCTGCCTGTTATATTGAGTGGGACAACCAATTGCTTTTACTGCAGTCGGCTGCACATAAAAAAGAACCCTTCACTTGGGGAGTGGCAGCTGGAAAAATGGAAAAGAGGGAAACACCTTTAGAAGCTGTTATCAGGGAAGTTCAGGAGGAGTCGGGAATTGAGCTCGAAATAGATGATGTGCTTTACCTAGGACCTCTTTTCATCCGTCTTTGTGATTTAGATTTTATCTATCATATGTTTACATCGGTTTTTAAAGATGTTCCACAGGTGCGATTATCGAATGAACACGTGCAATTTATGTGGTGCGATGTACAAAAAATCACAGATATAGATTGGTGCACTGCTGGAAAAGAAGCTTATATGAGATATCGGAATACCCTTCTTAACGTTAAAGTAGGAAATCGGAATGATGCATAATGAGAAAATCCGCTTATCAAAATTGATGAGCGAAAGAGGATTGTGTTCCCGAAGAGAGGCTGATCTCTATATAGAAAGAGGGCAAGTCATTGTGGATGGAGAAGTTGTATCCGTGTTGGGAACGAAGGTCTCTTTGGATGCGACAATCAGCCTTAAAGCAGGGGCCAAAGAAAAGCAACACAACAAGGTTACGATTTTGCTGCACAAACCTGTTGGGTATGTATCGACGCAGCCTGAAAAGGGCTATCGGCCAGCGATCGATCTCATTCGTCCTGAAAATCAATACCAAGGGCGCTATACCAGGCCCCTACAACCTCAACATCTATCCTATCTGAGTGTCGCTGGAAGGCTTGATATTGAATCAAAAGGATTATTGATTTTGACGCAAGATGGTGTCGTAGCTAAAACCATTATTGGTCCTGAATCTGACTTGGAAAAAGAGTATCACGTTGGGGTAGAAGGTCAAATTACTGAAAATGTATTAGAGGAATTGTCATTTGGTTTAAAGTTGGATAATCAAATGCTCAAAAGAGCTGCAGTGACAATATTGCGTCCCTCTACATTGCGGTTTATCCTTAAAGAGGGAAAGAAGCGACAAATTAGACGTATGTGTGAGCTAGTTGGTCTTAGAGTAACCATGCTCAAACGCGTACGGATTGGAAAACTGATGCTCGGAAATCTACCCGAAGGGATGTGGCGCTTTATGGAGTCTCACGAAAAAATTTAACGTAACGCTGGACTTTAGACAAAACTATCAGCAATCTGGAGTGAATTAAAGATGAAATGGTCTTCGGTATACGAATTATTTTTATTTGACTTTGACGGGCTACTCGTCAATACAGAAATGCTGCATTTTCAGGCCTACCAACGTTTGTGCCACGCCCACGGTCAGGATTTGTCGTGGGATTTTGATGAATACTGTCATATAGCTCACCACCATGCAGATGCTTTGCGCATGGCGCTTTTTACACAGTATCCAAAATTATTTCAGGATGCTTCATGGGTAGATCTCTACGCTGAAAAAAAACGTCATTACTTTGCTATTTTACAAGAAAAACCCATCCCATTGATGGCTGGAGTAGAGCAACTACTCAATCTATTGGAGAGAGAAAATATTCCGCGCGCCGTCGTCACACATTCCCCTGCGGAGCAAATTATCCTCATCCGCAACCAAAATCCTGTTCTTAATAAAATCCCTGTCTGGTTTACGCGCGAATTTTATCACAACCCCAAGCCGGCTCCTGATGGGTATATTAAAGCGATTGAGGCGATGAAAGGGCATGGTAAAAAAGTAATCGGTTTTGAAGATACCCCTCGTGGCTTTCAGGCTTTACAAGGATCAGGTGCGGATCCTATTCTCGTCTGTGAGAAACAGGCTCCTTCTGCGCAACAACTCATTGCGAGCGGAGTGAACCATTATGAAAATTTTCATGAGATTTTAGAACGCCATTTTTAAACGTGAGTCACGTTGTGTAAATATTATTTTCCAAAAAAGGTAAATCACTGGCTGGATCTTCCATGATCCATGTGGGACGGTTTTTTCCAATGACTAGGATGTGATCGGTTCCATCAGCTAAAGAGACACTCTCGTCGCGTTGACTAATCTGCGTATTATAACCATTCCAAAGCTCAAATATTTTGTAAAAAGTCGGCATGTCTATCTGCCGTTCGTTTGCTATTTCTACAAAAAATCTTTCAAGATCTTCTTCTTTGTAATTCATGGCTCCCATGACAAAGGTGATTGTGGAGGAATCTGTGGTCTGGTTGAAGCAAAAATTCGCCAGGTCTCTTGCACTATTACCTGTTGAATCACAAGGCACATGTGTAACAAAAACTCGATAAATTTTTTCATTCTCTAAATTGCGCAAGCTAGCTTGCAAAATGGGGGCTCGTCTTTTTGAAATTTGATAGGGGCGATTTACGGTCACATCCCCATTCAAAGTAAATATTTCCCTGTTGTAGAGCAGCGCTAACTGGATAAACTTTTTATCATTTTCAGGCTTAGGCGGATGAATGATGTCATAAGTAGGAGGTAAAACAGTTTTTAAATAGCAAATGAATTGAACTGAACATTCCTGAAGAGCTATCACCGCTTGAGGATGTTCGCTGTCTAGAGCCATCTCTCTAATCACTTTGGATACAGCGATATCTCTTAAATTCAGTCCCGGAATATATCCAGCTAAGGTGGGGTCTGCTGGTTGTGCATTTAGGCTAGCCATTAAAGATTCGCTGAGCCCTTCAGCATTGACTCTATTGATATATTTGCCATGAAGGACATTGTATGTTGCCATATGCCAAGTAGAGTGTTTTTGAATATCAGGATTTTCATCGTTTACAGTGACTTGCATAGGCAAATGATCACTAGGAGAATGCAATGAATTGTCTAGGAGTGGTTGAGCGTATTTTAAAGGATGGCGAAAAGTGGGCATAAAAACACCCTCGGAACGCGCAAATCGCATGAAAGCGCAATATGCACGGCCATCTCGCTGTTGCTTCATGGCATTTAGAGGCGATTGTTCCTGTTTATAAGGATCGATGACTGCTAAAAGAGCACTTTCTGCCCCCCTAATGGCATCAAATATAAGTTTAGTAGGGATGTCCGTTTCAGTGGGGCCGTATACACGTGGAAGAGGTTCTGTAGTGGCATTGCCGAAAACTAGGTTTACTAATCCAGATCCTAATGAAGAGATCGCCCCTGTAATATGATGAACCATAATCGACTTCTTTTAAAATTATCTTTGATGGGAAAATGCACTGTTTTTACGCGATTTTAACAACAAAGAGAATTTCGAAAGAAGTCTAATGTAACCCTTGGGTGTAATTCAAAGTGTTAGTTAACTGTTTAGAGCTAAAATGGAAGCTTTTCTTAAGGATTCAGTAGGTAACCAGTGCCAAAAAATCCTTATTTTCCCCTCTGTGCGCCCTGTGGGCTCTGTGGTAAATATTTTATTTAAAACTTGTGTTAATTTTTTTTTAACCAGAGAGCTCACAGAGGGTGTGTAAGCTGCTACACATTATTCTGAATGAGAATTAATGGGGGCTGGAGTGGGTATTAGAAGAATGTGAGTCCCTAGTTTTTTCCTCCTTCCTAACACATGGAATTACACCCGTAATTGCGGGGTGTAATTCCATGTGTTAGAGCCTTTTGCGAAACTATCTATGGTAAAAATCGATTTAAAGTTGAGCTCACGTTGAAGCAAAGTGTTGCTTTGGTTAGTATGAAATTTTCAAGAAAATCCAAAGAATAACTAGTATGCCGAGTGTAGGATCAACGGGTATTTGTGACTGGTGTTGGACAGAGTGGTCAAAAGATTCTTATGGCCATTTCGTCGATCTTAAAGGACGCAAAAGTTATAAAGCAGATCCTCTATGGTTGATTCGCTTGAAATGCTTGGGAGTTGCAGTTATTAATCCATTGCGTTGGGTAATTGTCGCCACATCTATAGCTGCTAAACTAGTGGTTTGGATTTTTCGCCCACTAGGCGCTTGTTGTTGTAGAGATACGTACAATAAATTGAGAAAGACTTCACCTCAAAATAAAATATCAGAAAAAATTCAACAACTTGTCGGGAGTGTTTTTTTTGCTATTGCCTTTGAACTTTGTGCGGTGGGGGGACTATTTTTCCCATTAGCAGGGAGGAAATGGTGCGGCGCCATTGAGGAGGAGTGGAATCGTTTGGAACACGCTTTTGTTTTAGCGCATTGTTTTGAAGGACGAGACATTAATAGCAGAATGTAGTAAAAATAATTTATATATTCGAAGGGGGATATTATGAGCCGCAAAACAAGTCATTCAGCTCTACATGAATCTGTAGGCACACAAAAGACGAAAGAGGTCCAGAGAGATCAGTTGCGTGAAGAATCTAAGCATATCAAAGGCTGGGTCAAGGGACATTCGCATCCGCAAGATTCTCGTTAAGATCAAATGTTGTCCACTCAAGAACCTTCCATCTCACTTTACACGGATCTTTTTTCTACAGTAAGACAGTCAGTGTTAAGTGAGATATGTCATCATATGACACATAAACGATGCAGCAATCAGTTAGTTGTTGATATCGGTGGAGGTGAGGGAGATACAGTGGCAATTCTCAAAGAAAAATTTCCTAACAATCAGTATTGGCTGGTAGAGCCCTCTTTGAATTATTGCAAAGCGGCTTCTTTAAAAAAGAAACGTGCAGATAAAATATTTAATATACGCGCAGAGGACTTTGTCGAACAATGTAATGAAAAATTAGATTTTATTCTATGTCAGGAAATGATTCACCATATTAAAGAGCCTTTTGTTTTTTTCAAAAAGGTGCGAGCCATATTAAAACCTCATGGCGTATTATTCGTTATTACACGACCATTGATCACAGAATTTCCCTTTGGGCCTCATGGTGAACGCACATGGCGGCATTCATATGCAGCAAGTCCTGCTGAACTTGTTTCAATGATTAAAGAGGTGGGTTTATCTGTAACGCAACAGCTGCGCAGTTACTCGGTGAAAGTAAAAAAGCAGGACTGGTTAGATATGATGGCGTTTCATCCGATTTTTTCTAACATTGCATTTCATCAATTATCAGATGCAGAAAGACAAGAAGATTGCGCGGTTATTCAAAAAATGAATGATCCACTTGTTTTTATGGATCATCTCATTTTTTTAATGTGTACAAATTCACTTTAATTTAGCGATTTCAGTAGCAATTTCATCATCTTCTATGCGCCTAAAGAGTAAATGTGGCGTAGAAAGTGTTTGGCCCATGGGCAGAGGTTGATCAACAATTGATGTCCAATGACCGTCCTCATTAATTAATGTTGTGTAGCCCAAGAATTGCCACAGGGACTGAGCCGTTTGCGGAATAATTGGGCAAGTGACCAGGCTTAAAAGTTTGATTGCCTCAAGGCATGCGCGGATTGAAGAGCGCATCGCTCCATGCAGGGCTGGATCTTTGGCTTGCTGCCACGGTTTTCTTTGATCAAAAAAAGTATTGCATTCCTGTGCGATCTGCATAATCAATTGACAGACATTGCGTACTTTAAAATGTGTATAGCAATCCTTGATTTCGGCAACAAGGGTAGAGATTTTTTCTAAAAAGAGGGAACTTTCCTTGTCGTAGTTCTCCTGAGGAACGATACCACCGCATTGTTTCAATGCAAAAAGTAAGACGCGGTTGGCAAAGTTTCCTAGTTTTCCAAGCAGCTCTGCGTTACAGCGGGATTGAAAATCTTTCCAGACAAACTCACTGTCTGCATTTTCTGGTGCATTCGCTGCTAAAGTATAGCGCAACTGATCGACAGAGTAGTGCGTTAGGAATTCATCTAATTCGATCGTCCAGTTGTCTGACTTGCTAAAGCGTCGACCCTCTAAATTTAGAAACTCATTTGCGGGAAGTTCATCAACAATTTTATAGGGTTGGTTTTGCCCTAACTCCATGGCGGGGAATATGACCGCATGGAAGGGGATGTTATCCTTACCAATAAATTGGACGAGTTTTGTCTCTTCATCACACCAGTAATCGCGCCATTTTTCAGGGGTACCCTGTAGGGCTGCCCATTCTTTTGTAGCAGAGATATAGCCAATAGGAGCTTCAAACCAAACATAGAGTACCTTCCCTTTAGTATTTGGCAAGGGGAGCGGAACGCCCCAACTGCAATCTCGCGTAATAGCGCGTGGGTGCATCTCTTTGCTATAGTTCTCAGCAAACTTTAATACGTTACTTTTCCAGTGGTTTTTTGTAGCCAACCAGCTATCAAGAGGCTTTTGTAAGCGATCTAGCAGGAGAAACCAGTGATTTGTTGGACGCTTTGATAGGGGAGCATTGCTCAGTTTTGAGCGTGGATTAATTAACTCAGTCGCTTCATAACTAGCGCCACATTTTTGACATTCATCACCGCGGGCATTATCGAAACCACATCGAGGACAGGTTCCACAGACATAGCGGTCGGCAAGAAATTTATCGTCTTGCTCGCAGTAGAGCTGCTCCGTTGTTCGCTCTTCAATGTAGCCATTTTCGAGGAGTTCTAAGAAAAAAGACTGTGCCGTGGGGATATGTCCAGGCCATGTCGTGCGGGAGTAATGATCGAAGGAGATGTTGAGTTGCGAGAAAAAGGCCTTATTGATCTCATGAAAGTGGTCGACGTGTTCTTTGGGGGCGCGGTTGGCCAATTCAGCGGAGAGTGTAATAGCGACACCATATTCATCAGAGCCACATATGAAAAGAACATCTTCGCCACATAAGCGGTTAAAGCGGCTATAAATATCAGCAGGAAGATAAGCGCCTGCAATATGACCAAAATGAAGCGCTCCATTAGCATAGGGTAGAGCCGCTGTGATAAGAACTTTTTGTTGCATAGTCGTTTCACCTTAGAGCAGAAAGTGAGTGAGTATAACCGTTTTGGTTCCTAGCTGCTACTAAATTTCGAGATTGCACTTTTATTTCCCGCTTTGGTACCCTTTTTGATCAGTTGCATTTGCAGCAAATCCTCGCCTAAGGAGAAATAACATTAATGTCGAAACAGAATACAAAATCTTGGAAAAAAGATGATCGTCTATTTGATGACATCGGTTTTGAATCGGAAGACGCTAAGCGCTTCCAAGCACTCTTATCTCGTCAAGAAAAGAAGATAGAGTCCAGCCCTGAAGCATCGCTTGAAACAGGGACTATGTTAAAGGGGGTGATCGTCGAGATTCTAAAAGATTTTGTCGTGGTCGATGTTGGCTTGAAATCTGAAGGACTTGTACCGATCGAAGAATTCCACGATCCCTCAGAAATTATTCTTGGTCATGAAGTTGAAGTATTCCTCGACCAATCTGAAAATGACGAAGGTCAAATTGTTCTTTCTAGAGAGAAAGCTGAGCGTCAAAGACAGTGGGAAGAAATCATTGAGAACTGTGAAGAAGGCTCAATTGTTACTGGACGCATCTTGCGAAAAGTTAAAGGTGGCTTGATGGTGGATATCGGCATGGAGGCATTCCTGCCAGGTTCACAAATCGACAACAAGCGCATTAAGAATCTAGACGAATATATCGGCAAGACATGCGACTTTAAGATTCTTAAGATCAATATTGAGCGCAAAAACGTAGTTGTTTCTCGCCGCGAATTGCTTGAAGCTGAACGCATCTCCAAAAAAGCTGAGCTACTTGAAAATATCCGCGTCGGTGAAGTGCGCAAAGGGATTGTTAAAAACATCACTGATTTCGGTGTCTTCTTAGACCTCGATGGTGTTGATGGGCTATTGCACATTACAGATATGACTTGGAAGCGTATTAAGCATCCATCTGAAATGATTCAGATGAATGACGAGCTTGAAGTCATGGTGTTGAGCATCGACAAGGAAAAAGGCCGCGTAGCTTTAGGACTAAAGCAGAAAGAATCTAATCCTTGGGATGAGATTGAATCCAAATATCCTCCAGGAACACGCGTTCACGGTAAGATCGTCAATTTGGTCCCTTATGGAGCCTTCATTGAAATCGAACCAGGGATTGAAGGGTTGATCCACGTTTCTGAAATGTCTTGGGTCAAGAATGTGACAGATCCTAGCGAAGTTGTTACGAAAGGTCAAGAAGTTGATGCTGTCGTGCTTGCAATTCAGAAAGAAGAAGGCAAGATTTCCTTGGGACTCAAACAAATGGAACATAATCCATGGGAAGATGTTGAGCGCAAATATCCTGTCGGAAAAACTGTTGAAGTTGAAATCCGCAATTTAACGAACTATGGTGCTTTTGTAGAGTTAGAGCCTGGAGTTGATGGATTGATCCACATCTCTGATCTCAGCTGGATCAAAAAAGTATCTCACCCTTCTGAAGTATTCAAGAAAGGTGAACGCATCGAGGCAGAAGTGCTTCAAGTGGATAAAGAAAGCAAGAAAATCACTTTAGGCATCAAACAATTGAGCCCTAACCCATGGAAGACAATTGAGCAGACAATGCCAGTCAATTCCTTGGTAAAAGGTATTGTTTCTAAATTGACAGCTTTTGGTGCTTTTGTAGAACTGGAAAATGGTCTTGAAGGATTGATCCACGTGACAGAAATCTCTGATCAAGCATTTGGTAAGATTGAAGATGTCCTCTCAAAAGGACAAGAAGTTACTGCAAAAGTCTTGAAAATTGATCCAGATCACAAAAAGATCGCACTTTCCATTAAAGAGCATTTGATTGATCAAAATCAATGCAACCGCGATGACATCGTAGTTACTCCTCACGCTGCTAAAAAGCGCGTTCGTAAAAAGAAGGAAGAAGGTGCAGATTCTGATGCTGATCAACAGCAACAAGATAGCTAAGTAATACCTGCTGTGAAGAGCGCTGTATTATTACAGCGCTCTTTAGTGGTTTTTGTATAATTTTCATTCGCTCACTATCATTTATTACATGAGTTGCACTATATTTTAAGGTGTGGAAATAAACGTTACTAAAAAAGGATGCACATGAATAAGGACTTGCTGGCCATTTTCGAATACATGGAGCGAGAAAAAGGGATTAAGCGCGAGGTGATCATTGCAGCGATTGAAGATTCGCTCAGGGCGGCCGCACTTAAGAGCGTTGTTGGTATTTCCAATGTGCGTGTGAAAGTACATCCAAAAACTGCTGAGATCGAAGTTTACAGCGAACGCGAAATTGTTGAAAAAGCTCAAGACCCCGCTGAAGAGATTTCATTGCAGGCTGCGCGCCTCATTGATCCGGATGCTCAAATCGGTCAAGTAATTGATATCGTAGTGACACCGCGTGATTTTGGACGTATTGCTGCAAAAACTGCTCGCACAGTCATTACACAGAAGTTACGCAGCGCTGAGCGCGATGTGATCTACGAAGAGTATCGCCATCGCATGGGTGAAATCGTTACCGGGACTGTAAAGCGTCTGGTGCGTGGCATTAATTTGATTGTTGATCTCGGTAAGGTGGAAGCCTTTTTGCCTGCCCAGCATTACCCTAAAACTGAGCATTACCAACCAGGCGATAAGATTCAAGCTCTCCTTCTCGGTGTAGAAGATTTGGAAAATGGAGGCGCGCAAGTTGTGCTCTCCCGTACAGATCCTGAATTCGTCAAACAGTTGCTCACTCAAGAAGTGCCTGAACTAGAAGAAGGGATTATCGTTATCGAAAAAATCGTACGCGAAGCTGGCTACAGAACTAAATTGCTAGTACGTTCTAACGATCTTAAACTTGATCCAGTTGGTGCTTGTGTCGGCGTACGCGGCACGCGTATTAAAAATGCTGTTCGTGAATTGAACAATGAAAAAATCGATATCATTCCTTTTAACGAAGATGCACTCATTGTTTTACAGAAAGCATTAGAACCCGTTGAGATTCGTCGTTTGCAAGTGAATGAAGAGAGAGACCCACCTCATGTCTTGCTTGTTGTTGATGACGAAGCTTATCCAATAGTGCTTGGTAAGAAGGGATGGAATATTCGTCTTATCGGGCAGTTGATCGAGTGCGAACTCGAAGTGCAGCGCATGAGCGATTATTCGCGTATGATGGCAGTATTGCAAAATGAATTGCTTGATTCTGCTGAACCGTGGCTTGATGAGCCGCTTGAAATTGAAGGCCTTAATCCATTATTGAGACAGAACATGCAAGATGCGGGCATTACAACGCCACGTCTCTTGCTGAGCCGTACACCTCAGGAGCTAATGGAGATCCCAGGAATTAATCTGGAAATGGCTTATACTTTACTCGACCAGGTTTGTAAAAAGAGGACCTAACCCTTGGCAAAAAACTTGAAACTCAATATTAAAAACACACAATTAGCCCAAGCGCTCAATTTGAACGAACTGAGGGGAAAGCTTGCTGCAAAGATTGGCCCCAAACCCGATCAAAAAAGTGAGCCTAAAGCTGAACACAAGCCTACTCCAAAAGAACAGATTAAAGAAGCCAAAGCTCTTGAAGCGCCAATTGCTGCACGCCCACCTGAGAGTACTGCCAAGAAGCTAAAACTTCCTAAAGTAGAGGTGCCTAAAGAGGAAGAACTGAAAGACGTCTCCCCTAAAGTCGAAGTGCCAAGTACTAAAAGCGAATGGGATGAGATTGCTTCTGAAGCTGAATCGGAGATTGTAGAAGAAGAAGCGCCTAAAGTTAAAGCGCGTGATAAACAAAAGCCCTCACTTGACGTTGCACCACGTGACTCATACGATCGTACGAGAACGACTAATCGTCCTGGTTCATTGAGCCGCTCTTCGAAGCCTCTGCCCTTTGCTACTGATTGGAAGTTAAAAGGTGGCCAAATGGCACCTTCTGCAGAAGCGCCTGCTGCTGCAAAACCAAAATTAGGTTTTACAGGTCGCCACGTTAAGGACTTAATTAAGCCAAAGGCACCACCTGCTCCTGCTCCAAGACCTCAGCATGCGGGACCGGGGACAGGCGGAGGACAGGAAAGACCGCGTCATGAACTGCGTCCTCGTCCAGAGCCAAGACAGATTAATTTACCTCCTAAAGAGGGAGCTGTTCAACGCCGTCCACAAGTGACTAAACCTTCGTTAGATGACTCGAGCGCAAACAAAAAAGGTCCTTTAAAGAGAGATTCAGCCGATAGCAGTAAATTCAAGAAGCAACCTGTAAGGGGCTTCGATGGACGCGATCGTCAAGGTTTGCGCAATGATGAAGAAGAACGCTGGCGTAAACGTCGCGCCGCGAAGGGAAGTGCTGCGGATCAGGATCAGCTCACTATTCGCCCGACAACTTTAAAAGTGCGCCTACCTATTTCGATTAAAGATCTTGCGTCCGAGATGAAGCTAAAAGCATCACAACTCGTTGCCAAACTTTTCTTGCAAGGTGTCATTACAACCTTAAACGATTTTCTCGATGATCCAACCACAGTTGAATTGTTGGGACAGGAATTTGGATGCACAATTCAGATCGACACGAGTGAGGAAGAACGTATTCGCATTACTTCTGAGACAATTCAGGAGGAAATTGCCCGTACGGATGAAGCAGAACTTGTTTTACGCGCCCCTGTCGTTGCCTTTATGGGTCACGTCGATCATGGTAAGACCAGTCTTATTGATGCGATTCGTAAGAGTCAAGTGGCTGCTCAAGAGGCCGGTGCGATTACGCAACACATTGGAGCATTCCGTTGTCACACTCCAGTAGGGGATTTGACGATTCTTGATACTCCAGGCCACGAAGCATTTTCTGCGATGCGCACACGCGGCGCTGAGGCAACAGATATTGTTGTTCTCGTCGTTGCTGGTGATGAAGGCATGAAGCAACAAACTTTAGAAGCGTTGGAACAGGCTCGCCAAGCCAAAGTTACCATTGTTGTAGCTATTAACAAATGCGATAAGCCAGACTTTGATGCGGAACGCATTTATCAACAATTGGCAACGAATGAACTGCTTCCTGAAGCATGGGGCGGCTCTGTAGTTACTGTGAATTGCTCTGCCAAAACGGGACAGGGGATCGACCAACTTTTGGAAATGTTGGCGTTGCAAGCCGAAGTGTTAGAGTTAAAGGCAAATCCAGCTGGTCGTGCACGAGGACTTGTGTTAGAGTCTGAAATGCAAAAAGGCATGGGGATGGTCACTACCTTGCTCGTAAAGAATGGAACGCTTCATCTTGGTGATGCGGTTGTTTTTGACGAGTACTGGGGACGGGTACGCACGATGCGTGATGAGACAGGCAAGCATCTAACGGCTGCAGGTCCTTCCTGCCCTGTGGAGATTACTGGTTTGTCGGGGTTACCAGAAGCTGGTCACGAATTTATTGTTGTCCCTACAGAAAAAGAAGCAAAAGATATTTCTGAAGAACGCCAGCAAGCTTTGAAAGTCAAATCGCAGCAGCAGAAAAAGAAACTTTCATTAGAGAATTTGGCGCAGCAGGCTGAATCGGCTCAGAAGAAGGTGGCGCATTGTATTATCCGTGCTGACGTACAGGGTTCTGTTGAAGCGTTGAAACAGTCATTGTCGAAGATTAAGTCGACAAAAATTGATCTTAATATTGTCTCAGCTGAGGTAGGAGAAATCTCTGAATCAGATGTACAATTGGCTGCTGCTTCTGGTGCTTTCATCTTAGGTTTCCATACGCAAGTTGAGAGTCATGCTGAGCAGTTCATCAAAGATAATGGCGTTAAAGTGTTACTGCATAACATCATTTATCATGCGATTGATGATGTGAAGAAGCGTCTCGTAGAAATGCTCGATAAGGTTCCTGAAGAATCTGCCTTGGGTGAAGCTCGCGTTCAAGCAATCTTTAAATCTTCTCAACTGGGAGTGATTGCAGGCTGTATCGTAACAGAAGGAAGCATTACACGTAATGCGCGTATTCGCGTGGTACGTGGTGAAAAACCCTTATGGACAGGCACCATTGCCTCGTTGCGCCGCGTAAAAGAGGATGTCAAAGAAGTCAAGAAAGGTATTGAATGCGGTATCGTGCTCAATGGCTTCCAAGATTTTGAACCTGAAGATATCTTACAGGCCTTTGAGATTCATTATTTGGTACAGGAGCTATAAGGATGGCTGTTCAAAGGACACATCGCTTAAATTCCCTACTTCAGGAAGTGCTGGCAGATGTTTTGCGCAAAGAAGTGGACAATCCTCGATTGAGCCACTTTACGAGCATTACTAAAGTTGAAATTAGCCCAGACCTACAGCAGGCAAAGGTTTATTTTAGTGTTTTAGGCACTCCTGAAGAGCGCAAAGAGAGCTTTAAGGCTTTAAAAAGTGCAGCTGGGTTTATCCGCTCACGTGCCTCTCAACAGGTACGTATGCGTCAGTTCCCTCAGTTGCGCTTTTATATTGATGATTCATTAGAAAAGCAGCTTCGTATTGAAGAATTGCTGCAAAAAATTGCACGAGAAAAAGAAAATCTTCCCCCCTCAACCAATTCATGACTCTTTCGAAGGGATCTTATTATTAGATAAGCCAAAAGGCCATAGCTCCTTTTGGCTCGTTTACCGTCTACGACGCCTTCTCAATGTAAAAAAAATCGGTCATGCTGGCACTCTTGATCCCTTTGCTACGGGACTTATGGTGATGCTTGTCGGTAGGAAGTATACGCGGCTTAGTGATACCTTTTTGACTCATGATAAGGAATATGTTGCCACAGCTCGTCTGGGGGTAACCACTGACTCTTATGACTGTACGGGGAAGACGATCGCAAGCAGTGAATACGTCCCCACCCTCGATGAGATCAAGCAGATCATCGAAAAAGATTTTACCGGTCACGTATGGCAGACACCTCCGATGTTTTCAGCCAAAAAACAGCAAGGTAAAAAGCTCTATGAGCTTGCTAGAAAAGGTGTTGAAGTCGAGCGTCCTGCAGTGCAAGTCCACATGCAGTGCACCATCATTGACTATCACTATCCACACCTTACTTTCAAAGTGACTTGTAGTAAAGGCACCTACATCCGTTCGATCGCGCATGACCTTGGTCAGAAATTGGGATGCGGTGCACATTTAGAGGAACTGCGACGCACACGTTCAGGACAATTTTTGCTTGAAAATGCAATTTCTATCGACACCATTGAGCCAATTTCGCATCATTTAATCCATATATCCATTCCACTGGAGGTTTTATGAATTTACTCATTCGATACCTTGCATCAACTCCACAAAATGATATCAAGTCTGATGTAGTTGCAGTTCTCGCTCAAATTGAGACATTGAAAAGTGCTTCTCCTAAAATTGCAGAAGAGATTGTCAAAGAATTACAGCAACAGCGCTCTGTATTAAAGCTCATCGCCTCTGAAAATTACTGCTCACTTGCAGTGCAACTTGCAATGGGCAACTGGCTCACTGATAAATATGCAGAAGGGGTTCCTGGACGTCGTTTTTATGCCGGTTGTGAACAAATAGATCGTATTGAGGCATTAGCACAGGAAGAGCTCTGTCAACTATTTGAGTGTGAATATGCCAATGTACAGCCACATTGCGGTGCCGATGCGAATCTTTTGGCCTATTGGGCCATTTTGGTTGAAAAAGTACAGAATAAGGAGCTTGAAGCTCTTGGAAAGAAAACACTTGAAGAGCTCGTTCCTGCTGAATATGAGACAATACGCCGCGTCATGATGCAGCAAAAGATTTTGGGAATGAGTCTGAATTCGGGTGGTCACTTAACGCATGGCTATCGCCATAATATCTCCGCCAAGATCTTTCAAGCCTTCTCGTATGACGTCGATCCAATCACTCAGCTCATTGATTATGATGCATTGCAGCGTCAAGCGTTAGAGGTTAAACCGCTTATTTTGGTCGCGGGCTATTCAGCTTATCCACGCCTCATTGATTTTGAAAAGATGCGACATATTGCAGATAGTGTAGGGGCCGTGCTTCTTGTCGATATGGCACACTTTGCTGGCTTAGTTGCCGGCAAGGTTATGACAGGTGTTTTTAATCCCGTTCCCTATGCAGATATCATTACATCGACGACGCATAAGACATTGCGCGGTCCCCGCGGAGGCATTGTTTTAGCAAAGAAGGAATGGGCGTCAATCTTAAATAAGGGATGTCCTCTGACAATGGGAGGGCCCTTGCCTCATGTGATGGCGGCTAAGGCTGTAGCCTTTCAGGAGGCTCGAAAAGATACTTTCAAAGCTTACGCCAAGCAAATCGTTAAGAATTCGCAGGCGCTTGCCGCCGCCCTGATGCAAGCGGGTGTGACACTAACAACAGGTGGCTCTGATAACCATTTAATCGTCGCAGATATGCGCTCTTTCGGCTTGACTGGCATGCAAGCGGAAAAAGCATTGCGTGCGTGTGGGATTGCTGCCAATCGCAATGCGATTCCCTTTGATCCAAATGGAGCGTGGCATGCCTCTGGAATTCGCATCGGCACAGCCGCCCTGACGACTCTAGGGATGCGCGAAAAAGAGATGGAGAAGGTTGCTGCCCTGATTGTAGAGATATTATCTCATGCAACACCTAAGGATAAGAGCGAAGTTGTATTACCCGACAACATTAAACAGCGAGTCAATGATTCAGTCCAACAACTTCTTAACGACTTTCCTCTTTACCCCGAACTGCAAATTGATTAAGAGCCTTTTGCAAAAAGTCTAATATGAAACAAGGAATTAGAAATGAGTGATGCTGCCTTTCATCTCGATGATCTCATCGATGATCAGTTGCTTAAAGCGCGCAGGATATTTTTAGCTGATGGCGTTGATAACAACACAGCGAAAGAGATTGTAAGAAAGATTTGGTATCTTGAAATTATTGATCCAGGAAAGCCAATCCTCTTTGTTATTAACTCTCCAGGTGGCTCTGTAGATGCTGGTTTTGCGATTTGGGATCAGATTAAAATGATTACCTCCCCCGTAACAACTCTGGTCACAGGTTTAGCAGCCTCAATGGGATCGATTTTAAGCTTGTGCGCTGCCCCAGGGCGACGTTTCGCGACACCACATGCCCGTATAATGATTCACCAGCCTGCAATCCATGGCATGATTAAAGGGCAAGCGACTGATTTAGAAATCCAAGCCAAAGAAATTAAAAAGACTCACGATGCCTTAATTCAAATGTATATTGATGCAACAGGTCAAGATCTAGCGGCTATTACAAAAGCGCTGGATCGCGATACGTGGATGACAGCTCAAGAAGCATTAGAGTTTGGACTTCTCGATCGTATTGTGCATTCTTATAGCGACATCGCAAGTTCTTGATATGGGTTTTTCTGTAGACAGCCCCTCGCTTTGGCCTGCACTACCAGAGATACGAGGGATTGTCTGCCAACATTTAAGAGAGCCGTCGTCTTTAGAGGCTATTGTGAACCAGGCATGGCATGCTCTTTCCTTGGAATCTTTTCCTCGAAAAAGCCTTGCGCAACGACTGACGTATATTTCCGAACATCGTTTAACAAAACATGCATTAGAATGTATTCATTTAGCCTCAACAGTTGAGCATGTTAATATTTTAATTAGAAGCCAAGATCCTTGGATTGTTGCCATGGGTCTTTGCCGTAAGGCCCACCTTTCCGGGTGGAGTAGCGTTTCATTTGATTCAATTTTACAGTGTCTTCTCTCGAAAGTAGCCCCAGCGCTTTTTCGCGACTATTGCGATGAATTTGGAAATACTTTATTGCATCGTCTTGCGCACGCAGAGTCATGGGAATTGCTCGAGTCCGCTATGCCCTTTTGTAATGTCTTTCAAGCAAATCGTCAGGGGCGCTGGGTCCTGCATCAAATTGCTAATAATGTAGAAAAAATATCGGTAGATCGGCTCACCTCTTTAGGAATGGCTTTACTTAGAGCTCCTATGGATGAGTTGAATTCTTGTTATACCCCTGATCAACTTCTACGGCAGATTTATAGTCGATTTCATTTCTTGTTTTATAAACATCGAGCCATTGCTGTGCAAATAAAATGGCAGTTGCAGTGGTTTCTTGCTCTTCCTGAACAGGTGGATTCATTCACGGGTCATCTAGCGGGCATTTTTGGGAATATGGATATTCATACGTGCAGGGAATATCTTTCTGCATTGAGTCAAACGCTCAACTTAGAAGACGCAAGAGAGCATGCTCTTGCCAAGATTAATGTAGAGGCGTTTTTTAAGATGGCTAGTGATGCTTTTTCTCAATTAACAGATGAAATATTCGCGTGGCTAAATGAGCTCTTTTACCGTCGCACTACGATGCCAACCTCTTTGGCGCGAATTTTGGTAGAAAAAAATTTTATGTTGATTTCTTCAGATCAGTCTAATGCAAGAGAAGCTTTGCTAACGCGTTTGATACCTCTTTATCAACAATGCCAGAGGGATGATTTGCAAAGGCAGTATAAAATTTTGATACGGTGCATTCCCTGTATCGATCTATTAATGCTGCTGAGAGATCTGTCACTGGTTGCCGATTGGAGAGTGGAACCTATCTACTCACTGTTAAAAAACTCTCCATCAGAATTAGATCAGGCACTTGAGTGTTTGTTCAGGGATTTTTGTTTGAACCCTGTAGAAGAAAAGCGACTTGTTTACTGTAAGCTGCTTGCGCGTTTTTCTTCTTCACCAGCATTGCCCAAAACTCTACTTCATATGCCAAAAGGGTTAGAGCTACTCAGTTCCTCTCGCCTCATAGCCCATTCTTTTTTTGATTCTGTCCTTCCTCATGTAAATATAGAGACATTAGGGAAAGAGTTAAAAGAGGTGTTGCTGAAAATTTTATGGGAGGATTGCCTCTTTTTAGTTAATCAGAACTGCTGCTCCAGTTTAATCAAGTTACTACTCAAGACTCACGCCTTATGGAAAGGACAAATTCTTTTATTTAATCAATTAGTCAAGAGTGCTAGTGTGAAAAGCATTTTGCCGCTTTTTACTTTTCATGAATTCCCTTCGATTGCGACAAAAATGGCTCCTATTCAAATTGAAGTGATGCGTCGAGGGTTGTTGCTGATTTCGGATCCGTGCATCTTTGCTGGATTATGCGAAATGCTTCCTTATTGTTCTCAATCACTTTTTGTTGGAAATCAAGGCCAAAATGGTTTGCTTGAAATTATTTCTGTTGAATTAAAGAGATGTACTGTTAATTCAAAGGATTTTGAGTTGCTTCTCAACTTCTTATATAAAATATTATCCCATCTTAATTCATCTTATGCATGCTCCCACTTGCAAGACACAACCCTCATCTGGTTTTACAAATATATGCAACAGGAGCAGCTAGCGCAAGTAGATGCATTATTAAGTGCATTACAGAGAAATCGACTCATTGATTTGGATGCTTTATGGCGACAAATTATCAATGAAGGGGGTACATCTTCCTCGCGCATGGTACAGACTCTTTTTTCCCAACAATCTATATGGACATTATCACCCCATCAGTATGTATGGGCCCTTGAAACATTCATCCAGCGGGGTGCTTCAAAAGAAGAGTGGATAGCGCTTTTTGAATCTCTACCAAGAGGGTTTGGTAAAGCACTTCTCCAAGGAGCCTCTGAAGATTGCATGGTGCCGTCTTTTCTTCATGAAAGTTTTTGTCACCTGTTAGAGGAAGTAGAAATAAAAACGGACAACATTTCAGATGCAGTTGCATTGCGAGTGATGCTCTGGCCGCAACTTTCAGGTGAGTTACGCTCAACTTATAGTAAGGCTGCACAAATGTTGTGTTCCTTGGTGCATGATAGTGTGCAGGTCCAAGCTGATAGTGATGTGTCCGATAGAGGGTCTTTCTTTACATATGCTCTAATGGCGAAAGATGCATTTTTCAGTGAGATGTGGAAAAAGCGCGTGTTGGATCCGTTAGAAAGACACCTGAACAGTTGGCCTCCTGGGGTTGTTATGGGGGCTTTGCAACAATTGGCCCCTAAAGAACGTATCTTTTGGCTAGCAGAATTAAAGGGACGCACTATTGCGCATTTGAATCACTCATTTGCATGGCAAAGGGCAGATCTTCTTGCCGCTCTTCAAATAAGAGAAATAGATATTGCTATCACTATTGCCAAGAGGCTTTCTTTAAAGGAAGTTGTGGGGGTTCTTGCAGATAAAAAGTTCACACAAACTGACCTATTGCTTTGTTTTGGTCGATTACTACAGTCACAGGATTTGTCTTTTGCCTGTCAATCGCTTGATCGCTTGGATTTTAAGCGCCTGATTCATCGCCTTTTGGATGCCAAGCTGTTGGCCTATGTAAGAGGGATCTCTGCAGAAGAGACCTTTATCGCTCTAGTTGAACGCAAAGAAATACAAGCGGCCTATCATATCCTTGATAATAGTCGACCTATAACTTGGCAAGGAATAGCTCTTAAAGAGGCTCTTTCCGCTGTAGATGTTTCTATTTTTAGTGGTTTTTCACAACTTAGTTCTCTGCAATGGCATGAGAATGCAAGAGGAGAGTTTTCACAGGTTTTGTCCATGTGGCAAGAGTGTATTCAAGAGGGGGCTGTTCCTGCATCGGTTTCAAAAGACCTCTTTGAAAATATCCCCGGAATTGAAGTCGAGGATAATGGACATACTAAAATTATGATTAATAGCGCTCAATGTACACGGGTACTTCGAGAAGTATTTATTCCGCGTATCACCAATCAGTCGGTTTATGCATTTGTCTTGAGTGAATATGATCAATTGCGCGCGTTGGAATTAATTGCGCACTGGCAGAAACAGAGCCGAGAAGAGCAAGTTAATGCTCTTTTAGCATGTGTTTCATTTGCACCCTATTGTGGTGCACGTTATAGCGAAGAGTTACAGCAAATGCATGAATTGGCTCTGCCGCAAGTGTCAAACACTTATGAAGAGCGTATCCTGCGTTACATCTCCACGTTTTTAATCAATAAGTGGCATTTAGTGTCCCAGCAGCATCGCACATCCTTCCTCTCACATTTCCAGGTAGATGAATCCTCGTGGATTCATTTAAAAAATGCGTTAATAAGGTCGTGTGTAACAGTTGTCTATTTTCCAAACGATTGGAGGCAAAGGGCGCAAGAAGACCGCCATAATTTTAATGTCGATCATGAGATTTCTAAAGAATTATTAGCCCCCTTGCTGCAGGATTATCGCGAACAAACCTCTTTACCCACTTTGCTGTGCGAAATAGCTGCACATATGGCAGATGACTGGCACAGAGCAGCGGGGGGCGGTTTGATCTACGAGCAACTTAGACATTCTATAAAAAGAATTTTTGAGGGTCACTATCGCGCTCCCAATGGCTGGGTGCAAACATTATGCAATGAAGCTGAAAGATATCTCTTTGTTGAGGTGTATGGACTCGATACGGAGCAATTTTTAGGAGCACAAGCCATTTTAAGGGGACAGCCGGTAGAGGAGCAGCTGGTTGCTTCAATAATTTGGGAGGTGTTAGGCAGAGAAAAGTTTGACAGAGGTGTCAGAAGAGAGTTTTTAGAGCTGCTCTTTGAAGCATTCTGTGCTCATATTTTACCCAATTCTGGCGAGCCTTTTGCTATGTTGCCACTTTCCCTTGTATGGAGTTTGTTGCAAAAGATGCACTGTACAGATTATATCAATGTTAATACGTAAAAAAACTTTGAGAGCACATGCAAGCAAATAGTAATCCTTGGCGCGCCTTTAGTGGAATTTGCCTTTTGGCTTTAATGGCCTTTTTAGATTTTACCATTGTCAATACAGCACTCCCAGTGATTCAAAGGGTACTTCATGCCAGTATTATAGAATTGCAGTGGGTGATGAATATCTATTTTCTTGTGCTTGCCATTTTCATGGTCGTTGCTGGCAAGTTAGGAGATATTTTTGGCCACAGGCGGATCTATTATCTTGGATGCACCCTCTTTGCTTTAGCCTCTTTAGCGGCAAGTGTGGCAACAACTCCGGGAATATTAATCGCAGCGCGCTTTTTTCAAGCCTTAGGCGCTTCCATCATCTATCCGGGAGCGGCTGCGCTCCTTGTTCATGTCTTTTCAGCAAAAGATTCAGCCAAGGCTTTGGGCCTCTATGGTGCTATTGGTGGAGCAGGACTAGCGATAGGGCCTGTTTTGGGAGCCTTATTGACAACCTATTTAAGTTGGCGCGCGATTTTTTTTGTAAATATTCCGATTTACCTCATAGGTATGCTTATCCTTGCTCCTATATTACCTGAAACATCTCGTCAACGTAATATAAAGATTGATTGGGCGGGACTTATTTCCTATGCGCTAGGCATAGGGGGTATCGTCTTTGGAATCGTACAGGGTGCAGGAGAAGGATGGCAAGCTCCCATCACCCTAGGAAGTCTTCTCGTTGGTGTCCTTGCTCTCATCGCATTTTGGCGCATTGAATTAAAGGTTACAGCCCCTTTGATTGACCTTAGATTATTTAAAATCCCTCTATATTTTGCCGGCGCCATGGGATGTATGATGAGTGGGATTGTTAGCGCAGTACTCTTGTTTTTTATGCCTCTTTATTTGCATACCATATCGCACTTATCGCCACTTGTGATAGGTATAGTGCTCTTTACGATGACCCTCGTTTTTACGATTGTTTCTAGCTTTGTTGGAAAGCTAGTACAACGTTTTGGCACACTTAATACTTTGTTTATCGGTCTTATTGCTGCATTACTGACAGCCTTTTTTAGTTGGCTTGTCAGTGACGCCTCTTTTTCTCCTTGGTACCTGATTTTGCCTTTAGCGGTTGCTGGAGCCGCATGGGCGATTGGAAATATAGTTTCTGCAGTTGCTGCTAATGAATCAGTAACAAAAGAAAAGATTGGGATGGCAACAGGAATCATCTACATGTTGTTTGATGTAGGTGGAGCAGTCATGTTAGCTGTGACGGTATTGATCTTTAAAACGATTGAAAAAAGTCATTTGTTGAACTTTTTCCAAGCTACACATCAAACTCTTTCTTCAGAACAAGTGGCAGAGATTGAACGGGCGGTAGCAAATCCCGATACAAGTGGGCAATTACTGTCATTTTTTAACCCTGAGATCTTTCATCAGGCCTTTATTGCAGGGACTAAAGGAGCTTATCTGGCCTTGACTATCCTTTCTATTGGCATCTTATGTTTGACCTATTTTGTGACAAGAACGGTTATTTCAAAACAGGAAAAATAGAGCAAGGTATGACGCATTTTGTAAAGTATAGTGGTGCTGGTAATGATTTTCTGATTCTGCAAGCATCGCAACTGGATCAAGAGCAGGTAATTCGGTGGTGCCATCGCAACGAAGGGGTAGGCGCTGATGGAATCATGACTTTTATGCCGCAGCCCGATGATACTGTCGCCTTTAGAATTTATAATGCCGACGGTTCTGAGGCGGCGATGTGCGGTAATGGAGCGCGATGTCTCGCCCATCATATGGCTTCTTTACAGAAAAAGGAAGAAATTGTCTTACAGGCAGCATCAGGGCAGAGATACTCATGCTGGATGGTGGATGAGCTGGTTTTAATTCATTTTCCTCCACAACAAACTTCTCTTCAAAAACTAAGCGATCATCTTTTTTTCATCGATACAGGAGTGCCACATGTGTTATTATGTGTGGATTCTTGGGATGAATGGCGAAAAACTGACTGGAATAGCTCAGGGTGCTGGTTGCGCAATGATCCACGATTCGCTCCCGCCGGTGCAAATGCAAACTTATGCTTTATCGATGAAGACGCTAATGTGTGGGTGCGTACTTATGAACGTGGCGTAGAGGGTGAGACACTGGCATGCGGGACAGGGGCAGTTGCAGCGGCTTTTTTAAGTCAATGGCTTCATGGAGTGTCAACGGTAAAGGTGACGGTGCTTTCAGAGGCCGTACTGACGGTAACGATGACGCCTCAGGGTACATCTCTTATAGGGCCCGCTAGAAAGATTTGTGAAGGGATATTAGTATGATAAAAAAGAAAAAAGCGATTGAAACTGAAGTGCAGCAGGCGCAAAGCCCTTTAATTCTGCGTTGTTACCGCTTGATGGATGCCTTCGGTAAATCTGATGAAGAGCGCGACTTTTATCTCGATCGGATCGAAGGGTTTATCCTTTATGTCGATCTCAATAAAAGCCAAGCGGAACTCGATGGCCTTGCAAGTGAATTGGCAGCTAATCGCGATCGCTATGTGGCATTGCCAAAGCCCACATTTTATGAGACGAAAAAGATGATGGAGGGCTTTGTTAATGAAAAAGTTTACGACATTGACACTAAAGAAAAGCTTCTTGATATCATTCAGTCAAAAGACCCCAAAGAAAATTTCTTGGAATTTCTGCATGACCATTTACCAGAGATGGAAAAATGGCAACAGTATTACCAAGAGCGTTCTCGCATCCGCTTAATCGATTGGTTACGCACACAAAAGCTCTCTTTTGTTTTCGAAGAAGATTTAGAGATGCCCAAAGGCGATGTCGACAAATTAAAAGAGCACTTATTCGATAAAGAAGTGAAGAAAGATGTTGCTCAATTGCGCGATGAATTGCAAGCGAAGGCGAAGAATTATTATTCTGTAGAGGCGCTCAATCCGCGTCCTAAACGTGGTCGTCCGCCAAAACAAAGTGTCAAAGTAGAAGTAGAGCATCAACTTTCAGTCGATTTTTACACGACTGTTGCTCTTGCTGCGCGCCCCTTTCTCTACACCCCGCCAATTACGGCTTTCTCTTCGATCAGCTTTGCCTCAAAATATGACGATGAAGAGGAAACAGCGGCTTTGCGTCCCAAAGAGCTTCCTAAACCTCCCGTAAAAGCCTCCATTCCCAAAATCGATTGGTCAGATGATGGCGACGACGATGATGAAGACGAAGAAGAAGCACCACGCCCCGCAAAAAAGACGTCCGCCAAAAAGAAGTAGCCATTTTTAATTAAGAGCTCACCTTACTGGGCTTTGTATCCAAAGTCCAGTTTAAGGTGAGTTAAGGGTGTAATTCAAAGTGTTAGGAAGGATGAAAAAACTAGGGACTTACATTCTTCTAATACCCACTCCAGCCCCCATTAATTCTCATTCAGAATAACGTGTAACAGCTTATACACCCTCTGTGCGCTCTGTGGGCTCTGTGGTTAAAAAAAATCAACACAAGTTTTAAATAAAAATATTTACCACAGAGTCCACAGAGCGCACAGAGGGGGAAATAAGGATTTTTTGGCACTGGTTACCTACTGCATCCTGAGAAGAGTTCCCATTTTAGCTCTGAATAGCTAACTAACACTTTGAATTACGCCCGTGAGTTAAAGACCTCTATTGACCGGCGGCGTTCTTTTTTTTGCATCCTGATAGAGATCTAAGAAGAAGTTGAGGTTCTCCTCTCTGATTTGCTTGTTAAGAGCTTCTGTCTTCTTGCCAAAGTCAGTACTTCCACCAAGATCAGTCCGATACGTCTCTTTATTCAATTGATAGCTGTGAGTGACTGCTTGATCGCGTGGAATTTCCTTAGTGCTATCCTTTGTTGTTGCAGAGATGTCCACTCGAAAAGCTTCTGCATCATTAATTTCATCAGCTTTGTTCCCTAATGGCACATTGTTCGCCTCGGAAAAGGGCAGATAAGGACCTTCTAGGGAATCCAGATTACTGATAGCGCGCGCTGTATATTTAGTAAATTGTGTAAAATCTGCATTAGGAATGTACCACTCTGTGCCGCGTTGTAAGGCATTAATAATGCCGACTCTTCCCTTCTCTATGAAATCTTGCAAAATGTTGACACATAATGTGTTACTAGAAGGCAGTGAAGAAAGCGAAAGAGCCAAAGTATTATAGGAGGAGCGCAAATCAGGACTTATTGACGCAAATTGCATAGACTTTTTCTGGAGATTATCTCCCTGTGCTGCGAGCTTATCAAATAATGCAAGTTCCTTATCACCTATCACTCCCTTATCAATTGCTTGACCTAATGCAGCTTGATCAGTTAAGAATTGTTGCACTTCACCCTCTGTCATGATGCCTGCAAGAACTATGGCATTATACATGGGATTGTCAAATGCAGGAATTTGCATATCATTGATGAGTGGTTGGGTGACATAGGCCAAATCACTGTTTTCCCATAGTTGTGATTCTCTAAAAATCGCAGGGAATTTTAGCAGGTCTTCCTTTGCCTGATTGAATGCGTCTTGTTCTTCTTTTGTTGGTGTTTCAGGGGGTTGCTTGCACAATTTATCAATCAGTGGAGCGCTTGTCTGAGTAAAGGTTGTGACTAACTCTTCGTTGCTTTTGAATATCGCCGCAGGCACTCCTAACTTGGTCAATCGGGGACGCAGCTCGGTATTGGATATGACTTCACTCAGGGCTTCTTTAAGAGAAGCGAAATCTTTGTTTTCCTCGCAGTACTCCAAAAATGGTACATGCTCACACCCCCCTGGTTTTAAGGCGCGCCAACGATTTTTCAGGTAATG
>CAZQVA010000013.1:0-60083 GCA_964596685.1 uncultured bacterium | reverse complement strand
TTAAAGTGTTACCTATGTCTGTAAATAAGTTGTTACCTATGTTTGTAATTGCACCATTTTCCCCCTCTGTGCGCTCTGTGGGCTATGTGATAAATATTTTTATTTAAAACCTATGTTAATTGTTTTGAACCACAGAGCCCACAGAGCGCACAGAGGGTACATGAGCTGTTATACATTATTCTGAATGAGAATTAATAAGGGCTGGAGTGAGTATTAAAAGAATATGAGTCCCTAGTTTTTCATCCTTCCTAACACTTTGAATTACACCCGACCGCATTGGTATATGCGATTATTGATTGCACTCTTTTTCAAAAGCAGAGAAAATAAGGTGATTTGCTTTTGAGGTATCACATATGTCAACAATTGAAATTCAACTTCCTAAACTTGGTGAAAGTATTCACAGTGCCACCATCGTGCAATGGCTTAAAAAGGAAGGCGATATGATAGCCCTCGACGAGGCTATTGTTGAAGTCTCTACCGACAAAGTGAATAGCGAAATTCCCTCTCCAGTCGCTGGAATTGTAGAAAAAATTCTTATCCCGCTCGATGCTGAGGTTCTTGTCGGCGAAGCCATTGCTATTATCCGCACAGATGGCTCCATTCCTGCTCCACTTGAAACTGAAGCCCCTTCCATTACTTCGCAAGAAACTACCCAGACATGTAAAGCGCAAAGCGGATTCTTTTCCCCGGCTGTATTGCAGAAGGCTCAACAAGAAGGCATCTCCTTCAGTGAACTCGAAGGGATCACTGGCACCGGAGCCCAAGGGCGAATTACTCGACAAGATCTCGATCGCTATATTGAAAGCAAAAGAAAGACCCAACATTCCCCTCTCCTATCTTCAAGCTCCACACATTCTGTTGTCAAACTAACGCCTTTACGTAAAGCGATTGCACAAAGCACAATCCGTTCAAACACCGAAATCCCAAGTGCAGCCGTCATCCAAGAGATTGATGTTGAGCTGCTGATGCGTTATATCCAAGAAAACAAAGATGCATTCTTGGCACAACACGAAGCAAAACTCACACTAACGACCTTCTTTGCCAAAGCATTAACTGAAATGGTCATCGATTTTCCTCTACTCAATGCTAGCTGGCATGATGATCACATTCAGGTTCGCCATGGCGTACATCTTGGCCTTGCAGTCAGTGTAGACGATGGTGTAGCCATCCCTGTACTTAAACATTGTGAGCGCAAGACCCTTGCTGAAATTGCTAAAGAAATCTCACAAATTGCTAAAAAAACACGCACACACGCCTTAACAGCAGAAGATATGCAGGGAGCCACCCTTACACTCACAAACATTGGCATGACAGGCATGCGTGCAGGGATCCCTATTGTTCCTATTGGCCAAGTAGCGATTTTATGTACCGGTGCTGTACAAAAGCGTGTTTTGGTTGTCGATGACGATAAAATAGCTATTCGCCACGCCGTTGACATCACTCTTTGTTTTGACCATCGCGTACTCGATGGAGTCTATGCCTGCGAAGCGATTAAGCGTTTACAAAAATTACTCGAAAGCTACACCACCCAAAATGCGTAAAAAATAATTTTCTTTATTCGCAAAAAGCGCTATAAGTTCATGGTATAGAGCCTTTTGCAAAACTATCCGTAACAGGATCTGAGCGAGGGCTGTAGGATTCAGAAAAAAGCGACGCATGAATGCCCATAGCCATGCGTAAGGAGGTTTTCTCTGAAGATTGCTGCCCGCAGCTAGTTCATGTTACGGATAGTTTTGCAAAAGGCTCTATAGAATATACACATCACATTTGAACGAAAAGAGCTGACATGGAAGTAGAGACCCTTTCGCGAATACAATTCGCGCTCACAGTTGGTTTTCACTATATTTATCCCCCTATGAGCATCGGCCTTGGCTTGATGCTCGTTATCTTTGAGGGAATGTATTTAAAAACAAAGAATCGCATTTGGGAAGATCTCACCAAGTTCTGGGTGAAGATTTTTTCCCTCACCTTTGCTGCAGGGGTTGCCACAGGGATTGTAATGGTCTTTGCCTTCGGCAACAACTGGTCGAAATTTTCACGCTATGTAGGTGACGTCTTTGGAAGTGCATTGGGGGCAGAAGGCATCTTTGCCTTTTTTCTTGAGGCAGGATTTCTCTCCATATTACTCTTTGGATGGAACAAAGTCTCATCTCGGACACATTTTATCTCCACTATCCTCGTTGCCATTGGCGCCCATTTTAGCGCGGTGTGGATTGTGATTGCCAATTCTTGGATGCAGACGCCAGCGGGCCATAAAGTGGTTGGTGAGGGTGCTGCCGCGCGTGTTGAAATTGTTGATTTCTGGCAAATGGTTTTCAACCCCTCCGCAATGGATCGTCTTTCTCACGTAGTAATCGGATGCTGGCTTACTGGAGCATTTCTTGTTATCAGCGTCAATGCTTACTATTTGCTACGCAAGCGATTTGTCCCACAGGCAATTACAGGAATAAAAGTCGGCACTGTCATCGCCATCATTGCCACTGTTCTACAATTCTTTGCAGGCGATTCTAGTGCGCGCGGTGTCGCTTTTAATCAACCCGCCAAACTAGCGGCTCTAGAAGGACGTTTTAAAACTGAAGGCTACGCCCCATTATCTCTCTTCGGGATTCCCGATGAAAAAGAGGGTAAAATGGATTGGTCGATAGGAATTCCTGGACTTTTGAGTTGGCTGACCTATGGGGATCCTTCAAAACCTATCACAGGTCTCGATCAAATTCCTCGCGATGAATGGCCTCCTGTCAACGTTGTCTTTCAAACCTATCACCTGATGGTGGCAATGTGGAGCCTTATGGTTCTTTGTTGTCTAGTTGCGATTTGGGCGTGGCGACGCAAATGGGCTGTTGGCAAACCAACTCTCTGGCTGCTTACCTTTTCAGTCTTGCTTCCACCTATTGCCAATCAGGCTGGATGGTTTTCTGCAGAGATGGGACGCCAACCTTGGATTGTTTATGGATTGATGAAGCGTTCAGCTGGACTTTCCCCTTCAGTTTCTGCAGACCAAGTTTTAGGATCCATTATCATGTTTGGTGGGATCTACTTATTGATGTTTATTCTTTTCATTTACCTTCTCAATAATAAAATTCAACATGGTTTCCTCTCTTCTGACGATCCTGAGCCACTTTATCAGCGCAATCCACTAGAGCAAACCCCACCAAAACCTTAAAGGAGCATCATGGAATCACTATCTATTTTTTGGTACTGCATCATACTTGTTGCCATTATAGCATACGCGGTGTTAGATGGTTTTGACTTGGGCGTTGGCATCCTTCATTTCTTTTCTCGAGATGACTACGAGCGACGCGTTTTTCTCAATGCGATTGGACCTGTATGGGATGGTAATGCAGTATGGCTTATTATTGTGGTGGGTGGGCTCTTTGCAGGATTTCCTGCTGCCTATGCCACATTGATGTCGGCCTTCTATACGCCAATCATGGTTTTTTTGTGCGGTATTATCTTGCGCGCAATATCAATTGAATTTCGCAGCAAGCGCCCTTCTCAATTTTGGAGAGGCACTTGGGACTTCTTCTTTTCACTCGGCAGTCTCATTATTGCCTTTGGAGTAGGCGTTATTTTAGGCAACCTCATCCATGGAATCAAGATCGACCAAAATCAAGTCTACGTCGGAGAGTTAAGTGACTTTTTTAACCCTTACAGTATTCTTGTGGGTGTAATGTCCATTGCATGCTTTACGATGCATGGAGCTCTCTACCTTACGATGAAAACAGAAGGCGAATTGCACGATAAGATACGCCGTTGGATTACTCCTAGCATCGTATTCTTCGCTTTTCTATACGTACTCACGACGATGGCCACATTAATCTATCAACCCCATATGATGGCGCCTATTAAAGAAGAGCCATGGCTATTTCTGCTCCCTGTATGTGCCTTTATCGCCATCGCCAATATTCCGCGCTCCATCAATAAAGGAAATGATGGATGGGCTTTTATCTCCTCTGCTGTCGGCATTGCACTCCTGATCGCGGTCTATGGGCTTGGTGCCTTCCCCATATTGGTACGCTCCAGTATTGACCCCGCTTTCTCTCTTAACATATATAATGCTGATGCATCGCATATGACGCTGAAAATTTTAGCTATTATCGTTGCTATCGGAGTGCCCCTTGTTCTTCTATATGCCTACATCGCTTATCGCACATTTAAAGGAAAAGTTCATATCGACACGCACAGCTACTAACGAATAAAAGTGCGAAGTAGTTATACTATTTCGCATGGAAAAAAGTTGCTGGTATGAAAAAGGGTTGCGGTTTAAGTGCACAGAATGTGGTGGTTGTTGCACAGGCGGTCCTGGCTATGTTTGGGTTTCGTTAGAAGAGATCGAAAAAATGGCCGCTTTTCTTAAAATGCCTCTTGAACTATTTGCTCAAACCCACTTACGCCAGGTTGGCGAACGCTACGCTTTAGTTGAAAGGCGTCGCAACGGGAAATATGACTGTACTTTCCTAGATGGCAAACGCTGCTCCGCATATTCCGTACGCCCCTCACAATGCCGCACATTTCCCTGGTGGAATGAAAATCTTGCCTCTGAAGAAGCATGGCAGGATCTTGCCTCCTATTGTGAAGGCGTCAACCACATCGAAGCACCCGTCATCAGTAGGGAAGAGATTGACAACGTGCGTGAGCATTAACCTGCTCAATCGGGGTTTCAAAGAACTTTAAGAGGTCTTTTGCCCGCGCCTTCCAGGTGTGGCGCTGTAAAAGGTCTTCCCTAATCTCCTTCAATCCCTCTCGCTGCCCATTTAAACGTCTATTGAGAAAATCATGGACTCCATCGCGATCATGAAAGGTGAAAAAACCAAGAGCTTCATTCCCTTTAAATTCTTCGAGCAAATACGGGTTTTCAGTCGTTAATACGGAAGCACCAGCCATTAGCCCTCCAAAAACGCGCTCATGCGACCCGTAGCGAAATTGAGGTGAACTGTTAAGCACGATCTTTGCTTGACTCATCACATCAAGACTTTCTTCATAGGAAATTTCGTCGTGCAAGATGACATGCGGCATCTCATCTAACATCACACCCCACTCTTTTGGTCCAAAAAGATGCACAGTACGCGGGGCAACCATCTTCAATAATTGTATTCTTTCCCTCGCTTTAACATATTGCTCTAGATACATATAAAGTTTCATGTCCATCCAAATCCCCTCTTTTGCAAAAGCATCTGGCAAGGGCAATTTTCCTATTAGCACATGATCCGCAATACGCTCTAAAGCATCTTCATAGCCACCAAAAAGACTTTTCCATTCCCCTCTTAAAGCTAGGGGCAGAAAATTGGCGCACATGACAATGTCATAAGGACGCTCAGCTTCATTCGGTACAATAATAGGGATGCCATGAGGAAAAAAAGGCACATGGCGCGCAGCAATTTTCGAATAAAACTCTGCTTCATAGCGATCAACACTTGAAAGGAATCCATGCTCCGATTTCAAAGCTGGCAGGCCGTACAAGGTAGCATCAATCCAGTAAAAAAGAACCTTTGTATTAATTAATTCAGGCAACCAGGCTTCTTGGCCATCTTGCATAGACATACTAATGCGGCAAAAAGAAATGGCCCATTCAGAAGGATCATGCAGCATCTGCATGACAGCCTCATTGGTGACATCATGCGGCCAACATGAAATTGAGCGCGTTGCAACACCTAATTCTTGAAATCCATTTTTTAATTCCTCCATAAATCTACGTGTGGAATAAAACTGATTTTCACTAAATAAAAAATCGACGCGCATAACTATTGTTAATTTAAATTAATTAATATTTTTGATATAATAAAAGCATGAGTATACAACCTTCAGCTTTTAAGGCGTTTACGCCTCCAGTTAGTCCTAAGCTTACACCAAAACAAGCTTTAAAGTCCCCTTCCCTCAATCCAACGAAAAGTCCAGAGGAATCTGAGATAGCTACCAGAATTCTTGAGACTACCCCTTCTCCCTTATTGCTTCAACCTACTTCATGCCCCCCGCTGTTCTCTGCCTCAGTCACTCCACCTACTGCAACACCAAAACGCCCCAATACACTTTCTCCCGCAGTGATTTCCCTTCAGGCAGCGCGTTTTATCATTGTGACCCCGCGCCCTAAAGAATTGGAAAAAGCTCAACAGGCGGCTCAACTCTTTCTATTGCGAGATAATTTATCATACCAAGACCTTGAAGCTTTTGGTAGACGTACTCGCGAGCTTTTTTTGAGTAAAATGCACGAATGGACAGAACATTCTGCAGAGCGGAAATTTCATTTTATCGATCACTTTGCACAAACTACATTAAAAATGTTAGAGCAGATCGATACACCTCACATTTTGCGCAAAAAAATGCTCACTACCCTCGTTGCGCTCATCACCACTTATGACGCTTTTTCTCCTTACCACAACTCATGCCACACACTAGAAATAGCACGGCATGCACTCATACTTGTGAAAGACATGTCTGGTAAGGGAGGTTTGCCTGTCAATTTTGAGGAACTTGTCTACTATACAGCCCTCCATCACCAATTATGTCGTGTATTAAAGGACTCAAAAGACAAATGCCAATTGGTCAAGGGTTCCCTTGCTCATGAAAGTCAAGGTGCCTCAATGCAAATCGCCCTCGAGGAATTAGCCCCCGATGCTAGGCAACTTGTCAAAGATCTGCTCCTGGCAACTATTCAAAAAAGCCCTCAAACCTCAACTGAAGCATCATTCGAAGAACAAGCACGCCATGTTCTTACGACATGGCCTCTCGTACTTGCACGTATTGCAGCCCGTTTATATGAGACAACCACTGCCTCGACCCAAAAAGCAGACGGCCGCTTTTATGAGCTCTATCCGCAAGACGCTCAACAACTCATAAATCTTGCTCAGCAACAATGGCGCACGCGCTTGACCACAGCTCAAGCAAAACCCGTTCAAAAATACATAGAGACTCTTCAAAACCAGAAAAATGAAATAAAAGCTTTCAGAAAAGTGATCAAAAGCTGCCATTTAAACTTAAAAACAATTATTGATAACTTAAGCTGCGACAGTTCTCTCTATAGCCCATTGAGTGCCTTCATCAAGAATATTGAGCGTCATTTCTTTGTCGAAAAAAGCGGTAAGATAGTTGGAACATGCGCCTTAAAACGCCTCGAAAGACGCTGTTACATGATTCCTTCCGCAAAAAAACATTACAGCCCGCTTCCATTTGAAGTTTCGAATCCTATGCGCGAAGCAGCTTATTTATGGCAGGCCACAGTGTGCGAGCTACTAAAAAAGCTGCCCTCTGAAGAAGAATTAGTCATATTTAAGCAAAAAGCTAAAAATCCTTGCACTAAGACATCTGATTAATGTGAGTTCGACTTTAAATCGGCCTTTGGTGTGCGTAAACATGCGTCAGTATTTCAAAGATCATATCGAAAAGAATATCCAAAGCCATGCTTAAGATATGATATTTGAAAGATGGCCGTGTTGGCATACACCAAAGGCCATTTAAAGTCGAACTCACGTTGATTAAATAATTCTAGAATTACGGTCTTTAGAAACCAGCCACAATACCCATTGCAACCCAACGCGCAAGCGGTTGCGATAACTGACGAGATAAAGCAAGTGGATCACACTCCACAGCCACCAGGCAAGTGCGCCCGTAACTTTAATGGGACCCATAGAACCTACTGCTCTAAAGCGACCAATCGTTGCTAACCATCCTTTATTGACATATTTAAAGGGCTTAGCAAGGTGTCCTTTAAGGTGCTTGCAAATGAGCTTTCCAACATAACGCCCTTCTTGAAGGGCAGCAGGAGCAACAGCAGGCAATGGATCGCCTTTTGCATCTTTCACATGCGCTGCATCCCCAATCACAAAAATTTCAGGAAAGCCGGGCAGAGAAAGATCAGCCCCAACGATGACACGCCCTTGACGATCAAGCGGCGCTTCCAACGAAGCGAGTATGGGCGAAGCTTGATTACCTGCTGCCCATATGACCGTACGGGTTTTTAGCTCCTCAGTTCCATTTAAAGTGACATACTCATCGGTAATCTCTGTGACCATTTTTTGCTTCAAAACACTCACTTGCAAATCAGCTAAATCCAATAGAGCTTTTTGAGTAAGTGCTGCATGCATTCCAGGAAGAATCGTAGGCGCTGCTTCTACAAGAAAAATCTTTACTTCAGCAGGAGCAATGGTGCGAAATTCATGGCCAACCGAGTGGCGCACGATATCCGCAATTGCACCGACTAGCTCAACGCCTGTAGGTCCAGCTCCTACGACAACAAAAGTAAGCCATGAGGCTTTTTCTTCTGGAGTACTTGCATGTTCAGCATGCTCAAAGGCAGAAAGAATTTTTTCACGAATCAGATTGGCATCGCGCAAAGTTTTTAATCCAGGCGCCCTCTCTTCCCAGTGGTGTTTTCCGAAATAAGAATGGCGTGCTCCCGCCGCAACAATTAAAAAATCATAGGCTATCTGTTGCTTATCTGTCGTGACGAGTCGCTTTTCTTTGTCAATGCTCTGCACCTCTTGCATCAAGACATGCACATTTTTCTGATGACGGAATATGCGGCGTATGGGAGTTGCAATCTCAGATGCTGCAAGCGATCCTGTAGCCACTTGATAAAGAAGTGGTTGAAAAAGATGGTGATTCGTGCGATCAATCAGTATAACATCTACTGAAGCACCTTTAAGTGCAGCCGCGGCATTAATCCCGCCAAATCCTGCACCAATGATAACAACTTTTTTGCGTAACATACATTAAATGATACTTTTAATATGTATTTAATTGAAGATCTATTTAAAGAACATGGCGCATTACTCGGTCTTGAGTGCATCGCTCCAGAAGGGATGAATAGACGCATTCTCGTACCCGAGGCGCATCGTCCCGGATTAAGCCTGGCAGGCTATTTAAAAAGTCATGCTGCAAAACGTATCCTCATTTTTGGAAAGGTAGAGATTGAGTTTTTACGCGATCTATCCCCCGAAATAAGGGTAGAGCGCCTTCAATCCATTCTTTCCATGTCGACACCTGCTGTTATTGTGGCAAGACGCTATCGGCCTCCTGTTGAATTGATGCAACTATGTAAGAGCGAAAAGATCCCCGTTTTCAGAACAGCGATGACGACCATGAACCTCTTAAATAAATTAACAGTATTACTTACAGAAGCGTTTTCGCCTAGTCTAAATTCTCATGGCACACTTGTTGAAGTCTTTGGGGTTGGCGTACTCATTCAAGGCGATTCTTCAGTTGGGAAAAGTGAAGCGGCTTTGGGACTAGTAGAGAGAGGACATCGCCTCATTGCAGACGATATTGTTAAGATTCGCAAACGCGAAAATGCCTATCTAGAAGGATCGGGTGCCGAATTGACTCGACACCTTATGGAAATTCGCGGAATAGGAATTATCAATGTTGCCTATCTTTATGGCGCTGTTTGCGTGCGCGAAAAGAAGAGTGTTGATATTGTAGTACGGCTTGAAGAGTGGCAAGATAACCGTTTTTATGACAGGGTGGGTTTAGAAGAGGAATTTACTGAGATTTTGAACGTTCCTGTACCCTATCACGTACTACCCGTTAAGCCGGGTAGAGATGTTGTGCTTTTACTTGAAACCATTGCTCTAAACCAGCGCCTAAAGAATATGGGTTACCACTCTGCCAAGGAATTTCATACAAAATTGATTGACACGATGCAAAGGAAGGCAAAACGATGCCACTCTCCCAACAAGTCCAAATAAAGCCAATTCACATCAAACAAGTTCAGGTGAAAAATGATCTGGGATTGCATACGCGTCCCGCCACTGCTATTGTAAAACTTTTGCAGAATTCTCAATCTGATGTCACCTTCACCTATAAAAAAGAGACCATTAATCCGAAAAGCATTCTCAGTATTTTGACACTCGCTGCACGCAAGCACTCGCGCATTACAATTCGCGTTGAGGGACCTGATGCTGAGGAAACTTTAGAAAAACTATTAGCCGCCTTTGCATCTGGATTTGGAGAGTTATGACAGCAAAAAAAAAGCAAGAAATACTATTAAAAGGTACTGCTGTTAGTCCAGGAATCGCCATAGGCAATGCTTATATTCTTCATCACCATAAAGAAATTGTGCGTGAAATTCTCCTCCTCCCCTCTGAAGTCCCCCAAGAAGTCAAACGTTATAGAGAAGCACTTAAGAAAAGCCGCAAGGAAATCACTTTATTAAAAAAAGAACTTGAAAAAGAGCAAGCTTGGGATGGCGCTACCATTTTAGAAGCGCATTTACAAATGCTTCAAGACCCAGTTCTTTGTACTAATATAGAAGAAGAAATTGCCCTACAAGAGCGCAATGCAGAATTTATCCTAAAACACACTCTTGAAATCTACAAAAAACGATTTATACGCATTCAAGATCGTTTTTTCCAGGAACGTTATAAAGATTTACAAGATGTCACGCGTCGTATTTTGCGCCACCTACAAAAAGATTCTCCTTACGGTAATCTACATTTACCCGCACAAAGCATCATTTTTGCCGATGAGCTGGTTCCCTCCGATACCGCAACAGCCACCTCCTCAGGCATCTTAGGTTTTGTTACTAAGAAAGGAGGAAAAACCTGTCATGCAGCTATTGTTGCCAAAGCACAACGCATTCCTTTCGTCAGCAATATTGAACTTTCTTCTTGCGCACAGTTAGCAAGCGTCCCCACTATTGTTGATGGGTATGAGGGATGTGTCATCCTTAACCCCACGGCGCATACTCTGAATAAATATCGTACGCTCGAAGAAACTTTGAGCAAAAATGCTGCCAATACAAAGTTACCTCTTTCTGCGCACTCATTAGAGATGGCTTTTGATTTATATGCGAATGTAGATGCACTAGATGACCTTACTAAAATTCCTATCCAACATCTAACAGGGATTGGCTTATTTCGCTCTGAATCTCTAATTACTACGCGTGGGATCCCTTCTGAAGACGAACAATTTTTATTTTATAAAAAACTTCTAGAAACGGCAGGTAGCAAACCTGTCATCATCCGCACCTTTGATATTGGTGGCGATAAACTTGCTCCCTTTTCGCATGAAAAACAAGAGGACAATCCTTTTCTTGGTTGTCGCGCTGTGCGCTTGCAAATCAAGCAGCCCGATCTTTTAATTTCACAATTGCGCGCTCTTATTCGCGCAAGTCATTATGGCAATCTCAATATTCTTCTACCGCTCATTACGTGCTCCTTAGAAATTGTGCAGATTAAAGAACTCTTTTTTCAACAGAATCAGATTCTTAAAGGCGCCCCCGTGCGTTGGGGATGTATGATCGAGGTCCCTTCTGCTGCTTTGACAGTAGATCTTTTGGCCCCCCACGTAGATTTCTTCTCCATCGGCACCAATGATTTAGTGCAATACACAATGGCTGTCGACAGAGGAAATTCCTCAATGAGTTACCTCTATCAACCTACTCATCCTAGCATTTTACGTTTGCTCTTAAAAATCGTACAAGATGCAACGCGTCATCAACGTCCTGTCACGCTTTGCGGCGAAATGGCTGCTGACCCTTGCATCACACCGCTTCTTGTTGGCTTAGGCATTCGCTCTTTTTCCGTTGCTCCCGTCTATTTAGCTATGCTGAAAGAAAATTTTAATCGTCTTTCACAAAAATACTGCGATGCAGTGACAAAAGAGGCGCTCCAAGCTAAAAATGCGCAAGAAGTCCTCTCTATACTCAATCATGCGCAAACCCCAAAAGAAAACTCGAGTACGATTTCTTGTTGTACTGCAACTTGAAGAATTGTTACAGTAAGGGAGTGAGGTAATTATGAAAAAGTTTTTTTTGTTCTCAATGATTGCATCGCTGTCAGCCTTCTCATCTCTGGCTGCAGCAGATGCCACAAGTGGTTGTAACTGCGTTAGTTGTCAATGTGGTACAACGACTAATGGAAAGACTAGCTGCGGTTGCTCTCAGGAAGGTGGATGCCAATGCAAGCCGGGTGCCTGCTGCTGTACCCCTACATGCAATTGTTCCGACTGCCAGTGCGGGAAAAAGTAAGAGGCAAGGCGGTCAAGAACTGCCTTCATACCCTAAAATCACATTTTCCAAGGTACTTTTAGGCAGAAAATGCAAGTTTTCCAAGGTACTTTTAGGCAGAAAATGCAAGTTTTCCAAGGTAATTTCGTGCATGAACTGCCATCATTTGGGCCTCATTGGTCGGAATGACGTGGATTTGGCAGCGACTATCCGTCTTTGAGATAGTGCTCTTGGATAATAAATTATTATTGTCGTCTATTTGCATCCCTAAATGAGTGAGAAATTGGCAAATGCGCGCCCTAATAGCCGGTGCATTTTCTCCCATTCCTCCTGTAAAAATCAGATGGTCGAGTCCATTAAGTGCAGCTGCCAAGGCCCCAATAGCTTTGGCAATTGCATAACAAAACATTTCAACCGCAAAGGCTGCCTTAGGATCTGTGTTTTGCTTTTCTAAAAGTGTCTTCATGTCACCAGTCGTTTCTGATATCGCGCATAAGCCTGCTCCATGATTAATCATCTCACTAATGCGCTCAAGGGTATATCCCTTTTCTTTCATTAGATAGACAAGCAAACCAGGATCTAAATCTCCACTGCGCGCTCCCATCATTACCCCTCCAGTCGGGGTAAATCCCATCGTTGTATCCATGGGCTTTTCATGAGCAACAGCAGCCAAGCTCACCCCATTGCCCATATGCGCAACAATCAATTTGCCCGTGATCACCCCTTGAATTGCATGCAAAATATACTCATAAGAAAGGCCGTGGAAACCGTAACGCTCAATTCCCTGATCCCACAACTCCCCTGGCAGCGGATAATGTTTTGCAACCTCTGGCATTGCCCGGTGAAAGGCTGTATCAAAACAAGCGAGCTGTCGCACTCCGCTATAGCGCTCACTTAAAATCTCAATACAACGAATTTCTGAAGGTAAATGTAAGGGAACATAAGGAATGAGTGTTCTCAAATAGGTGAGCATTGTTTCATCGATCAATGCAGGTGCGGTATAATGACGACCTCCATGCACAATGCGATGTACAATGATATCAAAATCAGCATCGCTAAAATGATGATCAAGGATCTCTATAAGAGCTTCTTCATGATTTTTAGAAGCACTTGCTCGACTCTTTTTGTCGCCATCGGAGATTTGCCACCAAAATGTCGTACCACAGCCTCCAATTTGCTTGATTTCGCCCTCAAGCAACAGTTGGTCGACACGATAAAATGCAAATTTAATTGACGATGATCCACTATTGACACATAAAATTGTGGTCATTTATACCCATCCCACCTGAAGAATTGGTTTTAGGCCGAAGAAAAAGCTTCCGCGATCGCGCCAGAAAAAAAGCCCCCATATTACTATGGGCCTTTCCAGCGCCAATTCAAGATTTCAGGCATATCCTGCCCATGTTTCTTGATGTACAATTCATGTTCAATCAATTTATCACGCATTTTTTGACTCAAATAGGCGGCCCGCGTACCTAACCCCTCAACCCTCTCAATGACATCAAGTACGAGATGGAATCTATCCAAATCGTTGCGCACTGTCATATCAAATGGCGTGGTTGTCGTTCCCTCTTCCTTGTATCCACGCACATGAAGGTTTTTGTGATTTGTACGTCGATAAGTTAATCGATGAATCAACCAAGGATAGCCATGAAATGCAAAGATAATGGGGCGATCTTGTGTGAAAAGAATATCAAACTCTCTATCTGAAATACCATGTGGATGTTCTTCACTAGGTTGCAGTGTCAGCAAGTCTACAACATTGATAAGGCGGATTTTTAATTCCGGAAGATGTTCCCAGAGTATATCAACTGCGGCGAGTGTCTCTAAAGTAGGCACATCTCCCGCACATACCATGACAACATCAGGTTCTGTATGTTTATCATTACTTGCCCAATCCCAAATGCCCAGTCCCTTTGTACAATGCTTAATCGCTGCATCCATATCGAGCCATTGCAAAGCTGGTTGTTTTCCGGCCACAATTACATTGATATAATTACGGCTTCTTAGACAATGGTCAGCCACAGAGAGCAGGGTATTGGTATCGGGTGGTAAATAAACGCGTACCACATCCGCCTTTTTATTAATCACATGATCGATGAAGCCTGGATCTTGATGGCTAAAACCGTTATGGTCCTGCCTCCACACATGTGATGTCAAAAGGTAATTGAGTGACGCAATAGGACGACGCCAAGGAATCTCCTTCGTCGTGACTTTTAGCCACTTCGCATGCTGATTGAGCATTGAATCAATAATATGAATAAAGGCCTCGTAACAGGAGAAAAAACCATGGCGACCCGTCAATAAATACCCCTCTAACCAACCCTGACAGGTATGCTCACTCAGTATTTCCATAACTCGTCCATCAGGCGCAAGATTCGTATCTTCTTGAAGAATTGTGGCCATCCACGCGCGATTGGTGCACTCAAAAAGTGCAGATAGACGATTCGAGGCAGTTTCGTCTGGACCTACGACGCGAAAGTTATGTTGCTCCATATTGAGCCGCATAATATCTCGCAATAGTCCACCTAGATGACTCGGTGCTTCAGCCACTATCTGCCCTGGTGCTGGTACAGCTACCGCATAATCAGTAAACTCTGGGATTTTTAAATCTTTAAGAAGTAACCCTCCATTGGCATGAGGATTCGCGCTCATGCGCTTTAATCCCTTAGGGCGCAGCTCAGCCAGTCCATTGCGCAATCTACCCTCATCGTCAAACAGTTCTTGAGGACGATAGCTCTTCATCCATTCTTCCAGCAATTTGATATGTGACGGAATGGTAGCCATCTCAGAAAATGGAACCTGATGAGAACGCCAAAACCCTTCAGTCTTTTTACCATCTACCTCTTTAGGTCCCGTCCACCCCTTAGGGGTTTTTAGTACTATCATCGGCCAAATGGGGCGTACAGAGACTCCCGTAGTACGTGCGTGCGTTTGAATCTCTTTAATTTCTGCAATTACCCGATCCAACGTGGTTGCCATTTTTTCATGCATCTGCACGGGATCTGATCCCTCCACCCAATAGGGCTTATATCCATAACCCTTGAGAAGTTCTTCCAGTTCTTCTTGAGGAATACGCGCCAAAATTGTGGGGTTAGCGATTTTATAGCCATTGAGATGCAAAATAGGCAGAACGGCGCCATCGTGGATTGGATTGAGAAATTTATTTGAATGCCATGAGGCTGCTAAAGGACCTGTTTCCGCTTCTCCATCCCCGACAATGCATGTTACGATAAGATCTGGATTGTCAAATGCGGCTCCAAAAGCATGCGAAAGAGAATATCCCAACTCTCCCCCCTCATGAATGGATCCGGGAGTTTCTGGCGCGACATGGCTAGGAATCCCTCCGGGAAAAGAAAACTGTTTAAAAAGAGCCTTCATCCCTTGTATATCTTGCGAAATATTGGGGTAGTATTCGGTATAAGTTCCCTCCAAATAAGCATTCGCTATAATACCGGGACCTCCATGGCCAGGACCACATACGTAGATCATGTTAAGATCTTTAGCGCGAATGATGCGATTGAGATGAACATAGATGAAGTTAAGACCCGGCGTAGTCCCCCAGTGGCCAAGTAGCCGCGGTTTAATATGCTCTAAGGTCAAGGGCTCTTGCAAGAGAGGGTTATCATAAAGGTAGATCTGTCCTACTGAAAGATAATTAGCTGCACGCCAATAAGCATCTATCTTTTCCAATTCTTGAGTTGTGAGTGTTGCCATGAAAGCCCTCCTTTAATACCAGACTTCTCATGATCATCAATAAAAATATTTAATGCAATAGAGCTTTCGTGTGTGTAGCAAAAATTCAGAAACTTAACGTATAATGATCTGTCAACCTAACTCACCTTATGCACAAGTTTGCGAAGTATTTCAAAAACGTGAGTTCGACTTGAAATCAACTTCCTCTGTAAGGTGAAAAACTAACCGGAGTTCATCAATGACACATCACAAAACGCCCTCAGGGCTCGAATATACAGTGCTTACCCCAGCTGCACCTGGTGCAAAAAAGCCAACGCGCGGTCAACACGTTACTGTGCACTATACTGGCTGGCTCAATAATAATGGAGAAGTTGGCGAAAAATTTGATAGCAGCGTTGACCGCAAGCAAGTCTTCACCTTTAAGATCGGTGTTGGACAAGTCATCCAAGGATGGGACGAAGGCGTTCTGGATATGTCCATTGGCGAGAAACGCCGCCTATTCATTCCTGCAACGCTCGGATATGGCGCACGTGGTGCTGGTCGCGTTATCCCTCCTCATGCAAATCTTATTTTTGACGTTGAACTATTAGAAGTCTAGGTTTAACTGGACGTTAGACAAAATCTAATATTTTTAAAGCGGTAGCTCCAGGGTAGATTTAAGGCGGGGTGTCGTCGTGCATAGCTTTAGCTATTCGCGATGATGCACCGCCTTGAAGATGCTCTAGAGCTATCCCTGTAAAAAGACTAGATTTTGTCTAACGTCCAGGTTTAACTCTTTACGTCTAATTCGATCCACCCGGGACCTAAATACCCGGGGGTATTCTTGCGCATCTGTAGGACGTCAAACACCTCTTTACTCAACGGATTATTGCTTAAGTCAATACTACAATGCGATGGCAATCCCCAAACAGCCTCAGGGATTTTTGTAAATGCATTTTCAGAAAGCCACAACTGGATAAGTTTTTTCAGTTTACATAGTGTGTCGGGCAATGTTTGTAGGCGATTTTTATGCAGCACCAATGTTTGTAGGTTCTGTAGATGGGCAACTTCCTTGGGTACTACCTCTAAACCATTGGCAGAAAGATCAAGAAATTGCAGCGCAAAAAGCGTAAAAATCGATTTTAAGCTATCTTCTGACAATCTATTTCCAGCCACATTCAATCTCAACAAAGCTTTGTCTTGACTTACAGCTTCAGGTAATTCCACTACCGCCTGATTCGAAAGATCTAGGAAGCTAAGAGAACTCACCATATACAAACCCTCACGTTTTTAAAGCCTACTCACACGCAAAGTCATCCGCTTTAAGCGCAACGCATTCAAGACTACAGACAACGAGCTAGCACTCATCGCAAAAGCTGCAATCATGGGGTTGAGCTCAATGCCAAATGGCTCAAGCAATCCAGTAGCTACTACTATTCCCAAAACATTATAGATAAACGCAAAGAAAAGATTTTGCTTTACATGGCGCATCGTTGCGCGGCTAATATTGACAGCAGCCATGAGAAGCCGCATATCGGAATGCAATAAAGTGACTGGCGCTGTTGCAATAGCTATTTGACTGCTGGAAGCCACAGCTATCCCTACATCTGCCGCTGCTAATGCGGCGGCATCATTGATCCCATCTCCTGCCATAGCAACAAGGCCATTTGTTTTGAGAGTCTCGATGACTTCAGACTTTTGCAGAGGTAGAAGTTGTGCTCTCCACGCCACAATTCCAACCTCTTTGGCGACTGCCTCTACACGGGTTGATTGATCTCCTGAGAGCAAGAAAGAGTCTATGTGAGCCTTTTGCAATTGAGAAACAACCTCTTTGATATGTGGACGTAATTGATCATCCACCTCAAAAGAGGTCCAATAACTGCCATCAACGACGAGGTGGATGCCCTCGATTGTTGGCTTAAGGCTGGTTTTGCGTTGGACAAATGTCGTCGTTCCTAAAATAATACGCTTATCGTCAACTACCCCTTCAATCCCTTCCCCCATTGCCTCTTGTAGATCACTTCCACTATGCAATAGAATATTCTCTTCTTTAGCTCGCTCCAAAAAGGCCTTAGCAAGAGGATGCTGACTATATTGCTCAAGAGATGCCGCATAAAAAAGCGCTTCACGGCTTGGTGTCCCTTTAATCTGAGGCCTGCCGATAGTAAGCGTTCCTGTCTTATCAAAGGCCATCGTATGCACTGAAGCCAAGTTTTGTAAAGCGGCAGCATCGCGAAATAAGATACCCCCTAGTGCAGCTATTCCCATACCCACAATCATACAAAGCGGTGTAGCAAGCCCTAAAGCGCAGGGGCACGCGATAATTAGGACAGAAACAGCATTCTGCACCCCCGCTATCAACCCACTAATCAGAGCAATAAGAAGGACACTAGGAACAAACCAAACACTAATTTGATCTGCCAATCGTTGAATTGGCGCTTTGCTCTCCTGTGCCGCTTTAACCAGGTCAATAAGATGCTGCAACTGCGTATGACGCCCCGCTTCCATTACCTTGAAGGTAAAACTATCCGCAACATTAATGCTACCCGCCTTTACGGCATCACCAGCCTTTTTCTCGCAAGGAAGTGCTTCACCCGTCCACATTGCCTCATCAAGCCAAGCTACTCCCTGTACAATAACACCATCAGCAGGCACATCTGCACCCTTTGGCACCATGACAAGATCATCCACCGCTAGCTCTTCTGCCGCAACCTCCTGGGGCTGCCCATTAACAACCTTCCAGGCCCGTTTTGGGACCTTATCTAAAAGAGCGCGCATAGCTTGTGATGTTTTTCCCACCGCCCCTTCTTCTAGATACTGTCCTAAAAGCACTAGGGCGACGATAACCGCTGCAGTTTCAAAATATAATGAGGAGTATTCGCCGCGAAATAAATTAAACAAACTACTTAAATAGGCAGTCGTTACCCCTAAGACAATGAGGGTGAACATATTGGAAGTGCGTTGAAGCAGAGCTTGAAAAGCAGCCAAAAAGAAGGGCGCGCCTCTTTCAAAGACGACCCATGCCGCAATCAGCGCCTCAATCCATCCAAAAAAAGGCAGGTGAAAAAAGGGCCAGATCATTCCACCCATGGCAAGAGTGAAAACAATAATAGCGCCAATTGCCGCACTCCACCAACGGCTACCCATCGACTTGCTCTTGATTTTTTTTGGCACCAGCGCCATATGGCAGATAGGGCAGAATCCAGGGGTATTTTGGATGACTTCCTTATGCATGGGACATGTCCACTGTTGCACCTCTTTAGATTGAGTAGATGAGCAACAGTTTGTCATGTTTTCTCCCTATGATAAGAGTTGTAAGTTAGAAACCAAGGCTACTAAGTCCACCGAAATTCCCCATCCCTAATCCACCTAAATCAGGCATCGGGTTTGAGGACTCACTTTGTTTTTTTGCATCTGTGTAGGCAGCAATTATCAAATCTTGCAACGCCTCTACATCATCCTTATCTACACATTCTGGACGAATGGAAAGAGAATGCATCGTTCCTTCTCCATCGAGCACTAGTGTGACGAAATCTCCAGGGCTTTTGCCTGTAAAGCGTTCATCTTTTGCTTTGGCTTGCATCTCAGCAAGCTGCGTCTGCAACATTTTCGCTTGTTTTTTTTGTTTTGAAAATCCAGATCCCATTTATCCTTCTCGTCGTTTCAATGTTCCTTCTAATTCTACCGCAGCAAAACGCATCAATGTCTCATCGCGCGTATCAACGCGCAGTTCATCCATCACAGGAGCTTTTGGAGGAGGAGACAAAGGCGCAGGCGGCGTATCATTTTTAACTGTCGCGGCGGGGAAGTCAATTTTTTCCGGCACCACTCCCTTTTCCAATCGTTTTTCTAATTCTCTCAACTGAGCCACAATTTCTTGCAATGAGATGCGTGATTTTTGACGAATGATATGGAGTAAGATTACTTCAAAAGTAATTTGCGGTGCAAACCCTGTGCGCAACTGGCCCTTTTTTTCCTGTAGATACTCAAGCGCATCGAGGAGAAAATGCGACGTGTATTTGCTACTATAGTGCCGCAATTTTTCCTGAATTTCTTTTGGTAATATCGCAAATCCTTCTGGCTTTTCCTGCAATTGCAAAGCAAGAAGCATGCGAAAATGCGCAATCAATTCTTCAATAAACATGAAGAAATCTTTACCCTGACTAAAGAGCTGCTGACTCAGCTTGAGCGCAACCGCAAAGCGTTCCTCAAAAATCCCCTCATCAACTTCGAAAAGCATATCCCAAGAGGGCGCACCAAGCACGGTAAGAACTTTTTCTAGGGTGATTTTTTTCCCTTCAAAAGAAACAATTTGGTCAAAAAGCGTTTCTGCATCTCGCAAAGAACCATCGGCATGTTGTGCCACGCGGTATAGCACGGCATCTTCAGTATCAATTCCTTCCTGCTCGACAATTGCGCGTAATTTAGCCACAATCATCTCTAAAGAAGGTCGCTTAAGCGCAAAATGCTGACAACGACTAAGAATGGTAACAGGGATACGTTGAGGTTCTGTAGTTGCAAAGAAAAATTTGACGCGCGGCGGAGGCTCCTCTAATGTCTTTAAAAGGGCATTAAAAGCTTCTTTTGTCAACATATGAACTTCATCGATAATGTAGATTTTAGTCTTGCCTACACTCGCTTGATAACTGACTGTTTCCGTGATTTGTCGCATTTCATCAATGCCGCGATGAGAAGCGCCATCAATCTCTATCACATCGACACTACTTGAATCGCTTATTTGTTTGCATGAAGCACATTGATTACATGGCTCGAGTGCATCACGCATTTCACAGTTAATAGCCTTCGCCAGCAAACGCGCAAGTGTTGTTTTCCCACATCCTCGGCTTCCAGAAAAGAGATAGGCATGAGCTAATTTATTGTGACTTAATGCATTTGAGAGTGTCTTAACGATAGCATCCTGACCAATTACACTAGAAAATTGTTGAGGCCGATAACGTCGAGCGAATACTTGGTATGAATTTTGCATACGTCACAGTATCACTTGTTTGATAAAATTTTGCAAATCTGAAAGGCCGATTTGGGTGTAATTCAAAGTGTTAGGAAGGATGAAAAACTAGGGACTCATATTCCTCTAATACCCCCTCCACTCCCCATTAATTCTCATTCAAGATAAGGCGTAACAGCTTATCATTCTGTGGTGAATGTTTTTATTTAAACTTGTGTTATTTTTTTTGAACCACAGAGCCCACAGGGCACACAGAGGGGGAAAAGAAGGTCCAGTTCACCCACATGGGTAACACTTTGAATTACACCCAGGCTGATTGAGTCTTGTTGCAAAGTCGACCTTACGTTCTTTCAGCCATGTGTGTGGCTGCCAGCCAGCTTGTCGTCCACGCATTTTGAAAATTAAAGCCGCCAGTGACTCCATCGACGTCAATAATTTCTCCTGCAAAATGTAATCCAGGAATAAGGCGGCTCTCCATTGTTTTCAGATCAATTTCCTTTAACAGCACCCCACCCGCAGTCACAAACTCTTCTTTGAAACGCGTTTTGCCCTCCATTTGGTAGACATCATGCGTCAGTTTTTCAGCCAGGCCTTGTAGTTGGGCGTCAGAAAGATGGCTAATTGTGCGGTCAGGATCAATCTTTGCTTCAATGATCAACTGCTCCCACAGGCGCTGTGGACACTGCAAGAGTTTACAACGCGCAATTGTACTATGCGAAGTACTCTTCAATCTTTTAAGAGCCATAAAGGTGGACTGTAAAGACTGTCCCTTTGTCCAATCGATCCAAAAAGGGGCGCGGTAATCAACCGCATGTAAATGGCGTGCGGCCCACGCCGATAACTTAATCACAGCTGGACCACTAAATCCCCAGTGGGTCAACAACACAGGGCCCGTTTGTTCAAAGCGCTCTTTTGCAATATCAATTCCAATGCGCGCATCTATACTCAAACCGGTCAAGGGCAATAAAGGGCTACTGGGCACATTAAATGTAAAGAGAGAGGGAACCGGTTCCACAATCGTGTGACCAAATGATTTCGCTACTTGATGACCAAAAGGCTGGCTACCTGTCGCCACCAGCAGCTGATCAAAATGCCACTCTTTTTCAGCTGTTTGTACAGTAAAACGCTCTTGCTCAGACAGGATTTTTTGAATTTGTACACCATGAATAATCTCAACGCCTAGTCTTTTTGCCTCACCCAAAAGACAGGTGATAATCGTTTCTGAAGAGTCTGTGATTGGAAACATGCGTCCATCTTCTTCTTTCTTCAGTACAACACCGCGTTCTAAAAACCATCGCACTGTATCTTCTGGCTGAAAGCGATAAAAGGAGCCGAGAAGCTCTTTTGCTCCTCGGGGATAATTCTGAACAAGGCGTTTGGGGTCAAATTCCGCATGCGTGACATTACAACGGCCTCCCCCAGAAATCCGCACCTTCCCCAGACACTCTTGAGTACGCTCAAGTACGACAACGTGCGCCATCTTATTCAATTCTTTAGCGCGTATAGCTCCAAAGATCCCCGCTGCACCAGCGCCAATAACACCAATCTGTTTCGTCATAAATTTCCATTAGACTTGGACTTGAGACAAAATCTAATATTTTTAAAGCGGTAGATCCAGGGTAGATTTAAGGCATCGGTGTCATCGTGCATAGCTTTAGCTATCTGCGATGATACACCACCTTAAAGATGCTCTAGAGCTATCCCTATAAAAAGATTAGATTTTGTCTCAAGTCCAGTTAGACTTCTTTCATGGAAAGTTTAATACAGCAGAGCCTTTTCTCGATAGTTTTACAAAAGACTCCCCCCTGTTTAAAAACCATTTCTTGAAACATGATAGCAGGATATGCTAGTGTCTTTTTTGATAGTTATAAACTTGAACTGCGGATTTTTTGCTCACTAAGCTTGGTAAAACATGTTGATAGACCGTTTAAAGCCATTTTTTATATGTAGCATCTTTGTTTTATTAGCTGCATGCCAATCCTTTGTTCCCCTTGTCAATAGCATCGATGAAAGGCAAGCTAATGAGATCATCGTTTTTCTTGCGAGTAAAGGGATTACGGCGCAAAAAGAAGCTGCATCTTCAGGAAGTAATGTCGGTGGTGGTAGCGATACAGAAATCTTATGGAACATTGTTGTCGATGCGAAAGATTCTCCTGATGCAATGGCAATATTAAGTCGCAATGGTTTACCTCGTCGCCAAGGCAAAACTCTTTTAGATCTCTTTGGTAATACTGGCCTTGTTCCCACCGACACACAACAGCGCATTCTCTATCAAGCAGGTCTCGCTGATCAAATTGCTAATATGATCCGGCAAATTGATGGTGTCATTGATGTCTCAGTCCAGCTGTCTATTCCTACAGAAGAAGATCAACACCCAACCGCCTCTGTCTATGTCAAACATCAGGGTGTCTTGGATAATCCCAACACACAATTATTGCTGAAAATCCGTCAAATGGTTGCTGCAAGCATCTCTGGATTAACAATGGATAATGTCACTGTGATTGCAGATCGTTCACGTTTCACTGATATTTCGCTTAATCCATCTTCCACAGCTGCACCTGATCAAGTGCGCGATTATGTGAACATTTGGGGAGTGACCATTGCAAAAGATTCGGCCGCCGCTTTCCAATTCTTGTTCTTTACGCTCTTTTTCTTGCTTTTTGTTCTTCTCATAGGCCTTGGATGGATCTTCTGGAAAACCAGACCTTTGATGGAAAAAGCAGGCGGAGTAGCTCTTCTCTTTAGCAAAGAGCCCTTTGCAACCAATAACGCTCCACAAGAGAAAACAGCTAGTAGCGATACAGTAGAAATTGCCGAACCCGTCAATGCATCTAAAGCACCAGAAAATGCACCTGCAGAAGACAAAGGAACGAAACCGACAATTGAAAAGCGCTCTAACAAAGCGGCTGCACCACCAGATGCATCTTCAAAAGGCGACCAATCCCCTCCTCCCCCTTCAAAATAAGTAGAGAGTAATGTCGACACGCTATGCACGCACTTTACGCTACTTGATTGAAAAAGCCCCAGAGGGGAAATCCCTTCTAGACCGCCTCGCTTTGGAAATCGCGCAACAAGTTCTCGATGCGCCTATTGCTCAAAAATGCGATTTTCCCAACTACTTAACTGAACTACACGCCATTCACTATTCTTGGTATATTCCTTTTTTGAAGGAATGCGCACCTCATCTACAGATCGGAGTTCTCTCCATTTTGAGCAAAGAGCAAGTCTCTGCCATTCAGCAGCGCGAGCCCTCCCTTGAGTTACCTGTTGATACTCCCTTAACACCAATTTATCGCCTGTTTTTTACAGAATGGACTTTTAATCATTTTTTTCCTCAAGACTACATTCCAGCCTCTCTCCTCAATAGTGGAGAACTCTCTATTCTCCTATCTATCTCCAAAGAAGAGCTTGTTCAATTGGTGGATATTTTGGGGATTCAAGATCTCTCTCTGAGCGTGCGCGTATCGATTAACAAGCGAGTAGCAGAAAGCCTGACTGCTATGTTAACTCGCACGCAAAAGAAATACCTCGACTATTGCTTGCACATGCCCATCATGCCCTTGCGCAACGCCACCCCTTTAGAAAAATTGAATCCTGCCACTATTCTTCATCAAACTCACCAATGGGGCTTGCAACGCCTTGCCGCTGCTCTATCAGTACAGGAGCCAGCTTTTATCAAAACACTTGCCTACCGTTATGATACAGGAAGGGGTGCTTTCTTGCTCCAAATAGCGCCTAAAGAAACTACCCAACCGACAAAAGCTGTTATGCAACTGGCATTAAGCATTAAACAAGCGCTAGCAATGCTTGGAATACATATACCCATTCAACCTGAAAAATAGGCCTAAAACCAATTCTTCAGGTGGAACGGGTATATGTGAGCATAAAACTGGATCTTAGATTCTGTCTAAATTCCAGATAAAACCAAAAGTTAACAGGACCTTTTTTTATGACTTTTGTTACTCTATTTCACGGTCAAAAGATTGCACCTGCGCCAGGAAAAAAGATTCTATTGAGCGAGGAATATAGTGAATTGCTCAATGTGCAAGAGCTACTTGAAAAAACGCGCGCCGATATCGAGGAGTTTCATAAAGAAGCTGCAGAAGAAGCGGCTGCCCTAAAAAAGAAATCTCAAGATGAAGGCTTTCAAGCCGGTTTAAATGAGTGGACATCGAAATTTGTTGATTTTGAGCGCGAACTCAAACACTCTATACTTGAATGTGAAAAAGCGATTGCTCCGATGGCTATTCAAGCGGCGAAAAAAGTCGTTGGAAAAGAATTAGAAATACATCCAGAAACACTGGTAGATATTGTTAAGCAGGGTTTAAAAGCCGTGCGACAACATCGAACCTTTCGTATTATTGTGAATCGCAAAGATCTCGAGCTCCTCGATAGTAAACGCCCTGAACTTAAAGAGGGGCTAGAGCAGGTCGAGAGTCTCACTGTTCTGCCGCGTGATGACATAAAACCTGGAAATGCTATGATTGAAACGGAAAAAGGTATCATTAACCTCGATTTAGAGCTTGTCTGGCAATCCCTTGAAAAGGCACTCTTACAACTGCTTGCCCCAAAAACCACATGAAACGATTTTTCTCTCTCTTTCTTTTTCTTCTTGTCCTATTCATAGTTCCACAAGAAGTGTCTGCTCAACAGCAATTTTCCGTTGTCCAGCAAGTCAATAATACTACTCTTCCTCAGCAAGGGACGACTCGCACAGTAAACACTCCCATTGCCACTGCTGGAACACCAAATGCAACGACTCTTACTCCGCAAATTTTGACCGGAGGAGACGTGACAATGAATGCAAATCCCTCCTTTGTCACACAGACAGTCGCACTCGTATTCGTCTCCCTGCTCCCCTATCTTATTATCTTGCTCACTGCCTTCATTAAAATTGTGGTTGTCCTCTCTCTCTTAAGAAATGCCATTGGCGTACAACAATCTCCTCCAAACCAGGTCATCAATGGATTAGCTCTCATCTTGAGCATTTATGTCATGTACCCCACTGTCCTTTTAATGTACAACAACACCGAAGGTTTAATTCGCTCACGTGGAGCACAAACAGAGCTCCTTTCAAAAGAAAGTGCTGCCTTGTTAATTGACGTAATTAATGTAGCCAAAGAACCGATGAGGGACTTCCTCGTACGCAATACAACGAGCAAACAATTAAAAGGTTTTTATACGCTTGCCAATAAAGTGATTCCTGAACCTGCGCGAACAGAAATGAAACCAACAGACTTTCTGATTCTCGTCCCTGCATATATCACGAGCCAGCTAAAAGATGCTTATGAGATTGGTGTTTTGATATACCTGCCCTTTTTCGTGATCGACCTAGTGACATCAAACATTCTTCTAGCTATGGGGATGATGATGCTTTCGCCACTAACTATCGCACTGCCCCTTAAACTACTCTTGCTCGTCATGCTCGATGGCTGGACACTCTTGATCCAAGGACTCGTCTTATCGTTTAAGTAACATTTAATATAGGCTGGATCTTTTCTTTCTGCCAGCGCTCATTAAGCCCAGGAAATGCGCTATCGAATGCGGCAATAAAATCTTGCATGCTTTGTATCTTCCCTCGATGGACATCGAAGCAAATATTCATCAGCTTTTCTCTCTCTTTTCGATCGCTTATATATCCACTACACCCCATCAATATGGAACAGGCAAAGGCATAGACATCTAATGCTGGCTTATGCAGACATTGTGCCGCTTTCAATTTTTCCAACTTTTCATACCCTGTCGTCTCGCGGTACTGTTCGATTGCTTCCAAATATTCAGGGCTCATAAAACTGGCTGTTCCGTGAATATCTGCTTGCAGGGCCTCCTCTTGCGTACGCGTTTCTCCAAAATCCCCTAAACGAGGAATCCCTTCATCAACAAAGATATTTGCTGGCTTAATATCGCCATGAAGAATTCCTTGCTCATGCATGATGTTCACCCCATCAGCAAGATGGCGTACACAACCTAGCACCTCCCAATCCGCTAATTGTGACTTGGAAGATGCGAGATAGTTTTCTAAATCTCCCTGTTGATAGAGCTTCATTAATCCATAAATACAATTTTTCTCGCTATTAGCAGCAGAAATATGATGGGCACGAGCAAAATATAACTCTCCATGCGGATGTGCATCGATTAATCTTGTTGCCATCTCGACTTCGTCCATCCATTTTTTGTAAAGGTGATCCACGGAAGAAGAACTCGATCCATGAATGATAGCGCGTGCTACTAAATCAGCTGCAGGGACATCGAGAGTGGGGCGTATCTTTTTAGAAGAGCCTTTTAATGCGTGTTTAGGTTTGACAATACAAAACAAGCGCCTCTCACCATCCAAAATTTGAAACTTTACCGTTGCAAATCGATGTGTCTGTAAATAAGTGGCGCTCTTAGAATCACCTACTTCTATATCTTTTTTATTTTCAGAAGTCACAACAGCGGGAGCGTGAAGGTAGATTTTACTCCTCTTCCCCGATACAAGTTCGCTCAAACCTGCTTCAAGATTTTCTACCGACGCAGGAGTGAGCTTTTTTGCAAAACATTGCTGAACAAAATTCTCAACGTTTTTAGTCATTCCTTGGATGTCTTTTAGAAGTCTTGAATAGAAATGGCCCTCCTGACATGATTCGCTAACCTCACAAGGAGTGATACTCCGATGAAACATCTTGCCGAGTGGATCTTGCGGCGTAGGCGCCTGAGAGCGCGCTTCATCGTCACGAGGGGTGTGTAAATCGAGCGAAAAGTCCGTCATTATTCCCTACTTTCACTCAATTATACTTAAAGTAATTTTTATATTACACTAATCAACTGATGTTTCCTTAATTGCTCCTTATGGGTTACGTACCACTGAAATGCACGTTTGCCATCCCATCGCATAGTGGGGTCAGGATTCATCATCCCAGCAATCAATTCCTGAATGCTCGCTTCTTTTTCCCATAGTTGTTTCAAAATACATCCCGTTGCATAGACATCTGCTTTGTGGCTTGCCACTATCTCAGAATGGTAGCGAGTAAACACTTTTCCCTTCTCGCGTATGTACTCCGGGGGATAATATTTACTTGTTCCACCTCTAGAGGTGCATTCTTTCTCATTTCTAACGTCATCAAAGTCCGCCAACTTCAGATTTCTCTCTTTATCGATCAAGTAATTGGCCGGTTTAATATCGCGATGCACGAGGCCTTGACGTTGCAATATCGTTAAAATTGACAGCATTTGCTGCGTCCATTTTAGCCTAGGGAAATCCTTGAATTTTTTGATATAATCCTCTAAATCGCCATTTGGAGCATGTTCCATCAACACCCGCGTTGTTGTCTGTCCCGTTGAATAACTCCTCGCCTTCTCGTAAATATAAACTACAGCGGGAAAGAGATGAGGCGCCTCCGCATGCAATGCTTTTTGTATAGCAACACCCTGTGCAAATTGACGATCAGCAGCTATAGAATTTCGATGTCCCTTGTGGATCTTTACATATGCCAGATAAGAGCCATCAAAAAGGTTCTGGAGTCTCATTGTCTTTTTATTGCTTCCAGCACTACTCATTTGCGGATGAAAAAAAGGAACTTCATCTGTATCCGTGACTTGTTTCCATTTGATCACACCAAGTTTGTATTCTTGAACGACTAATTTTAATGGTGCGCGAGCCATAATATACTCCAACGCATCATCATGGTAGCATGGAGGAATGCACGCTGGCATATTAAATAAAATTCTATTTTGAATATCAAGTGGATCAACTACTAGATTGCATGATGAAACCGTCATATAATCTACCTCTTAGAGTGATTCAAGAGCGGATCGCTGTTCTTTTAAGAGAGCATCGATCGCTTCAATGGACTGTGCCTGATTAAATTGCGCTCGTAAATGAGCTGCACCAAAGATGTTCTTAATATACCAAGGCGCAACTCTGCGCATATCGACGACGACTTGACGTTCAACATGGTATTCTTTCATATATTCATAATGCTCACATAGCGCCTCAAAACACTCTAGGTGTGTTTTTGGGGTGACTATCTGACCCTGCAGGTGTGCGAGAATCTCTTGTACAATCCAAGGACTCCCCATTGTGCCGCGCGCAATCAATGCTGCATCACAACCAGTTTCCTCAAAAATCTTAGAAACACTTTCTTTAGAAAAGAGATCTCCATTACCCACAACCCGAATCTTGTTTGCCGCTGCTTTACATTGGCGAATCGGCTCCCAGCGGGCTGGTCCTCGATAGGCTTGCTCACGTGTGCGACCATGGATAGCGATACTAACCGCCCCGGCCGCTTCTGCAATTTTTGTGATCTCTTCCGCATTGATATGTTCTTCATCCCACCCAATACGAATTTTCACCGTCACAGGAATCTTAACGGCATTCACCATTTGTGAAATAATTTCGCCGATCTTTTCTGGAGTTTTCAGAAGCCCAGACCCACTGCCATCTTTTGTTACCTTATCAACAGGACACCCGCAATTGAGATCGACAAGATCAAAACCCAGACTTTCAATACGTTTGGCAGATGCAGCAGCTAATTCAACTTTACTACCACAAATTTGAGCACCAATTGGACGCATCGACTCTTCATAATCGAGTAAAGAAAGGGTGTAGCTATCGTCGCGAACAAGTGGGTCCATCTTAACCATTTCACAAAACATCAAGCCTGGGCGATAGCGCGCGGACATACGTCGGAAAGGGAAATCTGAACACCCTGCCAAGGGAGCATAAAAAATGTTATTGGGCAAAATGAGCTTGCCCAATTGATAAGGGATCTGTAATGTCATACAATCTTTGTTAGCAGAGCAAAGAGCAACCACTGTGCAATTTGCAATGTAAAAAATGCCACTAAGGGGCTTAAATCAAGCATTCCCAACGGAGGAATCCAACGGCGAAAAAGGTTGAGGTAAGGGTCCGTTAGTAAGGAGAGCGTGCGCGCCCACGAATAACGTTCTGCTTGAGGAAACCAAGAGAGAAGAACACGAGCAAGAAGCATCAACGTGTAAACAGTAAATGCGATATCGAGAATATAAATTAATTTTATCATTTATCTTTGCTTTAAAAGTGGGAATTTAAGTATATCATATACTAGACTTTAAACAAAATCTAATGTTTTTAAAGCGGTTGCTCCAGGATAGATTTAAGGCAGGGTGTCATCGCACACAGCTTGATCTATTCGCGCTAATTCACCGCTTTAAAAGGGCTCTTAAAACAACTTATTTTGAGGTGCTAACTATGACACTTGCAACAAAGCATTGCGTTCCTTGCAAAGGAATTGGACGTCCACTCACTAAAGACGAAATCGCCAAGTGCATTGCAACGATGGATCATAATTGGCATGTCACCGCACAGGGGAAGCTCCAGGGCACATATAAATTTAAAAACTTTGAGGCAGCTCTCCATTTCGTCAATCAAATTGGTTCAATTGCAAACCAGGAAAATCACCACCCCGATATTCACCTTTCCTGGGGAAAGGTCGTTGTTGAACTTACCACGCATGCACTCAAAGGACTCACTGAAAATGACTTTATCATTGCACAAAAGATTGATCTCATTCCTAACTAAAAAATAGACCCAAATCCCCGAAAGAAGTCTATTCGCGATAGACGGCTCGTCCGAGTTTAGCTTAAAGACCCTTCAGATAGTGATGGACATTGCTCCTCACCTTTGTTAGGGCGCTTTATGAACCCCACTCTTTTTTGTCTTTAACAAAGATCGCCACCTCTATAAGATGAGAGGGTAAAGACTGGACTTTGGTCCAGTAAAAACAAACTTGGATATCAGTAGAAGCTTGTGACTTGGTATAACCGCCTCTTTCGATTCCTATTAGTTGCGATTCTCGCGACTCTCTCTCTTTGGCAAGGCTGGGTGGCATCGCGTGAATGGACTCACTATTTCTCCCTCGACAAAGAAGACTTAGCCATTATCACTCGGTGGCAAGTAGGGCAGGTTGATGACGAGCATTTTGTCCCAGTTGGTACGCTGCATTTTACCTATCTGGATAAAACATGGACAAACGCACTGCCTTACGAGCAAGCAGTTGAACGCAATCCACTTGCTGTGGAAAAGCATTTTAGCCAACTCCCCACAACACTCCCCATTTATTTTTCGTCCCAAGATCCTTCTATCGCTTCATTAGCGCATACCAAACCATTGGGCACTACAATTAAGTGCCTTATCCTCCTTGTTCTTACGGGCTATTTCTTTTTTCTCATCAGACCCCAGCATTGATGAATTTTACGATCTCTAAAATCCACAGGCAATAACTTAGGGGCTAAATCTTCAATCGCTAATTCAGGAAAGAAAAGTGGGTCAAATTTAAAGCGGCGACTATTCGTACTAAAAAAAATAATCCCCTCTTTACGCAGTAACTGCTCTGCTTGCTTCAAAAGATCGACATAATCGCGTTGAATATCAAAAATATCGAGCATTTTTTTCGAACGAGAAAGTGTTGGTGGATCAATGACAATAATATCGAAAGTTAGACGATCTTCAATTGCCACCTGTAAAAAGCGCATCACATCTTCACGGAGCACTTGATTGTCTTTGTGGCTCAAGTTATTGAGGAGGAAATTTTCTTCTGCCCATGCGTTATATGTATTAGACATATCAACGCTCAATGTACTTTTTGCACCACCCAATGCAGCATGAACACTAAAAGAGGCAGTATAGGAAAAAAGATTAAGGACGCTCTTGCCCGCTGCGCGCGCACGAACCCACTGTCTTGATTCGCGATGATCAAGGAAGAGTCCTGTATCCAGGTAGTCACTCAAATTAACTTTGAAAGATGCTCCATACTCAACCACTTCAACACATCTCTGTGCGCTATCCTCTCGTTCATATTGCTGCATCTTCTCTCGTCTTAGCCGCGCCTTCCAAAAAATGTCTTCCTCCCCAATACAAAATAAATCGATGAGCGCTCGATTAACTTGTTCCACAATCTCATCGGGCAGATGGTCTAACCCCTTATAACTAGAGAAATAGTAAACCACAAAAAAGCCAGCATAGTAATCAATCGCTAGGGGATGCTCTTTAATGTCCCTGTCATACAGCCTAAAAGCATCTGTCTGTGTACGTTTTGCCCATTTTTTTAAGTGCTGGTAGTTCTTTTTGAGTCGATTCTTCAAAATACAACTCTTATCCTCATTGTCACTTAAGGGCAGTAAATTCAGTTTTGACATAATGATCCTTTAGTAAAGGGTCATTATTATACATGAGAAATTTTTTCTTTAGAGTCTTTTGCAAAAGGCTCACAAAACAAAAATTATCTTGACACTCTTGAAAGCTTTCTGGAAATATACGAAGAGTATCCCCACCTTTGGAGCACTTTTATGAATCCTGCTACACAAAATTTTGTCATCTCCTCTCTGGCTGCCAATGGCCAGGAACTCACAGCGGAATTCAATCCAGAAGGCGGAATGAATTTATTGCGCTTTCGGCTTGGCGGATGTGAGCTGATTGATCCAGCAACTCAACCTCTTTACGATGAGCGTTTTGCCGGTCTAGGGGCGCTCATCGGCCCCCACTTTCACCACCGCTCATCTTCTCAATTGCCGCCGCCTCAAGATCGCTCTCTCTTCAAACATTTCGCTAACTTGGAACCTTGGGGCCAAGTAGAACCCTTTTCTCATGGGATCATTCGCTATGTCCCTTGGAAAGTTAAAGATTGTGGAGCAGATTATCTACGCGCGGAAATTAACGGAAACATGCTCTATAAAAACATTCCCTTAAAAGTTCTAGAAGGACAGGATTTTGCCGCAGAATATTTCGCCCAGGTTACACCGACTGGTTTGTTTATTGATTTCCAATTAGAAGGAGAAAATCCATCTGTCATTGGTTTTCATTACTACTATCGCAAACCTAAAGGCAATGCAACTGTTAGGAGTCAAGTTCTTCCAGGGTATCGCAGCGACAAACAAATTGACACCTTTCCAGCTGCATGGACCTATGATCAGAAAAGTGGCGATATTCAAATTCCAATAGAAGGCGCTTTTGATTTTGGCTTCTTACCTAAAAAACCACATGAAGCGACTATCACATTAATTACAGAGGAATATCAACTCAACATCCATTCTCAATCGATGTTTGAAGGACATTCTTGGCAGCTATATCATCCAGAAAACGCTTCATTCATCTGCATTGAACCCTTGAGCGCCAATGTACCGAGACAACCCAAAGGAAAGATAGGCGCCCTTCAAGTGATGCTTTCACCTCAGCTCCTCAACGGTTAACTTATGATCCTTTTGCAAAACTATCCGCAATATGGAATAAGCGAAGGGTGTATCACAATGACCAAGGCCCATGGGAGAGAGACTTTTTCTTCAAGATTGTTCCCTGGAGCACTCCAGATTGCAGATAGTTTTGCAAAAGGATCATATGTTTCAATTATTTAATCGCATCGAGGATACAAATGCATCTCATTCACTTGGCCTAACGGCAGACAGAGCGGCCTATACCTGTTTTAGCCCATTGAGAGGCGTGCTGCATAAATTTTTTAATATTACTAAAGAGACTCAACATCACACACTAAATAGATCCGCTACTAGCTCTCTTACTCTGCAAACCTCTTTAGAACCATATACATCTAAAGAAACATTAAAAAACATACTTTTTTTAATTCCAGGAACAATTGCAGGCCTATTTTGCGCGGCAATTGCTCAATGTAGCAAAGAGGTGCGCGCTCTCCATTCCTATGTTAAAGAACCCACCAATCCACTGCTAGCAAGTCGCGTGACAGATCTTGGGCAAAAAAGGATTTTTAAAAACGAAGCTCACACAGAATTCCCTTATGAAGGACCTGTGCCTGAAGAAAGCATCCTTGATCGCCCTTTCGCGCATATCGCCTACTCAGCTTATAATATAACTAAGCGCATTTTTAATCGCTTACCCCTCTCAAAACCATTTCCAAAAAACACGCGCACCATCCCTGTGATCAATACTTGCAAAAGAGAACTGATCGATACTTGTGTTGAAAGTTGGCAGCAACCACTAAATCCAGCCCCATTTGTTCAACATTTAAGTGCGCAAGGGTTGTCGGTTCCAAGACATCTTTTTTTACGCCCTCTTAAAAATTCCGTCGGTTTTGTCCTGCAATTTATACAGGCTGCTCTAAAAACGCCCATTACTGATTGGAGTGCACTCGGAGATGACTTAAAAAAAGGCGCCTCTCTGCAAGCACTTCAATGGCAATCGGTTTATGACGAAGCGCGGGGCTACTATACAAAGATAAACCCTCGTGAACTACAAGCTTACGAAGATTTTTTGCTCAAAAAAACCCCCTTACCTCCTGAATATGCTCAGTCGTTATTTGAAGAAGTCCTAACACAATTTCAATCCGATCCAGAATCTACCTCTAAATCCCTTCGGCGCACTCTACTAGATAAATGGCAGTTAGGCCCCTATCCCCCACTTTCAAGCGAACAGTATCACTTGATTCTAGAACTGGATCGCAAATGGCCTCCCGGATGCAATAGCAACGAAAAAGACGAGAACCTAAAGCAAGAGGCCCTTGCTACTTGCTTACAAGCGGCTGGCATTACATATGAACAAATCATCGATCAGAGAAACTGTATACCTAGTCGTGGAGCTACGCTTCTCTCTCAGTTAAATGATGGCACCTATCTACTGCAAATCAATGAACGCCTCTTAGCTCTTAATAAGGAGGGCTCTCTGGTTCGTCTTTTTGATCCCAATACAGGACTTGCCTTTGCTACTGACCCCACACCGCTTTTTAAACAGCTACTTTCTCACTACGCAAATGCCTCTGAACCTACTCACCTTATAGTCTTGCAATGTCATTGATCAACAACTTAAGCGAATTACCACGACTTTCTCCAACAACCATTCTTGGAAAAGGTAAAGAGGAGCAGCAACACCTTCTTGAGCTTTTCAAAAATCATTACGCCTTTAAAAGCGATTTTGCCTTTCAAAGAACCTGGAATCACATTGCCAAAGAACACCATTTTAAGTGGTCTAAAAAAGGAGTTTCAGCAGAGTCCCTTCAAAAACTAACAACTGCCTTTGATGCCGTATATCATGGCCCTGGCATCCAACCTACTTCACCGCCTGCAACAAGTCTGGCCCCTCAAATGGCGAACTACTTGATTGGTCAAGGGGAAATGCAAAAGGAATTTCTTTCTAAAGAGGCCATCGCTCCCTTCCTCCTCAAGAAAGACCCAACACATCTGCAGGAGATGCGTGAAGTATTAAAAAGCTCCTTACAGCACTGTTGCGATAATCCGCCGCAGGACGAAAAAGAAGAAACCGTCTATCAAGCCTATGTTGGCAATATTATTGCCCTTTTACCCTATTTTTACCCACCTGTAGGTGAAAGCTTCAACATTCCTCAAAAAGTGGATGGCGCATGGAAGGCATGCACCTATAAACTGGATAAAGTTTTCGAACTAACGCCCCGATGGCTAGGTTCCCCCATCACAGCACTTGGTTTGACAACAGTGGATGGAGGCCCCTCTCTGATCTCCTTTTTAGGAACGAGCTACCCGACAGGTAGCGGCTTCTTACTCACACTCTTCGCGGATGCCACCCCCGGGATGTCTGTGGGAGGAAAGCCCTTCCTTTTCGGCAAAACACAACTAGAAAAATGGCTGGACTCCAATCCACAGACTGAAATTTTTGGACATAGTCTAGGCGGAGCACTGGCTCTTCATCTCAGCAATACAAAGCATCCTTCTTTAAAGCATGCATGGACCTTTAATCCCGCAGGATTATACCCATGGGACTATCCTGAGCGCTCCAACATGCCAATAAATATTTATTATCAAGACAATGACCTTGTCCCCACAATGGGGGCATTCCCAAAGGGTGAGAACGTAAATATCACGCGCATCATTCCACAAGAGCGCCAAGCGCCGATTCCCTCTCATGCTCGCGTTTTTACAGGCATGGATCAAGTAACAATGTATAAAAGCAGCCCCCAGACCGAACACAAACGCTTCGCTCGCATTGTTCTTACAAGCCTCCATATGCTCCTCGGTGCCATCAGCCTTCCCTTCTTCCTCCTATTTATTCTTTATCGTCTACTTCGCACAGGAGCTGAGCACGCCCTCGGTCTTGCCACCCCAAAAGAACCCCTTCTCCCGCGCTAACACTGGATTTTAGAGCCTTATACAACATGTAAAAAATGTTGACAGAACCACTACACCCTGTTACGATTTTTTTACCATGGCGCGATTTTCCTCCAACGATCCTCCAAAAGCCTACACAAGCCCACTTGTCGGCCATTTACTCATCCGTAATCCCCTTGCCAATCGCCTTATCACCTTATTTGATCAAGCGCTTCATATTTTGCGCCCTTTTTTAGTCAAAAAGTCTCCCCCTCCAGCAGCACCTCAATGCATATTATTGGCCAATATTGCGCAGTTAGGAGATGTAGTTATGACCACAGCCTTACTACCTGCTATTAAAAAACGTTACCCATCCATCAAAATTGGCCTTTTAATAGCTTCTTGGGCTTTCCCCTTAATTGAAAATCACCCTTTAGTCGATCATATCCATATTTTAGACCATTGGAAAATCAATCGAAGCAAGACGTCTCTTAAAACTAAATGGCGCCGTTATCGGCAAATGAAAAAGCAATGCCTTGCAGAGTTAAAAGCCATTAAATATGACATGGCCTTTGATCTCTGTTACTACTTCCCCTCAGCTGCACCACTTTTATGGAAAGCACAAATTCCCTATACGACAGGGTATAGCTCTGCTGGGTTGAGCTCATTACACACCCATCCCCAAATATGGCGCCCCTATAACCTCTCCGCTGCACATTATTTTGCTGCATTGTTTACCCCCTGTTTACCCATTGACAACTCCGATCTACACCCAACTCTGCCGATTCACATCCCGAAAGAAGTCCTCTTAAAGAAATTAAAACTTACAGAGGGTCAATTTATTATCATCCATATGGGTTCTGGAAGCACAATCAAGGAATGGGCCTTGAATAATTGGACTGAGCTAGTTGACAAATTACGTCAAGAGACGATTGTAATGACGGGTCATGGCGAAAAAGAACAAGCACAAATTGCACAAGTAAAAATGCACCATCCGCATGTGATTGATCTGGCTAACCAACTTGCCCTACAAGAATTTGTTACTTTAATTGCATCTACAAAGCGCTTATTTAGCGTAGACACGGTAGCAGGCCATATCGCTGGCGCTTTTGGCACTCCCGCCAATCTGCTTTTCACTGGAATTCACCCTATTGCACAATGGGCCCCATTTAATTCCCACCAAACCATTCATCTTCATCAAACCCCCTGTTACCCTTGCTATCGCACAGATGGTTGTAACACGATGGAGTGCATTCAAAAGATTACTCCCGATGACGTATATACTGCCTGTAAAGTCCAGGAAAAGTCTCGATCACGTTAAATAACTGTTTTGTGTATACTGCGAAAAAAGTTATATGGAGCAAACCCTCATGGCATCCTCACCTAATCCAACAGCCCTGGCTATTGATACGAGAAATGAATATCGACTAGCCAAAGAAATGGGATTCATCACAGTGAACGGGCAGAATCATGAGGTTGTGCCCCTAACACCGGAAAAGCTTCAAAAGTTTGCCAAGACATCTCAAGCAGCAGAAGTCGCCTCTAAAGTCATGGCTGCTGTCGGACTTGCAGCAGGTATAGGCGCTACCGCTGCATTTTTTTTATTTCTAGCTGGCAATCCAATAGGGCTTGCCTTGGGCGCCACAGCGGGCAGTATTCTTGCTGGATCCCTTGTCGGACACCATGTTGCTGAATACAAAGTCAAGCAGCATGATATTCCAGCTTTGGCTAAACGCATTAGTAACCTCGCAACTAAGCATCGAGATCTTTCAGAGAAAAATAGACCTGTTTTTGAAAACCTTTCAGAGCATCAAGAACTTGAACAATTAAAGAACCTCAAAGAAAATATTGACCAACAATCTGTACCAAAAGAAAAAATTACTTCTTGAAGTATTGAACTTTTTAAGTTTTAATATTCGAAATGAATTTCATTATTGGTATAAGTCTTTATTTTTCTTTGATGATGGCTATCGGTTATTTTGCGAGCCGACGCGTCAAGACGATGGAAGACTACCTCATCGCAGGTCGACGCCTTCCCTTTTTTCTTGCTGTACCCACCATCGTTGCCACATGGTTTGGCGCCGGATCTTGCATGGGGGTATCGGGAACCGTATATTCACAAGGATTTTACGGCGTTCTTTCCGATCCTTTTGGCTGTTCATTAGCCCTGGTTATCGCAGGTCTTTTTTTTGCAGCTCCTTTTCGCCGTATGGGCCTTTTAACCATCTCAGATCTCCTTGAAAAGGTCTATGGCGGCCGCTTTGAGCGCGTCACCACTGCCATGATGATCCCCTTCTACATCGGCACTTTAGCCTCTCAAATGCTCGCCATGGGTTATGTTTTTCATGCCGTATTTGGAGGAAGTACCACACTGGGGGTTTTAATCGGATCCCTAATTGTCCTAACCTATACTATTTCTGGGGGGATGTGGGCGGTAACGATTACAGATTTTATTCAGATGGGGCTTCTCGTCGCAGGGCTAATACTTATCTTACCCGTTACCTTCGAACAACTACCCGACCCTAATCTTGCCGTCAATGCGTTTTTGAGTGAATTTTCCAACCTTGTTCCCCATGACGGAGCTAATTGGCAATCCTATGCAGGAAGAATTCTGCTTACAGCGCTGGGTGCAATTATGGGGCAAGATCTCCTGCAACGTTCGATGGCAAGTCGTTCCATAAAAGTAGCGCGCACAAGCGCTATCACTGCTGGGGGTATTTACTTTTGTTTAGGTCTCATCCCCTTATTTATCGGTATTGCGGGGCGTTATATTTTTCCACAAATGGCTCACCCCGAACAGATGATCCCCTTAATGGCGGAAAAATATCTTTCTCCAGCACTCTTTACTCTCTTTGCCTGTGGACTCTTTTCAGCCATCATGAGTACAGCCGACAGTTATCTTTTAGCCGGTACTTCTTTAATTACGCGTAACATTCTTCTCAAATTATGGCCCATTAAAGAAGAAAAAAGAAAAATTCGTTTACTACGTCTGGTCAATTTACTGTTAGCTCTCTTAGCATTATGCCTTGCATTAAGTGGACAATCCATTTTTGACATGATGGTTCACTCGGGAGCCACCCTATTTATTGCGATTTTTGTGCCTGTTTCAGCGGCACTTTTTCTCAAAAAGAGCAGTCTCAAAGGCGCATGGGGAGCTGTTTTTGGAGGAATTGGGACATGGCTAGGTGTGATTATCTTACAAAGAGATTTACTAACAGCACTCCACTACGAAGATGTTTTATTTGGAGCTGCTGCATGGGGGGGATTGGGATCTTTATTATCTTATGTGATTGGTGCAGCGTATGAAGCCCTTACAACTAAAAAAGAGGCAAACGACGCACTTCCTCTTTCAGGATAACACCACAGCGAGATTCTACCTCGTTTTTAATGATTTCAATTAATGCATTCACATCGCCTGCTGTAGCTTTTCCCCTATTCACGATGAAGTTGGCATGCTTTGTAGAAACTGCAGCTCCCCCTACTGAGCGCCCTTTTAATCCCGCCTCTTCAATAAGAGCACCCGCACAATATCCAGGCTCATTGCGGAAGATACAACCTATCGATGGATACTCATAAGGTTGAGTTTTCATGCGATAACTAAGGATCTCCTCTTGCCTGCTGCGCGCTAGCGAGCAGGGCATTAAATGAAATGTTGCCTCAACAATTGCACCTGGCATTTCCTGAAAGAGAGAATGCCGGTAAGCAAATGCGAGCTCTTCTTTTTTAAAAGTCTGCAACTGACCATCGGGTGATAAAAAAAGAACTTCATAAAGAGAAGCAGCTGTTTCTGAACCATTGGCACCCGCATTCATGAAGACAGCCCCCCCTACACTAGCAGGGATCCCACAAGCAAACTCTAATCCCTTGTAGCCTGCTTTTGCACTTTGTTTCCCCAAAAGGGAAAAACTATATCCAGCCCCAACTTTCCACACTCCCCCATGGCGAATGATATGGTCGATCTTGTTGACAATGACAAGTCCCAAAAAGCCTTCATCAGCAAAGAGCGTATTTGATCCTTTGCCAATCACGATCCAAGGAAGAGAGTGTTCTTGAGCAAAAAGAATAAGCCCCCGCATCTCTTCAATAGAGGATGCAGGAGCATAATAGGTCGCTAATCCACCAATGCGAAATGTGGATAATTCATTCAGAGGATGGTGGCGTAAAAGTGAATCCCAAGTGATCATGACAAATATGGTCCAATACAGCATTCACAAAGGAGGATGCTTGGGGAGTACTGAATTTTTTCGCCAAGCGTACAGCCTCTGCTAGCACCACTTTAGCAGGAACCTGCCTCTTATACAACAATTCATATGTTGCAAGACGTAATACTGTCAATTCTGCTTTTTGAATACGATCCAAAGCATATTCTGTCGCAAATTTTTCAATTAAGGGATCGATCTCACTGAGATGTGTGTCCAAATCCTGCACTTGAAGGAGCGCAGAGAGGACATGGCGCTTTGAAACTTTTAAGGTCTGCATCACAAGAGGGATGAGATCATCAATCTCACATGCATTATGGGAGAAGAGCAGAAGATAAAACACTTCGCGATATTTTTCTTGAGGAAGACTCACGTCGAACTGACTCCGGTAATGGGGTCCATTATACAGTACTCTGAACTAATTTTGCAAATTTGTCGAAAAGGAAAAGGGAGGAGTGATGTATAATCGGCGTAAGGCACTCAAAATCGTGAAAAAAGCATTGACTTTGTCCGTCGATGGCATTATAACACCTCGCACACGGCCTGTTGTCATATTTGTCTTAAAAAAAATATGACGAGGCAAAACCGCTGAGAGTAACTCGTAAAGGAGAGATTTCGTGAGCGCGATATGGCAACTGTTTCGACCCGCACCCACTATTGAACCAATTCAAGATCGTCCTACCATCGATAAAACGTATAAGTATTGGCGTATGCGCACGTTCTATACGATGTACATCGGGTATACCTTCTTTTATTTCACGCGGAAAAGTTTTACATTTGCTATGCCCTCTTTAATGGACAATCTCGGATTTGACGAGGGGCAATTAGGCTTTCTTGCCACTGTGATGGCTTTAACATATGGCCTAAGCAAGTTTGTAAGCGGTGTTTTATCAGATAGATCCAATCCTCGCTACTTCATGGGTTTTGGTTTGATGCTCACGGGCGTCATGAACATTTTCTTTGGCTTTTCTTCCTCTCTACTCTTTTTTGCCATTTTTTGGGGACTCAACGCTTGGTTTCAGGGCTTTGGATGGCCACCTTGCGCAAAACTTTTAACACACTGGTACTCACAAAAAGAGCGTGGCGTCTGGTGGAGCGTATGTTCAACATCTCATAATGTTGGCGGTGCTTTAATCCCCCTTGTGGCTGCTTTTTTCGCACAAGAATGGGGCTGGAGAGCCGCAATGTTTGGCCCAGGTATTCTCTGTATTTTTGTGGGTTTCTTCATCATCAACCGTCTACGCGATACTCCTCCTTCCCTTGGCTTACCCCCCATAGAAGAATATCGCAACGACTACCCGCCAGAGACTTCAAAAGAAGAAATCAACCGCGAGCTGTCCTTAAAAGAGATTCTTGTGCGTTATATTTTAACTAATAAGTATATCTGGGTGCTTGCCATCTCCTACTTCTTCGTCTACGTTGTTCGTCAAGCGGTAAATGATTGGACTGTTCTCTTCTTGGTCAAACAAAAAGGCTACTCCCAATTAACTGCCGCAGGTTCTGTTTGTTGGTTTGAGATTGGCGGCTTCTTAGGCGGTTTACTCGCTGGATGGAGTTCTGACAAGTTATGCAAAGGTAAGCGAGGACCTATCAATGTGGTGTTTAGTATTCTTGCATTAGCGGCTGTATTAGGCTTTTTCTATGTTCCCGATGGCTATCCCATTCTCGATGCCGCTCTACTCTTTGTTACGGGCTTTGCCATCTTTGGCCCTCAAATGCTAATCGGTGTTGCCGCCGTAGAACTTTCACATAAAAAAGCTGCTGCTAGTGCTAACGGATTTGTTAGCTGCTTTGGCTACCTCGGCGCTGCCGTCGCAGGATACCCATTGGGCATTGTCATCCGTGATCTTGGATGGGATGATTTTTTCGGAATCCTTGCGATCTGCGCTGCGGTCTGCGTCCTCGTCCTGATTCCTTTATGGAATGTACGCGGCTTAAAAACTAAAGCCTAAACTTTGATGGCCTGGATCCCTTTACATTTACACTCCCAGTTTTCAATTCTCGATGCTACAGCCAGTGTCAAAGAGATTGCAAAAGCAGCGGCTGCTGACAAGATGCCTGCTGTCGCCTTGACAGACCATGGCAATCTGTATGGAGCCGTTGATTTTTACAAAGCGTGTAAAGAAAATGGCGTCAAACCAATCATCGGATGCGAATTCTATGTTGCCCCTGAATCTCGCTTCGAAAAAAGCCGCCATAGCACTGGTAAAACTGCTTTTCACCTCATCTTACTCGCAAAAGACACAACAGGATATCGCAACCTCTCGATTCTTTCCTCAAAAGGATTTGCTGAAGGATTTTATTACAATCCGCGCATTGACAAGGAATTGCTGCAGCAATATTCTGAAGGATTGATATGCCTTTCTGCATGCTTGAGCAGCAGCGTTGCCTACTATGCCCTCAATGATCCTTCTGCCATGGAACAGGAAATTGAATGGCATCGCTCGCTTTTTAAAGAGGATTATTATTTAGAGATCCAGCGTCATGGCATGACTCCCGAACAAATTGCTGCCGATGGAATGCGTCAAGAACCATGGTGGATCGAACAGCATCTCGACTTCATCCAAAAGCAAAATAAAGCCAACGAACTGATTATTGCCTATGCAAAAAAGCATAAGATCCCCCTCGTAGCCACCAATGATAGTCACTACATCAAACAGAGCGAATGGCGCGCCCATGAGATTCTCCTCAATATTGGCGCTGGAGATGTCACAGAAATTTGGGAAAAGGATTCCATGGGGAATCTCAAAACACGCATCCCCAATCCCAAAAGACGCACATATGCTTCTCATGAATTGTACTTCAAATCTCAAAGTGAGATGCAAGAACTCTTCAAAGACATCCCAGAAGCACTCTCGAACACGCTTCTTGTGGCTGAAAAATGTCACATGGAATTTGATTTTAAGACTAAACACTATCCTGTCTTTATTCCCCCTTTTCTTGCAGGAAAAACAGTCACCGAGCACGAACAAAAAGCCGCCTCTGTGGCTTATCTCCATACACTGTGCGAAGAGGGTATTGTCAAGCGCTATACAGCTGAACGCCTTGCCAAAGTAGCCGAGCAATATCCCGGAAAAGATCCGATGCAAGTGGTTGTGGATCGCTTGAAGTATGAGACTGAGATTATTGTCTCTAAGGGGATGTGCGATTATATTCTTATTGTTGCCGATTTTATCAACTGGGCAAAGCGACAGTCTATCCCTATGGGCCCGGGACGTGGTTCTGGAGCAGGCTCTATCATTTGTTACCTGATTGGAATTACTGATATCGAACCTTTGAGATTTAATTTATTTTTTGAGCGCTTTATCAATCCAGAACGTATCTCTTATCCCGATATCGATGTTGACATTTGTATGGACCGCCGCTCAGAAGTCATTGATTATATGACGCGCACGTACGGCAATGCCAATGTCGCACAGATCATTACTTTTGGCACGATGAAAGCAAAAATGGCCATCAAGGATGTGGGAAGAGTCCTTAACATCCCCCTTGCAAAAGTCAATGATATTGCCAAATTAGTGCCAGAAGATCCCAACATGACGCTTGAAAAGGCTCTTGAGACTGACCCTGATCTCTTAAGGCTTTCTCAAGAGGATCCTGATGCGAAGCGCATCATTTCTTTAGCCAAAGAATTGGAAGGCTCGATTCGCAATACGGGCGTGCATGCTGCTGGCATCATCGTTAGTAGCGGACCTGTTGTAAATACGGTTCCCACCTGCACGGCAAAAGACTCTTCAATGGCAGTGACTCAATTTTCCATGAAGCCAGTGGAAGCCGTAGGGATGTTAAAAATTGACTTTCTCGGTTTAAAAACACTCACATGCATTCAAAAAGCAGCCGATGCCGTTATCCAAAATCACCACACTAAAATTGATTGGGTGAATTTAGCTCTCGACGACCCTCAAACATTTGATCTGCTCAGTCAAGGGCGTACTACAGGGGTCTTTCAGGTAGAATCTGCTGGTATGCAGGAATTAAACAAACAACTTCATCCCGACCGTTTCGAAGAGATTATTGCGATTGGCTCTCTTTATCGTCCTGGCCCTATGGATATGATTCCCTCATTCATCGCCCGCAAGCATAAACGCGAACCCATTGACTATGACCACCCCCTCGTGGCTGAAATTCTTGAAGAAACATACGGAATTATGGTTTACCAAGAACAGGTGATGCAAATTGCACAGAAGCTGGCAAACTATTCCCTTGGGGAAGGTGACGTTTTAAGACGCGCCATGGGAAAGAAGGATCATGCGGAAATGATGCGCCAGCGCGAGAAATTTCTTCAAGGTGCAACGGCAAACGGCATTGACCATGAAGTTGCCGTTAAAATCTTTGACAAAATGGAAAAATTTGCCGCCTATGGATTCAATAAATCGCATGCCGCTGCCTATGGTTATTTGACTTATGTAACTGCATATTTTAAAGCACACTATCCCAGAGAATGGATGGCAGCCCTGATGACATGCGATAGCGCGGATTTAAGTAAAGTAGCTAAACACCTGCGCGAATGCCAACAAATGCATATCCCTATTCTTCCACCGGGTGTCAACGAAGCTGATGTAGAATTTCGCGCAACTCAAGAAGGGATCCGCTTTGCGATGAATGGCATCAAAGGTCTTGGGAATGCTGCTGCAGAGGCGATTGTCGAAGAGCGCACTAAAAATGGTGCCTTTGAAAGTCTCTTTGATTTTTTTGAGCGGATCGACTCCAAAAAGATCACCAAAAAGAGTGTCGAGAGTCTGGTCGATGCCGGCGCTTTTGATTTTACCGGATGGACCCGCGATGCATTGCGGTTGAGTATTGAGGGCATGCAACATCATTCTGCTCGCGCACAACGCGAAAAAGCAGCTGGCGTCCTAAGTTTTTTTGATCTCGTAGGATCTGCCCTACAAAACCCCCATGAAACACCTCCTGAAGTTGCCAACCCCTCTTCAAAACAAGCTCTTCTCTCCAAGGAAAAAGAACTTCTTGGTTTTTTTCTTACTGGCCATCCCATGGATGAGTACCGTTCACAAATTGAGCGCATGGCCCTAAACTCACTCCACGACATCACCCGCCTAATCGAGAGTTCATTTATTCGCGTTGCCTTTATCGTAGAAAGTGTGCAAGTACGCATCACTCAGCAGGGGCAGCGGAAATTTGCTATTTTGCGCATCGGTGATGGCATTGATAGCATCGAAGCAATGGTTTGGCCGCAACTATTTGAGAAAGTAAGCCACCTTCTGCAAGAAAACCGCCTATTGTGCGCTGTTTTGGAGGTGGAGAAAAAGACAGAAGGTGATAGAATTTCTTGCCACTGGCTACAAGACTTGACCATCATGGACGATGCGGAAATGGCCGCTTGCGACCGCGCGTTTGATAGTGCGAAAGCAGCAGTAAAACGCTCTCAAATGGCAAAAAAAATGGCTGCAGAAAAGACAACGATGCAATCAGCTAATCACACACTCCATATCGCCCTTGATATTTCGAAATTGACGCTAAGTCGCATCCTTGCTTTGAAAGAGTGCTTCCTCACGCATGGGGGTTCTCACCCTGTAAATGTGGTGTTTATAAAAGATCAACGCCCCTTGGCAGATCTTAGCATTGATAGTCAGTGGGGTGTGCGGATCAACGAAGAATTGACCAACGAACTTAAACGCTTCGAATTTGTTACTGATGTGAGTATAGCATGAAACGTACCTTCCTTTATCTTTGTGCCGCATTTTGCTGCTTTCTCCTCCCCTTACAAGCTCTAGACGTTGAAAAGACGTGGCAGGATGCATGTTGCCATATGGAACAGGGTAAATGGGGCCATGCCCTACTCTCCATGCAGACACTTGAGACTGTATGTCCTTTAGATTTTAAAGATGGTGAATTTCAATACTACCTAGGCCTTTGCTATTACAACTGCAGTCAGCTGATCCGCGCAAATCAAGCTTTTGATCGTTATTTGGCATGCGCTTCCATCCCTGAACACTTTGAAGAGACCCTTCAATTCAAATTTGTGATTGCAAATCTCTGGAGCAGACGCGCTTATTCAGATCAACTACTGCAACGCCTCAACGCAGGATGCCGCGGCTATTATGAAAATGCCGAAATTATTTACGACCAAATCGCCTCTCTTCTACCCAATGAAGAGATCGCCGCATATGCCGTCTACAATAAAGGTTGCATGCAGATGAACACCGAACACTATAAGGAGGCTTTAGAGAGCTTTCATTCAGTGATTCGTTGTTACGATGTCCCTGAACTTGAAGTGTGCGCTTATTTTGGAATTGCACAAGTCTATTATCGCGAATGCCAATCAGAATCTAATGACCCCGATCTTTTGCCTCTGGCAATGCTCAATATTAAGTCGTTCCAGAAGCATTTCCCACAAGACCACCGCTCCACCTACCTGCACTGGCTCTACAATCAAATGGAGGAGACTTTTGCCTGCCATATGGTTGAAATGGCGCATTTTTATGCAAAACAAGACCATCCTTGTGCAGCTAAAATGTACTACCAATATGTCATCGAACACTTTCCAACTACCAAAGCCGCAGAAGAATCGCGCATGAGCCTATGTCGCAGAAAACTGTAATACGCCTAGAGCATTCGGTCATCCGATTTATTCTCAAAGCACTCTTCAAACATCGCCTTCTTGCACTGCTCACACTGTTTTTCTCTCTTGGATGGGCCTTTGACCAAACAATTTTCCCCTTAATCACGCGCTGGATTATTGACACGCTGATCGACCTGGAAGATCGCTCAGTGATGTGGCACGCTCTTTTTTGGCCTCTTCTCATAGGCGCTGCATTTTGGATTACAGTCGAAGGGTTTTACCGCCTTTCAGGTGTGATGATGGCGCGTCTACTCCCCTCAGTACAAGCTGAAGTGCGAATGAGACTTTTTCATGACATTCAAAAGCATAGCGTTGCCTTTTTCCAAACGCATCAAGCGGGAAGCATTGCTAACCGCCTTTCCAATATGTCAAATGAATCGACACGCATTATTAAGGAATCCATTCAATTATTTCTCCCCTTTCTTATTGCCATCATCATTAGTCTTGTTCTTTTTGCCGCACTCAGCCCCTTTTTCGCTTTGATTTTAGCTGCTTGGCTGATTCTCCATTTAAGCATCTGCCTATCATTTGCAAAGCGCTCGGGAGCAGTGGCAGCAGAACATGGAAAACTACAAAGTGCATTGACAGGGCGCATTGTTGATACCCTAATGAATTTTATGAGTGTGAAATTATTCGCACGCTCACGTTTTGAAGAGGGGCTCGTGTGGCAAGCGCAAAGGGAAGAAATTCAGGCTCAACACCGCTCAATGATGATGGGTGAGCGCATGAAGCTGTTCCTTGGTATCTCAAGCTTTCTTGGTGCTGGCATAGCAATCACCTGGTACATGCTTTTAGAATGGCAAAAAGGGGTCATCTCTACCGGTGAAGTGGTCCAAATCTTTGCAACGGTATGGAATATTACCATGATGACATGGTTTGTCAGCATGGAATTTGCTCCTATCTTCCAATCGTGGGGACTCTGCAAACAGGCGCTTTCTTTGATCAATGAGCCTTATGCCATTGAAGATTGCCCTCATGCCAGCCATTTTACAGCAACTGTGGGACAAATCACTTTTGAGAATGTTTCCTTTAAATATGGCGAAGAGGAACATCTCTTTAGCAATAAGAATCTATCCATTCTGCCAGGACAAAAAGTAGGTCTTGTAGGGTTTTCTGGGTCAGGAAAAACCACTTTTGCTCACCTAATTCTGCGGTACTACAATCTCGCCTCTGGGCGCATCCTCATCGATGGACAAGATATTGCTAAGGTCACACAAGACTCCCTTAGATCATCTATTTCCCTGATACCGCAAGATGTCAGCCTCTTTCACCGCACAATAATGGAAAATATCCGCTATGGGCGGATTGAAGCGACTGATGAGGAAGTGATGGCTGCCGCCAAAATGGCACATTGTCATGCATTTATTGAAAAGCTTCCTCAAGGCTATCATACCATTGTAGGTGAACGAGGGGCCCGCCTGTCGGGAGGCCAAAGACAACGTATCGCTATTGCACGCGCCTTTTTAGAAAAAGCACCTATTCTCATTTTAGATGAGGCTACTTCGGCTCTTGACACTGCCACGGAACATGAAATTCAGGCTGGATTAGATACACTTATGCAAGGGCGCACCACGCTGGTGATCGCTCATCGACTCTCTACCCTTGCACATATGGATCGCATTCTTGTGTTCGACCGCGGCATAATTGTTGAGGATGGCACTCCCGCTGAACTCATGGAACGCCGCGGACATTACGCCCATCTGGTTGCATGCCAGCAACGCGGACTTTTGCCGCAAACTCCTCCATCTCCTTCAAATGTTTCTGAAGAAGATCTTTTTTAAAGCTTTTTTCAGCAGCGTCAGGAGCATCATCAATGATTGTCGCCTCTGCTAAAGTGGCTCTAACCTGTTTAATCACTAATTCCCGCGGTTGACATTGCATTTTTATTGCACTATATGCCCCCATGGTTGAAGTGATTGTTGTTTCAGGTGGTATTTTAGGCCAGCTCTCTTGTGGTGCAGCCGTTTGGTGGACGTAGTGATAAAATTCTTTTTGCACAGCAATTTCTCTTTTTGCCACTGTGGCTTTTGTGTCCTCTTCAGCAAGCTGCTTGCTCAAGCGAAACCAATGGTCTAACTGACGAATGAGCTTCAATTTTTCTTCCCCATGAAGAATGGGCTCAAAGCTTCTTAATGTCTCACTACACGCTCTGACAGCATCAATTCTCAAATGCAGAATCCAGTGATCAACCTCTTGAGTCCAATATCCCTCCTGTAATTCTTCTAACCAATCTTTCAACAGTGCAGAGATTGATTCATTTACCCAGCGTTGCGCGCGAGTAAGGCCCTTGTCTGGCTCTTGCCGTTGAGGGAGGAGCCTTTCTGTGAGTGCTCCTTCAATATCTACAATTGGTCGCATTTGAATCAACATACGCATTTTCCTACCAATCTCAGGTTGAACGAGCCCACCTGATTCCATAAGAATTGTATAAATGCGCAGCACGAGATCCAAAGGAATAGCCGCCCCCATTGTACAAGCATGCATTAAGTCCACTGCGGCTTTATTGAGTTGTAACCACCGAAATTGACGCGCTTTGAAATGCACATCCTTTTCAAAATTACTCTCCGTTACTCCTTCTACAGCACCGCCGAGTATGCCCGCAGCGCAACGTCCGACAGCCTGTACGCTTCGCTGTGCAAGACAAGCCACATTGACAATGCCACCTAAGGTTTTTCCTCCCTGTACCAAAATATCTGCCGCGTTAAAGAGCCTTGTACTTTGTAGATCCTCCGACCTTCCTGGGTGCTGATCTGGATAAGCTGCCCATCGCATAGCCTCTAATGTTAAATGATTCATGGAAACCCTCCTTCTCCATTTAATCTGGACTTTAGACAAAATCTAATATCCAGGTTAATCCCGATTGAGCAGATTGGTTATTTCATCTTTGATTTATCGAAATTCAAAGCTAAAAGCATCCAATCCACTCAATTAGAGATTTAACACAATCTTAACAAATTTCCCCAAGAAATGGTAGACTAAAATTTTTATATATGTAAGAATCCAGATTATACTGAAAGGAGGCACAACCATGTCTACACGTATTTTAGATAAGCAAGATATAGCTGCAAACATCGACCATCTCTTTGAATTTCTTACACGAGCAGGAAAAGCCGGATATAAAGTCGATCGCGCGCATATTGAAGAGGTTTTTTGCCCTCATGTTGTCACTTCATCAAATGGACATGTTACTGCCCACAACTCTCAAGAACTCACAGCACGTTTTTTACAAATTCACCAGCAGTATCCTAAGGCTGTTTATTCACAATTTCTACAAGAGCCCATCATTAGCGAAAACCGCGCAGCCTTAAAGTTTGATGTCGACTTGTGGGATATTGCCAATAATAAAATCCGCATTCATGTTGCTGCATTCGTCACTTTTGATGGCAACCATGTACATACATGGGATGAAGTGGTTTCATCTGATCAAGCCAAAAGCTAACAGTTTTTTTTGTGGTGCCTAAACACAGCCAGATGCGCCGCATTCTTACCTAACCTTAAGAGCCTTTTGTAAAAGGCTCTTAAGAGCTTGAGTTTTTAACCCAAGCTATTGGTCACAACAGGAAACGCGTGCAACAAAAGATTCCCCTGTGTAAAAATGAGCGAATAGGTGACTCATGAAACGCTTACTCTTATTGGCACTACTCGCCACGACGCCACTCTTTGGTGCTTTGCCCCCCTTAGCTCAAGAATTGCGCGAATTACAGGCTCTTTTACAGTCTTCAGAACTTACTGAAAGACTTACCATGGCAACACAAATCACTTCCATCTCAAAAACGGCTGATGGCTATCTTATCCAAACGACAAAGGAACCGCTCGCCGTTAAAGTCATCTACCTACCGAGTGCTCATATTGGCCCAGTGTCTTTCCGCTTAGAGTTTGAACCCATTAAAGAGCACCCGTCCCCACAACCTCGCATTTCTTCATAATGACTTTTCAACCGGCTTATCTATCTTTGAGAAAATCGTGGTGGCTCTTAACCCTTTTTATTTGGGTTTTCCTCCCCCTCTTCCTCGCCATTTTTGTCCTCTTACAAGTACCAGAGGTCCTAACAGGAGCTTGCATGCTCCTGACTCTAGGAATCTTTGGAGCTTATCGTCTCTACCGCAGCTTGTATAAAAATCGTTCCTGTCATCTTCTGCTGCTGCTCTTTATCCCTCCCATCGCTCTTTTCGCATTTTTAACCTATAACACGACAATTGCCTGGGCTTTTCCCCTAACCTCCTATTTTGCCCTTACAACTGCATTGATTGGCTTCACTCTTATCAGTCTTATGGCACTTTGGAGCGCTCTTACCTGCTATCTTGTCTTTCAACATCGCAAACAAAAGCAAAGCAATTTGCTTCTAAAATAACATGAGTTCAACTTTAAATTAGCCTTTGGTGTATGCCAACACGGTCACCTTTCAAAGGTCATATCTTAAGTATGATTTTTAAAATACTGACACATGTTTACATACACCAGAAGCCGATTTAAAGCTGAACTCACGTTAAAATCAAAAACTCCTACAGCTCAATTCAGTAAGCGCATATGATGGCTCCAATTTTTTTAGGAGCTATCCAATGATCTTGCGCGCTATTATCTTTTTTTCTTTTTACTTAAGCTGCTTACTACTTCATGCAGATACACCTGACATCCAATTTATGCCATGGAGACAAAGCTCCCTAACTGAATCTGAGAAGATAGAAATCGCAGGCTACGATCAAGGGCATCTCAAGTGGATTATTACCCCTATAAATTTCTCCATAGGGCAACCTATCGACTTTTTCATCGATCGCCCATTACTTGGTAAAAAACCAGGAGCTCTCATTGAGAGAATTGTCATCAATAAAAAGGGAATACTAGAAACATGGCCCCAGTTGGAACCCACCCGTCTTATTGTCTCAGCGCGTGGATATCTTCCGGGGGAAAAGGTCCTCTGTCGCTTTAATCAGTGTGACAGAGAAACAGTTGTTCCCTTCTACCCTATGCCGCTTATTAAAAAAAGCGACGAGGGTGTCGTCTTATGGGCTGAATTGAAAGACCTTTTGCTGCAATCATATGCAATCCATATCGATCATATCAGTCAAGAGGAGAGCTACCTTATCCGTTGCACATCATGGGATACAGTGATGGAAAAGACCGTGCAAGGCCCTTTGACCATTCTTGAAACACCCGCTATAGCGGGGAAAAATAGTGGCATAGCTACTTTTGAAGTAATCTTGGAAGATCAAACGCTCACCTTGGAGCTACCATGGGGACTTTCTCTTATTGGATACGCTAAAGGAAATGTTTTGTCAGAACATTAAATAACGAAGTTGATGATGAATCGTAAAATAAATTTTATTTTATTTATATTTCTATTTACTAAACTTCTTTGCGGCTATGAAATGACCATTGCCGCTCCAGAGCCCTTTCTTTTTGAAGGCATAATTAACCCCATGACAGGGCAATGCCAGCTAAATGCAATAGACCTTGAAACCAAAGGAGCAGCGACGATCAGTCTTTTGCGCACCTATATTGCGCCTAGCATTCCCGATACCTTTTTTAAAATAGAGACAGAAAATCAAAAGAAAAAGGATGTCATCGCACTCGCCGAGCATTTAGATGCTCATTATCGAGGGTGGATCATTCTACCGCATCTGTCTCTTGGGCGCTCGAAAGGCGGCATCACTACTGTCACAACTCATACAGGGATTGAACTTCCCTATTCGGGAGAAAAGGGCTTACTTTGCTCCTCATGTGGGATGAGCAATTTTAATGGGATCGATCCAAGTGCTACTCATGACGAAAGGAATGGCTATATATGGGGAAAAAGTAGCGGTACTTTTCATTTTCAAACTCCAGAAGGCATCATCCGCACCTACTGCAATGGGCTACTCCATAAGGAACGCCTCCTCAACGGAAAAATTTTACGCTATCACTATCAGAACAAGGAACTCATTCGCATTGACAGCATGGACCCTTTTGAGCGCTACGTCTATAATTCCCTCTTCATCGATGCCTGCTCAATAAGAAGTGATACGGGTCAACAGGTTGATTATTTCTTTGACAATCGAGCACTGGAGATACAATTTTACGAAACAACAGGACGCACCTGGTATGGGCGGAAAATTAAAGAAAAAATCGAACACGCAAGTGATCATCTTCTCTTAACCGGGGTGACAACTCCCTCATCTGGCGCACAAGCGTATCGCTATAGCGAGCATTTTAACCTTATTTCCAGCAATGGTGCTCCGCAAAGTCTTGAAATAACGTACGCCCCCTCTCTCGACTCTGTCTTACGTGTGCACCAGGTGACATTGGGAACAAACACCTATCATTTCGTCTATGATTTAGTGCAAGCGGGTATCAAAGGAGGTGCAACGCACGTTTTCTTTCCCGATGGTTCATGGCGAAAATATACATACAATGAGCAGTTACTCTGTACATGTATTGCCCAATTTCAAAGTGATGGCCATTGCATCATTTCCCACGAATATCAATGGGATGACAGGCAGTGGCTTGCATCAGAAGTTATTAGGGATAACAGATCCTCTGTTGTTTATGAACGCTATTTTGAATATGATGCCTATGGTAATCCCATCTTAGAAGTTATCTGGAACCATGGCATTCACTCTCAAATACAACGTCGCTTTTCAAAGGATGGCTTACATCTTGTTCTACACGAAAAGCATCAAGATGGAGTAACCATCGATTGGACCTATTTGCCCGGCACAAATCTCGTGCTTTCAAAAGCCACTTCTCTCGATGGAGTGACCATCGAACAAGCGTGTTTTACCTATGACGATTACAACAACCTCATTGCACAGCAAATTAGCACGCCACAGGATTCGCGCATCACGCGTTATACACTCAGACAAAGCGCCCCCTTTCTTCATATGCCTCAAATCATCCACGAGTGGAATGGCACTGAAAAGCACCTCTCTTATGATGCATGGGGCAATATCTGCAAAGAAGACCTCTATGACGAAAATGGACACTATCATTCCACACATCTTTATGAATATGATGCGCAGGGACATCTCATAGCGAAGTCTATTTCTATTATAAAAACGCTGCGGGATCAAATGCCTCTGGATGCTTAGTGCAGCAAGCCTTGTTATAAAATTCGAAAAGTGGTTGCATCACCACCTCTTCCAAGGTTTTCTTGTCTTCTGCTGAAAACGCCGCATCATTATGTGCTTCAAGTTTCGGGATACGCTCACTTAGGCTCTCTTGTAGCGCCGAACACCACTCTTTTGCTCGCAAAATTTGCTTACTGATGTCAGGATCATCTGGAAATTGACGCTTCAAATCTTCCAGTGCTTGTAGTATGGCAGAATACTCTTCCAACTTACGTCTATAGTGTGTCTCTAACGCTGGCAAATCAAGGGCTACCTGTTCAAATTCCTCTCCATATTCTGCTTGTAGCTGGACGCGATATTTCATCAATAGATCCATCGCCTTTTCAAGCCTCACTGCAAAACCTGCATTCAAACCTCCCTTTTCTACCAACTTTCTAATACGCTGTATTGAATTACACTCCTGAATATCGTAGTAATGTGCAAGAGCACTTAAACCTATCTGCAAAGGTCTATAGAGGTGATCTTTTATATTCAAATCGCATGTTAATCCATGTCTCCGTACAGGAGAAGGATCGAGAGCAGAGCCTTGCCAACATTCTAGTGAGGCATACATGAGGTACCCAGCGACATATGTTCTTCCATTCGTGTTAAGAACGGCCTGTCGATACCGTTCATATAGCTGTAGATCACTTCCAGCGATGGCCTCCCCGTCAATCACCCCTTTAAAATCTGTAATCAGAGGGGTATTGAGATGCGCTAAAAAATGTGTTTTCCCGCGATGCATCGTATCTTTTGGATCTTCAGAAGGTACTGCACCTCTAAAAGAGTAGTCAAGATAGGGAGCATTTAAATTAAACTGACAAAACCGCACACCTAACTTTGTTCCGAGTGATTCACCCAGCCGAAAAATGCGATCAGCGACATATTGGTTCAATTTAGTAAAGTAGCGATTTTTCGCTTTAGACTCTGAATCTCCTTCTAGGACAATCATATTATCGATATCGGAGTACAATCCCGCTTCATCACGCCCTAAAGACCCCAAAACCGCCACACAGTACTTACACGGCGGCAGTAAATTAAATTTGTTTTTTAGTGTTTCTTCAGCAGCCACATAGAGGTTGCCAATAAACTGCTTCAGCAACTGAGAGTTTTTTTTCGCAATAGCTGCCCCTGAAAGCGTTCCTGCCTTTAACTCTTCGATCACCTGTCTGCGCATTTCTCTTAAGTGACCTGCTAAAAAGACTTCCTCTTCCTTAGCGGTTTGAATAATGTCTCGACGAAGCTTCTTTATCTTCATCTCCGTTTCTTTTGGCATCTGAATATCTAAAGGCTGCGCCCCTTCTAACGCATACAGCTCTTTCATCAGCCCTTGCATGCGCACATTCAACTGTTGAATCCTTTCATTCAGCGCTAACGGTGCTCCTTCTTCTCGACTTTCCAAAGGCACACCAGTAAGCTGACGTTCATTCTCATATGAATAATTCTGTTGTATCCGCATGCTTATACCCTACGTTTATTTGAGCATAAATGAAGATCCGCCACTAAACAAGATTCTTTTTGAATTCAAGATTGAGCAGTGTGAGTTTTAACACTCCACCCACAACCAACGCTCACACAACTCAGCATACATTTTCACAAATTGCAAAGATTTAGTTTGGATCTAATCAATGAATTCAGTACGCTCCCCTTTTCAAATTACGAAATTAGGATGGAATTGATGCGCTTACTAAATATTATTTTATTAATATGTTTGCTAACTGTAGGTATTAATGCACAAGAGCCTGAGAACGAAGACTTCTCTCCTTGGAGCAATGGCGTCCAAAGTGATGAAGATTATCTTCTTATTGCTCAGATTGTTAATCCCATGACCGGTCAATGCTCATTGCATGAGTTAGATCTTGTAGCAAAAGGCGCAGAAAGTATTCCCTTGTATCGCTCTTATGTAGCACCATGTATTCCCTATGAGTTTTTTGAAAGCGGCACAATAAACAAAGAAAAAAAAGAGATATATGCCTTGTCTAAGTATTTAGAAAAATACTATCGGGGCTGGACCACTCTACCGCACCTCCATTTAGAAAGAGAAAAAGACGGGACACTCACTATTCCCACCCCATCTGGCGTTGACTTAGAATATACAATTAAAGGCGCCTTAGTCTCTCCTTCCTACGGCATGAACAATTTTAATGGCATGCAACCAAGTGGCAGAAGTGACCCACGCAACTCGTACATTGTCCGTAAAAATCACTATACTCTTGAATTACACACCTCAGAAGGCATTATTCGCACCTATTACAGAGGACTGCTCACTAAGGAGCGTCTCCTCAATGGTAAAGTTTTGTGTTATATCTATAAAAATAAAGAACTCATTCGCATCGATAGCATGGATCCCAAGGAGCAATATGTTTATGCTTCTCTCTTCATCGATGATGCTTCTGCCTCTACTCATACTGGTCAACAAGCATTCTATGAATTTAACAATCGCATACTCAAAATCAAATTTAGAGAAATGGTGGGTCGCACATGGTATGGTCGCAAAATTAAGGCAAAAATTGATCATTCAAAAAAACACCCTCTTCTCACTCATGTAGACTCTCCTGCTTATAATGCTCAACGATGTGAGTACAACGAACGCTTTGGGTTAATTTCTTATGATGGTCCCCATCATAATTTTCAAATTGCTTACGCCCCTTCTACTGACAAAATCCTCAGAGTAGAGAAACTCTCTCTTGGATCACCTGATACGTATCGCTTTGAATATGAACCTCCTAAAGCAGGCCTTCATGGCGGCACAACACGTGTTTTTACACAGGATGGGGCTTTTAAAGAGTATACATATGATGCTAATCTCCTATGCACATGTATTGCTGGATTTCAAAGCAATCATCAATGTACGCTGCGTCATTACTTTACATGGAATGAACAGCAGTGGTTATCCTCGGAAAGCATTTGCGATGGAGTAGATAATGTACTTTTTAAACGATCATTTGAGTATGACAAATATGGCAACCCTACAGTGGAAAAACGTGAAAATGGAGAAATGATTTCCATCATTCGACGCATTTTTTCAACCGATGGCATGCATTTGATTTTGAAGGAAACGCATGATGAGGGTCCATGTACTGAATGGGAATATCTACCAGAAACCAATTTGGTTCTTACAAAATCCGTTACGCACAACGGAGAAACTCTAGAGAGAGAAACATTTGAGTATGATGATTGCAATAATCTGATTGCACATTCAGTAATAACCCATGGATGTGAGCGTACAACTCGTTATACGCTCAATCAAAGCAATCCTTTTTTGCACATGCCAAAAATTATCCACTCATGGGATGGGACAGAAACGCATTTAACTTATGATGCATGGGGAAATGTGTGTGTTGAGGAATGTTATGATAACACGCATAAGCTGTACCGCACTCTACATTATGAATATGATGAAAAAGGCCATCTCCTCTCTCATACCAATGCACTCGGCCATAAAGCTCTCTATCAATATGACAGCAAAGGCAGAGAAACCGCCAAAACAAATTTTTCAAACCGCCTAACTACCTCATATATCTATGACAATCAAAATCACCTGATTAATAAATGTGAGTCTGGCGAAGGTTACTCTCACGAGTCCTCCTATACCTACACCAAAGAGGGCCTTTTAGCTAGTGAAAAAGATTGGCGCAACAGTATTACTCAATATATTTATGATCCCATTTTACAAAAGCCACTTACTGTCACGAAAGATGGAGCAACAACTCGCTACTCTTATGATGCCCTTGCACATATAACATCCAAAGAGGACGCTCTTAAAAACGTGACACGTTTTACGTATAGTGCAACAGGGAAACCCCTTTCTATCATCTATCCAGATGGCACACATTCTTCTTTTAGATATAATGCTGCTGACTACTTGATTGAACATACTGATGCCAGTGGAGTGACCATAAACTACTCTCGCAATGCACTTGGCTATGCTACGACAACCGACTATGGTGATTTTAAAGAACACGCCAACTACAAAGGCCACCTTCTTTTCTCGTCCACCAATGGGGATGGTCATACAACATATTATACTTATGATGACGTAGGAAGAAGACAGCAAGAAGACTATTGTGATCATTCGATCACGCTGACCTATGACGAAGTAGGCCGTTTAAAAACAGAATCTCAAGGACCACGCATAATAACCTACACGTATGATTTGGCCGATCATATTACCTCAAAAACCTTTACTGATGGAATCACTTTCTCCTATGCATGGGATGCCGATGATAATTGCATTCGACAAACATGCGGAGAATCCGTTGAAACCTCAGCTTTTGATCCTTTTGGCCGCCTTATCTCTCATACAGATCCAGAGGGTAACACAACATCAACCTATTATGATGACAACCTGCTACAAACCACCACAATAGACGCTCTTGGCCACAAAAAAGCACGCTACTACAATCCCCAACAACAGCTCGTGAAAGAGGAACTTCTGCACCATGACCAACCTATTGCTGCAGAAGAATTTGTGTATGACCTATGTAACAACCTTATTACACGCATTACACACATATATGAAGGTAATTTACATAAAGACAGCATCTCTTGTGTCTTTGAATATGATATGCGCCATCGTTGCATTGCCACTACAAGAGCCTTTAATACGCCTTTTGCAAGGACCATGCGCTATACTTATACGCCAACAGGAGAGCAGTCAACTCTTACCTATCCCGATCACATCACTCTATACTCTGAATATAATGCTCAGAAAAAGCTAATCTCTATTACCGCTTCTGATAATTCTCTTCATCATACATTTTGCTATAACAACTTAGGTCGACTCATTAAGATGTGCGATCCAAAAAATGACATTCAGGTAGTACGGACTCTTGATCCTCACGGCAATATTCTACAAGAAACCATCAACGCCTGTACTCTTATTAAAAAATATGACGAGCTGGATCGCCCTATTCACTATGTCTATCCCGATGGATCAATTACCGAGTACACCTATGACAGTAATGTACTTCGTCGCATGACAAGAAATACTTTAACACACATTGTTGCCGATTATAATGCTCAAGGACATCCTATCGATCAAGTACTTTGCGATGGAACTCACCTGCGCTACAGTTATGACGCCTCAGAACGCATAACAGGTATCGATAGTGAACACTTCACACAAAACACTACTTATGACCCATTAGGAAATATTTCTCAGACAAAGTTTTTAGGGCATACGCGTGAATATGGCTATGATCCGCTGAACCAACTGACACATGCTAATGATGCCTCCTTCTCTTTTGATTCTAACTACAACTCAATAGGTACAACAAACGCCCTCAATGAGCTTTCCGCGATTTCTTATGATCTGCGCGGCAATATGCTCTCAGACGGCCTATATAGCTATCATTGGGATGCTCTGAATCGCTTGATCGCAGTCGACACACCAGATGATGTGATTCATTATCGTTACGATCCCTTTGGGCGATTAATCTATAGAAATGAAGAGCAATTCTTGTGGGATAACATGCAAGAAATCGGCACATATACACCGATGATGGGCTTAAATAACCTCCGTATTATGGTGCCCGGGACACTAAGCACCCTTTTAACCGAAATCAATAAAACTCCACATATCCCCATCTATGACACCTCCAATTGCTTGCGAGCCCTTGTTGACCTAATGACTCAAACGACCACTTACTGCGACTATACTGCATTTGGAGAGTTGCTCACACCAAACTCCTGTCCCTGGACCTTTGCTGCAACACGCTATGATCCTGCCACACAGTTATACTATCACCTCCATCGCTTCTACCACCCCACATTAAAACACTGGCTCTCAATAGATCCTGCAGGGACCATTGATGGCACTAATCTTTATACATACGCGAAGAATAACCCTTTACGTTATTGCGACCCTACCGGCAAATTCATTTTCCTCATTCCCCTCCTCGTTGTCGAATGGGGAGCAGTGACTACCGTCACTACCATTTGTTCGGCCACTCTCATTCAAGCTGCTTGTGATGCTGCTCTCATCGCTGCAATCTCCTGGAGTGTTACTGAGGGCAGACAATACATAGATACTCTGCTGAGGGATCTTAAAAATACCGCCGAGACTCACGCCTTCAATAACGCCTTCTCGGACCCCCTACAAAGATCTCAAAAAGGCACTTCAGCAGAAGACTCCATGAAAGTCGAAGATGCCGAAAAAAACCCCGACCTTGAAGAGATTACAGCACCTGGCGTGGCAGAAAAAGGCCATCGCACGTTTATTCACAAAGACACAGGTGAAAAATTTCGTTTTGATGAAGCCAAACCAGGACAAAAAGGTCATAAGGAACATGATCATTACCACCATTCGAAACCCGGAAAAAATGGTAAAGAGGAATATTTTGATGCGCACGGTAACTCTGCAGATTATCAATCAGATCCTTATCACATCTACCATCCAGATAATGTATGGTGGTTAAAATAAAAATTATTTTTTTTATTAATGAAAAATATTACATCTATACTTTAGATTTTTTTTTACCCTTTCATCTTAACGGAGCTCTTGCATGAGTCACACAACACCACAAACTGTTTCTCTTTCTGAGATGCGTCCTATTAACATCGCAGATTTTGAATTTCACGATGGATCTCTTATTAGCTT